>NZ_JAFREH010000001.1:0-683583 GCF_017377625.1 Faecalibacterium sp. Marseille-Q3530 | reverse complement strand
GACCGCTGCCATCGGAATAGTCGGTGTGGTAGTCGTCTACCAGCGTCAGGTTGCCCTCCGGGGTCAGGGCACCAGCGGTTTCATCCGTGACTGTGACAACATCTTCCTCCACGACTTCCGGCAGAACAGGCTGCTCCACGGGGGCGGCTTCGCCCTCGAAGGCAAAGGCAGGAGCCGCCATACCAGCGCACAGTGCCGCCGATACCAACAGCGCACCCAGTTTCTTAATCTTCATCTGCACCGACCTCCTTCTCAAAAGTTGCACCCACAGCGGACAGCGCAGCCGGGTTCGGGGTAGTGGTGGCCGACTGCCGCAGCAGGGCGGCAAGCTGTTCCGGCGTGACCTTTGCAGTCCGCACCATCTCGTTGACCTCGGCAGAATCCTCTTCCTGAATGCGCCGCTCCAGGATCTCAATGCGGTTGTTCAGTTTGATGCGGCGTTCCTTCTCTTTTTCCAGCATCGCTCGCAGCTTATCCGATTTTTCGCTCATAAAACTCCTCCAATCATTTTGAAAGCCGTCCGAACCCGGCGAGATGCTTCTCCCAGTAGGACGAGTGAATGTTTGCGTACTTGATGGGATCGCCAGCGGACACCATCATGCCGTTGCCGAGGTAGATGCCCACATGACTTTTTCCGGGGGTATCATACGTTCCCTCGAAGAAAACAAGGTCGCCGGGTTTTGCCTCGGCTTCGGAAATGTGCTGGCTTTTGTTCCACAGACCGTTTGCCGTAGTGCGCCCCACATCGTAGCCGTTCTGATTGTAGACCCAGCAGACATAGCCGCTGCAATCGAAGCCTGTTTCCGGGGTGGAACCGCCCCAGACGTAAGCTGTGCCCACATACTTTTGGGCTTCCTTGTAGATGGCGGCAAATTCGCTGTTGGTTAGGGCTTCTGCCGGAACCTGATAGTCGATGCCCGGTGAGCCGGAGCCATCGGAGCCACCGGGCGGCAGTCCGCCATTAAAGAGGTAAGGTCTGCCACCCAAGGTATCTTGAAAAATTTCGTACCGTTTCCACTGGTCGTTGTCCAGTTCCTCCCGGATAACGACCTCCAGCCCTTTATTCACCAGCTTTGTGTGAAAAATTCGATACTCATAGGGGACTTGCACGGTGTAGGGGATGCCAGTAAAAATGTCGATCATCACTACCGTGCGGTACCGGGTCTGGACTTCCACCCATGTGGTCAGCTTGTATTGCTTGGCAAACGTCTCCTTGAGTTTTGCCTGCACCTCGCTGCGGGTGTAGTCGTCATAGAGCGTGGTCAGAAACGAAGTCAACTGCCACGGGTCGTGCTCAATAGCATCCAGATGGTATCGGTATTCGTCATAGCCGGGGTGGTCGGTGGGGGTACGCTTGATCTTTTTATCCAGTTCCTTTTCCAGCTTCTTGTAGTCGGTTTCGGCTCCCCGGATGTCCCGGTCCTCTGCGGTGTAAATGGTCTGCCCAGATACCTGCGTGGTGCCGGAGAACAGAATGGAACAGGACGAAAACGCTGACATGACCAGCAGCAGGAGCAAAAGAAAAACGCCCACGATCAAAAGAACGTGTGCGTTGCTCTTTGCAAAATTGGCAATGCCGTTGACTGCGGTGCTGACCACCAATCTTCCTTTGTCGATGACCTGCTCCATGCCGGACTTTGCAGCAGGAACACCACCAGATGCAGCTTTCTGACCGCCTGCGGTCTGCGCCGCTGTGCGGCCCGACCGGGTTGCGGCACGGTAGCTTTTCTGAATATCCTGTTTCTGCCGCCATCGTGAGAGCCAGTTGGAGCCGCCCTCGCCGGTGCAGGATGCGCCTGCATCTTGTGCCGCAGTCGGCTCCTGCGGGAAAGATTTTGCGGTTCGGGCGCCTTTCTTGCCTTGCATCTTGGCTTTCTTTTTCAGCTTTCTGGCGTAACGGCTCTTGGAAATATCGTGGGTAGTCTCAGCGGCTTTTTCGCCCTCGCTTAAAGCCTGCGTGCCCACATTATCGTCCTCGTACTGGTCAACCTCCCGATGCACCGCAGACCGGGCGGCAGCGGCGGCATACATAGCACGTTTCTGCTGCTTTGTCATGCGGGATGCTTCATCCGGGGTGATCTCGGCTTTGCCAAAACGCAGATGCTGGGATTTCTCCGCAGCTTTGTCTGCATCCTGTTTCAGTTTCTGCTTTTTGGGCACCGACTGCTCCACTTTAGACTTTTTCGGAGGGGAGCGTGTAGCCGTGCGCTCCTTTTCCTCCTCGAATTTCAGCTTCGGCTGTTTCTCACTCATGCTTTTGCGCCTCCGCGACTTCGGAAAGGCGGGTCGTAAGGATGCGGTAGAGTTCAAGGTCTTTCGGGAAGTGGTCAACAAAGGGCAGGATCACGTTACCGAAAAACAGCAGCCCTTCACCTTCGCCGGAGTGGGTCACATAGGAAAGCTGATGGGGCGAGATGTTGAGCTGCTTTGCGAGAATCTGTCGGTCTCCGTTGGCCTGATTGAGCATATACACAAAGTCCGAGTTCTCAAAAATATTCGATACTTCGGGACTTGCCAGCAGATCTTTGACGTTCTGCGTTAGGGCTGTCGGGATGCCGCCCCACTTACGGAAACGCTTCCAAATCTCCACAGAATAAGCGGCAGTCTGCTCTTCCTTCAAGAGCAAATGGAACTCGTCTGCATAGTACCGGGTGGATTTTCCGGCACTGCGGTTGGCGGTCACGCGCCCCCACACGGCATCCTGTACGATAAGCATACCGAGTTTCTTCAACTGCTTGCCAAGCTGCTTGATGTCAAAACAGACAATGCGGTTATTGATATCCACGTTGGTGTGGTGGTTAAAAATGTTCAAACTGCCCTTGACGTAGATTTCCAGCGCAGCCGCCACATGGCGTGCTTCCGGTTCGTCTTGCGTCAGCAGGGCGTTGTACAGATCTTCCAACAGCGGCATATTTTCTGGGGTGGGATTCTCGAAATACTTGCGATAGATTACATGGACGCAGCGGTCAATGACCGTCTTTTCCACCGGCTGTAACCCTTCTTTGCCGCCCACCACCAGTTCGCACAGGGACAGTACAAAGTCGGCTTTCAAAGCCAGCGGGTTATCCTCTTCCGAATAGTTGCTGTTGATGTCCATCGGGTTGATATACTGGGTGCTGGCAGGGCTGATGTGGATGACCTGCCCATGCAGACGCTCCACCAGCGGAGCGTACTCTGCTTCCGGGTCGCAGATGATGATATCATCGTCCGTCACGAGGAACGCATTGCAGATCTCACGCTTTGCGCTGAAGGATTTACCGGAACCGGGAGTGCCCAAAATCAGACCGTTGGGGTTCTTCAGCTTTTTGCGGTCAACCATAATCAGGTTGTTGGACAGGGCGTTCAAGCCATAATACAGGCTTTCCTTGCCGTTATCGAACAGTTCCTGCGTGGTAAACGGCACAAAAATTGCCGTACTGCTGGTGGTCAGGCCGCGCTGAATCTCGATCTGGCAGTCTGCCAGCGGCAGGCTGCTCATCAGCCCCTGCTCCTGCTGAAAATCAAGGCGGCATAATTCGCAGTTGTGCTTCTGCGCAATGCTGACCGCCTGAAACACGTTGGTTTCCAGTTCCTGCTCAGTCTTGCCGGTGTTCAGGACAAGGAACGTCACCAAAAACATTCTCTCGTTCTGACTCTGCAATTCTTTCAGCAGGGCTTTTGCGTCCCGCCCATAAGTCGCCAAATCAGACGGCAGCACGTCCATGTCGTATCCGGCGCGAACAGCTTTTTTCTGCTCTTCGATCTTGCTGCGGTCGAGTTCGGTGATGGTGTGCTTGATGGTTTTGATGGCCTTGTTCTGGTCAACAGACTGGATGTGCATGGTAACGATCTGGCTGGAATCCATGTCCAGAAAATCCTTCAGCAACTGGTCACTCAGGTCAGAAGCCGTGATATTCAGGAAGCTGACCGCCCCGAAGATGCCGCCCATCTGAAAGGTACGGCTGTTCTTAAACGCCAGTGCAGTGGGTGCAATGGCATCCTTTACGGAAAGGCCGCTTTTTACAAGGTCTTTCCAGTTGAAGTGGAACTTGTTGGCACCGTCCATGTTCAGCATCCCGTGCATCAGCCGCAGGCGCTCCGTACCGTCCAGCGGCTTTGCCAGAACGCCCAACCTGTGAAAGTTGTTCATCAGGTCGTTCTGGATGTGCTCCAGCCGCGGCTTGACCTGCGCCATGCTGTCGCCCTCGATGCCGTAGGTCAGGAACTTGGTCTTTGTCAAGCCGTTGTTGCCCTTGGAAAGCTGCTGCCGCAGCATCTGGCTGTACTCGGCGCGCACATCGTCAAAGCCATCCTGCTGGTACGGGATGCGGATGGACTTTTCAAAGTCTGCCGAATCGGTGGCGGTATTCACAAAGGACAGCTCAAAGTGGATAGAGCTGTCGAAAAAGTTGAGAAAACTGCACCATTCCTCAAAGATGGCGGTCTTGTCCTCCTGCTGCGCCAACTGATAGTTGATATCCTGATACTGGATGGTGCGGGTGTAGTAGCCGGGACGGACACGGCAGGTACCGTCCTCAAACATCCGCTGGAACGGGATGCTTTCCTGTGCCGTGTGGGGCACTGTGGGCTTGGGCGGCTTTTTGCCGTCTTTATTCTTTTTCAGAAACGGAATCATGGGCGTCATCTCCCTTCACAAGCAGTGCATAGTAATTGCGGGTCTGGTACGGACGCACCTTCGGGCGAACAAAGCGCGCCTGAAAGTAGTACCGCAGGATCTTTTCAGCCGGCTGACCGTTTTTCTGGTACATGGCCAGAAAGAACATGGGCAGCATGACCGCCATCATGCCGAGGGTAGCACCGGAATTGCCAGCGGTGTCCCGCAGAACAAAGAACAGCGGCACGCCTACGACTGCCGCTGCACCAAAACAGATAAGCTGCCGGGCGGTCAGGTTGAAGGCTACTTTGGACTTCACCTTGCTGAAATCGCGCGGCACGGAAATATAAGCTGCCAAAATTTCACCTCCGAATCAATGGGCACCCAGCAGAGTTTTGGCGACAGAGCTGGTCTTGAACAGCGAGAAGCAGAGCAGCACCGTGTACCCCACGATGCTCCAGATCGAGTTGATGGCATCCCCGGATATTGCAACATTCTGGAGCAGAACAGCGTAGATCGCCACGCAGATCAGAATCAGGAAACCCTGAAATCCCAGCGCGAACAGAGAACGAAGATAGTTCTGTCCCACATGGGATTGCTCGTGGTTGCCCCATGTTGCCATGGGCACCGGGGCAAGGCTGACCATCATGTAGATCTCAATCATTCTTCCGTAGACGATGACGAAAATCACGATGGACAGGATGCGCATAGTGATGCCGATGAAGAAGGACTGCAAGAACAGCCCGAACAGTGGGCCTACGTCCATCTGCATCATGCTGGATTGCAGCATGGAAAGCCCGATGTCGTTGACCCTTGTGTTGCCGGAAATAATGCCGCTGGAATTTGCCACCACCTGCTGCGTCACGTCGAACACCGCCATGATGATATCGAAAGTGTTGGAGATCATCCAGACCGAAATGGAAGTTTTGAAGATCCATTTCATCAGCAGCGCAGGCTCAAATTGTGCCATGTTGTTGTGCTGTGTGATCATCTCGATCAACTCATAACAGGCGATGAAGGTCAGAATCACGCCTGCAATGGGAAGCACTACGTTCCGGGACAACGCCTCGATCATAGCGAAAACGCGCGGTTCAAAATTGGATGGTTTGGTGCCGACCTGCTGTGCGATGTTGCCCACTTGGGTGTTGACGTCATCAAACAAGCCGGAGAGATTGGACATGATCGCCGCTGTCAGCAGTGACTTGATCCAATCGGAGATTGCTTTGAGAACAGTTTCCACTCAGCGCCACCACCCATCAAGAAAAATGGTTGATAAGGGTCTTGAGCAGGTTGAGCAGAAAAATAAGGTGAGTCAGAATCTGCATAATAGCACCATCCTTTCAAAATAAAGGTGAATATTCGATTTGCAATGCGTTTCCTCTTTATAATAAGAATCCGTTTGCCACGGAGGGGCTGGAAATGCTTGCAAGTAAATATGTACGGGGCGGCAAACGCCGCCCGGAAAAGATCAGCCGAACAGACCACTCAGCAGGGGGATCAGAGTGATGCCAATCAGGGCAACACCGCCGCCAGCCATGAGCTGCTTCATTCCCTGACTCTTGGCAGAGGGGTTATCGCCGCCGTAACCTTCCATGAGGTTCACAGCACCCCACACGCCCAGACCGGCACCCAGAGCAACCACCAGAGTCTTCAGAACGTCCACTGCACTGTTAAAGAATTCCATAGTAAAATCTCCTTTGGTTTGAAAAAAGCGACCCTGCACACACCTGAAATCCATTTGTTAAAGCGCCGTAAGCTGCGGCGAGAGTTAATTTACTGGCGTACTTATGGGTCAAACTGTGTTTATTGCGAGAGCGAATTAGCCGAACAGACCAGACAGCAGAGGAATCAGGGTGATGCCCACCAGAGCAACGCCGCCGCCAGCCATGAGCTGTTTTATCCCCAATTAGGTGTAAAACTCTGCTCGATGGCGGGCGGCGGCGTACAAAAAATCTATATGGTGTTTTTTAGAGAACCGTCCCGGCGGGACAGGTCAGGCAGTGACCTGTTCCACCTCCGGGATGGGTTTGAGATTAAAATGAATTTCGATAGAAATGTGTCTTGTTTTATCTTCGTCAATGCGTTCATGCACGACGATTTCTTTGATTAAGCGGTTAAGGGTGGCTGCGTCCAGCTCTGTGATGTTGGCATATTCCTGAATGGCTTCCACCCATTGTTTTGCGTCATTGGCAAGCTGGACTTCATCAGACAGCCGCTTTCTGCCCTCGGACACTTTTGCTTTAAGCTCCGTCTGCTCGGTCTGTGTCTTTTCCAGCATGGTGTTGAAATTCTGCTCACTGATACGCCCTGCAATCATATCCTCATAAAGCCGCATGACCATTTTGTCCAGAACCTCAATCCGTTCCTCGTCCCTTGTAAGGGAGCGTTCCATTGCTTCCCGCTGTTCCCGCTGCTCTGCTTCACAGGTATTGGTCAGGCGGTCGGCAACCGCTTCCCCGTCCATCAGGGCAGCTCTGGCACATTCCCGGATTTTCCGCAGCACATGGCTGTAAAGGGTGTCATAGTCAATCCGGTGCTGGGTGCAGTGGTTCTTTCCAAAGGCGTTGTAGGTCTTGCAGGAATAAATCCGCTGGGGATGTTTTGCGTTTGTGTAGCGTACCGTCAGCGACTTCCCACACTCGCCGCATTTTAACAATCCGGCAAACAGGCTGATTTCATCGGTCTGCCCCGGACGCTGGCGGGATTTCAGCTTGTTCTGCACAATGTCAAAGCTCATGCGGTCAATCAGCGGTTCATGCTGTCCCTCCACCACAATCCAGTCCTCCGGCTTCTTTTCCCCAATTGTGCCGATTTTGAAACGGTAGTCTTTTTTCTGGGAAGCAATCGCACCGGTGTAGACGGGATTCATCAAAAGGTCTTTGATAACGGAGAAGTCCCACATATACCGCCCGTTTTCCGGGTCTTTCTTTTCCCATTTGGTTCGGGTGTTGCGAAGCCCCCGTTCCCGGTTCCACCATGTGGGGCAGGGGATTTTTTCTTCCTCCAGCCGTCTGCGGATATAGTTCGGACCATGACCGTTCAGGGCATATCCGAAAATCAGCCGCACAATCGGGGCGGTTTCCTCGTCAATGAGCAGATGGTTTTTGTCCTCCGGGTCTTTCCGATACCCAAACGGGGCAAGACACCCGGTAAACTGTCCTTTCTGCGCTTTCAGAAGATAAGAGGAATGGACTTTCTTGGAAATATCCTTGCTGTACATCTCATTCAGGATATTCTTGAACGGGGCGATATCGTTGTTATCCCGCAGGGTGTCGATACCGTCATTCATGGCAATATAGCGGACACCGTTTCTTGGGAAAAAGTCCTCAATCAAATGCCCGGTTTGCAGATAGTTACGCCCCAGTCGGCTGAGGTCTTTCGTGATGACAAGGTTGATTTGCCTGCGCTCAATAGCTCTCAACATCCTCTGTAAATCAGGACGCTCCATATTAAGACCTGTGAAGCCATCGTCCTGATAGACTGCCACAACCTCCCATCCCTGCTTTTCGCAGTATTTTTCCAGCATATCCCGCTGGTTGGCGATACTGGCACTTTCGCCTTGCAGGTCATCGTCCTTTGACAGCCTGCAATAGACCGCCGCACGATAGCCCCCGGCAAGTGCCGAACCGATTGTTCTGTATTCCATTTCGTTCATCATAGCCATTTACCCACACAATCCAGACGGTATCTGGCTCTTTTGAACCTCATCTTCATTATAGCCTATATCTTTCTTTTTAGCAAGATATTCTTTTGTATTTATTTTACCGTATTTCTGGGAAATCAGGCTGACGAACACATCGGTTGCGTCCAGTTCCCCGTCAAATACAGTGGTCACATGAATCTCTGTTTTGTTTTTTGCCATAGGCAGTTATCCTCCATACATGAAAATAGCCAGACAGAGGGTGTCGGCAACGAAGTCCGGCAACGGGCTTCAAAAGACCTTGCAAACAATCTCAATCTGGCGATGGTTACTATTTATACTTTTCTTTTATTTTTCTGTTGTTTTGGTTGTTATAAGGGAGAAAAGCTGATAGTTTCGGGGTTTTCCCCGGCAACCGGCTCGGCAACGGGATAGCAACAGGGGATGCAACGGGCTGTCATTTTCAGAATGGAAGCTCCATCTGTTCTGTGACCTCCACAAAACCGTCCATCGTTTTTTCAGACGGGTTGCCGGAGTCCGTTGCCGGGTTTTCACGCTCCCAGCCCTTTTGTCTGCCATATTCGGAAAACATTCTTGGATTCGGGAAGTACCGCCAGCCAGTAATGCACTGGTTCATAATCTCGTTGATTTCCCGGATTTCCCATTGCTTCGGCTCGTCAAAGGCATGGTTCAAGGCTTCCTTGTAGAGCTGCTTGGAGCAAACCATGTTCCCGGTGTACTTATCAAGATACGCCTGTATCATTCCGGCTTTGGTGTCCTCCGGCATAAAATCCCGCTGGTGTTCTTTGAGATACCGCTGCATGGTGGGGCTGAAAGCCAGCTTGAACCTGCCGCTTCGGTAAATCTCCATCGCTTCTGCCCACATCTGCTCGATATAGGCTCTGGAAGCAGCTTCGTCCTCCAAAATGTGAACCTCCGCCTGCTCCGGGTACACCATGACCGGGATAAAACGGCGGTTGCCGGAACGGTCAAGGGGCAGGAAGTCAAGGGCATTGGAAGTGCCGCCAAACACGCACTGACGGGGGCGGTCTGCCGGGTGGGTTTCATAGGGTATCTTGTAAACCTCTTTCTGCCGGCTTAAAAACGACTTGATTTCCTCAATGCTCTTGGCGTTGGCGGTTGCCATCATTTCCGACATTTCGATAATCCAGTGACCTTGCAGCTTACGGTACACATTGTCATCGTCCAGCTTCCGCAAATCATCGGAGAACCACTCGTCCCGGACTGCCAGCAGACGGAAGAAGGTGGACTTGCCAGCCCCCTGACCTCCGACCAGACAGAGCATGATTTCAAACTTGCACCCCGGCTGAAAGGCTCGTGAGATAGCGCCCATCAGGAACAGCTTCAACGCTTCATAGGTGTAATCATCTGCGTCAGCTCCCAGAAAGTGCCGTAGGCAGAAGCGGATTCGCTCTGTCCCGTCCCACACAAGGGAACTTAAATAATCCCGGATGGGGTGGTACTTGTTTTCATTCGCCACAATCCCGATGGCGTTATCAATCTTTTTCTCATTGGTAAGCCCGTAGGTTTCTTCCAGATAGAGAAGCAGATATTTCATGTCCGTATCGTTTAAGGCGGTGCTGTCCCTGTGGAAGCCGATGGGCTTTATGATGTCCTTGCGGTCGGTCAGGATGTTGTATGCGATAGCCCCGGAAAGCAGCGGGTCACGCTGGAATACGGTCAGGCAGTTCCGTATGCTCTGACGGACACCGCCTTTCTCGGTGGTTTCCAGCCCCGCCTTGATTTCCTCAATGCTCTGGGGCGGCTGCATGGCGTTCATGGTGTTTTTTAGTTCTTGCTGCGTCTGCGGCTGCAAGCTCTGCCATTCGCTGTTCAAGCTGTATCACATCCTTTCCGTATTCCGTAATCAAAGCCGCTTTTTCCTCTGTTTCCCCGAACAGCAGCACATCCAGCAGATATTCCACATGGTCTTGCTTCTGTAAGGCTTCCACAAACCGGGGATGAAAGACTTCCTCCGGGGAGTGCGGGGCATATTCCTTTCTCCACACTCGGAGTAGGTGGAGATAATCGGCAAGAATACGGAAGCAGCGGTTTTTTGCTTCCTGAAACTGTTCCTCCGGGGATTTCTGCCGGGGCTTGGGCTTTTTTGCTTTTCCCGGCGGTTTCCAGTCCTCATAGGAAAGCCCGAAGTCCTGTGCCAGCTGTACGGCGGCTTCTTTCTTTCCCAGCCCATACAGGGCGGCGGCAAAATCAATCACATCCCCATCCGCACCGCAGCCGAAGCAGTGGTAACGCCGATCCAGCTTCATGCTTGGGGTTTTATCATGATGGAACGGGCAGCAAGCCATCCCGTTCCGCCCTACATGGATTCCATAATGCTCCGCAGCCTGTCTGGTTGTGACGGACTGCTTCACAGCTTCAAATACATTCAAATCTATCCCTCCTTGAAAAAAGAAAAAAACACCTGACATTCTCTGATTGAAAATGGCAAGTGTCTGTTAAAGTTCCATATCCTGTTGTCTGTGTTTCGTCTGTTCCTGGGCGGTTCTTTGTGCTTTTTTCTCGTCTGCCTTATCCTGCAAGACTTCTTTGATGGGCTGCTTCTTGGGCGGCTCTTTGCTTTCTTCTGTGCCGGGTGTGGCTTTCCGTATCCAGTAGCGGATGTCCCGCAGCTTCTTCAAGTCCTCCTGTACCTCGGTCAGCGGTGTTTTCAGAGCTGCAATTTCTTCCAGAAGCGTTTCCTGCTCCTCTTGCAGCTCCTTTTGGGTGCTGTCCTTATCGTCCGGGTGCTTGGCAAGGTAGGCGGCAGCTTTCTCATACCGGGCAACCTCCGGGTGTTCCTGTTTGAATTTCTCCTTTGTTTTCTTGAAAAATATCTTCTGGTACTTCTCATAGACAGGCTTACATTCCTTGCAGTCTGTCCGGCTGGCAAGAATCCCGTCAATTACTTTGCTGCGAGCTTCCTTTGGCTTCATCTGATTGCGGTAATCTGCGGCTGATTTCCCGGAAGAATCCAGAAATACTTCTAAGTCCTCCACAGTAGAAAGCCCCTTTTGACGGAGATAGGACAGGGCTTCGCTGACTGCCTTTAAGTCCTGTGAAGTCCCCCGGTTCTGTCCAGCCCTTGTCCAGTCCTTCCGTTCTTCCTTTCGTATCGCCATATACTTCATCAGCAGATTGGGAAGAAGTGTCGCTTCCTCCGCCGTCTTTTGTGCAAGCAGTTCTTTCCGTTTTTCGCCCAGCTCGGTAATCCAGCCTTTGAGGTTTTGGATAAGCTGCCGGATAGACTTCATCAGGCGGTTGGCGGCTCTGATTTCCCGGTTCAGGTTTCCGATATTCGTCTGGATTCCACGCTTTTCCATCTGCCGGACAGCAGCCCCCTCATGGACAGTGGGGATAATATCAAGCCCCTGTCTGGCATAGGAACGCAAGTCCACACGCTCCGGGCGGTCATTGGCTTCCAGATAGCGGTTCTGGATGACCTCCCATTCATGCCGCCAGATTTCACAATACTTCTGGTCGTTCCAGTCCACCGTATCCTCCTTGTGGCTTTTCCACCTGCCGGATGGCAGCTTTATCCGTTCCCCGTTCTCGTCAAGGTCATAAACTTTGCGGCTCTTGGGAAGCCATTTCCCATGTTCGTCCATTGCCCTCATAGTGAGCATGACATGGGCGTGGGGATTGTGTCCCGGCGGATAGGGGTCATGGATGGCAAAATCAGCAATCATGCCTTTGGAAACAAACTGCTGTTCACAAAACTCCCGGACAAGGACAGCGTACTGGTCGGGCGGTATCTCTCTGGGGATGGTAAGCACCCACCGCCTTGCAAGCTGGGAGTTCCATTGCTTTTCCACCACTTCGGCGGCGTTCCATAGAGTATTGCGGTCTGCATACTCCGGCGGGGCATTTGCCGGGAGCAGGATTTCATTGTGGACGATACCACGCTTTTCCGGGTAGTGCTTCACTTGCTGGTCATATTCACAGAACAGCTTTTCGCCGCTCTGGTAAGCAGCGGCGGCAACCGCAGACTGCCGCTGGCTGCGCTGAACAATCGTGATTTCGTTGTGCGGACAGGGCATTTCGTGTCCCTCCTTTCGGTAATTGGTGGATGGGGTGGCGTTTTACCACCTCATTTTTGGCAGAAAAAAAGCAGGAGACCTTTTTCAGATTTCCTGCTCGGTGTGCCGCTGTGTGGGCGGCGGGTATTTAGTTGTAAAAGTTCGGGACAAGTTGACCCGATGTGTGTGGAATAACAAACTGGGAATTATTTAATTCTCTGTGTACCTAATTGTAATTGTTCAACTGCTATTTTTGCTTTATTGTCATCTTCCTTTTGAAGATTTTCTATTTCCGAACTCCGAATAGCCAAAATGATTTCGTCCCCCACCTGTAAATCATCAAGTGTTATATCTACAACATCTTGTGTATCATAATTACAATAAATCATAGGAATTTGGGAACAATCAATAAGGCAATCATCCCCTAAAACACCTTCTTCTCCGCTATCTTTTGTGGTTATAATTTTATTTTCTTTATCAATTTCTGTTATTATCGCATTGACACCTAAAGTAAGTGATTCGTTTGTTTGTTGTCCAGAACACGCAACTAAAGTAAACGCACAAATGAATATGCATAATGCCATTATCATTTTTTTCATCATAAGTTCCTCCAAATTCCGATTTTTCGTTCTCTGCGACTTTCCAATAAACGGAAATTTCTCACTTCTTCATTTTAGGTGCAATAAGCAACACTACTATCACAAAAAAATATACACCATACAACAACCACGTAATAGTATTATTCCATGGAAAACTCTTTTCTGGATGATTCAATGCAAACATTATAAATACTATAGCTATAATCAGCATTATCAAACCAATAATCCTTGATATACTCTTTTTCATGTAAAGCACCTCCTCGTCAAACTTGAATTTAACGTTCTCTTTTATGTCTATCAATAAGCAACAAAACAAACATAATAAGCCATATCCCCCATGCGATCCAACAGCCTATTCCTTGATATTAGATATCTATGATTATTCCAATAATAAAAGGAACTGACATAAACATCATTCTTTTTCCATATGCCTTACACATAGCATTCTCATCGTATTTCTTTCGTTCATCCGCTGATTTCATATTATAACCCGACAAGAATTTAGCAACTTTTCCTTCTGATTTATAAAACCACATTCCAAACAAAAACATAATCACTGCCATCATAAAGTCAAAAACAATATAGAAAATATAATGCAATTTCTCCTTTCATCCAATCACTCTTATCTCTTTGAATTTTCTATATTACTCTTCAGCTTTGACCAAACATAGCAAATCAGTATATCCTGACTGCATAAGTAATTGCTTAAAACCAGACATCACTTCTTCTTTTGTATAATTATTATTTTTCAAAAACTCACTATCCTTCTCACTAAGGTATTGGTAGAAAAGAGCTGCTGCCATTACCTCATTTCTGTCTGTATAATCAATGCTATCTAAAAGTATATTCTCTGCTTCGTTAATTTCCCCAGAATCAATCATATCAAGAAAATCTTTCAAATTTTTCCCTGATACTTCATATTTATTTTCTTTTTCAAGTTCAACAGAAACATACTTTTTCCCAAACATTAAAGAAAATAATACTCTTACCATTTCTTTTATCATTCGCATAATATAGTCTTTTTCGTCTGTGAAATACATTTTTCACCTCCATAACTTCCGATTTGTCGTCATCTTCATTATACTTCATCGCCAATCGAAAAGATAGCATATTTAATGAAACTTGTCGGCTGGGAACAGCTTGCAACGCAAGGTGTCCCCAGATGGCAAGTCCACAAAAGGGTAGCTGGCGGCAGCCAGCGCAGGGGAAGCGTAGCGTCCCCTGTATGATTTGGAGCAGACCATGACTGCGGAAAATCACAGCCCTCCGGCGAGGAGCCTTCGGAGAACGCAATGCACAAACCTCTGGGTGGTGTATAATTGCGCCCTTAGTAAACTAAGGGGTTTCTGGCTTTCTTCGTTCCAGCAGTTTTTTCAATAGTTCCTGCGTATCCTGTCTGTGAAAAATGATTTTGAGCAACACCATGACATCATCATCGGTCAGGCATTCCGGCTCTTGCAGAAAACTTTCCAGCATACCGCCACGAGTGCAGAGCCGGTGCGTCCGTTCCTTTCGGGTAAGCTGCTTCAACTGGTGCTGCAATGCCTTTTCATCATTGATGGCTTTCCGCAGTTTCTTTTCGCTTTTTTCCAACTCCCGGTTGAGCTTTTCCAGCTTTGAGGTATCAGGCAAGGGCAGCGTCCTCCTTTCCCGGTATCAGCACATAAATCCTGTTTGGTTCTCCAACGCCCTGACGCACCCGCATGATAAGTCCGGCAGTTTCCAGTTCATTCAAAGAACGCTTGACCGTCATGGGACTGCGGGACAGGACTGCGGCAATGGCTGTGACAGGGAAGCAGACAAACAGGATTCCGTTCTCGTCCTCCTGCCCTTTGGATAACATAGCGTCCAGCATCCGGCAGTACATGACCTTTGCGGTGCTGCTGACTGGAAATCCTGTCAACGCTCTGGGAAAAGGCATACAGGGCGGCAATGGCGTGTCTATGGTCATAAATTCAAAATTCATTCAGTGTATCCCTCCTTTTTCTTTGCTCGTTTGGATAAATAACGGGGGCAGTCAATCACAACCGCCCGGAAGCTCTGCTTGCACCCATGCTGGCATTTCCGGCATAATTCGTTGTAAGTGACACGCCCCCGGTCATTGAGGTAAAAGGAAAGCTCATGCTTCCTCTTTTTGCTCATTCTCGGCATATTGCGCTTCCTTCCGTTTTCGTGTATGGTTTCGGGGCGATTTTCGGCAAAATTACGGTCATAGAGCCGCTTAAAATCTCCCGAAGTATCAGCGATAGGGTAGACTGTCCCCCTATCAGATTGTCGTGTTTCGGTATCATTTCGGTGTCAGTTCGCCAGTTCTCCCCGGTGTCGTTCCTCCCCTGAATCTCACAGCGGCGTATCGCTCCCTTTGGTATGCTCGTTTCGGTCAGGGTTCCTCCATATCCCTGCCAAAAGTCATGGCACTACATCGCCGGGGAAGCATATCCCACACAGGCTGGTCATTCGATTGGAATAATCCATCGATGAACTACCTGTATCATAGAACATTTTTGTGCCTCGTGCGGTATGTCCACAAAGTAGGAATTCGGGGTAAAAATCAGAAATTTCCACGATTGCGGAATTGATATGGTATAATCAATTCAACGGTTATAAATGCTGTCAGAAGGGGGAACTGCTTCAATGAACGGAGCTACTACAATACAGGAACGGCTAAAAGATTTACGATTAAACAAAGGATTAAAACTGGAAGAACTGGCTGAGCAAACGGGTATTTCAAAATCGGCTCTTGGCAGTTATGAAAAAGATGACTATAAGGAAATCAATCATGGCAACCTTATCCTGCTGGCAGATTTTTATGGGGTGTCCATTGATTATCTCTTTTGCCGGACAGAGAACCGGGCGGAGATCAACACGCCATTAAGGGAGCTGCATTTGAGTGATGAGATGGTAGCACTTCTGAAAAGCGGTCGGATTAACAACCGTCTGCTGTGCGAACTTGCCACCCATAAGGACTTTATCAAGTTTCTTGCGGACATTGAGATTTATGTGGATGGGATTGCCACCATGCAGATTCAAAACCTCAACGCCCTTGTCGATACTGTCCGGCATGAAATCATTGAACGGTATCGCCCCGGCGAAGATGACCCCCATTTGAAAGTGTTGCAAGCCGCCCATATCAGCGATGATGAGTATTTCAGTCAGATGGTACGGGATGACCTCAACCTCATTATCCGGGATATTCGAGAAGCCCATAAAAAGGACAGTGAGAGTGCACCCCAGACCACTGTTGCCAATGAACTGAAAGAAAATCTGGAAGCGGTCGAAAATTTCAAGGGCAGCCGTGATGAAAAGCTGGTTGTCCTTTACTGTAAGCAGCTTGGTATCAACTATAAAAATCTGTCAGATGAAGAATTTCGCTGGCTGATTCGGATTCTCAAAAAGTCAAAGAAAATGGGAACGCCCATCAGCCAGAGGAAAAAACGATAAAGAAAAACCGCTGTTGCATGGTTGGGATGCCTTCCATGTAGCAGCGGTTCTTACTGTGGTTATTATTTCATTCGTTTTCTTAATATCCGGCGATAATTTGTTTCTCCCTTTGGTGCGTCCTGTATAATTTCCAACACACCATCTTCAAGCATTTTATCAATGCGATTGGAAATCCATACATCACTAATTCCAAGTTGATATTTTCCTAAAACATTACCTATGACAATAGCCATTTTGAATTGTTCTGGCTGTTCCGCAATTTCACGAAGAATGAAACTATCATATATATCTTCTGAAACGCTTTGCAATTTACCATTTAACATTGCACGCAAAGGTGCATTTTCATTTTGAAGTTGATTCCATTTCATAGCGCAAGCTGAAAGAAATACAGGCTCAGCTTTCTCTTGTAGAGTTATATAATTTCCCCATTCGCTAGGAGACACCTCACCCCATGATATTTTAGATGTCATAGTATTTTCTTTTCCATATTCCCATGTAGGTAATTTAACCAAATAAATTGTTGTCTGACAGTTTAATGGTCGAAGTTGTTTCATAAGCCAGTACATACCGCAAAGTTCATCCGGATTATAGCTATACCAAATGCGAACTTCTTCCCCAGCTACATATCGTTCAATAACTGAGGACAATGTAGTTTTAATTTTCTGTATTTTTTCTTCAACCTGATAATCTAAATCCTCTACAAACCAGACAGACAGCATTTTCTTGAGAACATTTTTCCTCTGTTCGCCAATTTCATTATCAGAAATATCTCCCACACTAAGAGCCATATCAAAACAATAAACATCACTGCTCTTGCCTCCCAATGGAATAGCATTTTCCCAAGCAATACATTCTTGTTCTTGTGCTTGAAGTTGTGCTTCTTTCATTTCATTTGAAGATGGAACACTCCCGTTTTCGTGCCTTATAAATACCGAAATTGCACTTCCTCTATATTTTCCCCTGCCGTAAGTTTGGGCAATTTTCAAACTTCCACAGGCACTCTCACTAAATACAATTTCAACCATCTGATATACCTCCGATTTAATTGCTCCTGTTTATGAATAAATCATCTCATGCAAAACAATTTCTTCTGCCCGGTTATGGATGTTATTACATCGTTGTACCCATTCTATTTGACAGGTACGCTTTAATTCCTCTGTCACGCCCTCGGTAGCTTTCATCTGCTCCATAATAGTGTCTAACCGTTCCTGTGCCTGTTCGTTCAGGTCTGCAAGATATGTCCACAATTCTCCGGTCAGTATCAATGTATTCAATCTGACTGGGTGGACTTCTCTTAAATATTCCCGGTGCATCCGTCCGTACTTTCCGATAGGGCGGTGTTCCTCCGGCAGTTTCAAGTCCGGGATGTAGTAATCTCCGACAAGGATATAATCAATTCCGTTTTCCGTTATTCTTGGTTTCAATTCGCTCATGTTCCTTACCCCCTGTGGAAGCAGGCTCGTCTGGTACTAACTCAATAACATCGGTAATCTCACAATTCAGCGTTTCGCAGATACGGGCTAATGTGTCCATGCTGATGTGCTTTCCCTCTTTGCTCATGTTGGCAATCATATTCGTTGTCATACCGGCGGCAAGCCTTAAATCTTCTTTTCTCATATCACGCTCTAACAGTGTATGCCAGAGTGGTTTATAGCTGATGTGCATATTGCTTTCCTGCCTTTCTATCCATACCACCGGGGCGGCTGCCCCGGCAGGAACTTTTCTCTTATTATAGCACCAATCTTGTGTAATCACAATTTATTCTTGTAGACTGCCGCTGATACCGTCTGGATTGTGCTTTTCCTTTCTTTTTGTTCCCTTTAATTAGCCATGAACTGCTTCATACCCTGACTTTTTGCGGAGGGGTTATCGCCGCCGTAACCCTCCATCAGGTTGACGGCACCCCACACGCCCAGACCGGCACCCAATGCCACGACCAGAGTCTTCAGAACGTCCACTGCGCTGTTAAAGAATTCCATAGAAAAATCTCCTTTGTTTTGAAAAAGTGACCCTGCACACACCTGAAATCCGTTTGCAAAAAGCCGAAAACCACGGCGAAGGCTGATTTTCCGGTGTACCTGTTGGGTCAATGGGTAAAAAATAACCGCTCGTCTTATCAGGCGGGCGGGAGTGAATCAGCATCCACCATGACAAAGGTATCGTCTGGGTGGATTTTTTCTTTTCGGTTCAAGAACTTCTCGATATCGAGTGCGTTCTTGGGGTCATAGTCGGAGGTGTACTTGTAGTTCGGGTGCTGGGTCAGGTCGTACTTGTCGCTCATAAACGGGCGCACACCCCGCAATTGCAGGATGCACTTGCCGCCATCCAGCACCGCCAGTTCATCCCGGCTCATAAGTTCGTGGCCGAGTTTTTGATAGTTGGTGCCATAGCTTGGGCTATTGCCACGGGTATCTGAATTGTTGTAGCTGTCGATGGTTTCCTTGCCGAGTGCTTCGGCAAGATCTTTCAGGGTGGTAGGCTCACTGCCGCCGAGGAAAATCTGGCTGTCCATATTGCCCACGATGGTATCCGCATTGTCCTTGTAGATGGCTTTCAACTGGCTGCGGGTCTGCAAGACCAGACACGCCGAGATCTCACGGCTGCGGATGGTAGCCACCAGCTTTTCCAGCTGCGGAATCTGACCGATGTTGGCACACTCATCGATCAGGCACCGCACATGGACTGGCAGTTTGCCGCCGTATTGGTCATCTGCCTTATCACAGAGCAGATTGAAAAGCTGGGTGTAGATCATGGAGATCAGGAAGTTAAAGGTACTGTCCGTATCGCTCATGATGAGAAACAGCGCCGTTTTCCGGTCACCCAGCTTGTCCAGTTCCAGCTCATCGTACATGGTGGCATCCCGGACTTCCTGAATATCGAAGGGTGCGAGCCGGGCACCGCAGGAAATAAGAATCGACTTAGCCGTTTTGCCGGCAGCTAGCTTGTAAAGTTTGTACTGCCGCACGGCAAAGGATTTTGGCTTCTTCTTGCCCAGATCCTCAAACAGTAGGTCAACTGGATTCTGATAGGTTTCATCATCTTCCGAAACCTGCATAGTGTTTAGCATTTCCAGCAATGTTGCGAAGTTTTGCTCCTCAACCGGGGCTTCATAGTGAAGGTAAGCGATCAGCGAAACGAGCAAAAGCCGTTCCGCTTTGTCCCAGAATGGGTCGCCGCCCTGACCCTCACCCTTGGTGTTGGTCATCAGCGCGGTGACAAGTTTCAGAACATCCTTTTCACTGTGGATGTACGCCATGGGGTTATAGCGCATACTCTTGGAAAAGTTGATCGTGTTGAAGAATTTTAGATTGTAGCCGTGCTTTAACAGGGCTTCTCCACATTCCACGCCGATACTACCTTTCGGATCTGTAACCACGAATGATACCGGAAAATTCTTGGAATCACATTGCAGCAGATTCGGCTTGATAAAGAACCTTGTCTTACCGCTGCCGGAGCCGCCGACTACCAGCACATTTTTGTTCCGGGCGTTCTTGGGGTCAGGTGGGCGGTTGGACATCATCAGGCGTTCTGTTTTGGTGAGGATGATATTGTCCTCAAACTTCGGAGCCATAAACGGCTCGATATCTTTGGGTCCGCCCCACCGGGCAGAGCCGTACTCCATACCGTGACGGTACTTCTTGGCGTTTTTGCCTTTCAGGTAGACCGCCAGCCGCATTCCGGTGCCGCAGCACAGACCAATGAACAGGTCAAATGGGTGCAGACTGGGCAGCGGATTGGAAAATGCAGCCGGGAGAGTATCCATCAGCGATACGATTTTATCGCCCAGTTCCTTACCCGCAGCCAGCCGCCACGCCTCGCCCAGATTGGTTGCCAGCAAGCCAATTACCACATAGGGCAGATAGAGCGCCAGCAGCTTGGAAAGCTTCTTTTTGCTCATAGGCCACGCTCCTCCTGCTTGTGCCGCACTTTGTCCGGCAGATTTGCAACGGACTGCGCCAGATCGTGCAGCTTTGCCAGCACGGAAGGACGCTTGGTTTTATCCAGCACCGATGCCGAATATTCCTTGAATGCTGCGCTCAAAGCGTCCGTGTCCTGTGCCTTGAAGTAGACCAGATACCGGGGCGGCGTGCAGGACAGGTCTTTCTGGATGGAGTAGTCGATGTGATACCGCTTAGCATAGCGGTCAAAATCCTTGATGCCGGTTTTCTGAATCTCCACATTGGTCACGCCACGGTTCTGCCGTACCAACCGCTTCATGGACTGCTTGCCCTGCGAAGCGTGCTTGTCGTACTGCCGCAACAGAAACTGCATTCCGCGCAGCAGGGTGCGGGCGGACAGTTTTGTGGTCGAGATGGCAAGGTTGACCGTCTTATGCTCGATTTCTTCCTGCATCGTTACCACCTCCTGTGCAGAAAATCGTCTTAGCGGTCATGTTCCACCGGGGGCTTGTTTACGGCCTTTTCTGCGTCATTCTGAACCGATTCATCCGGCACCGGAATGACCATCAGGCGACGCCCCAGAGGGAGAAAAGCTTCGGGTTGATGGAATTCTTCTTCATACTTCTGAGCCAGCTCCGGAGAGAGCGACACAAAATCTTCCTCTCCCAGCCCCACCACCAGAAAGGTTCCGGCAATAACATCGTACATCAGCCCGTCCTCGTCCCACAGGGCACGGTTCAGCGGCAGACCCATGAGCTTGCCATCATCGTTGTAGATGATGGCGACCGGATCTTCAAAAGGGTAGCTTGCGCCGATGGAGCCGCCCACCGCCTGCTGCAAGGCTTTCAGGTCGTTATCGATCTCGACCTGCTGCGGATACTGTCCCGGTGCGATTTTCAGAACCGACAGAGTGTTCTCGTTCTGCTCCATTATCTTCCTCCTCGAATTTGATAGTGATTTCCTGCCCAGCACGGGCAGCGTTCAACAGAGCTGCCACAAAGAAGCCGAAAAAGGCACCGGCTTCAAAAATGATAAACGAATAAATATAATTCATAGCGAACCCCCTGCATTGACTGAACTGTGAGAAGAATCCTCTCAGGGAGGACGGGGAGCGCAAGACGCGACAACGGTATGCTTAGTGAAAACATTGGTATGAGTATGCGGTGCGGCATCGGTAGAAAAATAGTTGTACAGAGCATCCCGCAGAGAATGGAAGCAACGAGCATGGTAGTCGTGCAGACGGAGAACTAGAATCTTCAAAACATCAACGGCGGAACAGTAAAAGTCCTCCGTGACTTCTGCGAAACTCTCATAGCAGGTCATTTCAGTATCCATGCTGCATCTCTCAGTCAATGCAGATGCAGACCATCTTCTCGCGTCCAGCCATAAGAGGGACGCTGTTCTCGCCCAGATAACACTGAATCAGGTACAGGTCGGCGGTGGTAAGTGCAACAAAGTTGCCATCGGCGTCGTAGCGTACAAAGATGACTGCGCCGGACAGGTAACGCTTGCCAGCCAGCGTAATGACCTGACGAGGATCGTAGCAGAGTGCCAGCGGCACATCTTCGCTGATGCTGTAGCAGGAATCAGTTTCATCGAAGCAAGGCAGGTAACTGCGAACGTTCGCCAGCGGGGTGATGGTCAGTTCGATCTCCGGGGCAATCACGGCGGCGTAAACTTCATCATCGCCGAGCTGCCGCTCCAGCACATCGCTCATCTTGTTGAAGAAGTCGGTCACAGCATTGTCCATGTGGTTGATTTTCTGGTTCATAGCTTCGATGGTCTTTGCGGTCTTGAGATCAATGGTAGTATTCATAGTGGGTTTCCTCCAAATTTTTGCAAAAAAGAAAGACCCGGTCGGGTCTTACGTTCAAAAGGTGTATCAGCGTTCATTCTGCCGCTGCTGTTTGCGTTGCCACTGATCCAGCAGCTTGATGATAGTGTCCTCCATCTGTTTCGGGGTGAAGCTGCGCGGGAAATACTTCCGCAGGGTGTCGTTTTTGATGACCACCTTGTCCAGCTCGTCCTTTTTCTCTTCTCCCATGACCGCAAAGGCAACATCATACGAGAAGTGCCCTTCCTGCGCCAGCCTTTTGAGCCGCTGCGCTTGGGAAAGGGACGGCGCATTCTGGGTGTCGTTCATAGCTTCTAAAAAATCCCGCTGTTGGCTTTCGTCCAGATATGACAATTCCACAGCGGGATTGAAGGCGATTTTCTTTTCGTCCACCATGTCCAGCAATTCGGGAATAAGGTTGGTCAGGCGGATAAAACGCTGGACGGTTTTATATCCCTCGCCAGCATCTTCCGCAACCCGTTCAATGGACAACTTCGACTTCTGGACAATTTGTCCAGAAGTTAAATCTGACCTAGCACCTTGATTTTTTATTGCTTCCAGCTTCATTTTGTAGGCGAAAGCTCTTTCACTGGGCAAGATGTTTTCACGTTGGAGATTGCTATCCACCATGAGCAAAACTGCGGCATCATCATCCATTTGACGGACAATAACCGGCAGGGTGTCCAGCCCAGCAAGCTGTGCAGCGTGCTGACGGCGGTGCCCGGAGATGATCTCATAGCCACCTTCCGGGCGTGGGCGGGCGATCAGCGGAGATAGTACACCGTACTGTTCTACACTTTCCACCGTGCGCTGCATGGACTCATCATCCAAAACCTTAAAGGGATGATTCTTGAAAGGGAACAGCTCTCCGATGGGAATCTGCTGAACCTGTTCCCGTTGTTGTTCCTGTCGGGATTCTTCCGTGGAGAAAATGTCATCTGCCCCTTTCAGTGACACGTTTAAGCTGTTTTTCGGCATCAGCCAGCACCTCCTTCGTCAGAGATTGGTAGGCTTCTGCCACCTTGCCTTTTGGATCGTGCTGGAAAATGCTCTTACCCACGGCACTGATCTCCGCAGCGCGGACAGACCGGGGAATGGTTTGGTCGAACACTTTGATTTTGCTGCCGTAGGCACCTCGAATCAGGTTGTCGATTTGCTGTCCGTAGTTGGTGCGGCTATCGGTCATGGTCAGCAGGATGCCCTCGATTTTCAATTTCGGGTTGATCTGCCGCCGGACCTTCTGCACAGTCTGCAAAAGCTGTTCCAGACCCTTTGCGGACAGGTACTGCGCCTGCACCGGAATCAGGGTGGTGTCCGCCGCTGCCAGCGCATTCACGGTCAGCATCCCAAGGGAAGGGGTGCAATCCAGCAGAATGAAATCGTACTCATGCTTTGCTCCTTCCAGCACCTGTTTCAACATCTTTTCCCGGTTCAGGCAATTGACAAGGGAAACTTCCAGCCCTGCCAGTTCGATGTTTGCCGGAATCAGATCAACGCCCTCTGCATGGTGCAGGATGCCTTCACCGGGCGGAATACTCTGATCGTTCATGGCTTTTGCCATCAAGGTGGAAAGGGTCGTGGGCAGTTCATCGGGCTGCTGCCAGCCCATGCTGATGGTCAAGCTGCCCTGTGGGTCAGCGTCCACCAACAGGACTTTTTTGCCCTCCATCGCCAGCCCGATGCCCAGATTTTCACAGGTGGTGGTTTTGCCGGTACCGCCTTTCTGGTTGACGATAGCGATTGTGGTACATTTCTTTGCGATAAAATCACCCCCTCGGCGAATCATGCGCAAAGTCATGGTTCATTTGATTTTGATAGGCTAGCTGCATCGTGGTGGGTGCGTTATACAGAGAAGCGAGCAGATATTGTTTCATGTTTCGGATTGGGCTGCTGTTCTCTGCAAGGCACTTCAGCACAAAACGGATGTGGTCGGCGTTCAGCTTCATAAAGCGGCTGCGTACCACCTCAGCGGGTTTATCGTCCCCGGCAATGCGCAGCGTCTTGCGCTTGGTGGCACAGGTGTCTACCAGCAAATCCATGATCTGATAGATGGTATCCTCATCGTCCGGGCAAAGCCGGAGCAGAAGGTCTACCTCCAAAGATTGAGAAAAATATTCCTCCAGTTGTTCACGTTCGCTCATCCAGTCGTTTTCATCGGAAGAGATAGGATCAGTATCGCTTATCTCTGTATTATTTCTCTCAGTCTTATTACATCGTAGTTTGGCCGGGTCTTGAAGCGTATTCTGGACGACTCCAGAATCGTCATTATCACGATTCAGAAAGCGTAGTTTTGACGATTCTGACGAAAAATTCTTCACATAGATGAGATCGGGTTTGCCCAGCCCCCTCCGTTTGCGTTCGATCAGGCCGTACTCTTCCAGTTCTCGCAGCAGCTTGGTCGCCTTTTTATCGGCACAGCCCAGTGAATCCTGTACTTCCTGCACGGTATAGATGATGAACACCCGCCCAGCCTTGTCCAACCAACCGTTCCGGGCTGAAAGGCTCATGCGGTCGAGCAGGATACCGTACAGCGTTTTGGCATCTGTGGAAAGCGGTTGGAAGCGGCTATCCTGAAACAACAGCTTGGGAATCCGGTAGAAGGAGAACAGCTCGCTGGACTGCCCATAGAAGTAATCAAGGTCTGCGGTTCTTGTCGGCTTTTTTTCGGGCATAGAGAATATCCCATTTTTCAGGTGTGGAACGGAATACATTGACCTGCTTCTTATAAGGGCAGTGGGCATACAGGCAGGTGCGGAACTTGAAATCGGGCCGATAGTACGGGCACAGCTTGCAGCTGTCCGGGGCACGGTCAGAACCTTCTCCAGCGGCGATCACATGGTGCATGGAGTGCTGAACATGGCGCAGAGCTTCGTTTCGCTTGTGGCTCACTTGGCATCACCTCGTTTCTCCAGCGGTGCCATCAGGTCTTTGTAGCAGGGGATCAGCACACAGGGCTTTGCCCGCTTGTAGGGGCACCCTTCGCACTTGCTGGGGCCTTTGGGCGGTTCAATCAGATAGTAGCAGTTCTCTTTGCCAAGAACGCAGCCCTTCTTTCGATTCTTTCAGAAGAAGCAGTGCCGGCAATCTGCCGGGCGGGAAGCATGGTAGCGGATACCGTCCATCGTGACGGTCAGAACTTTTTTCATCGGTAAACCCTCCTTTGGTGGATTCGGGAAGTTCAGCCCGAAAACAAAAAGCGCGTTCCTCTTTCTGTTCCGAGAGAACAGCGAGTGAACGCGCTATGTATGGAGAAAAGTGTTTTGCACGGTTTTGGGCTGGAATGTGGAAAATAGATTTACACAGTTTATCTTGTATTTACATGGATTTACAGGAAAGCGGCTACCAATTTTAGCAGAGAGCCGGAAAACGGAGTTCAAAAGGTGCTTTATGGGGCTTCATTAGCTGGAAACCTGATTTTATTAGCTGAAACCGAAAATTCTGCTAATGGCATTAGCTGGCTAATTTTGGTGATAGGTTCAAAATGAAAAATGCGAAGATCGTCTTTCACATGGAAAAATGACCTTCGCATTTTCTTAAAGGGATACCCCAGACAGGATTCGAACCTGCGGTCTCCTCCTTAGGAGGGAGGCGCTTTATCCAGCTAAGCTACTGAGGCATATTATGTATTATCGTTGATTTTTGAAATTCAACGCGCTTGGAAACGAATATGCAGAATGATTTCTACACCGAAGTGACCGACTGCATTGCAACCGGGACGATGGTAAAGTTGTTGCATCAAGATTTGTTGGGAAAATCTCGATCCCCAGTCTCGCTTTTGATTAGAGCAATCACTTCTGCACCCAAGGTATCAGGTTGACCGAATTCTTAGGAGGCGACCGCTCTATCCAACTGAGCTACGGGGGCTTATACAGAAAATATTCAATTTTGCAGGGCTCCAGGATTCGAACGATTCGATTTTTAGGAGGCGAACCCTCTATCCAGCTGAGGTATAGAGACAGAACCACACCTCATTATAATACCGCAAGTTGGAGAGAAAATCAAGTTGAACGAAAAAGAAAAAAGGTGTATCCTATAAGGGAGATGCCGACCCCGGAACGGGGGAGGCAAGAACGATGCTGCATCGGGAGCGCAGAGGCTGCCGGTGCGGGAGAAGGAGCACTTCATGGGAAAAACCAGAAAAAAGAAGAACCACCCCAAAGGTTGGCTGGTGGGCAGTAACGCGACACAGATCATCTGCGGGAGCTTTGTGCTAGTGATCGCGCTGGGGACGCTGCTGCTGACGTTACCAATCGCCAGCCGCAGCGGGCGGCTGGGCGTGGTAGATGCGATGTTCACCGCAACGAGTGCGACCTGCGTGACGGGCCTCGTCGTGCGGGATACGTGGACGCAGTTCACGATGTTCGGGCAGGTGGTGATCCTGCTGCTCATCCAGGTCGGCGGCCTGGGCCTGGTCACGCTGACCAGCTTTTTTGCACTGGCGGCCAAGCGGCGGATGGGCTTCCGGGACCTGCGGCTGCTGGGCGAGAGCGTTTCGGCCAGCGGCTATTCGCAGGCGACCGAGGTGCTGAAGATCGTCATCCGGCTGGCATTCCTGTTCGAGGCCATTGGCATTGTGCTGCTGGCGTGTGCCTTTGTGCCGCAGTTCGGGCTGGAAGGGGTCTGGATCAGCATCTTCACGGCCATCTCGGCGTTCTGCAATGCAGGCTTTGACCTGTTTGGCCGGTTCGGGCCGTATTCGTCGCTGGCGCCGTATGTCAACAACTATTACGTGCAGGCCGTTGTCATGTTCCTCATCATGGCAGGCGGTCTGGGCTTCATGGTCTGGGTGGAGCTGGGCGAATTTCGCAAAAAACGCCGCCTGTCCCTCCACGCGAAGGTTGTGCTGGCGTTCTCGGCCATTCTATGGGTCGGCGGCGCGGCGCTCATTTGTCTGATGGAGTGGTCGAACCCGGCCACCATGGGCGGGCTGTCGGTTCCGGGCAAGGTGATGGCGTCGCTCTTCCAGTCGGTTTCGACCCGTACGGCGGGCATGAACACCATCGACCTGGCGGCCTGCGGGCCGGTCACCAAGCTCCTGATGAGCGTGTTGCAGTTCATCGGTGCGGCACCGGGTTCGACGGGCGGCGGCGTCAAGGTGACGACCTTTGCTGTGCTGATCCTGACCATCCGCAGCGTGGCGGAGGGCCGCGACGACTGTGTGATCGCCGAGCACCACATCGAGTCCAAGACCGTTTACCGCGCACTGACCATCATCATGCTGGGCATCGTGGCATCGCTGGGCTCGGCGGTGGTGGTCTACTACAACACCTCGGATGCCGTGTCTGTCATCGACGCCATCTTTGAGTCCTGCTCGGCATTTGGCACGGTGGGCTTGTCGGTGGGCGTTACCAGCCAGCTGAATGTCGGGGCCAAGCTGCTGTACATGCTGGTCATGTTCATGGGCCGCGTGGGTCCGGTCTCGCTGGCCATCAGTCTGACGGTCAAGCCCGGTGACAACAAGCGCAAGATCCTGCCGGTGGGGCATATCAACGTGGGCTGACAAACAAAAAAAGGAAGAGCGACACCGCCGCTCTTCCTTTTTTGCTGCCTCTGTATTTACTTGCTGTAGATCTCCACGATATTCAGCAGGACTTCGGCCGCCTTGTCCATCCGCTCGACGGTGGTGCACTCGCACACGCCGTGGAAGTTGAAGCCGCCGGTGCCCAGATTCGGGCAGGGGAGGCCCTTCCAGCTCAGGACGGCACCGTCGGTGCCGCCGCGGACGGGGACTTCCTCCGGGGTCAGACCGGCCTTTTCGATGGCCTTGCGGGCGTTCTCGACTAGGTGGAAGTGCGGCTTGATCTTCTCGATCATGTTGCGGTAGCTGTCCTTGATCTCCACTTCCACGGTGCCGTCGCCGTACTTGCCGTTCAGGTAGTCAGCAATGTGCAGAAGGTTGTCCTTCTTGAACTGGAGCTTGCCTGCGTCGTGGTCACGCAGGATGTAGCCGAGCTTGGCCTCGGTCACATCGCCGTACATCTGGCACAGGTGGTAGAAGCCCTGACGGCCCTCGGTGGTCTCCGGGCGGGCCATGACGGGCAGGGCCTGGTGGAACTCCATGGCCACGTTGGAGGCGTTGATCATCGCGTCCTTCGCGGAGCCGGGGTGGACCGAGAAGCCGTGGACCGTGACGGTGGCGCTGGCGGCGTTGAAGTTCTCGTACTCGATGCCGCCCACATCGCCGCCATCGACGGTATAGGCAAAGTCGGCCCCAAAGCCGGGGATGTCGAACAGGGAAGCGCCCTCGCCGATCTCCTCATCGGGGGTAAAGGCGATGCAGATCTTGCCGTGGGGACGGCCCTCGGCGATGAGGGTCTCGGCGGCGGTCAGGATCTCCGCCACACCGGCCTTGTCGTCGGCACCCAGCAGCGTGGTGCCGTCGGTGGTGATAAGGGTCTCGCCCTTCAGGTCTTTCAGGAAGGGGAAGGTGGAGACCTTCATGACCATGCCGGTGGCGGGCAGGGTGACGTCGCGGCCATCGTAGTTCTCGTGCAGGATGGGGTTCACGTTCTCACCGGAAGCGTCCGGTGCGGTGTCCATGTGGGCGATGAGGCCCAGCGCAGGCTTGTCCTCACAGCCGGGGGTGGCGGGGAGGGTGCCGTAGACGTAGCAGTGCTCATCTACAAAGGCGTCCTCGATGCCGATGGCCTTCATATCCTCCACAAGGATATGGGCCAGGTCGAATTCCCGCTCGGCAGAGGGATGGGTGCCGGAATTGGGGTCAGAGGTGGTGTAAACGCGGGCATATTTTAACAGTCGCTCGTAAGCACGCATAGGTTGATGCTCCTTTGTTTTTTATTTGGTTCTATCATAACCGTTTTGGCCGGATTTTACAAGAGGGAAAGCAGCTGCAGCCTGCTTCTTATCACAAGATCTGGAATTGTCAAGAGGGAAGAAGCCCCGAAGTTCCGTCCTGTTTTTTGTGGAAACAGCGAATAGCGCACGGCGGCGGGAAGTGCTACAATAGGACGCAGTGTGTGCACGGCACACCAAAAATCAAACAAAGGAGAGCTGCGGCTTTTATGGAACAACTTTATCTGATGCCCGGACAGGAACGCTGTGAAAAATTCCGAGATCCCAATGGGGTGCCCAAAGTCCGCTACTCCTACTGCTCGCTCCACGGTGCATTGTTCCACTGTGTCAGCCGCAGCGTGGAGGAGGCCCAGCGCCTGTGTGAGGACTGGCTCGTCGGGCAGGACCGCTGCTACCGCAACTGAAGAGCAAAAACGGACGCCCGGAGCGCACGATCTGCACTCCGGGCGTTCTTCTGCGTTCAGCCGATGATCTCGTACTGGAAGTATTCGCACTTGATCTTGCTGCCGACCTCGATCTCCGGCGGCAGGAGCGCCAGCGCAACGGGGTTCAGCTCGTCGCTGGCGATGTCGGTGCGGCGCAGGTTGACGTAGTCGCCGTCAAAGCTGACGACCTCATAATACCAGGGGCCCATAGACCATCCCTCTTTCGTTTTTCCTTTATCATAAGGGACCGGGCCGGTTTTGTCAACGATGTTTTTGCTTGACAAATGGGGAACATTCTACTATACTTATACTTACGACAATGCGCCATCGCCAAGCGGTAAGGCAGGGGACTTTGACTCCCCCACCGCGTGTTCGACTCACGCTGGCGCAACTGAAGACCGTCTGCTGAAGGAAACGTTCGGCAGGCGGTCTTTGTGTTTGCAGCTGCTTCCGGGGCGGCGGAACATTTCGCAGACAGAGGCGCTGTGCTGCGGAAAAACAGGACATTGCGGGAGGGCTGCGCTCGGTGTTTGTGCGGTGTTTCGTTTTGAGGATGCCCGAAGCTATGCCGGAAGTTGGTTGGGATGACCAAAAAATAATGGAAAAAATATCGCATTTTTTATCCGAAATCTTCTTTTTTGCCGGGAATGCTTGACAAGAAAGTGCTTTTTGCCATAATAGATTTATAAGAAAAATTCTTTGCAAGAAGATCGATCCTGGAGGTAGAAAAACGATGCCGATCAGTTTGAACAAGGTCAACGCGGAGGCGTATGCAAAGGTTGCCGCTGCGTTGGAACAAAACGGAAAAGCAGCAGTGGAACATGCCACCGGCACGGGCAAGAGCTGCATTGCATGGCAGCTCATCGCGGACCATCCGCAGGCGTCGTTCATCTGGCTGGTGTACGGTGCGGCGCGTCTGACCCTGCGCAGGGAGGATGTCCGCCGCTACAACGACGGTGTGCTGCCGGAGAACCTCATCTTCTGCGACTGCGGTGTGCTGGCCGAGGCGTCGGCCGAGGAGTGGGTCCGGCTGGCCTCACGCAAGCCGGATTACCTGATCTTCGACTGCTACCATGAAGTGACGGCGGCCTGCTGGGCAAAATCGGCCCAGCGGCTGCTCCGTCTGTGCCCGGAGGCAAAGCTGCTGGGCCTGACAGTGCCCAACAGCACCGACCAGAAATGCCAGGCAGCCGAGGAACTCTTCGAGGGGACGGTCGTCTCCCGGATGACGGTCGGCGAGGGAATGGCGCTGGGCACCCTGCCGGTGCCGTCGAACTACGCCGCGATGCTCTGGCCGCAGGAAGGGCAGATGAACCTGCTCCGTGCCCGGATCAAGAACCTGCACCTGCCCGCGCAGACCAACGCGCTGAGCGCACAATACGATGAGATCAACTGGTCGGTGCGGCAGGCCGAGAACCCCATCGCCCTGATGCCCCGCGTCCTGACCGACACCCAGGGCCGCTATCTGGCCATCTTTGAGTCGGAGGACTACCTCGACGAGGTGCAGGAGCAGCTGGAAGAGTTCCTCCGCACCGTGGATTCGAATGCCCATTTCTACCGTGCCGAGTGTGATTGCCTGCGCGACGCCGAGGCGGTGAAACGGTTCTGCACCTCTACCGAAACGGGGCCGAAGGTGCTGTTCTGCGTCAACTCGCCGGGCGTCCAGCAGCCCATTGAGGGGCTGGCGGGTGCCATTCTGGTCCGCGAGACCGGCGAGGCAGGCCGGTTCCGCCAGATGCTCTGCCGGGCGTTGGTGGCCTGCGGCCGCAAGCCCATCCCGGTGTTCGACCTGACCGCCCGGTTCGACGGTCTGGGCAATGGCCGTGTGCTGCAAAAGGAATGCACCACCGCTATGCTCCGCGCAGGCAGCGAACACCCCGGCTTCCAGCAGCAGAAGCCCATGCGCCAGAGCTATCACCTGTACTGCCGCCTGAAAAAGGAACTGGAAGCCCGGTGGGAGGCTTTTTATGCAGCGGCGGCGGCTGTGGCCGCAAAGCAGGGCGATTTACAACTGCCCTATAACTATCTGACCGAGGACGGCCTGCCTCTGGGCCGCTGGCTGGAAACGCAGCGCCAGGTCCGGGCCGGGCAGAAGCCGGGCCGTCTGGATGCAGACCGCATCGCCCGGCTGGACAAGCTGAACATCGGCTGGAAGCAGCGCTCGGAGCTGGCCTGGGAAAAGGCCTTTGCCTCGGCGCAGAAGTACCGCGACGACCACGGCGACCTGCTGGTGCCGGTGCGCTACCGCGACCGCAGCGGCTTTGCCCTGGGTGAGTGGATCGTCTATAACCGCCAGCGCTACGTCAGCGGCAACCTGAGCCGCGCCCGCATCGAGCGGCTGGAGGGCATCGGCATGGTGTGGAACGCTTCCACCGACCTGTGGGAGCAGAGCTACGCCGCAGCCGCCCGCTATTATCTCGAACACAAAGATCTCGAAGCGCCCATCAAGTACGTTACGCCGGATGGCTTCGCGCTGGGCGTCTGGCTCAGCAGCCAGCGCAGCGCCTATAAGAACGGCGAGCTGACCCTGGAGCAGGTCGAGCGGCTGGAAGCCATCGGCATCAACTGGGTCAACCGAAATGTCCGCAAGTGGCAGGAGAACTTCGAGGCCGCTAAGCGGTACGCCGAGCAGTTCGGGGATCTGGAAGTGCCCTCCAATTATGTCACACCGGACGGCATCCTGCTGGGCAAATGGATCGCCCGCCAGCGCTACGCCTGGCAGAACCCGGACAATTCCAGCGCCCGCGTCACGCCGGAACGCAAGGCCCAGCTGGACGAGATCGGGATGGTCTGGGACAAATACGACCCCTGGCGGGAGCGCTTCGAGCTGGCCCAGAAGTATCGGGCAGAGCACGGAGATTTGGAGATTCCGCTGAATTATAAGACCGAGAACGGCATCTGGCTGGGCAGCTGGCTCTACCGTCAGCGTCAGTACCGCCGCACCGGCGACCCGCGCCTGGGTGAGGTGCACCGCCGCGAGCTGGACGAGCTGCTCAAGGACGAAAAGCCCCACAAGCAGAGTGCGGCACCCTCCGGCAAGGAGAGCCTGCGGGAGAAGAACTGGGAGCACAACTTTGAGGAAGCCGCCCGGTACGCCGAGGAGCACGGCAACCTGCTGGTGCCCTCCAATTACGTCACGGCCGGTGGGTTCCGGCTGGGCGTCTGGATGTCGAACCTCCGCGCTGCCCGCAAGACCAGGCCCGACTCCTTCCAGGTAACGCCGGAGCATGTGAAACGGCTGGACGGCATCGGCATGGAGTGGGACGCCCGCATAGCCAAGTGGGACCTGGCCTATGAACACGCAGCGGCCTATGCCAAGGCCAACGGCGACCTGCTGCCGTCGGCCACCTACCGCAGCGAAGATGGCTTTGGTCTGGGCGACTGGGTCCGCCGGATGCGCACGGCTCGCGCGGAAAATGACCCGAAGCTGACCGAGGACCGCATCCGCCGTCTGGATGCCATCGGCATGAAGTGGTAAACCATCAAAGCAAAAAATACCGTGTCCCCACGCCGGGGACACGGTATTTTTTTGCTTGCGGGAAGATCAGAGTGCATCCAGTTCCGTTTGCAGCTGGGCCAGCGCAGTGCGGATGGGCAGGTGCTGGGGGCAGACGGCCTCGCACTTGCCGCAGCGGACGCAGTGGCTGGCCTTTTCGGCATCCGAGAATTGGGCGGTCCACTGGTGCCGGACGGCGTCCGGCTGGCCGAACATCCCCAGCCGGTTCCAGATGCTGAAGTTGTCCGGGATGTCCACGCCCATGGGGCAGGGCATACAGTACCGGCAGCCCGTGCAGCCGATCTTGATGCGGCTGTGCAGGATGCGGGCCGTCTCGGCCACAGCGGCATCTTCCGCTGCGTTCAGGGGGCGGAAGGGCGCAAAGGTGGAAAGGTTGTCGGCCAGCTGCTCCTCGGCGCTCATGCCGGAGAGGATCAGGTGGACGTTTTTGTGGCTGCCCACCCAGCGCAGCGCCCAGGAAGCCGCACTGGCGGCGGGGTCGAGGGCGGTCAGCGGCGCCGCAGCGTCCGGCGGAAGGTTGGCCAGTGTGCCGCCCTTGATGGGCTCCATGATGATGAGCGGGATGCCCAGCTCCTCGGTCAGCGCATAGCCGCGGTCACCCGCGATCTCCTCGGCGCGGTCGTCGGTGTCAAGGTAGTTGTATTGCAGCTGGCAGAAATCCCAGGGCTGGTCCCGCAGGATGTGTTCCAGCCCGTCCGCGTTGTCGTGGCAGGAGAAGCCGAAGTTCCGGATGCGCCCGGCCTTCTTCTCCTCCCAGAGCCAGTCCACGATGCCCAGCGCCTTGGCCTTGTCGTACCGTGCCCGGTGCAGGGAGTGGAGCAGGTAGAAATCAATGGTGTCCACACCCAGCCGCTCGAACTGACTGCGGTAGATCTGCTGGGCTTTTTCCAGCGAATCGCACAGCCACAGGGGCAGTTTGGTGGCCAGATAAAAGCTCTCGCGGGGCCATTTTGCGATGACCCGCCCCACGAACGGCTCGCTCTCGCCGCCGTGGTAGGGGTAGGCGGTGTCAAAGTAGTTGACGCCCGCGTCCCGCGCGGTGTTCAGCAGGGCTTCGGCCCGCACTTCGTCGATGCGGCCGTCCGGCAGGGTGGGCAGGCGCATGCAGCCGTAGCCCAGCAGGGAGGTGGTGATGCCGGATTTTTTCCAATGACGCTGTTCCATAGAACGCTCTCCTTTTCTTCAGTGCTTCCGCTTTTTCCGATCGCTCCAGGCAAAATACCGGGTGTAGGATACGAAGACTACGAGCGAAAGCAGCGTGACAGGCTTGCCCAGCCGGATGCCGTCCGGCTGGTAGACAAAATCAAGGGTGCTTTCCCCGGCGGGGCAGAGCACCGCCATCAGGCCCTCGTCCACCCGCAGGATGTCGGTCTCTTTGCCGTTGACCGTGGCCGTGAAGCCGTCGTCGTAAGGCACCGAGAAGAAGACGAGGTTCGGGGCGTCCAGCGTGATCTCAGCGTGAAAGCCGGAATTGGTCATCTGGAACACCGAACAGGCCGAGGCCCGGCGGTCGGCGCAATCCTGCACGTAGCGGTCGTAGGTCAGGTCGTTCAGCTCAGCAGCGGGCAGCGGCTGCAAATACTGGCCGTATGCGGCGGCATCCGCATCGGAGAGCACCAGCGCCCGCATCAGCAGATTGGAGCGGGTGACCGTCACGGTGGACTCGTAATCGTCCTCGGTGAGGTAGTAGTCGTAGGTGAAGCCCATGGGGACGTAGTTGGTGTTCTCATAGAGGGTGTAGCCATCCAGCGTGTCGTAATAGGCCCAGCCCTCATCGGCCTCTTCGAGGAAGTCGGCCTGCCGGTCGGGCTTGGTGATGAGGTACTTCACGCTCAGCAGGCCACGCAGCGCATAGTTGGAAAGCTCCGGCTGGCTGCGGACGTCCCGCTTGACGCCCAGCGCCGGGTAAAAGCTGAGGATGCTGGGGGCGGCGGTGCTGCCGAAGTATTGCAGGCAGCTCTTGTCCAGCCAGAGGCCGAGGTTGTCGTGGGTCTTGTAAGTGTCGATGCGCCAGTCGCCCTCCGGCAGGTCTTCCTTCAGGGCCAGGGCGCTGGTGTACTCTTCCACCAGGTCGCTGTCGGTGTTCCACTGGCCGAACTTGCCGATGCCGATGTGGGTGATGCCGAACAGGCAGCTGAACGCCAGCACTGCCGCCAGCATCCGCTGGGGCAGGCGCTTATCGGCCCGCCACCGCTGCGCGACCCAGCGGTAGACCTGCAGCCCGATGAGGGCAAAGCCGAACACGGCAGCGTACTGGCCGGGATTTTGCAGGACGCCCAGCGACCATTCCTTGGTGCTGGCATCCTGCACCGGCACCAGCGCAAAGGCCAGCGTGGCAATGACGAGTCCGCTGATGTTCCGGGCCGGGCGGTCCAGCTCGACGGCGGGGTCTTCCAGTGCGTTGATGGTCATGGCGGCCAGGATGAGCACCGGCATATAGAACCACCGGGCGTAGTAGCTGGAATTGAGGGCATAGAAGGCGCTGTTCAGCACAGGCACCAGCGCAAAGACAGCGCAGGTGGCAACGATCCGCTTTTTGCTGTCGCCCTGCCGGGCGCGCCAGTAAGCCAGAGCACCGGCCAGACTGCACAGGGGCAGATAGGCGGTCATGCTCGTCCACTTGATGACGCCCTCAGACCAGATGGAGGTCATATAGGGCGAGTCGGGCGGCAGGATCCAGCTCAGCAGGATGGCAAGGTACTGCTGGGGCTTTGCGTAGGTCAGAAAGCCCCAGCCGGAGGACAGGTCGATGGTGCGGGGGTTTTGCAGCAGCGAGAGGACGGCGGGCCAGAGGATGACGGCCCCCAGCCCCACACCGAGGAGGCTTTCAAAGGCCAGATGGACGAACAGCCGGGGCGTGAGCTTGAAATCCCCCGCGCTGACTTTACAGATGAAGTAGAGGAGCAGGAAGAGCACCTGCCCCACAAAGAAGAAGTAGTTGTTCAGCAGGTTGACGCCGACCCAGAACGCGAACAGCCCGTGCCGCCCATGGTAGACGGCCTCGTCCAGCGCCCAGAGCATCCACGGGAAGAGGGCCAGCACATCAATGAAGTGGTTGAAGAAGATGTTGTAGAGCCCCCAGCCGGAAAAGGCATAGAGCACTGCGCCCAGCACGGCATAGTTTTGGTCTTTCACGTAGCGGCGCAGATACAGGTATGCGCCGCCGCCCGCCACGGCGAACTTGAGCACCAGCAGCGGGACCATGAGATAGGGGAGCCACCGCTGGGGGAAGAGCAGCGAGAACCAGAAGAACGGCGAGCCGTACAGGTAGAAGGAATAGGCGTTCAGCGCCCCGCTGCCAAGGTCGGTGGCCCAGGAGAAGGTGTTGTGGACACTGCCTGCGCCGTCCGGGTAGCCCAGCCCCTTGAGGAAGCCGTTCATGTAGCGGTAAAAACTGATCTGCTGGCTGTTGAAATCACCGGCGTAGTGGAAAAAGCCGCTGTCCAGAAGGTAGAACGGCAGGAAGATCAGCGCCGCCGTCAGCGCACACAGGCAGACCGTGAGCAGGAATTTGTTCTGTTTTTGCCCCAGAAGCCGGGGGCTGTGAGATGAAGTCATGGCAGAGAACCTCTTGTTTCAAAAAAATCCGGATCGTCCGGGAAGATCAGGGGAACGGGACCTCGCGTTCGTCGTCCGGGTCAAGCCCCGCTTTGCGCTGCTGGTCGAACACTGCCTCGATGAGGCGGTCGATGTCTTCCAGATGGGTCAGCTCGCAGCAGTACCGCCGCAGGGAGGCCGCTCCCTTCAGCCCTTTCATGTAGTGCATGGTCTGGGCGCGGGCCTGGGGCATGGCGACGAATTCGCCCTTCTGCTCCACCATCTCCTCCACCTGACGGCGGAGGGCGTTCATCCGGGCCTGCAGATTCGGCTCTTTGGGGGCCGGGGTGCCCTCCAGCGCGGCGTTCACCCGCTCGAACAGCCACGGGTCGCCCAGGGCTGCGCGGGCGATCATCACACCGTCGCAGCCGGTCTCTTTGACCAGAGCGACGGCGTCTTCAGCCGAATGGATGTCGCCGTTGCCCAGCACCGGCACATGCACGGCAGATTTTACGCGGGCGATGATCTCCGGGTCGATGCCGGGGGTGTACATCTGCTCCCGCGTCCGGGCGTGTACTGCGATGAGGGCCGCACCGGCCTGTTCGCAGGCCTTGGCGCACTCGACTGCGGTGACGTGGTCGGCGTCCCAGCCTTTGCGCATCTTGACCGTGACGGGCCGGGAGGTGTGCGCCACTACCTGCTCGACGATCCTGCCGCAGAGGTCGGGGTCCAGCATCAGTTTGCTGCCGGCACCGCCGGAGACGATCTTCGGAGCCGGGCAGCCCATGTTGATGTCCAGAAAGTCGAAAGCGTATTCCTCGATGGCGGCGGCTGCTTCGCCCATGATCTGGGGCACTTCGCCGAAGATCTGGACGCCGTAGGGGGCACCGTTGGGTTCGGCCTTGAGCAGGCTGACGGTTTTGTGGTCGTGGTAGACCAGCGCCCGGCTGGATACCATTTCACTGACTGTGAAACCGGCCCCGTGCTGCGCCATCAGGCGGCGGCAGGGCGCATCGGTGAAGCCTGCCATGGGGCCGAACACGGCCCGGTGGGGCAGGGTGATGTGTTGGATCTTCAAAGGTTCCATTGTGTTCCTCTTCTGCTTGACAAAACGATAAAAAATTACTATACTACAAATAGAGAAAGACGCTGGCTGCAAAATGGTCAGCTCCTCCTCGGCTCAGGTGTCAAAAAGAATGACCGCTTGCTTTGGTAGGGCAGAGGCGGTCATTTCTTTTTGCTGTTGGAAATCGTCCATGTAATCTGAAACGTCACAAAAACTGCACCGCCAATCACGGCGAGCAGCTGAAGCACTTCACTCAGCGTCATAGAACATCCCCCCTTCCGCGTTTGCGTCAGGGGAAGCAAAGAAGAACGCGTTCCCCCCAACGCTTCGCCGGGGAGAGGAGCGTGACCACCTGCATTTGCAGACAGCGCCTGTCAGCCAGATGGCTGCAAAAACAGTATATCATAAATGAAAGCACAGTACAAGCACTGTGCTTTTTGTGTTAGCTCTGTTGTTTTGCGCCGATCCTTGCCAGCAGCGCGGCCAGCGCAAGGCCGACGGGGGCGCTGATCCAGGTGGACAGCCAGAAGCCCGAAAAGCCGATGCGGGGCACCAGCAGAACGCAGGCGGCCAGATTCAGCCCGATCTGCCCCAGGTTCGAGGCCAGATACAGCCCCATCTTCTGGGCACCGCGCAGCCGGGCCTCGCACAGATGCTTCTGCGCGGTGAACACATACGAGATGCCCTCAAAGGCCAGCATGGTGGAGCCGTAGGCGGCGGCAGCAGCGTCGGTGGTGAAGAGCCGAAGCAGCGGGCCGTTCAGCCCGATGCAGAGCGCTGCCACCAGCAGCGAGTAAAAGAACAGGATGCGCCGCCCCTCCCGCAGGCCGGTGTGCACCCGGTCCGGCTGCTGGGCAGTGGTGTTCTGGGCAATGAAAAAGACGATGGACTGCACGAAACCGTACACCGGCATCATCAGCAGGCTGGAGAGCTTGCCCGCGCAGGAAAAGCCCGCGATGGCCGCGACGCCCAGCCCGCCCAAAAGCCCCTGTTTGACTGTCGTGATGATGGTGCCGCTGGCCTGCTGCAGGGAGTTGGGGGCAGAAAGGCGGAAGATGTCCTTCGCGTAGCTTGCCTTGAGCATCTCCCGGCGGAAGGGCAGGCTCAGTTCGGTCTTGCGCAGGTGGGCCAGCATGTACACCGCTCCGGCGATCTGTGCGGCAGCGGTAGCACCGGCCGCACCGGCGACCCCGAAGGGGCTGACGAGCGCCAGATCCAGCACGATGTTCATCACGCTGGTGGCGACTACGGCCCGGAGCGGTGTTTTCGAGTCTCCGCAGCCCATGATGCACTCTTTGGTCAGGTCATAGAGCATCAGAAAGGGCAGGCCGACCAGATACACCCGCCCATAAAGCACCGCCTCAGCCAGAATCTCCTCCGGCGTCCGGATGAGCCGGAGCAGGGCGGGCAGGGTGAAAAAGCCCAGTGCGGTCAGGCCCAGCGCCAGCACAAGATCGACGAACAGCAGGTTGTAGAGCAGCTCGGCCATCTCCTGCCGGGTGGCTGTGGGTCGGCCCGCTGCCACCAGCAGGCCGCCGCCCAGCTCCATGCCGCCGGAGATGAACAGAAAGAGCATCAGGATGGTGGAAGCATTGGAGACCGCCGCCAGCGCGTCGGCATCCAGCCGCAGACCGATGATCATGGTATCGGCCACCGAATAGAACTGGGTGGCCACCATGCTCAGGATGATGGGCAGGGCGTACCGCAGCAGCGCCGGACGCACCGGCCCATGCAGCAGGGTGTTTTCGGTCGGATTCGTGAAGAACACCTTCTTTCGGAAAACCATAATGTACACAGTGTACGAGCTTTCCGGGTAGAAGTCAAGGAAACGAAAACCGGATTCATCTGAACCATTGCAAAGATGAAAAATTCCCTCTTGACTTTACACGAATAAAGTGTATAATGCAATCAAACCGATGAGGCGGAAGAGAACCTGCACAGCGCATCTGCTAGAGAGCCCGGAGGATGGAAACGGGCGAGAGCGGGGCAGGACTTCGTGGGCCGCCGAGGGCCGGGCAAACGAGAGCCAGTGCTTTCCAGTAGCTTGGGACGGAGGCCTCCGTTACAGGGCAGGGGAGTGTTGGCTCTCCGTGAGGGGCTCTGCAGCCAGCAGCTGGCTTGGGCAGAGCAAACAAGGTGGCACCGCAGAATCGTATTTTCGATCCTGTCCTTGTGGATGAACACACAGGGACGGGATCTTTTGTTACCATGAAAAGGCCCGTTCCGCAAGTGGAGCGGGTCTTTTTACTGCCGCCCGCTCCAGGGAAGGAGCAACCGCTATGAAAACCATGAACATGATCTCCCGCCGCAATTTCCTCAAGGCCGCTCTGGGCGCTGCCACTGTTTCTGCATTCAGCCTGACCGGCTGCGGCGGCTCGGCCTCGTCCGCTGCCTCCGGCACCGCTTCCAGCGCCGCCGCCTCGTCGGCAGCTGCTTCGGCAGAAGCAGGCCAGACCTTCAAGGTAGGCATCGTCAACTATGTGGACCATGCCTCTCTGAACCAGATCGTCGCCTCCGTTGAGAGCCGTCTGGATGAGGTGGGCAAGGAAAAGGGCGTGACCTTTGATTATGCCGACTACTACGCCAACGCGCAGGCCGACCAGACCAACCTGAACCAGATCGGTGCCGACCTTGTGGCCGATGACGTGGACGTCATCGTGGCCGTGGCTACCCCCACCGCCGCCACCATGTTGGCTTCGGTCGAGGATACCGACATCCCTGTTGTCTACTCTGCGGTCACCGACCCGGTCTCCGCCGGTTTTGACGGCGAGGAGAACATCACCGGCACTTCCGATGCCCTGAACACCGACGCCATCATGAACCTCATCCTGGCCGTCAACCCGGACATTGACACCATCGGCCTGCTGTACGACCTGAGCCAGGATGCTTCCACTCAGGCCATCGCAGATGCCAAGGCATTCTGCGACAGCAAGGGCATCCAGTACATTGAAAAGAACGGCACCACCACCGCCGAAGTTCAGATGGCAGCCGAAGCCCTCATCGCGGCCGGGGTCAAGGCCGTCTTCACCCCGACCGATAACACCGTGATGACCGCGGAGCTGTCCATCTATGAGAGCTTCCTCGAAGCAGGCGTGATGCACTTTACTGGTGCCGACAGCTTTGCGCTGAATGGTGCTTTCGTGGGCTACGGCGTCGATTACGTCCAGCTGGGCGAGGCCACCGCAGACATGGTGGTGGAGCTGCTCTGCGAGGGCAAGACCACCGCCGACCTGCCTTACCAGACCTTCGACAACGGCATCGCGACCATCAACACCGAGACCTGCGAGGCGCTGGGGCTGGACCTTGAGACCGTGAAAGAAGCCTTCAAGCCCTACTGCACCGAGATCGTGGCAGTGACCACGCAGGAGAACTTCTAAATCCATCTCATTTCATAAAAACAAGAGCGATTCCGTCACAGTGCAGCTGTGACGGAATCGTCTGTTATTAAAAAATAAGGAGTACACACCATGCTGGCGAGTATCTTTTCGCTCAACGTGATCCAGACCGCGCTGGAATTGGGCTGCATCTACGCCCTCGTTGCGCTGGCTCTGTTCTTGAGCTATTCCATCCTGAACATTGCAGACCTGTCCACCGACGGCTGCTTTACGCTGGGCTGCGCGGTGGCCTGCCAGGTCGCACTGACCGGCCACCCCTTTCTGGCCCTGCTGGCGGCGATGGCGGCCGGTGTGTGCTCCGGTTTCATCACAGCCTTTTTGCAGACCCGCCTCGGCGTCGAGAGCATCATGGCGGGCATCATCGTGAACACCGGCCTTTATACCATCAATCTGGCGGGCATGGGGTTTTCGTCCACGCTGTCGCTGGTCAAGACGGACACAGTCTTCTCGTTGGCCAAAACAGCGCTGGCCTTTACGGGCGGCTGGTATAAGCTGGTGCTGGCCGTGGTGGTCATCGCGCTGGCTGGTGCCGGGATGGTGGGCTTTCTGGGCACCCGGCTGGGTCTGTCCATCCGGGCGACCGGTGACAACGCCGCCATGGTGCGGGCGTCCAGCATCAACCCGGCCTTTACCATCACGGTGGGCCTGTGCATCTCCGGTGCGCTGACGGCCCTGTCCGGCGGTCTGCTGGCCCAGTACCAGAAGAGCTGCGATATCAACGTGGGCACTGGCATGGTGACCATCGCACTGGCTTCCCTCATCATCGGCGAGACGCTGGTGGGCAAGCGCACCATGGTGCGCCGGGTGCTGGGCGTCGTGTTCGGCAGCTGCCTGTACCGCTTCATCGTGGCGGTGGCCCTGCGCTTCAATGTCCCGGCGGCCGCCATGAAGCTGGTGTCGGCCCTCATCGTGGCCATTGCCATCTCGATGCCGGCCATCCAGAACCGTCTGGCCTTTGAAAAGCGGAAGCATGCAGCCCAGAAGAAGGAGGCGGTCTGAGATGGAAATGCTGGAACTGAACGACCTGCACAAGACCTTCAACCCCGGCACGGTCAATGAAAAGGTGGCCCTGAACGGTGTCAGCCTCCGGATGGAAGCAGGCGACTTCGCCACCATCGTCGGCTCGAACGGTGCAGGCAAATCCACCCTGTTCAACGCCATTACGGGCGGCTTCATCGCCGACGAGGGCAGCATCACGCTGGGCGGGCAGGACATCACCTTTACCCCGGAATTTGAGCGCAGCCGGGTCATCGGCCACCTCTTCCAGGACCCGCTCAAGGGCACCGCCCCGAACATGACCATCGAAGAGAATCTGGCGCTGGCCTATCTCCGCGCAGGCACGGCCCCCCACGCCATCTTCTCCCGCATCTCCCGGAAAGATAAGGCTCTGTTCCGCGAAAAGCTGGCCCTGCTGGATATGGGGCTGGAAGACCGGATGAAGCAGCCGGTGGGCCTGCTCTCCGGCGGACAGCGCCAGGCGCTGACGCTGCTGATGGCGACCCTCGTCACCCCGAAGCTGCTCCTGCTTGACGAGCACACCGCCGCGCTCGACCCTGCCACCGCCGAAAAGGTGCTGGAACTGACCCAGAGCATCGTCGCGGAAAAGAAGATCACCTGCCTGATGGTCACCCACAACATGCACCAGGCACTGGAACTGGGCAACCGCACCCTGATGATGGATGCGGGCCGCGTCGTCTTCGACGTCAAGGGCGAGGAGCGCAGCCGGATGACCGTGGACGACCTGCTCGAAAAGTTCCGTGAGAACGCGGGCAAGGCCCTCGACAATGACCGCATCCTGCTCAGCAAGGTGGAAGCGGACAACTGAAAAGAAACTCAAAATGCCCTGTCTGGACCCGAAACCGTGTCTGACAGGGTATTTTTGATACAACAAGGAGAAAACAAGATGAAAATTACGATTCGTTCCCCGCAGATGCAGGATTATGACCGCTTTTCTGCGATTATGGATCAGGTCCAGCAGATGCACGTGGATTGGCGGCCGGATGTCTACAAACCGGCTAGTCCGTTGATCACAAAAGGGTTGTTTGCTGAGCTCCTGAAAGGGGACAGCTGGTATATTGCCGAGACGGACGGCATCGTTGTTGGTGTTCTGGAAGTCTTCAAGCGCCATGTGGAAGGCCCGGCGCAGGTAACAAAGGATGTTTTGTTTGTCAGTACCATGGCGGTGGAGGAAGCGTACAGGGGCAAAGGCATCGGCCACCAGTTCTTTGAAAAAGTGAAGCAGCTCAAGGCGGAAAAGGGATGTGACACCATCGAGCTGCAGGTGAACGCCAGAAATAAAAAGGCGTATGAGATGTACCGGAACTACGGCTTTACGGAAAAGTCCATCAATATGGAACTGAAATAAGCAACAAAAAGAACAGAGCGTTCCAGCCAGCTGGCTGGAACGCTCTGTTCTTTTTAATGCAATATACTGAAAACTCAGAACTTACTTCACGTACTCAACGGTGTACTCGAAGCCATACTCTTCCTGCAGCTTCTTGACGGCAGGCTCGCAGTCTTCGATGAAGCTGGGTGCATAGACGGAAGCACCGTTGTGGTCCTTCTTGTAGTCCTCGACGATCTGCTGCAGCTTTGCCCAGCCCTCGTTGGCCTTGGCCTGATCGACGGTGTCGGGGAAGTTGATGATAAATTCGCGGTGCTGCGGAATACGAGCTTTCATAAGTGATGTCTCCTTATAACAGTTTGGATTTTCAAAGTTGATCTATACAGAAGCTGATGTGAACTTCAGCTTTTGCAGGTGAAATGATGGGGTGCAACCTCTCAGGCGCTTCGCGCCCAATTGGGCCTAAGCGAACAGCAGAACTTACCCGGCCTGCCAATGGCTCCCCTACCAGGGGAGCTGGCATCGCGAAGCGATGACTGAGAGGTTATACAGCGCTAAACTTTACAACTGGTAGACTTGCCTTGCATTCTCAGCGGTCTGCCGGAACACTTCCTCAGTGGAAACGCCCTTGACCTGTGCGATGTATTCGCCCACATAGCGGATGAGCGAGCTGTCGCAGCGGGTACCGCGCACAGGCTCCGGGGCCATGTAGGGGCAGTCCGTTTCCAGAACGAGCTGTTCCAGCGGCAGGGCCGCGATGGCTTTGGCAGCCCGTTTGGCCCCCTTGAAGGTGCAGGCTCCGCCGAAGCCGAAATAGAGTCCCTGCTTTGCCAGCCAGAGTGCATCGTCGGCACTGCCGGAATAGCAGTGCACGATGCCCTTGGGCTGGTAGCGTTTCAGCAGGGCGTAGACGTCGGCGTGGGCGTTGCGGTCGTGCACGATGATGGGCTTGTCCAGTTCCAGCGCCAGCCGGATCTCGGCCTCAAACAGGGCCAGCTGGGCGTCCTTTGGCACCGGCCAGTGATAGTCCAGCCCGCATTCGCCCACGGCCACCACCTTCGGGTCGTCGTAGTAAGGGGCCAGCGCCCGCATCTCTGCGGCCCAGTCGCCGCCGTAGACCGACACCGTGGGGGCCGGGCCGTCCGCGCCGCAGTCCTCCGGGGCCAGCAGGCTTTCCGGATGGATGCCGATGGCGGCCACGACCCACGGATACCGGTGGGCCAGCTCCAGCACACGGGGGGCATCCCCAGAGTGGGTGGCCTGCTCGCAGACGCCGACCACGCCCTTTGCGGGCAGGCTGTCCAGCAGGGCGAAGCGGTCGGCATCGAAGGCATGGGCGCTGTAATGGGCGTGGGTGTCAAAGATGGGGCCGGTCATAGCTTCTCCTTCTGGGCAGGGGCCTTGTTTACCAGCCAGATGCCCACGCACACGAACAGCAGCGCCGCCAGATACTGCCAGCGGAACAGCGGTTCGCCGTTGAGCACCGCACTGAGCAGCACATTGACCACCGGATTGACGAAACCAAAGATCGCGATGCGGCTGACGGGGTTGTTTTTCATCAGCAGCGCCCACAGGATATAGCCTGCGCCGCAGATGAAGGCAAGATACAGCATGACCAGCACCGCCAGCGCACTTTGTACATGCAGCCGACCGCCCATAACGGTGCCCAGCACAAACAGCGCCAGACCGCCCACAAACAGGTTCAGAAAGCAGACGGCAAAGCTATCAGCCTTTTTGGTGACCGACTTGTTCCACGGGCCGGACAGGGTAAAGATGACGGTGGCTGCCATCATGCAGAACACGCCCCAGCCGCTGCCGCTGCCATGGTTGCCGATGGTGCCGATGAGCACACCTGCAAAGCCGATGGCGCAGCCCAGGGTCTTGGCGGTGGTCATGCGGTCCGCATTGCCGTAAATAAAGTGGGCAAAGATGACTCCTAAAAAACTCTGGGTGCTGTTCAGGATGCCGCCAAAGGCACCGGTGAGCATAGCCACGGCGATGTAGTAGAACGCATACTGCGCGGTGGTCTGCCACAGACCCAGCGCACAACACTCTGCCGCCACCTTGCCCCGGGGGAAATGCGGCGCATGTCCCTGCAGCAGGATGCTGCCCAGCAGCACCAGCACACTGCCCAGCATGAACCGCACTCCCGCAAAGCAGAAGATGGAAGCCGTGTTAGCGGGGTCGATGGAGAACAGCCGGTAGCCCAGTTTTATGAACGGAAAGGCTGAGCCCCACAGGATATTGCAGAGAATTGCCAGCAGCACAGCGCACACGGGCGTGCCAAAGATCTTATCCAGCTTTGTGGCGCGGACAGCAGAATTGATAGACATGATCTTCCTTTCTTAGTGGATGCGGGAACCCACGGGGGTGTCCTCGCCGTAGAAGGCGATGGAGCAGCCGCCGTCAGCGGTGTCGGCAGCAAAGATCATGCCCTCGCTGACATATTTGCCCTTCATCATCGGGCGGGGGGCCAGGTTGGCCACGATGCCGATCTTTTTGCCGATGAGGTCTTCCGGCTTGAACCACTTGGCAATGCCGGACAGGATGCAGCGCTCGCGCTCGCCGTCGAAGACGGTCAGATGGAGCAGCTTCTTGCTCTCCTTCAGGTTCTCGCAGGCGCGGACCTCGGCCACGCGCAGCTCCACCTTGCAGAAGTCATCGAATGTGATCTCCGGCTCGTGGGTGAAGTCCACGCCGCTCTCCTCCGCGGCAGCGGGGGCGTTCTTGGCGGCTTCGGCCTCGACTTTGGCCTTGTTGGCAGCCTCGGCAGCGGCCTTGCGCTTCTCGTCCTCTTCCTTCAGATGGGCGATCTCCTTGGCCACGTCGATGCGGGGGAAGAGTGCGTCGCCCTTGTGGACGGTGTAGGTATCCTGTGCGCCGTAGACGGTCTTGCTCAGGTCGAGCGCAGAAGCGTCCAGACCCAGCTGATCCATCATCTTGGGGGCAGTGGAAGGCAGGTAAGCGTTCAGCAGGATGCCGGTCACGCGCAGGGCCTCGCACAGGTGATAGAGCACACTCTCCAGGCGCTCCTTGTTGGCCTCGTCCTTGGCCAATGCCCAGGGCGCAGTCTCGTCGATGTATTTGTTGGCGCGCTGGATGACGGCGAAGATCTCCATCAGCGCCTGCGGGATGGTCAGGTTGTCCATATCGGCGGTGACTTTGGCGGTCAGGCCGTTGATCAGGCCTTCCAGCTCCGCGTCGATGGCCTCGGTGCCCGCCACATTGCGGACGGTGCCGCCGAAATACTTTTCGCACATGGCGACGGTGCGGCTGAGCAGGTTGCCCAGGTCGTTGGCCAGGTCGCTGTTGATGCGGTTGATGAGGGCCTCGTTGGTGAACATGCCGTCGTTGCCGAACGGGATCTCACGCAGCAGGAAGTAGCGGATGGCGTCCACGCCGTAGCGGTCGCAGAGGATGACGGGGTCCACGACATTGCCCACCGACTTGGACATCTTGCCGCCGTTCATCAGCAGCCAGCCGTGGCCGAAGACGCGCTTGGGCAGCGGCAGATCCAGAGCCATCAGCATGGCGGGCCACAGGATGGTGTGGAAGCGCAGGATCTCCTTGCCGACCATGTGCAGGTCAGCCGGCCAGAACTTATCGTAATCGTGGTAGGTCTCGTTGCCGTAGCCCAGCGCGGAGATATAGTTGCTCAGTGCATCGACCCAGACGTACATGGTGTGCTTGGGGTCGAAGGGGACCGGGATGCCCCACTTGACGGAGGTGCGGGAGACGCAGGTATCCTGCAGGCCCTGCTTGATGAAGGCAATCATCTCGTTCTTGCGGCTCTCCGGCTGGATGAACTGGGGGTTCTCCTCGTAGAGCTTCAGCAGGCGGTCGGCATACTTGCTGGTCTTGAAGAAATAGGCTTCCTCGTGGGCATCGTAGACCTCACGGCCGCAGTCGGGGCACTTGCCGTCCACGAGCTGGCTGTCGGTCCAGAAGCTCTCGCAGGGTTTGCAGTAGTGGCCGATGTACTCGCCCTTGTAGATGTCACCCTGCTCATACAGCTTGGTGAAGATCTTCTGGCAGGACTCCATGTGGTAGTCGTCGGTGGTGCGGATGAAGCGGTCGTAGCTGACATCCAGCAGCTTCCACAGGTCTTTGACGGTGGCGACGATCTTGTCAACGTACTCCTTGGGGGTCACGCCGGCATCGGCGGCCTTATCCTGGATCTTCTGGCCGTGCTCGTCGGTGCCGGTCAGGAACATGACGTCATAGCCCTGCATCCGCTTGAAGCGCGCCAGCGCATCGCAGGCTACGGTGGTGTAGCTGTGGCCGATGTGCAGCTTATCGCTGGGGTAGTAGATGGGGGTGGTGATGTAAAATGTCTTGTGCTCACTCATAGGGATATGCTCTTCCTTTCTATCGTGGCTGTGTCACAAAAAAGCTCCCGCCCTGCCGGATGTGCCGGACAAGGACGGGAGCTGAACTTCCGTGGTACCACCTTGCTTCGCCGCGCTCTTGCGAGCGGGGCCTTGTGGGCTGATGAAAGACCAGCCCACGCGCAGTAACGGGCGCACCCGTCGCAGGCTCAATCTTCACCTGCGCGGCTCGGAGGCCATCTTCTGCCCAGCGCTGCCTGCCCGCTTCCATCCTTCGGGCTTTCTGTCAGGTGCCTGCTGTGCATACTCTTCTCGTCAAAGCCAGTTTGTGTGTGTCAAAGGGGCATAAAATCCCCTTTGACATTATAATACGCAAAAAAGGCGGGTTTGTCAATGAGAAACGCTCAAATCATCCGCGCGGCGAACAGGCTCTGATCCATGCGCTGGAAGAAAACGTAGTGGTAATGCGTGCCGGTATAGTCGGCGGGGCAGGCGGGAACGGCGGAACGATCCCATGACAGGCCGGTGGATGCGGCATAACTGTTATCCGACAGAAGGAAGAATGCCTCGAAGCCGGAAGAGTCATCGCCCTGCACATCCAGAATGTACCACTGGCCGTCGATCTTTACGGTGTTCCACTGGTGGCTTGGATTGGAAGCCGCCGCGTCCGCATGAACGTAGCAGCATTCCACTCCGATGGAGTCGCAGAGCGCTTTCATGGCGCGGGCATAGCCGGAACACTGCGCCTGCCGGTAGACCAGCGCACCCCACGCCGTGTTGGCACGGTTCTTCGACCAGTCGGGGGCATAGGAGCAGAACTGGATGAGGTAGTCCCGCGCAGCCATGACCTTATCAACGTCGCTCATGGAAGAAAGCGGCAGGCTGGAAGCAAAGCGGCTGACGACACCGGCCACCTGATCAAGTTCAGTCTGGTTCAGCTTGGGGCCGTAGACCGTTCCCGGTGTATAGTTCCCGGCAGGGTAACCGTTGCCCATCTGCGCCTGTACCGTGGCGCTGGCCGCATTCATAAAAGCGATGTCCTCGGTGAGGATGTTGTTGATCTCGGTCAGCGTGCCGGCATCCAGCGTGGCAAGATTCCCCTTTGCGGAGCCGGTGGCGTAGAGGTTATCCAACACAAGGTCAACACCGTCGTAGTAGGCGCGGACAGAATCTGAAACATTCTGTGTACCCAGCATGACCAGATAGGACTCGTGCAGGTCGGCGAAGTTGTTGTAAGCGTCGATCAGTGTCCGGTAGCTGGCCAGGACCGTATCGCCGGTGACACCAGCGGCCTGAACCGAAAGCGGACAAAGACAAAGGAGCATTGCAAGGAAAAGGGCTGTAACATTCCGAAGTGCTTTATTCATGATGCCATCCTCATTTCGTGCTATGGCTGCATCTCCGGGAGGATGCAGCTGGTGTAAGCATGTTAGACCTCGTAATCCAGGCAAACTCGGTTCTTGTAATAAGGCCGCACTTTGCTGTTAGCCACGGCGACATGGGCCGGATGGGTGGAGTAGCCCTTGAGTGCCTCGGCGGTCTCGAAGGTGGTGTCCAGCATCAGGTCGGCGTTGGAAGAGGGGAGCGCGTCAATGTTGACGCGGATGTTTACCAGACCGGGGATCTGACCGGCCAGTCCTTCCAGTCCCTCTTTGATGCCTGCCTTGACGGCGGCTTTTTCGGTGTCGGAAAGCTCATTTTTGAGCTGCCACAGAATCACATGCTTGACCATAAGAAAAATCCTCCTGCGTTTTTTCTCCATTGTAGCAGAGAACGGCAGAAGGAGCAAGAAAAATTTTGGAATGGAACCAGAGCAGAACGATTCAATCGGCGCTATGGTTCCAGCTCTCATAGGCAACGAGATAAAGAAGATCGCCCCCGATGGCAACACCGAAGAGGATGCGGTAGACCAGCGATGTGACAGGTGTGAAGGCCAGGATCAGAAAGGCGAGAGCATTGAGCATGTAGAATACGCCGTTCTTTTTCTGCCAGAACGCGCGGTACTCAGGGTCGCGGACGTACTGGTTGAAGGGGAGTTTGATGAGCGGGTCCTTGCCCTGAAAATCCCGGATGCCGGAGATGAACCAGATCACGGCCAGCACAATGTTGAACAGGGTGGAAGACGAGAAGAACGAATCCATACGATACACCTCCATCTTTTTTCACAAGTATAACATAGGGGGGGTGAAAAAGCAAGGACGGGATTCAACCCGGAACGGAACATTCTGCCCGGAAAATGTGCGAAGGAACAAACAAAAAACCAGCCGGACGAGGCGGTTGCAAGCCCTCGTCCGGCTGGATACTTACTTCTTCGGAGTCATAAGCCTCTTCTCCTTGGATTTCCTCATTTTCGGAGTAAACGCTTCATAGGGTGACTCTCCTTAGAAACGATCAGAAACTGGGAATCTGGTTCAAGGGGAACTACTCGTTACTCGTGTACATTGGATTGACCCTTCTCTTAACTGTTGGATTGCGGTAGTGAGATCATGAAGATGAATTTCATATTACCACATTCTTTCGAGTTAGATTTGCCGGGGATTCCATTGCTTAGTACATTGGAGTTGCTCCTTTTTGGTCATTCAAATATTCTCGTCCGCGCAAAAGCTTTCATCATGGGAATCACCTCATGCGGATCTATTTGAATCGCCAGGGGATTTATACTCGACAGACTGTTCTGTTTTCGCGTGATTGATGCTCAAGACCGGCTCGTTGTTGTGTTTTTATACGGGGGAAACATCCCGTTTGTGGTGAGCCTCTGTTTTGCCTCTCAGCGAATCCCGACAGTCTGTCCGAACTGTGCGGGTTCCATATCGACCATCGGTCTCGCTCCTTTCTGCTTCAAGTCAGCGGGGTTAGCTCTCGTTTGAGCTTCTGCTGTACTTCTCTGGTTTCTGGCTTTATTATACACGACAAAGGCGGAGTTGTCTATTCGCAGAGTGTACAACAAATGAGGCGTACTTTTGCACCAAAAATCCAAAAAACTGGGATACATCAACTGCACCAAAATGTTCGGGCCGTTTGTGGATGATTTGTGGAAAAAAGCGAGAAACCGACGGCGGACTCTTATGTGAAGCGAAAATTTGTGCTATCATAGCAGACAATGAATGGTAGTCGCGCAAAGAAGTCAGACGAAGGTTCCCTCGTCCGGCTTCTTTTTTTTGTTTTGGTGCGATGAACGTTTTCCACAACCGATAAAAAGGAGCTTATAACAATGCCGAAAACTCTGCTTGAAAAGATCGTCTTCACCATTATCATGGCCGCCATCATGGTCTATGGCATGATCGTTTACAATGTGGCGCTGAACACGGGCGGCGTGACCAACGCCACCTTTGCCATGGCGCTGCATGAAATGCCCATCATGGTGCCTGCTGCCTTTATCCTGGAGTTCTTTGTGGTCGAGAAGCTGGCCACCCGGCTGGCCTTCCGCTTTATGCGGCCCACCGACCGGCCCCAGTTCATCACCTACGCCATCTCGCTGATGATCGTCTGCGTCATGTGCCCCGTCATGAGCCTGATCGCGACCGTGCTGTTCAAGGACCCCAGCTTTGGCACCTGGGTGCACACCTTTGGCTGCAACTTCCCCATGGCGCTGTGCTGGCAGATGTTCTACTGCGGCCCGCTGAGCCGTGCCATCTTCCGCCTGCTGTTCCGCCGGGGCGAAAAGCAGTGAACGGCCATATTAAATCTGTATTACAATTATATAAGGGCAGTATCACAGCCGCGTTTGGGGGCTGCATCGCAGCCGGTCCGCCTATATAAATTTGATATACCGGATATACAAATGGTGAATAATGTGCCGATTTTGCCCCGTTTTTGACTCGGAAAACGAAGCGAAAGGAAGAGAATCCACTTGGAAATTGTGCAATTGGCATAAGACAAGATTGAAAATTTGCACAAAATACACAACACTTCTTCGGCTGTTGTGAAATGGAATATAACAAAACGTAGAATGTTGGGCCGGGGGCTACAAAATTCGGCACAATCGTGCTATGATACGTCACGTAAAAAGCGCCGGGCAAGGCGTGAGCGAAGGAGGATGTGGGACGAGAACGTCTCGGCCTCCTGCTTTTTTTCGCGCATTGCAGCACTTTTTCGGAAAAACGATAACAAGGAAAGGAGATAGAGCAAAAGAATGAATGCGTTGACTGCTGCTTTGAAAGAAGAGCTGAACGTGGAGATGGTCTCGGTGTTCGGGCTGCAGATCCCGGAATCCGTGGTCGTCAGCTGGGGCATCATGGTGTTTCTGGTGCTCGGTTCGATCCTGCTGACGCGGAATCTGCGGGTCGATCACATCACCAGGCGCCAGGCCATGCTGGAAACGGTCGTGACTCTTATCAACGATTTCTTCGTCGGGCTGCTGGGCGAGAACGGCAAACGGTATGTGCCGTATCTGATGAGCGTGGCGCTGTATATCGCGTGCTCCAACCTCATTGGTGTGTTCGGCATCAAGCCTCCCACGAAGGATCTGAACGTCACCGCAGCTCTGGCCCTGATGAGCATCGTGCTCATCGAATACTCCGGCATCCACGCGCGCGGCGGGAAAGGCTTCCTCAAGAGTCTGGCGGCTCCTACGCCGATCATGACTCCCATGAATATCCTGGAGATCGCCATCCGGCCCACCAGCCTGTGTATGCGACTGTTCGGCAATGTGCTGGGCGCGTTCGTCATCATGGAGCTGATCAAGCTCGTGGTGCCGGTGTTCGTCCCCGCAGTGTTCAGCCTGTATTTTGACCTGTTCGATGGTCTGATCCAGACGTATGTGTTTGTGTTCCTGACCTCCCTCTTTATGAAGGAGAGCCTGGGAGACGAAGAGTAACCTCTCAGTCTGCTGCGCAGACAGCTCCCCTGGCATTGCGGAGCAGGGACGGAGAAGGCGTACAAAAGAAAAACGATAAAAGATAGGAGATTTTATTATGAACGGACTCGTAGCTCTGGGCGCTGGCATCGCAGCGCTGACTGGTATTGGCGGCGGCATCGGCATCGGCATTGCGACCGGTAAGGCAACGGAGGCCATCAGCCGCCAGCCCGAAGCATCCGGCAAGATCCAGACCAACCTGCTGCTGGGCGCTGCTCTGGCAGAAGGTACTGCAATTTTCGGCTTCGTCGTTGCACTGCTGATCATCCTGTTCCTGGGTTGATAACGGAGGCATGACGAATGCTGACACTGAATCTGAACCTTTTGTGGACGGTCGTCAACGTTCTGGTCCTGTTTTTGCTGCTGCGCAAGTTCCTGTACAGGCCTGTCATGAACATCATCGCAGAGCGCCAGAAGCAGGTGGACGACGCCCTTGCTGCTGCCGAGACTTCCAAGAGCGAAGCCGCTGCAGCACTGAATGCTGCGCAGGATAAGCTGCGCAATGTGGACGATGAGGCCGCTGCCCGCCGCAAGGCTTACGAGCAGCAGGCGGAGAAGGAAAAGCAGCAGCTGCTGCTGGACGCCCAGAAGCAGGCTGACGCCATCCTTGCCGAGGGCAAGACCGCGGCCGAGGCAGAGCGCCAGCACAAGCTGCGCGAGGCCGACGCCCAGACCACGGCTCTGGCCCGTGCAATGTGCGAAAAGCTGCTGGCACGGCACCTGACCGCACAGGACGACGCCCGTCTGCTGGACGATCTGTTGGAGAAAGCAGGTGCAGGCAATGGCAACTGAATTCAGCCGTGAGTTCTTTGAGGAGAACCGGATCGTCAAGGCCGACCTGCGCGCTGCCCACCAGCTGCGCGAAGAGGACATCGCTCGCATCAAGAACGAGGTAAAGAAGCTCTACGACGCCACCGAGGTCATCCTGAACGTGGCCGTCGATGAGAGCCTGCTCTCCGGCTATGTGCTGCAGGTCGGTGACCGGATGTTCGACAACTCCGGCCGCCACCAGCTGGACCAGATGATGGCCGGCAAGCCCTCTCTGGCTACCCTGAAGACCCGCGTGGAGGATTATAAGCCCGCCCAGACCTCGGAAGAGGGCGGCGTGGTCATCGCCTCCGCCGACGGCATCGTGCAGGTCGAGGGGATGGACCGCGCCGTTTACGGCGAGATCGTCACCTTCGAGAACGGTGCCAAGGGCATGGTCGAGAGCGTGGAACCGGGCCGTCTGGGCATCATGCTGTTTGACGGGGCCGAGTCGGTCGGCGTCGGCACCCTGGTTACCCGCAGCGGCAAGCGCGCGGGCATCCCGGTGGGCGAAAAGTTCCTGGGCCGTGTCATCGACCCGCTGGGCGAGCCCATCGACGGCAAGGGCCCCATCGAGGCAGAGGGCTACAACCCCATCGAGAAGCAGGCCCCCGGCATTCTGGAGCGCCAGAGCGTGGACACCCCGCTTCACACCGGCATCCTTGCCATCGACTCCATGTTCCCCATCGGCCGCGGTCAGCGTGAGCTGATCATCGGCGACCGCCAGACCGGCAAGACCTCCATCGCCACCGATGCCATCCTGAACCAGAAGGACACCGGGGTGCTGTGCATCTATGTCGCCATCGGCCAGAAGGCTTCCTCCATCGCCCGCGTGGCCGAGGATTTGAAGAAGCACGGTGCCATGAGCTACACCACCATCGTAGCTGCAACGGCATCCGACAGCGCTCCTTTGCAGTACATCGCGCCCTATGCGGGCACCGCACTGGCCGAGTATTTCATGGACAAGGGCAAGAGTGTGCTGATCGTCTACGACGACCTGTCCAAGCACGCTGTGGCGTACCGTGCCATCTCGCTGCTGCTGCGCCGTTCTCCGGGCCGTGAGGCATACCCCGGCGACGTCTTCTATCTGCACTCCCGTCTGCTGGAGCGCTCCTGCCGGATGCGCGACGACCTGGGCGGCGGTTCCATCACCGCCCTGCCCATCGTCGAGACCCAGGCGGGCGATGTCTCCGCTTACATCCCCACCAACGTCATTTCCATCACCGATGGTCAGATCTTCCTAGAGAGCGCCCTGTTCAATGCAGGCAACCGCCCGGCCGTCAACGTCGGCCTGTCGGTGTCCCGTGTCGGCGGCGCAGCCCAGACCAAGGCCATGAAGAAGGCCAACTCCAACCTGCGCATCGAGCTGGCCCAGTACAAGGATATGGAGTCTTTCGCACAGTTCAGCTCAGACCTGGACGCAGAGACCCGCCGCCAGCTGGAACACGGCAAGGCCCTGACCGAGATGCTCAAGCAGCCGCTCTATCAGCCCAAGTCCGATGCCGAGCAGGTCGTCATCCTGACGCTGGCCTCCCACGGGATGCTGGACACGCTCCCGCTGGCTGAGCAGCGCGCAAAGGTCAACGCCTTTGTGCGGTCCTTCCACGCCGATGTTTCCGGCGCGATGGATGCCATCGCTTCCACCGGCAAGATCACGCCGGAGCAGGTGGACGCCATCCTGACCGCGTGGAAGACCTATGCGGGAGGGGAGAGCCATGCCGTCCAGTAAGCTGCTCAAGGAGCGGATCGAGAGCATTCAGGATACCATGAAGATCACGAATGCCATGTACCTGATCTCCTCCTCCAAGCTCCGCAAGGCGCGGCAGAACTACCAGAACGTTCTGCCGTATTTCACCCGGATGCGGGACACCATCTCCCGCGTCGTGCCGCATCTGCCGGACGAGCCGGTCCACCCGTTCTTCCATGAGCGGGAGAAGGAAAACCCCATCCGTGCCTATGTCGTGCTGACGGCCGACAAGGGCATGGCGGGTGCCTACAACCAGAACCTGCTCAAGTTCCTGAAAGAGCAGTGCGGCAGCGACCCCAATGCCCGCTTCTACGTCATTGGTCAGACCGGCTATCGTGCCCTGCTCCACAAGGACCCGCGCCTGGTGGAAGAGTTCCACTATGGTGCCACGGCTCCCACGCTGCAGCGCGCCCGCGACATCACGGTGGACGCCATCGACGATTTCAAGTCCGGCAAGCTGGATGAGATCTACCTCATCTACACCAAGATCCAGAACGCGCTGACCAGTGAGCCGGTGATGGAGCGTCTGCTTCCGCTGGACCGTGAGCATCTGAAGCCCGCCCCGAAAGGTCTGGGTGACCCCCGCGGCGAGGTGGAGATGTTCCCGGACGCCAAAACGGTGTTCGAGCAGACGGCCCCCATCTACATGCACGGCATGATCTTTGGCGCCATGACCGAGAGCTTCTGCGCGGAGCAGAGCGCCCGCATGACCGCCATGGATTCGGCCACCAAGAGCGCCAATGATATGATCCACGAGCTTCAGCTCGAATACAACCGCACCCGCCAGGGCTCCATCACCCAGGAGATCACCGAGATCATCGGCGGCGCTGCGGCGGTGCAAAGTAACGAATAACCAGGAACCCTCTCCGTCCGTGCTGGCGCACGGCCACCTCTCCCGAAGGGCGAGGTTTTGAGCAGAATCGTATCACTTGAAAAAGCTCCCCCTTTGGGGGAGCTGGCGAGCGAAGCGAGACTGAGAGGGTTTATACAATCAGTAAGTAAGAGGCAATCGTATGATACAGGGAACTATTATTCGCGTAGCTGGCCCCGTGGTGGACGTCAAGTTCACCGAGGGCAAGCTGCCTGCCCTGCAGGAAGCGCTGACGGTGACCGCTGAGGGCACCGAGCGCACGATGGAAGTGGCGCAGCATGTCAACGAGACGACTGTGCGCTGCATCATGCTTTCTGCCAGCGAGGGTCTTGGCAAGGGGATGGTGGTCACCGCCACCGGCCACGGCCTGAACGCCCCGGTTGGCGAGGGCACCCTGGGCCGCATGTTCGACCCGCTGGGCCGCCCCATCGACGGCAAGGGCCCGGTGGACGAGCTGCCCCATTGGCCCATCCACCGCAAGGCTCCCAGCTTTGCTGAGCAGAAACCTGCAACCGAGATCCTGGAGACCGGCATCAAGGTCATCGACCTGCTGGCTCCCTACGCCAAGGGCGGCAAGATCGGCCTGTTCGGCGGTGCCGGTGTCGGCAAGACCGTTCTGATCCAGGAGCTGATCCACAATGTTGCCACCGAGCACGGCGGCTACTCCATCTTCACCGGCGTCGGCGAGCGCTCCCGCGAGGGCTGCGACCTCTGGGGCGAGATGAACGCCTCCGGTGTTCTGAACAAGACCGCACTGGTCTTCGGCCAGATGAACGAGCCCCCAGGAGCCCGTATGCGTGTGGCCGAGACCGGCCTGACCATGGCCGAGTATTTCCGTGAGGAGACCCACAAGGACGTCCTGCTGTTCATTGATAACATCTTCCGTTTCGTGCAGGCAGGTTCGGAGGTCTCCGCTCTGATGGGCCGTATGCCTTCGGCCGTCGGCTATCAGCCCACGCTGGCCAACGAGCTGGGCGCTCTGCAGGAGCGCATCACCTCCACCCGCGACGGCTCCATCACCTCGGTGCAGGCCGTCTACGTCCCCGCCGACGACCTGACCGACCCGGCCCCTGCCACCACCTTCGCCCATCTGGACGCCACCACCGTTCTGAGCCGTAAGATCGTCGAGCAGGGCATCTACCCCGCCGTGGACCCGCTGGCTTCCACCAGCCGCATCCTCGAAGCCGACATCGTGGGCGAAGAGCATTACCGTGTGGCCCGCAAGGTGCAGGCAACGCTGCAGCGCTATCAGGAGCTGCAGGACATCATCGCCATCCTGGGCATGGACGAGCTGAGCGAGGAAGACAAGCTCACCGTCACCCGCGCCCGTAAATTGCAGAAGTTCCTGTCCCAGCCGTTCTCGGTGGCCGAGAACTTCACCGGCCTGCAGGGCAAGTATGTGCCTCTGGCCGAGACCGTCAAGGGCTTTGCCGCCATCGTGGACGGCCAGTGCGATGATCTGCCGGAGTGGGCCTTCTTCAACGTGGGCACCCTGGACGATGCCCGCCAGAAGGCCGCCGAGAAGCTCGCGGAGGAAAAGGGCGGTGCCGTCTGATGCAGAAGTTCATGCTGAACATCACCGCTTCCAGCGGCGAGTTTTATCAGGGCGATTGTGAGAGCCTGACCCTGCCCACCGGCGACGGTGTGTATGGTGTGCAGGCCGGCCACAGCCCGGTGCTGGTGGCCCTGCACATGGGGATGCTGCAATTCACCGTGAACGGTGAGACCCGCGATGTGCTGGTGGGCGACGGCATTGCCGAAGTGACCCCCACCTTCGTTCTGCTGCTGGTGGACAGCGCCGAGCGTCCGGAGGACATCGACCGCAACCGCGCCGAGGCCGCCCGCATCCGTGCCGAAGAGCGCTTGCAGCACAAGCAGAGCATGCACGAGTATTACCAGAGCAAGATCGCTCTTGACCGTGCCATGCAGCGCCTGCAGACTGCCGCAAAGTACAAGCGGTAAATCAGGCCGTTCCGTTTTTCCCTTCCAAGATACAACAAACAATGAACGCCCCCTGCCCGGTTCCGGAGCCTATGCCTCCGGACGGACAGGGGGCGTTTGTTTCATGCACCTTCCGACTCCTTGCCGAATACGCTGTGAGTGAACCAAGCGAACATTTCGGCAAAGGAGTTTTTGTTTATGGCGACTGGAATTCTGCGCATTCAGGCATTTGCGGCCCGGCAGTCGGCACCGGTGGAGGGGGTCACGGTGAACATCGTCGGCGACGGCTTCACCGCGGCCCGGATGACCGACGCCGAGGGCAATGCCGCGGACGTGACCCTGACCGCCCCGGACTGTGCCCTCTCACTGGAGGAGGACAATACCACCCGTCTGCCCTATGCGGTGTGCAGTCTGACGGCTTCGAAGGCGGGGTACCGCACCGTCCGCATCCAGGGCATCCAGGTCTTTGCGGGGCAGGTGACGCTGGCCCAGCCGGAGATGATCCCCGAAACGGAGGGGGACCGGGACGTGGAGAACCCGCCCATCGTCATCCCGCCCCACCCGCTGTTTGCGGGCGGCGGGGGCAGCGGCAGAGCGCCTGCCGATCCGTGCGCGCCCCGTGTGCTGGACTGGGTCATCATCCCGAAGAACATCACGGTCCATCTGGGCAAACCGGCGGCCTCGGCCCGGAACGTGACCGTCTCGTTCCGCAGGTATATCGCCAACGTGGCGTCCAGCGAAGTCTACCCGACCTGGCCGGAAAGCGCCTTGCGGGCGAACATCCACTGCCAAATCTCGCTGGCGCTGAACCGCATCTACACCGAGTGGTACCCCAGCCGGGGCTACAGCTTCAACATCACCAACTCCACCAGCTACGACCAGTATTACGTCCACGGGCGGACCGTGTTCGATGTCATGGTCCGGCTGACGGACGACATCTTCAATACCTATCTTCGGAAGACCGGAACGGTCAATCCCTATTACTCCGAATACTGCGACGGCAAGTCCGTCACCTGTCCGGGCCTGAAGCAGTGGGGCACGGTCACGCTGGCAAAGCAGGGCAAAACACCGCTTCAGATCCTGAGATACTACTACGGCAGCGACATCGAGATCGTCCGGACCAACAACATCCAGGCCATCCCGCAGAGCTACCCAGGCTCGCCGCTGCGGCAGGGCGATTCCGGCACGGCAGTGTTCACGCTGCAGCGGCAGCTGAACCGCATCGCGAAGGATTACCCCTTCTTCGGCAAGCTGACCGTGGACGGCGTCTTCGGCCCCCGCATGGCGTCCACAGTCAAGACGTTTCAGCGGCAGTTCAACCTGACCGCCGACGGCGTGGTGGGGCGGCAGACCTGGTATAAGATCAGCTATATCTATGTGTCGGTCAAGGACCTTGCCGAACTGACCAGCGAGGGCGAGACCTCCAGCGGCACCCTGTCGGACGGCAGCTGGGGCGGCACGGCCCTGCGCACCGGTTCCACCGGCAGCGCGGTGGAGCAGGTGCAGTTCTGGCTGAATACGCTGGCGCAGTACGAATCCGCCCTCCCGTCCCTTTCGGTGGACGGCCGCTACGGCGCGGCCACGGCCAGCGCGGTGCGGGCCTTCCAGCGGCGGTACGGCCTGACCGTGGACGGCGTGGTGGGCCGCGAGACCTGGAACGCCATCTACAACGAGTTCCGGAGCATCCAGTCGGACAACGGCACCCCCAACGCCTACCCCGGCACGGCTCTGCGGGAGGGGGCCAGCGGCCAGAACGTGCGGCTCGTGCAGTTCTGGCTCAAGATCGCCCACACCGTCTATTCCAGACTGAACGACCTCACCGTGGATGGCAGGTTCGGTGCGGCGACCACGGCGGCGGTGAAGCGGTTCCAGACCTACTTCGGCCTGACCAGCGACGGCGTGGTGGGCCGCACCACCTGGAACAAGCTGTACGAGGTCTACAACGACATCGCCAACAAACTGCTGTCGTCCAGCCTGCGGCCCGGCGAGTATCCGGGCATCCTCCGGCGGGGCAGCAGCGGCACGGCGGTGCGGGAACTGCAATTTTACCTCTACCTCCTGAGCGCCTATGAATCCAGCATCCCGGCGGTGGGCATCGACGGCAGCTTTGGTGCGGCCACCGAGAACGCTGTGCGGGCCTACCAGCGGTTTGCAGGGCTGACGGTGGACGGCATCGTGGGGCGGGCGACCTGGGAGTCGCTCTACGGCAAAGCCTCGGCTCTGCGCAGCAGCGGCCCGGTGGTCACACTGAAACGGCTGCCCTACCCCGGCCAGCCGCTGACGGTGGGCAGCGAGGGCAGCGACGTGCTGTATTACACCATCCTGCTGCGGCGGATCGCTTATTACTTCGAGAGCGTGGAGGCACCGCCGCTGGCCACCAGCTACACCGGGGAGACGGCCGCCGCGACCCGCAGTGCCCAGGCGCTGCTCGGATTGCCGGAGACCGGCATCGCAGATGCCGAGACCTGGACAGCGGTGGAGGCGCTGAGCCTGCAATTGGCGACCGGGATGCCCAACCCCGACCGGGATGCGGCACGGGAGATGGCATATCCGGGCCGGGCCATGAAGGAAGGGAGCGTCGGCCCAGATGTGATGCAGATCGAACAGTGGATCAACGGCCGGGCGAACCTCTGCTGCGGGGAGGGCTTCGTGCGGGATAATTCGTCCTTCGGCCCGGCGGAGACGGTGGCTGTGAAGGCCGCGCAGGCGCGGGCGGGCCTGCAGCAGACCGGCACCGTTGGCCGCGAGACCTGGGCGGCACTGCGGGCGCAGAGCTGCGCATGTGATTTGGAGGAGGGATGACCCAATGGCACGGCTGCTTATTTACGATGCCTACGAAAACAAGGTCTACACCTATAACAGCCTGAGCGAGAACGACCCCATGCCCTACAGCACCGGCCGGACCCTGACCCTGCGGGAGTTCCGGGGCAGATCGAACAGCCCGGTGCTCTGGACCACCATCGCGGCGATGGAGGCCTGGAACCTGACCCGCCGCACGTACGGCCGCGGCATCCCGGTGGGGTATGCGTTCCGCCGCATCTGGGAGGGCGGCCACGGCACCCGCAGCCAGCACTATGCGGGGGTGGCCTTTGATGTGGGCCAGAGCCTCAGCCAGACCCAGCGCACGGCCATCTACAGGGCCGCCCGCGCGACCGGGGCGTGGGGCTACGTGGAGCCGCTGAGCCAGACGCCCACCTGGGTCCACTTCGACCGCCGCTACGGCACCCCCGCGTGCCGCGGCACCACGGCGGGCTACCCCACCCTGCGGCGGGGGAGCCGGGGCTGCTATGTGATGATCCTGCAGGACGCCCTCTCGACGCTGGGCTACCAGACCGGGAACCGCATCGACGGCCTGTTCGGCACCCGGACGGAAGAGGCGCTCCGGGGCTATCAGCGCCGCACCAGCCTCGCGGTGGACGGCGTCTGCGGCTGCAACACCTGGAAAAAGATCACCACGGCCGTCATCGGCGTGGGCCGGACCAAAACGACGATCGACTGAACGAAAACGAGGGCAGGAACCGGTCTGGTTCCTGCCCTCGTCTGTCAGCGGCGGTGAATCTTCTTGGTCGGTCTGCGGCCATGCCAGACATTGAGCAGCCACCACAGGCCATAGATGGCGAGGGCGAGCAGGCTCATGACGATCACGACCTTCAGGTAGAGGCTGTGGAAAAAGTCCTGCACCTTCGAGACGGTGAAGAGCAGGACGTTCTGGCGGACATCCTGCCCGGCGATGAGGTTGACCACACCGATGGTCTCACCGGCGAGCTTGAGCTCCACCGTGCCGATGACGTCGCCCTGATGGATGGGGGCGGCGGCATAATCGGGCAGATGGAAGTATTTCTGGGTGACGGTGCCGTCGCCGGAGGAGGGCAGCAGGGTCATCATGTTGTCGTCGGGGTAAAGCTGCAGCGTGTCGGTGTCGGATGAATACTTCACCGGGATCTCGGCCAGAGCCTGGTCAGTGTCCAGCGCGGCCTGGATGGAGAAGCTGTCGAACACCCAGTCGATGAGCTTAGTCGTCTCACACAGGGCCGGGCGGCGGTTCGCGTAGCCGTAATCGTCGCAGGTGTCAGGGCTCTGCATGATGCAGAAGATATAGGTCGCGCCGTTCTTGTTGGCCCAGGAGACATAGCTCTGGTCGCCGTTGTCGTTCTTGTAAGCCATCACGTCGCAGATGCCGCCCTGCATCGCGCTGCGGTAGAACTTGCCGCCGCTCGTTTTGTTCAGGGCCACGTTCTGGCTGACCAGAACGAAGCTCTTGGCGTGTTTTTCCTTGGCGGGCATCGTGAAGGTCGGTGCGCTGGAGATCTCCCGGAAGGCATCAAAGCTCATCAGGTAGCGCAGGATGAGGTACATGTCCACGGCAGTGGTGGTGTTGCCGCTGTCCAGGCCGCAGGCATCGGTCCAGGTGCTGCCCGTCGTGCCGATGCGCTGGGACAGGGTGTTCATCTGGCTCACCCACCCGGCCAGGTCTCCGCCGGAAAGCTCGTACGCCAGGCCCATCGCGGCCTCGTTGGCGTTCCGTGTCACCATGGCGTAGAGCGCTTCCCGGTAGGTGAAGGTCTCGCCGGAGCGCATGTCTGCGTTGTCGGAGTTGTGGACGTAATCCGAGATGGCGAACGGCATGGTAAAGGTGTTGTCGAGCTGGTCGGCGTAGTTGGACATCACCAGAGCGATGGTCATGTATTTCGTCAGGCCGCCGGCCGGCACCTGCTTCTGGCTGTCCTTGTCGTAGACGATGATGTTGGTGTCGGTGTTCACGATGTAGGCGCTCTTGGCCTGCACCTCGTAGACGGGGCTGGGGTCGAACATGGCGCCTGCCGTCACAGCCAAACAGCTGAACAGGACCGCCAGAGACAAAAAGAGGGCAAAAATACGTTTCATGTGGACAATTCCTTCAAAAAGCGATAAAATAGAAAGACCGGGGCGCAGGATGCGGCCGGATAGGACAACAGGAAGAAGCCGGAGCTTCATTCTTTTATAATAACAGGTTTGCCCTGCGGAGACAAGGGCTTTTACAGCTTTCACACAGGGCGGGAGGAAACGAATGGTATATCTGACGGGAGACACCCACGGCGACATCGACCGGTTCAGGCACGGCAGGCTCCGCTGGCTGAGCAGGCGGGATACCGTGGTGGTGCTGGGCGATTTCGGGTTCGTGTGGGACGGCAGCAAAGAGGAACAGAAAAAGCTGGATTGGCTGCGCAAACGCCCCTACACGCTGCTGTTTCTGGATGGCTGCCATGAGAACTACGACCTGCTGGCCCAGTACCCGACCGAGGAGCGGTTCGGCGGAACGGTTCAGGCGCTGGGCGGCAATGTTTACCATGTCTGCCGGGGCAGTGTGCTGACGCTGGAAGGCAAGAAATATCTCTGCTTCGGCGGGGCCGAAAGTCAGGACAAAGAGGAACGGGAGCCTGGGGTCAACTGGTGGCCGCAGGAGATGCCCTCGGATGAGGAATATGCCTTCTGCGAAAAGACGCTGGAAGAAAACGGCTGGCAGGTAGATTATGTGCTGACCCACGACGCCCCAAGCAGGTTCCTGGATTTTACTGCGCTGGCGCTGGGCGAGTCGAACCGGCTGCACCTCTTCCTCGATAAGATCCTGCTGAAGCTGCACTACGAAAAATGGTTCTTTGGCTGCTACCACAAGGATGTGGCCCTTTCCACCAAGAGCCGGTGCGTTTTCTGCGAGATCATTCCCATGAAATAATTATATATAATATAGAAAACGAGGGGCAGGCCGCTTTTGGCCTGCCCCTTGCTGCTGGTTCAGTTCATCGCACCGGCTTTTTCGAACATCTGCTCGACCTGCGCGGCCAGAAGTGCGTGGTCTGGTGCGGTGAGGAGCGGGTCTTCGGCCAGCAGGGCGGCGGCTTCGCTCTGTGCGGCGTGGAGGGTGCGGGTGTCGTTCATCAGGTCGGCGATCTGGAGGGTGGGCAGGCCGTGCTGGCGGCTCCCGAAAAAGTCGCCGGGGCCGCGCGTTTCCAGATCGTACTGCGCCACGGCGAAGCCGTCTGCCGTGGAGCAGAGGAATTTGAGCCGTTTCTGGACTGGCTCGCTCGTGTTGTCGCTGACGAGGAAGCACCAGCTCTCCGACGCACCGCGGCCCACCCGGCCGCGCAGCTGGTGCAAAGCGCTCAGGCCGTAGCGCTCGGCGTTCTCGATGACCATGACCGTTGCGTTCGGCACGTCCACGCCGACTTCGATGACGGTGGTGGAGACCAGCGCGTCCAACTGCCCGGCCTTGAAGTCCTCCATGACGGCGGCTTTTTCCTTTGGCTTGAGCTTGCCGTGCATCAGGCCGACCCGGCGGTCAGGTAGCAGCGCCTTGGCGATGTCTTCGTAGTAGGTCTTCACGGCGTTCAGCCCGCCGTCGGGGGTGTCCTCGATGGCGGGGCAGACGATATACACCTGTCGCCCGGCGTTGATCTCCCGGTCAAGGAAGCCGTAGAGGTCCCGCCGTTTCTTCCCGGTGATGCACCGGGTCTTGACCGGCTTGCGGCCCGGCGGCAGTTCGTCGAGGATCGAGATGTCGAGGTCGCCGTAGAGGAGCAGCCCCAGGGTGCGGGGGATGGGCGTGGCGCTCATGACCAGCAGATGGGGGTTCTCGGCTTTTTCAGCCAGCAGGCCCCGCTGCCGCACCCCGAAGCGGTGCTGCTCGTCCACCACGGCCAGACCCAGCCGGGCAAAGGCGACCCCCTCGCTGAGGATGGCGTGGGTGCCCACCACGAGGTCGGCTTCGTCGTTCCGGATGGCAGCCAGCGTGGTGCGGCGGGCGGCGGCTTTCATGCCGCCGGTCAGCAGGGCGACCCGCATCCCGAACGGGGCCAGCATCCGGTTCAGGTTCTCGGCATGCTGGGAAGCCAAAATCTCAGTGGGGGCCAGCGGCGCTGCCTGATAGCCGCTGCGGATGCAGGCCCAGATGGCGGCTGCCGCCACCAGTGTTTTGCCGCTGCCCACATCGCCCTGCAGCAGGCGGTTCATGGACTGCCCGCCTGCCATGTCGGTCAGAATCTCCGTCACGGCCCGCCGCTGGGCCCCGGTGGGGGAGAAGGGCAGCGCATCCCAGAACGGCTGCGGGTCGAGAAGCTGCATCGGTGCCCCGGTGGCGGCGCTGCCCCGGTTCTTCATCCGGCCGATGCCCAGCTGCAAAATGAGCAGTTCTTCGTAGATGAGCCGCCGCCGGGCCGCAAAGGCGGCTTCCTCGCTCTCCGGGCAGTGGATGGCCCGCACGGCCTCTGCCTTGGAGAGCAGGCGGTATTTCTGGCGCATCTCCGGCGGCAGCGGGTCGGGCAGAAGCTCGGCATGGGGGAGCAGCTGGCGGACACACCGGGCGATGACGCTGCTCGAAAGCCCATCGGTCTGGGGGTAGACGGCCTCGAAGGGGGCGGCGGTGATCTGCGCTTCGGTGCGCACCTGCGGGTTGACCATCTGGCGGCGGAGCATCCCGCCGGTCACGATGCCCTGAAAATAATATGCCTGCCCCAGTTCCAGCTTCTGGGCGGCGTAGGGATTGTTGAACCAGGTGATCTCCAGGCTGGAAACATCGTCGCCCGCCGTGATCCGCTCCATCCGCCGCCCGCCGGGCAGGATGCGCCCGCCGGGCTTGGCGAACACCTCGGCCTTCACGACGCACTCGGTGTCGCAAGGTGCCTCGGCAATGGAGTAGGGCTTTGAAAAATCCATATATCTGCGCGGGTAGTGGCAGAGCAGGTCCGCCAGCGTCACGATGCCCAGCTTCTCGAACCGCTCGGCGGTCTTGGGGCCGACGCCTTTCAGATACCGCACCGGCGTATCGGGGGTCAGGGTGGTGTGGGTCTCGGTGGTTTGAGCGGGCATGGCATACGCTCCTTTCTGCACAGGATACCGCTATTGTAACACGGGGAAGGGGAGGATGCAATAAAACAAAAAATCCCGAACGCTTTCACGTTCGGGAATCTTTTGGAGGTGACGACCAGATTTGAACTGGTGGATGAGGGTTTTGCAGACCCTTGCCTTACCACTTGGCCACGTCACCATATTGGAGTGAATGTTTCCACTCCATTTGGAGCGGCCGACGAGGCTCGAACTCGCTACCTCCACCTTGGCAAGGTGGCGCTCTACCAGATGAGCTACGGCCGCATATTCGGTGCATTTGTCCCTGCACCATTAGGATGAGCGACCCGGATCGGGCTCGAACCGACGACCCCCAGCGTGACAGGCTGGTGCTCTAACCAACTGAGCTACCGGGCCATATTGGAGCGGATATTTCCACTCCGTTATGGAGCGGCCGACGAGGCTCGAACTCGCTACCTCCACCTTGGCAAGGTGGCGCTCTACCAGATGAGCTACGGCCGCATATTCGGAAGAACAGATCTCTGTTCTTCTGAAAGGTGGTGCCTCCGATCGGAATCGAACCAATGACACGGGGATTTTCAGTCCCCTGCTCTACCGACTGAGCTACAGAGGCGCACCGGACGATGATTATTATACCCGAAATTCTGGATTTGTAAAGAGGAAAATGCAAATTTTTTCGAAAAAAATCAGACTTTTCTTGAAAAATGCGTCCGGACGATAAATAATAGAAGTGGATTTTTGATGCTCTCCGGCCGGGCCGGGCCGACGGCGGGGGACGAAACGCAAAATTGACATTGACAACAACCTATGGTTTAATAGAAAACTAGAAAACGATTCGGCCGGCAAAGGGTACGGGGCGTATCCGTGCAGACCGGGAGGGTGAACATGGCAAGAAAACAGGAATACGGTAACGAGAGCATTACTTCATTAAAGGGTGCGGACCGCGTCCGCAAGCGCCCGGCGGTCATCTTTGGCTCGGACGGTGTGGAGGGCTGCGCCCATTCGATCTTTGAGATCGTCTCCAACTCCATCGACGAGGCCCGCGACGGCCACGGCGACACCATCAACGTGACCCGCTGCAAGGACGGCAGCGTCATCGTCGAGGACTTTGGCCGCGGCATGCCCGTGGACTGGAACAACGGCGAGGGCCGCTACAACTGGGAGCTGCTGTTCTGCGAGATGTATGCAGGCGGCAAATACGGCGAGGGCGAGGACAACTACGAGTTCAGCCTGGGCCTGAACGGTCTGGGCCTGTGCGCCACCCAGTATTCGTCTGCCTGGATGACGGCCGACATCTACCGCGACGGCTATCATTATCATCTGGACTTCAAAAAGGGCGAGAACGTCGGCGGCCTGCAAAAGGAACCTTATAAGGGCCGCCGCACCGGAAGCATCATCCACTGGAAGCCGGACGACGAGGTCTTCACCGACATCGACGTCCCCGGCAGCTATTACAAGGATGTGCTGCGCCGTCAGGCCGTCGTCAACGCGGGGCTGACCCTGAACTTCACCGACGAAAAGGAGAAGGACCCCGCCACCGGCAAGGCCTGGAAGGAGAGCTGGTGCTACGAGCACGGCATCGCCGACTACGTGGCCGAGACGGCGGGCGAGGACACCCTGACCCCGGTGTTCAGCTGCGAGAGCGAGGCCACCGGCCGCGACCGCGAGGACCAGCCGGAATATAAGGTAAAGATGAGCGCGGCCTTCTGCTTCTCCAATAAGGTGCAGCTGCTGGAATACTACCACAACTCCTCCTGGCTGGAGCACGGCGGCAGCCCCGAACACGCGGTGCGCACGGCCTTCGTCTACCAGATCAACAAGTACCTGAAGGACAAGAATCTTTATAAGAAGGGCGAGAGCGCCATCAGTTTTCAGGATGTGCAGGACTGCCTGGTCTATGTCTCGTCCAGCTTCTCCACCCGCACCAGCTACGAGAACCAGACCAAGAAGGCCATCACCAACAAATTCGTCTCGCAGGCGATGACGGATTTCCTGAAGCACTATCTGGAAGTCTACTTCCTCGAAAAGCCGGAGGAAGCCCAGAAGATCTGCCAGCAGGTCCTGGTCAACAAGCAGAGCCGGGAACATGCCGAAAAGACGCGCCAGAGCATCAAAAAGACGCTCTCCACCCAGATCGACCTCGCCAACCGGGTGCAGAAGTTCGTGGACTGCCGCACCAAGGACGCTTCCCGCCGCGAACTGTATATTGTCGAGGGTGATTCGGCTATGGGTGCCGTCAAGCAGAGCCGCGACAGCGAGTATCAGGCCATCATGCCCATCCGCGGCAAGATCCTGAACTGCCTCAAGGCCGACTATGCCCGCATCTTCAAGTCGGACATCATCGTGGACCTCATCAAGGTGATGGGCTGCGGCGTCGAGCTGGGCGGCAAGCACAACAAGGAGCTGGCGACCTTCAATCTGGACAACCTGCGGTACAACAAGATCGTCATCTGTACCGATGCCGATGTGGACGGCTACCAGATCCGCACCCTGGTGCTGACCATGCTCTACCGCCTGACGCCCACCCTCATCAACGAGGGCTATGTCTACATCGCGGAGTCGCCGCTGTACGAGATCACCACCAAAGACCGCACCTATTTCGCTTACACCGAGCCGGAGAAGGCGGCGTTCCTGAAGGAGATCGGCGAGAAGAAATACACCATCCAGCGTTCGAAAGGTCTGGGTGAGAACGACCCGGAGATGATGTGGCTGACCACCATGAACCCGGAGAGCCGCCGCCTCATCAAGGTGCTGCCCACCGATGTGGAGGAGACCGCCCGCGTGTTCGACCTGCTGCTGGGCGACAACCTCGCCGGACGCAAGGAGCACATCGCAGAGCACGGCGCAGAGTATCTGGACGATCTGGATGTGTCTTGACCTCTCCGTCCATGCTGCGCAGTGTCGCTGTTCCTGACAGGAGAGCTGTCGAGCGTGAGCGAGACTGAGAGGTTTATTTAGAGGATAAAAGAAGAATGGCAAAACGAACAACAAAGAAAGCACTCAAGCCGGTCCGCCCACAGCTGGGCGACGGTGTTGAGATCCTGAATGCGGGCAGTGTGCTGGAAGACCCCATCACCCGCACACTGGAGACCAACTATATGCCCTATGCGATGAGCGTCATCGTCTCCCGCGCTCTGCCGGAGATCGACGGCTTCAAACCCGCCCACCGCAAACTGCTGTACACGATGTACGGCATGGGCCTGCTCAAGGGGGCCCGCACCAAATCCGCCAACATCGTGGGCGGCACCATGCACCTGAACCCCCACGGCGATGCGGCCATCTACGACACCATGGTCCGCATGGGCCGGGGCAACGAGAGCCTGCTGGTGCCCTATGTGGACAGCAAAGGCAACTTCGGCAAGGCCTACAGCCGGGATATGTCCTGTGCAGCGGCCCGTTACACCGAGGCCAAGCTCGAAGGCGTCTGCGAGGAGCTGTTCCGGGACATCGACCGGGAGACGGTCGATTTCGTCCCCAACTACGATGGCACCACCACCGAGCCGACCCTTCTGCCGGTCACGTTCCCCACCATCCTGGCCAACAACACACTGGGCATCGCCGTCGGCATGGCCTGCAACATCTGCTCGTTCAATCTGGTCGAGCTGTGCAACACCACCATCGCCCTGATGAAGGACCCCCGGCATGACATCTCCACCACGATGCCGGCCCCGGATTTCGTGGGCGGCGGCCAGATCCTGTACGACGAAGCCCAGATGCGGGAGATCTACGAGAACGGCCGCGGCAGCGTTCGGGTCCGTGCCCGTTATAATGTAGTGCCCGGCGAGAACATGCTGGAGATCACCCAGATCCCGCCCACCACGACGGTGGAAGCTATCATGGACAAGATCGCCGAGCTGGTCAAGGCCGGAAAAATCAAAGAGATCAGCGACATGCGCGATGAGACCGACCTGAACGGCCTCAAGCTGACCCTCGACCTCAAGCGCGGCGTGGACGCCGAGAAGCTGATGGCCAAGCTGTTCAAGACCACCCCGCTGGAGGACAGCTTCAGCGCCAACTTCAACATTCTGGTCTCCGGTCAGCCGAAGGTCATGGGTGTGCGGGAAATCTTGAACGAGTGGACGGCGTTCCGGATGGAATGCGTCCGCCGCCGCACCTTCTTCGACCTTCACGGCAAGGAAAAGCGCCTGCACCTGCTTCAGGGTCTGGCCGCCATCCTGCTGGACATCGACAAGGCCATCCACATCATCCGCACCACCGAGGAGGAGACCGAGGTCGTGCCCAACCTGATGATCGGCTTCGGCATCGACGAGGTGCAGGCCGACTATGTGGCCGAGATCAAGCTGCGCCACCTGAACCGGGAGTATATCCTCAAGCGCACCGGGGAGATCGAGCAGCTGGAGAAGGACATCGCCGACCTGAACGACATTCTGGCAAAGCCCGCCCGCATCCGGAAGATCATCATCAAAGAGCTGACGGATGTTGCCAAAAAGTACGCCCAGCCCCGCCGCAGCGAGATTTTGTACGACCTGCCGGAGGAAGAGAGCGGCACCGAGGAAGAGGTCATCCCGGATTATCCGGTCACCGTCTTCTTCACCCGCGAGGGCTACCTGAAAAAGATCCCGCCCCAGAGCCTGCGCACCGCCGGTGCCCACAAGCTCAAGGAGGGCGACGAGATCATCCAGCAGGTGGAGACCCGCAACAACGTGGAGGCACTCTTCTTCACCGACCGGCAGCAGGTGTACAAGGTGCGCCTGAACGAACTGGAAGACGGAAAAGTGGCGCAGATGGGCATTTTTATTCCGGGCCGTCTGGGCATGGACGAGGGCGAGAACGTTCTGGCCATGGTCATCACGAGCGATTATTCCGGCTTCATGCTCTTCTTCTTTGCGAGCGGCAAGTGCGCCAAGATCCCGCTGAATTCCTATGCCACCAAGCTGAACCGCCGCAAGCTGCTCAAGGCCTACTGCGACAAGGAAACGCTGGCGAAGATGGTCTTCCTGCCCGAAGAGACGGAACTTGCCATCCGCACCAGCGCAGGCCGGATGCTGCTGGTGGGCACAGCGCAGATCAGCGCCAAGGCCACCCGCGACAGTCAGGGCGTGGCGGTCGTCACCCTGAAGAAGAACCAGCACATCGCGTCGGTCGTCCCGGCGGAGACGCTGGAACTGGCCAACCCCCACCGCTACCGCGTCCGCAGCCTGCCCGCCACCGGTGCCCTCATTCGCGCCGAGGACGAAGGCGAGCAGCTGACGCTTCTGTAAAGGAGACGACGTTATGCAAAATATCGACCTGATCTGTGTCGGCAAGCTCAATGCAAAATACTTTGCAGAGGGCGTGGCCGAGTACCAGAAGCGTCTGGCGGCCTTTGCGTCCTTCCGGATCATCGAGCTGCCAGAAGAAAAGATCGAGGAGAAGAACGCCTCCGATGCGGTGGTGAAAAAGGCGCTGGAAAAGGAAGGGAAAGCCATCCTCTCCAACGTCCGCAAAGGTGCAGCCATCGTGGCCCTGTGCATCGAGGGAAAACAAATCTCCTCGGAGGAGCTGGCCCGCTTTCTGGCCGACCGCGCAGGCAGCGGGGCAGGGGATGTGGCCTTCGTCATCGGCTCGTCCCACGGGCTGGCCGATGAGATCAAGCGGGCGGCGGCGCTCAAATTCAGCATGGGCCGCATCACGATGCCCCACCAGCTGGCCCGCCTTGTGCTGACGGAACAGCTCTACCGCGCCTGCACCATCAATGCGGGCATGAAATACCACAAGTAACGGCCCGCAGCGCCCGGCCCCCCATATTTGGAGACGCAAAGCATTGACGGAGCGGGCAAAACATGGTAGCATAAAGACATACGGCAGTTGGGAAAGCTGCCGCAACACAACACACGACACGGCAAGCCAGCCGCGGACGGAAAGGATGTTATTACAATGGAACAGAGCGAAAAGACCCTTGATATGATCGTCAACCTCTGCAAGAACCGTGGTTACGTGTTCCCCGGTTCGGAGATCTATGGCGGTCTTGCCAACAGCTGGGATTACGGCCCGCTGGGCGTCGAGTTCAAGAACAACGTCAAGAAAGCATGGCTGAAGAAATTCGTGCAGGAGAGCCCCTATAACGTGGGCCTGGATGCAGCCATCATCATGAATCCGCAGACCTGGATCACCACCGGCCATGTGGCGGGCTTCTCGGACCCGCTGCTGGACTGCCGCGCCTGCAAGGCACGCCACCGCGCTGACAAGCTCATCGGCGACGAGCACCCCGAAGTGAATGTCGATGCCATGAGCTTCGACGAGATGGACCAGTTCATCGCCGAGCACGAGGATATCGTCTGTCCCGTCTGCGGCAAGCATGACTTCACCCCCATCCGCAAGTTCAACCTGATGTTCAAGACGGCCATCGGCGTCACCGAGGACAGCTCCTCGACCTGCTACCTCCGCCCGGAGACCGCACAGGGCATCTTCGTCAACTTTGCCAACATCCAGCGCACCACCCGCCGCAAGCTGCCCTTCGGCGTCTGCCAGGTCGGCAAGGCCTTCCGCAACGAGATTACGCCGGGCAACTTCACCTTCCGCACCCGCGAGTTCGAGCAGATGGAGTGCGAGTTCTTCTGCAAGCCGGGCACCGACCTGGAGTGGTTCGCTTACTGGAAGGATTACTGCGAGAACTGGCTGCTGAGCCTGGGCATCCAGAAGGAGCACCTGCGCCTGCGTGACCACGAGCCCGCAGAGCTGGCTTTCTACAGCCGTGCCACCACCGATATCGAATATGCCTTCCCGTTCACCGACTGGGGCGAGCTGTGGGGCATTGCCGACCGCACCAACTACGACCTGAGCCGTCATCAGGAGGCCTCCGGCAAGAGCCTGGAGTACTTCGACAGCGAGACCAACGAGCACTACATCCCCTACGTCATCGAGCCGTCTCTGGGCTGTGACCGTGTGGCGCTGGCCTTCCTGTGCGAGGCCTACGACGAAGAGCACCTCGTGGATGCCAAGGGCAAGGAGGATGTCCGCACCGTCCTGCACCTGCATCCGGCGCTGGCTCCCTACAAGTGCGCTGTCCTGCCCCTGAGCAAGAAGCTGGGCGACAAGGCAATGGAGATCCGCAACGAGCTGAGCAAGTACTTCATGGTCGATTACGACGATACCGGTTCCATCGGCAAGCGTTACCGCCGTGAGGATGAGATCGGCACCCCGTACTGCATCACCGTGGACTTTGACACCGTCGGTGACGAGGCCAAGGGTATCGCAGCAGACAACTGCGTCACCGTCCGCGACCGCGACACCATGGAGCAGGTCCGTATGCCCATCTCTGAGCTGAAGAGCTATATCGAGAGCAAGATCGAGTTCTGAGTTTTTTGATTTCAGAGCGATAAAATCAGCCCCGCCGTTGCAATTTCGGCGGGGCTGTGGTATAGTATAAATAGACGAAGAGAATGCTGCCCGGCAAACGGTCAGCACCTTTCCGGCATGTCAACTATAAAAAGTGACCGCACGAGTTGGGAGCTGGGCGGTCACTTTTTATGTGTAAAGATCTTCCATGCGATGTCGAACATGCCAAAGCCGACGGTTGCAAGCAGCGTCAGCAGAGCTAAAGTCTCCAAGAGCGTCATGAAGCATCCCCCCTTCCGCATAAAACGTCGGGGGTGCATAAAAATTGTCTGCCTCCCCGACGCAAGGCCGGAAAGGTGAACGGACCGCATGCCGTATGTGGGCAGCATTCTCATAAGCCAGTATACCAGACGTTTTGCCCTTTTTCAACGGGGCAGGACGTCTTTTTCTGTTTCGGCTGTGGACATCTCCTCGGAAAAAGGGTATACTGGACACAAGATCAACTGTGTGCCGTTTTTACACGGCGGAAAGGAACTTTCGTGGAAAACTTCAACGAACTGCTGAAAAAATATGCCGACTTTGTTGTCCGGGTGGGGGTGAACCCCCAGCCGGGCCAGACTCTTATCATCCGCTGCTCGCTGGAGGCTGCTCCGCTGGCCCGGTTGTGCGTCCGCAGCGCCTTTGAGGCCGGGGCGCGGGATGTGCAGGTGGACTGGAACGACAATGCCGTTTCCCGCAGCCGCATGGAACTGGGCAGCGAGGAGGCCCTGACGGACTTCAAGCCTTACCAGCTGCGCCGCTATCTGGACTACGCCGAAAGCGAAGGCAGCGTCTGCGTGCTGCACCTCATCGCCGATGATCCGGAGGTCTACGCCGGGTTGGACAGCGCCAAGATCAGCCGGGTGAACGCCGCCAACCGGAAATTCATGGCCCCGTGGCGGGAGTACACCATGAACGACCGGGTCCAGTGGTCTATCGCTGCCATGCCGAGCGCGCCGTGGGCGAAGAAGATGTTCCCCGACCTCGACACCGATGCGGCCATCGAGAAGCTGTGGCAGCTCATCTTTGATGTCTGCCGTGTGACCGGCGGCGACCCGGTGGGCGAGTGGAAAGCACACCTCGACCGCCTGATGACCCTGCGCGACAAGATGAACGCCTTCGACCTCGAAAGCGTCCACTTCAAGAGCAGCAACGGCACCGACCTGACCGTCGGTCTGGCCGACAAGGCCAGCTGGGAGAGCGCCGGCAGCAGGAACGAGAAGGGTGTGGAGTTCCTGCCCAACATCCCCACCGAAGAGGTCTTCACCGCGCCCCACAAGGACAAGGTGAACGGCGTCGTCTACGGCACCAAGCCCTACGTCTTCAACGGCCAGCTCATCAAGGGCTTCCATGTTACCTTCAAAGACGGCAAGGTCGTGGAGCATGGCGCTGAGGAGGGCGCTGACCTGCTGGGTCAGCTGCTGGACACCGATGAGGGTGCCCGCAGCATCGGTGAAGTGGCGCTCGTGCCCGCTTCCAGCCCCATCAACCGCAGCGGTGCGCTGTTCTACAGCACCCTGTTCGATGAGAACGCCGCCTGCCACATCGCCTTCGGCGCCAGCTATCCCGGCACCACGGCCGACGGCACCCGCCTTTCCAAGGAGGAGCTGCTGGAGCGCGGCATGAACCAGTCGGCCATCCACGAGGATGTCATGATCGGTGCGGAGGACAGCGAGATCACCGGCAAATGCCGCGACGGCCGCACCGTGACCCTCTTCCAAAACGGTGTCTGGGCGCTGTAAGAGATTTTTCAACGAAATCTCTTGCATATTTTGCCGGAGTATGGTATATTCTATTTGTACGATATAACTTTTATGGAACGTGGGCCGCAAGGTCCGCGTTTCTTGTTTGTTTGGAGGTTTTTTATGGCGAAGCAGTCTGGCGGCAATACCGCCCAGAGAGTCGAAGCGCTTGTCCGCCCCACCGTGGAGGGCATGGGGCTGCGCCTGTGGGACGTTGTGTTTGAAAAGGAAGGGCCGGACTGGTATCTTCGCGTCCTCATCGACAAGACGGACGGCACCACCATGGACACCGACACCTGTGCCGATGTCTCCCATGCGCTGGACCCCATCCTGGATGAGGCAGACCCCATTGAGCAGAGCTATTATCTGGAAGTGGGCAGCCCCGGCCTGGGCCGCAAGCTGACCCGCCCGGAACATTACGAGGCCGTCAAGGGGCAGAAGGTCAGCGTCAGGCTGTTCCGCGCCAACGAGAACGGCACCAAGGAGTTTTCCGGCATCCTGACCGGCCGCGAGGGCAGCACCATCACGGTCGAGACGGAGAACGGCACCGTGAACTTTGAAGCGTCGGCCGCCAGCACCGTGCGTTTGTGCGACGACGAGGATCTGTTTGACTGAAAAAGAGAAAGAATTAGGAGGAACCCGAAAAATGGCAGCTGCTAATAATGAATTTTTTGAAGCTCTCTCCATGCTGGAGCACGAGCGCGGCATCACCGCGGAGTACCTGATCGAGAAGATCAAGGCAGCCATCGTGATCGCTGTCAAGAAGAACTACGAGGTCGAGGACGACAACGTCATGGTCGAGATCGACCCCGCCACCGGCAAGTTCAATGTGGCCCTGCTGCAGAACGTCGTCGCCGATGAGGACTGGTACGATGAGCACGCTGAGATCGGCCTGACCGAGGCTCAGAAGCTGCGCAAGAGCTACGAGATCGGCGACCGTGTCGTCACCCCGCTCAAGACCAAGGACTTCGGCCGCATCGCCGCCCAGACCGCAAAGCACGTCATCCGTCAGGGCATCCGCGAGGCCGAGCGCAGCCAGCAGCTGAGCGAGATCCAGAGCCGCGCCCATGACATCATCCAGGCCACCGTGACCCGTGTGGACAACGAGAAGGGCATCGTGGCCCTGGACCTGGGCAAGGGCGGCGAGGCCATCCTGCCCCGCAACGAGCAGGTGCCCGGCGAGACCTACACCGAGGGCGAGACCCTGCAGGTCTACGTTGTGGACGTCGTCAGCGGTGAGCGCGGTGCCCGCGTCATGATCAGCCGCACCCATCCGGGCCTGGTCAAGCGTCTGTTCGAGCTGGAAGTGCCGGAGATCTACGACGGCACCGTCGAGGTCAAGGCCATCAGCCGCGAGGCCGGTGCCCGCACCAAGATGGCCGTCTGGTCCAAGGACCCCAACGTCAACCCCGTTTCTGCCTGCATCGGCCCCCACGGCGACCGTGTGGCCGCTGTCGTCGAGAAGCTGGGCGGCGAGAAGATCGACATCGTGAAGTGGAGTGAGGATGTCTCCGAGTTCATCTCCGCAGCCCTCAGCCCCGCCAAGGTGCTCAAGGTCGAGCTGCTGTCCGGCGAGACCCGCTCCTGCCGCGTGACCGTGCCTGACCAGCAGCTGAGCCTGGCCATCGGCAACAAGGGCCAGAACGCCCGCCTGTGCGCCCGCCTGACCGGTTACAACATTGATATTCGCCCCGAAAGCGGTTATTATGGTGAGGAAGAGCCCAAGGCCGAAGAGACCAAGACCGAGGAGACTGCAGAATAAGCAGCCGCCCCATGCCGAAGGAGGGAAATCGGATGGCACAGAAGAAGATCCCTGCCCGCCAGTGCATCGGCTGCATGACCAGCCGCCCCAAAAAGGAGCTGGTGCGGGTGGTGCGCGCGCCCAGCGGCGAGATCAGCATCGACCTCGTGGGCAAAAAGCCCGGCCGCGGCGCATACCTCTGCCCGGACCCGGCCTGCCTGGCAAAGGCAAAGAAGAAAAAGGCGCTGGAGCGCTGCTTTGAGCAGCCGGTTCCCGCCGAAGTGTACGATGCACTGGCCGAACAGCTGGCCGGTGCCGCAAAGGAGGCGGAGCAGAATGGCAAAGCAGACTAAAAAGACCGAAAAGCCCACCCTGCCCCCGCAGGAAGCCCTGTATCAGGCCATCAGCCTCTGCCGCAAGGCGGGCGCGCTGACCATGGGCTTTGACGCCGTGGAAGACGCCTGCGTCAAGGGCAAGGCCTGGCTCGTGATGACCGCATCCGACGCCAGCGCCAAGACCGTGCAGCGTTTGAATTATGCGGTGGGTGACCTCGTGGATGTGATCACCATGCCGCTGACACAGGACCGGCTGGCCGATATCAGCCGCAAACCGGTGGCGGTGTATGCCGTGACCGACCGCAACCTCGCAAAGCTCTGCTTTGACCGTCTGTCGGACTGCGGGGCAATCAAAAATGAGGAGGATATGAGCGAATGACCGTAAAATATAAAGTGAGCGATTTTGCAAAGGACCTGAACATTTCCGCAAAGAAGGTCCTGGATGAGCTGGCCGCGATGGGCAGCACCGGCAAGAAGAACAGCTCCACTCTGGAGGAGAACGAGCTGAACTACCTGCTGGAGAAATTCAGCAAGGACAACAGCGAGGCAGACCTGTCTGCCTACCTGAACAGCGCCCGGCAGCCGGCCCCGGAGAAGAAGGCCGAGCAGCCCAGAAAGGCCGAAAAGAAGGCGGAGCCCAAGGCTGAAAAGCCCGCAGCCCAGCCCGCTCAGCCTGCAAAGAAGGCAGAGCCTCAGAACAATCAGAACAGCCAGAACCAGAAGAACAAGAAGAACGAGCAGCACAAGAAGCGCGAGGAGAAGACTGTTTCTCTGAGCGAACTGGCCCGCGAGACCGGCGCCAAGGCGACAACCGCCCCGGCACAGTCGGTCTCTGTCCGCCGTGAGGACAGCCAGGTCACCGTCGATACCCGCACGGTGGATGTGAACGTGGACCGCTTCGATGCCCGTTACGACGATCTGGCCTCCACCAAGAACACCGAGAACCGCCGCAAGCCGACCCCGCAGGGCAACAAGCAGAAGTTCACCCAGCGCGGCCAGCGCCAGCGCCAGCAGTTCCAGAAGGGCAAGCGCGAGACCGAGTTCGAGCGGCTGCAGCGCATCCAGCTGGAGAAGGCCCGCAATGCACAGCTGAAGGTCTCCATCCCCGACGAGATCACCGTCGGTGAGCTGGCTGCCCGCCTCAAGCAGCAGGCCGGCAAGGTCATCGCCAAGTTCATGCAGATGGGCGAGATGCACGCCATCAACGACGTCATCGACTTCGATACCGCCTCCCTGCTGGCTGAGGAGTTCCACGCCAAGGTCGAGCACGAGGTGCATGTGACCATCGAGGAGCGCCTGTTCACGCAGGAAGAGGACGCACAGGAAGACCTCGTCGAGCGTCCGCCGGTCGTCTGTGTCATGGGCCACGTTGACCACGGCAAGACCAGTATCCTGGACGCCATCCGCAAGACCAAGGTCACCGCCGGTGAGGCAGGCGGCATCACCCAGGCCATCGGTGCTTATCAGGTCAAGGTCAATGACAGCGTCATCACCTTCCTGGATACGCCGGGCCACGAGGCGTTCACCTCCATGCGCGCCCGCGGTGCCAACATGACCGATATCGCGGTCCTGGTCGTTGCAGCCGACGACGGCATCATGCCCCAGACCGTGGAGTCCATCAACCACGCCAAGGCTGCCAACGTCAAGCTGATCGTGGCCATGAATAAGATGGATAAGCCCACCGCAAACCCGGAGCGCGTGATGGAAGGCCTGACCAAGTACGGCATCATCACCGAAGACTGGGGCGGCGACGTCGCCTGCATCCCCGTTTCTGCGCTGACCGGCATGGGCATCAACGACCTGCTGGAGCGCATCGCGCTGGAAGCCGAGGTCATGGAACTGAAGGCCAACCCCAACCGCCGCGCCAAGGGTGCTGTCGTTGAGGCCCGCCTGGATAAGGGCCAGGGCCCCATCGCCACCATTCTGGTCCAGAACGGCACCCTGCATGCCGGTGACGTCATCATCGCCGGTACCGCCGTGGGCCGTGTGCGCACCATGCGTAGCGACAAGGGCAAGCTGCTGAACGATGCCGGCCCCTCGACCCCGGTCGAGATCACCGGCCTGACCGCAGTGCCCGAAGCAGGCGACCTGTTCGAGGCCGTTGCCGACGAGCGCCTGGCCCGTGAGCTGGCCGAGCAGCGCATCGCTGCCGCCAAGGAAAAGCAGTTCTCTGCCTTCCAGAAGGTCACGCTGGATAATCTGTTCAGCCAGATGGCCCAGAACGATATGAAGGAGCTGGCCATCGTCGTCAAGGCCGATGTGCAGGGCTCCGCCGAGGCCGTCAAGCAGAGCCTCGAAAAGATCTCCAACGACGAGGTCCGCGTCCGTGTCATCCACGCCGGTGTCGGTGCCATCAGCAAGTCCGACGTGGACCTGGCCGATGCGTCCAACGCCATCATCATCGGCTTCAACGTCCGCCCCGACAACGTGGCCAAGGAAGAAGCCGCTGCCACCAAGGTCGAGATGCGGATGTACCGCGTCATCTACGATGCCATCAACGATGTCACCGACGCTATGAAGGGTATGCTGGCACCCAAGTTCCGCGAAGTCTCGCTGGGCGAGCTGCAGGTCCGTCAGGTCTACAAGATCAGCAATGTCGGCACCGTTGCAGGCTGCCGCGTCACCAGCGGCAAGATCACCCGCGACAGCAAGGTGCGTGTCGTCCGTGACGGCATCGTCATCACCGAGGACGAGATCGCATCCCTGAAGCGCTTCAAGGACGATGCCAAGGAAGTGGCCGAGGGCTACGAGTGCGGCGTCACGCTGGCAAAGTTTGCGGACGTCAAGGAAGGCGACGTGTACGAGGCCTTCAAGATGGAAGAGTACCGCGACTAAATCATCCGAAAAACCCTCTCCGTCATTGCTTCGCAATGCCACCTCTCCCGAAGGGCGAGGTTTGCTGCGAAACTGGAAAAAGTCTGCATAAAAGCTCCCCCATCGGGGGAGCTGGCGAGCGTAAGCGAGACTGAGAGGGTCGTTGATTTTAGAGGAGAAACCGAATGTCTCAGAAAAATATGGGGCGTCTTGCCCAGGATATGAAGCGTGAGCTCATCGCCATCATCGGGCGGCTGAAGGACCCGCGCCTGGAGGGCGGTCTGCTGACCGTCACCCGTCTGGATGTGACGCCCGACCTGGATGTCGCCAAGGTCTATGTGAGCGTGATGGGCCGTGCCGACGGCCCCAAGCCCGCCATCGAGGCGCTGAACCGCGCTTCCGGCCATGTGCGCACCGAAGTGAGCAAGAAGATGCACATCCGCAAAGCTCCGCGCTTCATCTTTGTGGAGGATGACGGCGCAGCCTATGCAGCCCACATCAATGAGCTGCTCCGTGAGCTGAACGTCAACGGCGACAGCGAACAGCCGTCGCAGACCGAGGAATAAACAGCCTGCGGAAAGGATGGATCATGGGATGACAGAACAGTTGAATGTGCAGCAGATGGCCGAAAAGCTCCTGACTGCGGACGACATTTTGATTCTGTGCCACAAAAACCCGGATGGGGATACCGTTGGCTGCGGCAGCGCCCTGTACTACGCGCTCAGTGCGCTGGACAAAACAGCGGCGGTGCTCTGCTCCGACCCCATTCCCAGCCGGTATGCGTTTACCAACCCGCGTCTGTACAAAGGCGAGTTCGAACCCCAAATCGTCGTGGCCGTGGACGTGGCAAGCCTCCAGCTCTTCGGCGAGAACAACGGGATGCCGCAGTTCAGCCGCCACGTCGATCTCTGCATTGACCACCATGCGGGCAACAGCGGCTATGCCGAGTTCACCCTGCTGGACGGCACGGCAGCGGCAGCGGCAGAGCTGCTGTACGAGGTGCTTTGCGCCATGGGCGTAGACCTGACCCCGCACATCGCCAACTGCCTTTATACCGGTCTGTCCACGGACACCGGCTGCTTCCGGTTTTCTTCCACCACGGCCCGCACCCACATCGTGGCGGCCAAACTGATGGAAGCAGGGGCGCGGGTGGAAGAGCTGAACACGCTGCTCTTCGACACCAAGCCCCGCGAGCGGATGGAGGCGGAGCGGATCGCGCGCAACCATCTGGAATATCATCTGGACGGCCGCTGCGCCCTCATCTACCTCACCCGCGATGAGATCGAGCAGAGCGGCGTAGACCCCGCCGACCTCGAAGAGCTGACCAGCCTGCCCATCAGCATCGAGGGCGTCAAGGTCGGCCTGACCCTGCGCCAGCAGCCCGGCGGAAGCTACCGCATCAGTGTGCGCACCGCAAAGGGCGTGGACGCCTGCGCCATCGCGCGGCGTCTGGGCGGCGGCGGCCACACCCGCGCTGCGGGCTGTGAGCTGCTGGGCAACCTGGACAACGCCAAGAGTGCGATCCTGGCTGAGGTGGAAGCCGTGCTGGACGCAGAAAAACAGCCGCAGGAGGGCGAATAAATGCAGGGCATCCTCATCGTTGACAAGCCCACCGACTGGACCAGCTTTGACGTCATCGCAAAGCTGCGGGGCATTCTGGGCACCCGGAAGCTGGGCCACAGCGGTACGCTGGACCCCATGGCCACCGGGGTGCTGCCGGTGTTCTGCGGCGGGGCCAGCAAGGCCGTAGACCTGCAGCTGGACCACACCAAGGCCTACCGCGCCGTGCTGCGGCTGGGGGCCCGCACCGACACCGGCGACAGCACCGGCACGGTGCTGGAAACGGCTCCGGTCACGGCAGGGGAGAAGGAGCTGCTGGACGTGCTCCCGCAATTCATCGGCCCCCAGATGCAGACGCCGCCCATGTACTCGGCCGTCAAGATCAACGGCCAGCCGCTCTATAAAATGGCGCGGCATGGCATCGAGGTGGAGCGGAAGGCCCGCCCCATCGAGATCCTGCACATCGAGTACGAGGGCAGCCCGGCAGAGAACGAATACACCCTGACGGTGCGCTGCTCCAAGGGCACGTATATCCGCGTTCTGCTGGAGGACATCGCCGCTGCCATGGGCCAGAAGGGCACCATGAGCGCCCTGCGCCGGGTGGCCGCCGGTGTTTACACTGAGGCCGACGCCCACACGCTGGAGGAGATCCAGGCGGCAAAGGACGCAGGCCCTGCGGCGCTGGAAGCGCTGATGCTGCCGGTGGAGAGTGTCTTTGCCTCGCTGCCGCTGCTGACGGTGGTCCCCAGGGTGGAACAGCACCTCTACAACGGCTGCCCCACCAGCCGCTACCCCGCCGCCGACGGGCGCTACCGCGTCCGGAACGAGGCCGGGCAGTTTCTGGGCCTTGCCACCATCGTGGGCGGAGTGCTCCGAGTCGAAAAGCTCTTTGTGGAGCGAAACTAACACAAGAAGGAACAAAATTTGATGCAGATCTTATCCTCTCTTTCGCCGCTGGCGCTGGAACACGAGGGCGGCACCGCCGTCGCCATGGGCTTTTTTGACGGCATCCACATCGGCCACCGTGCCGTGATCAACGGGGCCGTCCAGTGGGCCAGAGAACACGGCGCAGCCCCGGCGGTGTTCACCTTCCGGCTGCCGGCCGACAATAAGATGAAGGGCAAGCGCCTGCTCTCCACCGAGGACAAGCATGCCCTGATCGAAAGCCTTGGGGTGGAATATTACCTCTGCCCGGACTTTGAAGAGATCCGCGCGATGACGCCGGAACAGTTCGTGTACGGCATCGTGCAGGACTGCCATGCAAGGGCACTGTTCTGCGGCGAGAACTTCACCTTCGGGGCAAAGGCAGCAGGCGACCCGGATCTGCTGCGCAGGCTCTGCGCCCCGCTGGGCGTGGAGGTCGTGGTGGTGCCGATGGCCCAGTTTGAGGAAAAGCCGGTGTCCTCCACCCGCATCCGCACGGCGCTGGAGGGCGGCGACATCCCGGCGGCCAACGCCATGCTGGGGATGCCTTACGCCATCCGCTTTGCAGTGCAGCATGGAGCGGGTCTCGGCCATACGCTGGGGGTGCCCACCATCAACCAGCTCTACCCGCAGGGTTTCCAGCTGCCGCGCTTCGGCATCTACATCACCCGCACGAAGATCGGTGATGTCTGGTATCCCTCGGCCACCGGGCTTGGCACCCGGCCTACCGTCAACAACGACCCCTCCAAGGTGACCTGTGAGACCTTCATCCCCGGCTTTTCCGGCGACCTTTACGGCACCGACCCGGTGGTGGAGTTCCACGCATACCTCAGCCCCAGCAAAAAATTCGATACGCTGGACGAGCTGAAAGCCTGCATCAACCATGCAGCCGAGCGGGCGCAGGCGTATTTCCGGGCAGAGACCTGAGCGTGAGCCGGAAAAGAAAGCACAGAATGGAGAATTTTTTCTTGCTTTTTACGTTGGTTTCTGTTATACTAGCCTTGTTACCGCAGCACGGGGCTGGGAGTATGCCCATTTTTGGGAGTACCGTTTTTCCCGCATTCTGTGCCGACGGCAAATAAAATTTTATAAAGAGGTACTGTTACTATGAACAAGCAGGAAGTTATGGCCAAAGTCGCTCTGACCGAGAAGGACACTGGCTCCCCCGAAGTTCAGGTCGCTCTGCTGACCGCTCACATCAATGAGCTGAACGAGCATCTGAAGAAGAACCCGAACGATCACCACAGCCGCCGTGGTCTGATGAAGATGGTTGGCCGCCGCCGCAATCTGCTGGCCTACCTCCAGAAGAAGGACATCGAGCGTTACCGTGCTCTGATCGCAACCCTGGGTCTGCGTAAGTAATAGAAAACAGAGGGCAGGTACCGCAGCTGTGGTGCCTGCCCTTTGCTTTTTTGTGGAACAAACGGCCGCTGCTGCGTGTTGCAGCAGTAAATCGAACGCCTGTGCCCGCCTGTTGGGGCGGTCTGCACGGGCGCTGGATTTATTGCTATGATGCGCGGCGGGCAGCCTTTTGGAAGATAAAAACCGCTAAAAGGACAAAGGAGGCAAACCAAATGGCAATCGAATTTGGTTCCCGCAAAGAGACCTTTGAGAACTTCAAGGTCTACGAGACGACGCTGGCTGGCCGGCCCTTCAAGGTCGAGATGGGCAAGATGTGCGGCCTGTCCAACGCAAGCGCCCTCATCCGCTACGGCGAGACCTGCGTGATGTGCAACGTGGTCATGAGCCCCAAGCCCCGCGAAGGTGTGGATTTCTTCCCCCTGAATGTCGAGTATGAGGAGAAACTCTACGCCGCAGGCCGCATCCCCGGCAGCTTCATGCGCCGCGAGGGCCGCCCCGGTGAGCGCGCCATCCTCACCAGCCGTGTTGTGGACCGCCCCATGCGCCCGCTGTTCCCCAAGGAGATGCGCAACGATGTCTGCATCACCATGACCGTCATGAGCCTGGACCCGGACTGCAGCCCGGAGATTGCCGGTATGATCGGCGCATCCCTCGTCACTGCTGTGTCGGAGATCCCCTGGAACGGCCCCATCGGCGGCGTTCAGGTCGGTCTGGTGGACGGCGAGATCGTCCTGAACCCGACCCAGGAGCAGCGCAAAAAGAGCGACCTGGCCCTGACCGTGGCTGCCACCATGGACAAGATCGTCATGATCGAAGCCGGTGCCAACGAGGTCGATGAGGACACCATGCTGAACGCCATCAAGGCGGCGCATGTGGAGATCAAGAAGACCATCGCGTTCATCAACGAGATCGTGGCTGAGCGCGGCAAGCCGAAGATCGACTTCCAGGTCGTGGGCCTGGATATGGACGTCTTCCATGCCATCAAGGAGAAGTATCTGGACGACTTCAAGGCTGCGATGGACACCGACGACAAGAACGTCCGCGATGCCGCGCTGCTGCCCATCCTGGACAAGATCGCCGCAGAGTACCCCGACCTGAGCGATGCAGACCTCGCCCTCGTCAGCTACAAGATGCAGAAGTACGTCGTCCGCCGCTGGCTGCTCGATGAGGGCAAGCGCGTGGATGGCCGCGGCATCAACGAGATCCGCCCGCTGGCCGCAGAAGTGGGCATCCTGCCCCGCGTTCATGGCTCCGGCATGTTCACCCGCGGCCAGACCCAGGTGCTGACCACCTGCACCCTGGGCGGCACCAAGGACAACCAGCTCATGGATGACCTGACCGATGAGCAGACCAAGCGTTACATCCACCACTACAACTTCCCGCCGTACTCGGTCGGCGAGGCCCGCGCACCCCGCAGCCCCGGCCGCCGCGAGATCGGCCACGGCGCACTGGCCGAGCGCGCCCTTGTGCCGGTGCTGCCCTCTCTGGAGGAGTTCCCCTACACCATCCGCTGCGTGTCCGAGGTCCTGAGCTCCAACGGCTCCACCTCGCAGGCTTCCATCTGCGGTTCCACGCTGGCTCTGATGGACGCCGGTGTGCCCATCAAGGCTCCGGTCGCCGGTATCTCCTGCGGCCTCATCACCGAGGGCGACCGCTGGATGACCATGCTGGACATTCAGGGTGTTGAGGACTTCCACGGCGACATGGACTTCAAGGTCGGCGGCACCCGCAAGGGTATTACCGCCATCCAGATGGACATCAAGATCGACGGCCTGACCTATGATATCATCGCCGAGGCCTTTGAAAAGTGCCGCAAGGGCCGTCTGTACATCCTGGACGAGATCATCAAGCCTGTCATCGCTGAGCCGCGCCACGAGCTGAGCCGCTGGGCCCCCAAGATGTTCAGCATGATGATCCCCACCGATAAGATCAAGGACGTCATCGGCAAGGGCGGCAAGGTCATTCAGGACATCTGCGCGACCTGCAACTGCAAGATCGATGTGCAGGAGGACGGCCACGTCTTCGTCTCTGCGGTCGATCAGGAGGACGCAAAGCGCGCCATCTTCACCATCAAGACCATCGTGGAGGACCCGGAGATCGGTGCCATCTACAAGGGCAAGGTCACCCGCCTGATGAACTTCGGCGCCTTCGTCGAGATCGCACCGGGCAAGGAGGGCCTCGTCCACATCTCCAAGCTGGACACCAAGCGTGTCGAGCGGGTGGAAGATGTGGTGGCCGTGGGCGACGCCATCGTGGTCAAGGTCACGGACATCGACCAGCAGGGCCGCATCAACCTGAGCCGCCGCGACGCTATCCTGGCTCTGGAAGCCAAGCGCGCCGCACAGGAGCAGGGCTGATTCGCGCTGAATCGTAAAGAACCAAAGCCCCCGAAGGGAATCGAACGCAAAAGCGTTCGGCCTCTTCGGGGGCTTTTTTGCGTTTTGAATGAAGAAAATGCAGAAACCCCCTTGACAAAAAACCAAAATTGTATATTATTGTATTAAGCGCTTAACACAGTGACACAAGGAGAGAAGACCATGAGCGAACAGTTTGATTCCAGCCGGCCAATCTATGCCCAGCTGGTGGAACGGCTCAAAGCCAGAATTCTGGCGGGCACCTACCAGCCCGGCGGGCACCTCGACTCGGTGCGGGACCTTGCCGCAGCGGCAGGGGTCAACCCCAACACGATGCAGCGGGCGCTGGCCCAGCTGGAAGCCGAGGGCCTGGTCCGCACCGAGCGGACGAGCGGCCGGTTTGTAACGGAGGATACCGATTTGATCGAACAACTGCGGGCGTCTGCGGCCCGGAACATCGCAGCAGATTTTCTGGAAAAAATGCGCAGCATCGGCTATACGACTCAGCAGGTGGCAGAGCTGCTGCGCAGCTGGAACGAAACGGAGGGAAAACAGCATGAGTAAGATCCTGACCTGTGAACATCTGACCAAGGCCTACGGGAAAGAGAAGACCGCCCTGAACGGCATCGATCTGAACCTTGATTTTGGCCGCATCGTCGGCCTGCTGGGCCCGAACGGCAGCGGCAAGACCACGCTGCTCAAACTGGCAAACGGTCTGCTGCAGCCCACCGAGGGCGTGGTGAAGATCGCGGGCATGATCCCCGGCCCGGAGACGAAGGAAATCGTCTCCTACCTGCCGGATGCCGATTGGCTCCCCGACTGGATGCGGGTGGAAGAGCTGGTGAACATGTTCCAGGACTTCTATGGGACGCCCTGTGAAGCCAAAGCGTACATCGGGTTCGATGCCGCCAAAGCCAACGAGATGCTGGCCCGGCTGAACATCGACCCCAAGGCCCGGCTCAAGACGCTTTCCAAGGGCACCAAGGAAAAAGTTCAGCTGGTGCTGGCTATGAGCCGCGCCGCCAAGCTCTACCTGCTGGATGAGCCCATCGGCGGTGTGGACCCCGCCGCGCGGGACTATATCCTGAACACGATCATTTCCAACTACAGCAAGGACGCAACGGTCGTCATCTCCACCCATCTCATCGAGGACATCGAGCCGGTGCTGGATGAGGCCGTGTTCCTGAAGGACGGCAAGATCTTCGCCCACCGCGCTGTGGACGACATCCGCGAGACCGAGGGCAAGAGTGTCGATGCGTATTTCCGGGAGGTATTCAAATGCTGAAGCAATTGTTGAAATATGAGTTCAAGGCCACCAAAAGCCTGTACTTCGGGCTGTATCTGGCGCTGGCGCTGCTGAGCGTGGTGCTGGGCGTTTCGTTCCGGCAGGAAAATGCATGGGCGGACAGTACGAATTTCGGGCGGCTCGAAGTCATTCTGATGGTCCTCTATCTCTCCGTCATCTTCGCCATTGCGGTGCTCTGCTTTGTCAGCACGGTCCAGCGCTTTTATAAAAATCTGCTGGGGCGTGAGGGCTACCTGATGCACACCCTGCCCGTGACCGAGACCCAGCTCATCCTTTCCAAGCTCATCACCAGCATGGTCTGGGTGCTGTGCAGCGGCCTAGTGGGCATCGTCTGCATCACAGGGATGGTCAGCATCGGTGTGCTGGATGCGGAAGTCCTCGGCACGGTAAACTGGGACAGTTGGAAGCAGCTGTGGGGGATGCTGTATGGGGAACTGGGCGCGAAGTTCTGGCTGGTGATGTTCTGGACCATCCTCATCAATCTGGCCCGGCTGGCCGACCTCATCCTCTGCGTTTACGCCGCCTGCATGATCGCCCATCGGTTCCAGAAGCATGTAGTGGTGATTGCCTTTATCGGCCTGAACGTTGTGGAGAACCAGATCGACAAGCTGCTGGGCACGAACCACGTGAACCTGTTCATGGACATTACCTATCGGGTGGCCGATGTGAACGTGACCGGTGTGACCTATGGAATGACCCCGATGCAGACCATGACCACAGCGTTCGGGGCCGTCTCCGGCTACCTGTTCTGCTTTGTTGTGACCTCGGCCTTCGCGGCGGCCTACTTCTGCCTGACCCGCTGGCTGATGAAGCATAAACTGAATCTCGAATGATGGACAACAAAAATGGCTTCCGGCAGTTGCCGGAAGCCATTTTTTGTCAGGTGTTAAAGATCAGCGGGCGTCGCGGTTGGCCTCGTACTCCTCCATGGAGACGTAGTGGTCCAGCACATGGATGCCCTTCAGGCGCTTGTTGGAGAAGCCGGTGGAAGCGTACTGGCCCTCCCAGTAGTTCAGGCGGGTGGCCAGATAGGCGGGCACGCTCATGCCGCGCGGGATGACCAGCGCGTTGTTGATGAGCAGGGCCTCGGCATCGGCGAAGGCCTTGTAGCGGGCTTCGATGTCATCGGTGATCTGCTTGGCAGCCTCGATGGCAGTCATGTACTGCATGATGGCGTCCGCAGTGTCGCCGGTGATGAAGCCGTCTTCCACGCCGGTGCGCAGATACGCATAGCGCATTCCGCGGGAATCCTCGGCCTGATAGAACGGGTCGGTCTCGGTCTCCGGGTCAGAGTAGTCGGCACCCCAGTTGCAGAGCAGGAACTCGAATTTGCCGTTGCGGCGGACGGCGGACAGGAAGCTGTCCGCAGGGCCTTCGGTGATGATGACATCAATGAAGTCGAAGCCGTCGTTCAGCACACCCTCCAGCTGCTGCTTGAAGACCTGGCACTGCTTGTCCCAGTCGGTGGAAGAGGGGTTGTAGGGCAGCTGCACCTTGATGGGGAAGGTGGCACCGGCAGCGGTCAGCTCCTCGATGGCAGCATCGCGGAACTCCTTGGCCTTGGCCTCATCGAAGAACTCGGTGATGTTGGCCAGGTCGCCGCACTGGGTGTAGTCCACACCGGCAGTGGTGGCGCAGAAGTTCGGGGGCGTGATGGTGTTCAGCTTGTAGCCGTCGTAGCCTTCCGGGGCAGAAACGGCCAGTGTGACGGCGTTGTTGATGCCGTACAGGAAAGCCTTGCGGAAGTTGGTGTTGTTGATGGCCTTGGCCCAGTTGTCCGGCTCATACTCGGCATCCACGCCCTCGACGCTCCAGTTGGAGAACTCGTGGGCGTAGGGCATGAAGTTGAACATGTAGAAGTAGGTGTAGTTGGTGTTGGGGCGGTCCATGGAGACCATGCTCTTGGTGGTGTCGTCGCTCAGCCAGCTGTCCAGAATATCGGAGCCGATGGTGGCTTCGTCGATCTCGCCGCGCTTGATCATCTCCGGGCCGTTGACGGCAGCTTCGGCGTTGTAGATGCGGCTGATGGTCTCGATGAAGACGTTGTCGGCGTCGTAGTTCTCCGGGTTCTTCTTCATGATCCAGGTCTCCAGAGACTCGTAATCCGCCAGATAGAACGCACCGCAGCTGTACATGGTCTCGGCAGAGGTGGCGTACTGGTCGCCCAGCTCGTCCAGCAGGGGGCCGTAGGCAGGCTCATAGGGCAGGTAGCACAGCAGGCTCAGGAAGCCGGGGAAGTCGTAAGTCAGGGTGTAGGTCAGGGTGTGGTCATCCACGGCCGTGACGCCCACGGTGTCGAAGTCCAGCGGCTCATAAGTGCTGGTGGTGCCGTCCGGAGCGGTCACGGTGACCAGACCGCTGGCGTCGGCAGTGTAGGTGGTGCCGTCGTCGTCCACAACGCCGGTGTTGGCGTTGTTCAGGTAGACGTAGTAGTTGTAGTAGTCATCGGCACCGGCGATGTAGGCGGTGACCAGACCGACGTTGGAGGAGGCGTAGTCCGGGGTCAGAACATACTTCAGGGCGTCCACAAAGTCCTGCGCGGTGACGGGGGCCACGACTTCGCCGTTGTTGTCCACCCAGTTTTCCTCCCGCAGATGGAAGGTCCAGGTCAGGGTGTCCGCATCCCAGTCCCAGCTGGTGGCCAGACCTTCGCGCATGACGCCCTTGTTGTCGTACTCGACCAGCGTATCCACGCAGTTGGCACCCACGACCATTTCCAGGTCGGTGGCGGTGGTCAGGTAGTTCAGGGTGGCGGGCTGGCTGGAGTACAGGATGGTGTACTTGGAGGTGTCCACCGTGCCGGAAGCCGCGCTGCCGGTGCTGCCGGCAGAGGAACTGCCGCCGCAGCTGGTCAGCAGACCGGCTGCACATGCGCCTGCGGCTGCCAGACCGCTGACTTTGAGGAACTGGCGGCGAGAAATCGAATGATCCATGATAAAATCCCTCTTTCTTCGTATTTCGTGTTTTTGTGTGCGCCAGCGGCTGGGGTGCGCTGTTTCCCATCAGCGGGGAATTGCAAAAAAGGCGCAACGGAATCCTTCCGTTACGCCTTTGTAACAGTCCCTCCCGACCACAGCCGTGTGGTTACAGAAAAGTATAGCATCCTTTCGGGCGGACGTCAATTCTTTAATTCATTTTGGTTTCGGCAGCGGGCGCTTCCGGCACAGCGGCGGCGGGGGCCGTTTCTGCGGCTGCGGCAGCCGACTCGGCCTGGACTTCCGCCGCCAGTGCCTTGGCGGCTTCCTCGGCGGCGCGCTTGGCCTCGCGCTCGGCCTGGCGCTCCTTGGCCTTGGCCACGGCTTCTTCCTGCCGCTTTTTGGTGCGGATCTTGATGCGGCAGACCGAGCAGATGCCGTCCTTGCAGGTGGGGGCGATGGGCTTGCCGCACTCCTTGCAGAGGCTCTTGGTGCATTTGTAAACGCTCACCGGGCCCAGCGTGGTCAGCTGGCGGAGCTTCAGCCCGTCCAGACCGCCGTTGGAGCAGGTGGCAACGCAGACGCCGCACTCACTGCACTTCCACGGCGTGATGACCGCGCGGGTCTGGCCGTCGGGCAGATCCTCGAAGCGGATGGCCCCGGCGCGGCAGGCCTTTTCGCACCGGCCGCAGGCAAAGCACTTCTGGGTGAAATTGGGCAGGTGGTAGCCGTATTTGAGGGGCGTTTCGCTGGCAGCTTTCAGCTGCTTGGTGCGCTGGTGCAGCAACAGGCGGAAGTCCACCGCGCTCTGGTCATCGTCCCGCAGGCCGGGCAGCATCCGGAGCAGCTGCTTCGTGCCCGCCTTGGAGCCGGCCGTCACCTGCTCCATCATCTCGCGGCGGGAGTATTCCTTGCTGTGGAAGGGGGCCGCATCCTGCTCGTAGGCCAGGGTGAACCGGGCCTCGAAGAGGGGCTGGCCGAAAAATTCCACCAGACGGGTAAGCTCGTTGCGCAGATGTTCGGCGCAGACGTCGTTCTCGCACTCGCCGCAGGGGGTCAGGTCCAGCACGACCTTTTTGTTCAGGGCCAGATAGGCCAGCGCCTCCCACGAGAGGGCCGATACGCAGGCTCGGACGAGGGTGTTCTTGCGGGTGCTCTTCTCGCAGCCGATCCAGACGGTGTCGTTGTCGCTGTCGGCGGGGGCCGTGTCCCGCTGGACCTGCTCCGGCGAGGGGGCGATGCAGCCGCTGCGGCAGGCAGAAACGCAGAGGCCGCAGTCGGTGCAGGGGTCCCAGTCCTTGACGAGATTCGGGCGGGTGAAGATCGCATCCCCAAAGGGGCAGATGTCCTTGCAGGCCGTGCAGGGGGTGCGGTGCGGGTGCAGGTTCCAGCACTGTCTGCGGTTGATCTCCGGGTGGGTGGTCTTCATCAGCGCATCCATGGCGTAGCGCGTAAAGAAACTCATCGAATCACTCCTTATCCGGGTCCATGACCGAGGTCACGACGGCATTGTCCAGCAAAAAGCGCTGGACCTTCTGGGCAGCCAGAGCAGCGGCCACGGTCTCCGGGGCCAGCACACGGCGGATGTCGGCTTCGGGGGTGTCCTGCTGCACGGAGAGGCGGCGGTATTCGGCGTTGACCTCTTCGGGCCGGACGGTGATGTTCTCGGCCTCTGCGATGGCGCGGGCCGCGTACATGGTGCGGATCTTCCGCTCAGCGTCGGCGCGGTAGCCTGCCCGCAGAGCCTCGGCGGTGGTGCGGCTGTTCTTGCAGTGCTGCTCCATGCTGATGCCGCTGCGGCTCAGGCGCTGGCTCAGCAGCTTCATCTCGTTGTCGGCGGTGCGGTCGAGCACGGCCTCCGGTACGGTGACGGTCAGGTTGGCACCGGCCATCTCCAGCAGCTTCTGCCCGGCAGCGCGGTCGGCACCGTCTTCGTGGATCTTCTGCTTTTTGGCGCGGACGGCCTCCCGCATGGCGGCGAGGGACGCATAACCGGCAGACTGTGCGAACTCCTCGGTCAGCTCCGGGGTGGTCTTCTCGGCCACAGAGTGGAGCGTGATCTCGAACTGCGCCGTCTTGCCGGAAAGCTCCGGTACACGGAACGCGGCCGGATAGGTGAAGTCGAACCGGAAGGTCTCACCGGCCTTGTGGCCATAGATGGCCTGCTCAGCGGCGGGCATCAGCTTGCCGTCACCCAGCACGACCATGACCTTCTCCATCCGGCTGTCGGGAATTTCCTTGCCGTCCATGAAACCGGCGAAATCCAGCAGCACCCGGCTGCCGCGCTTCGCGGCCTCGGTGGAGTTGTGGTAGGTGGCGCGCATCCGGGTCTGGTGGACCATCTCGATGTCCAGCGTCTTCTCGGAAATGCCGCGCACATGGCGGGTGACGGCCAGTCCTTTATACTGTCCGAGCTTTACTTCAGGGAAATTATTCTGCTGATTTTCCATTTTGCAATACTCCTTCTGACGATAGAACGTTTATTCAAAAAATGGGAGGGTGCGGTGTTATAACCCGTGCGCGGCAAGCCAGCTCTCGGCGACCTGCGAGAACATTTCGGGGTACTGGGCGTTTTCGGCGTCGAAGACGTGGAGGTAGGTCTCCACTTCGGCACGGGTGGGGGCGGCGACCCGCTCCCAGATGGTGAAGGTGTAGCCGTTGCCCATATCGAATGTGGCGGCAAGGGTGTGGGTGCCGTCCCGCAGCTCGGCGAATTTGGCGTTCAGCTTGTGGCCCAGCTCCGTGTCCGATGCGTAGGACAGGGGGTAGGGGTCAACGGTGACGACATACTTTGCCTCAAAGAAGCTCATGGGGAAGTTGTGGGTGCCCGGCACCGAGAAGCTGTCCGGCAGTTTGCCGTCCAGCGGCTGCTCCGGCAGCAGGCAGTTGCGCAGATGGCCGGGGTTGTAGAGCATGTCGTCGGTGATCATGTACGCGGTCTCGCCGTCGCCGAGGTGGACGCTGAGCCACTCGGTCACAGCCTGCAGCTGGCTCAGGTCCCTGCGGTCGCAGGTCAGGCCGTCGAGCCGGACAAATTCTGCGGTGCTCTTGAGCGGGAAGTGGTCGATGAGAAAATCGGGCAGGGCCACCACCGTCAGCGGCGAGCAGCGCACCGATACGGCAAACACCAGCGTGAACGCCCAGTAGCCCAGCTTGAGGGCCTTGCGGCGCTCGATGCCCTCCGCCAGCGCCGCAGCGCCTGCCAGAAAGAGCAGGAAGTAGGCGGGGAGGAAGAGGAGCATCTGGTGGGAGCCGGTGTTCTGCACCCGCGTGAAGAGCACGAGGCTGACCGCCAGCTCACAGGCACCCAGCGCGGGCAGGGCGAACCGCTTGCGGCGGAAGGCATCTGCGATGCCCAGCCCGATGAGGATGAAGTTCAGCAGGCCGATGCGGAGGATGTGGTAGTAAAGCTCGGTGGCCATGCCGCCGACGTTGTAGTAAGAATAGCGGTCGGAGTAGTCAAAGGCCAGGATCTTGCGGACCATGGGCCAGAGCAGGGCGACCATCGCGACCAGGGCGCAGAGACCGAAGGCGATGAGGTTGCGCACCCGGCGGACGGCCAGCGCCTTGTCGGTCCTGGCGAGTTTTGCGCTGCTGACCAGAAGCAGCAGTGCGTAGGAAAAGTAGTAGCCGACCACGAAGTAGAGATACCACCGGCGGGTCAGAATGACCGCTGCCGTGGCCAGAAAGAGGAGGGCGAACCGGCCCGGTTCCAGCTGTTCAAAGCGGTAGTCCAGCGTCAGCACCAGGATGGCGAAGGCGAAGATGAGGCCGAACCAGTCCGGCTGGGCCAGCATCGCGCTCATCCGCAGAAACGGGAAGGTGAGCAGCCACGAAAAGCCGATGAGGAAGTAATAGAACCGGTTCTTCACCCGGAGCATCTGCCCCACTTTGATGACCACGCCCGCCAGCAGCACCATCAGGCTGGGCAGGACGCAGAACACCTGACTGAACGCATAGCTGTCGCCGGTGCGGGCCGTCAGGCAGAAGGGAAACTCAGTGAACAGGGTGATGAAATTGGTGTAGTCCTCTGCGAAGGAGCCGAAGATGTATGCGAAGCCCGCCGCCGGGCCGGCAGCAAAGGCCGCCTCGGCGCTGTACTGCTTGACGAGGTAGTTGGCGTAGTCCCAGGCGTAGACGAAATCGCGCCGCCCCAGCGCCCAGTAGAAATAGAGCACCGCCGCCGCCCAGCAGCCCACAAGGACGGCCCGGTGGAAGAAGTCCAGCGTAACGCCGGACACCCGCAGCACCCACAGCGCCCCGTAGAACAGCGCACAGCTGCACCACAGGCTCACCAGCGGGAAGAATGCCGCCCCGGTGGGAAAGAGCAGCCCGACGGCTGCCAGGACCAGTACCCCGATGCCGAGCGCAGCCCCCGCTTTGCCCCAGGGGGTGAGGCCGCGTTTCAGCAGGGACGAACGTGTTTGTTCCATAACACAAAACCTTTCACAAAACCTGATATTTCATGTTACAGTATAACGGTTCTGCCCGGCGCTGGCAAGGCCGCAGCGGCGGCAAAACGCAAAATATCCCGCTGCATTTTCAGCAAACGGGATACTTTGAACAAAAAATTACTTTTTGGAATGGATAGCAGGCTTTGCAGCGGCCTTGCGCCGGGCAGCAGCAGCCTTCCGGGCCGAAGCCTGTGCGGCCTCGGCATGGGGAGCCTCCGGCGTCAGACGGAGCAGTCGGCTGCCCATGGCGGGCAGGTCAAGGGTCAGGGTGTAGTCCCGTCCATAGACGCCGCCGTCCGTGGTGTGGAAGCTCCGGGTCCGGCTCTTGTCGGCACCGTTCCAGCGGGAGGCCTCGCTGTTCAGCAGCTCTTCGGCCCCGCAGGGGAACTTGAGGTAGAGCGGGAACTTTTTGTGGGTGGTGTTCTGGGTGTTCATCACACAGAGCAGGGTCTGGCCCGCGCCCTTGCGCAGCCAGGCGTACACGCCCTCGTCCCGGCTCTCGCTGGCCACCCACTCAAAGCAGCCGGGGTTGTATTCGCCGTCGTAGAGGGCGGGCTCGGTGGCGTAAAGGCGGCCGAGTTCGGCGAAGTATTTCTGGAAGCTGTCGTGGAAGGGGTATTTCATCAGGCCCCAGTCCAGCTCTTTCTTCTCGTCCCACTCGCGGAAATGCCCCAGCTCGTTGCCCATGAAGTTCAGCTTCTTGCCGGGGTGGGTGTACATGTAAAAGTACAGGGTGCGCAGCTGGGCGCACTTTTCCTCGTAGGTGCCCCAGAGCTTGTCGATGATGGTCTTTTTGCCGTGGACGACCTCGTCGTGGCTCAGCGCCAGCAGATACAGCTCGTTGTAGAAATACTGCATACTGAAGGTGAGCTTGTTGTAGGCATCCGGGCGCTCGCCGAAGGGGGTGGCGAAATAGTCCAGCGTGTCGTGCATCCAGCCCATGTCCCACTTGTAGTCGAAGCCGATGCCGTCATAGCGGGTGGGGGCCGTGACCTTGAGGAAGTTGGTGGAGTCCTCGGCAGTGTAGATGCCGGTGGGGAACCGCGTGTTCAGGCCGTGGTTCAGATTCCGCAGGAAGGTGACCGCACCCTCGTTCACGCCGCGGTTGGGGTCGCCCTGCCAGTAGAGCGCACGGGAGATGGCGTCCATCCGGATGCCGTCGCAGTGGTAGACGTCCATCCACAGGGCGGCGGCGCTGTTCAGGAAGCTGCACACCTCCCGGCGGTAATAGTTGAAGTTGCAGGTGCCCCACTCGCTGTGGCCCACATCGCTGTCGTACTCGTACAGATGGGTGCCGTCAAAGTTGGCCAGCGCGTCGCCGTTGGCGGCAAAGTGGACCGGCACAAAGTCCATGATGACGCCGATGCCCATCCGGTGGCAGGCGTTGACGAAGGCTGCAAAGTCGGCCGGGGAGCCGTAGCGGCTGGTCACGGAGAAATAGCCGGTGGTCTGGTAGCCCCAGCTGCCGTCGAAGGGATGCTCGGCCAGAGGCAGCAGCTCCACATGGGTGAAGCGGTGGTCCAGCAGCCAGGGAATCAGCTCCCGCGCCAGCTCGCGGTAGTTGTACCAGCCGTCCGAGCCGTCCTCGCAGGTGGCGTTGGGCTTGTGCTTCCAGCTGCCCGCGTGGAGCTCGTAGATGTTTAGGGGCAGGTTGCGGCACTTGTCCCGCCGCTCCATCCAGGTGTGGTCGTCGAACGGAAAGTCCAGCTTGGTCAGGATGCTGGCCGTGCCGGGGCGCAGCTCGGTGGCAAAGGCGTAGGGGTCGGCCCGCATCACGGTGCTGCCGTCCCGCCCGTGGATGCGGAACTTGTACATCTCGCCCTCCTGCAGACCGGGGACGAAGCCGTTCCAGATGCCGGTTTCGGCCCGCTGCATGGGCACACCGGGGCCCCAGCCGTCAAAGCCGCCGCAGATCTCCACGGCCACGGCGCTGGGGGCCCACACCGCGAACCGCCAGCCGTCCCGGAAGGGATGTGCACCCAGCGTGCGGTAGGCGTCAAAGCAGTCGCCCAGAAAGAACGAACGATCGATCGAAGGAAATTCCATGCCAAAAACTCCTTTTCTATTCACAGCCCTGCCCTCTCCGCCATTGCTTCGCAATGCCGCCTTCCCCAAGTGGGAGGGTGTGGCAGTCCATGCAGACGCGAAGCGGCCTGAGAGGGCGAGGCACCTTTCCTTTTTGTCATTGTTACTAAGAAAACCAAATCGAAATCGTCAAACCTGCTGATTTTACAGGAGACTTTGTATGAAAATTAGCAAAGTTCCACACTTTGGTTCGGAACTATGCTATACTATCTCTGTCGTCCGTATGCGGCGGGCGCAGGAAAAACTGCTAGAATGGGAGAGACTGTAACGATGGCTTGGTATGACAACGCTGTATTTTATCACATCTATCCGCTGGGGCTGTGCGGCTGCGCACATGAGAACGACGGCCAGCCCACACCCGGTGCCTTTGCAAAACTGAACGCCTGGGCCGAACACGCTTATGAGGACCTTGGCTGCACGGCCATTTATATCGGCCCGCTGTTTGAGAGCGGCTCCCACGGCTACGATACCATTGACTACCGTCAGGTGGACCGCCGCCTGGGCACGAATGAAGAGTTCCGGGAGTTTGTGGCCAACTGCCACGCCCGCGGCCAGAAAGTCATCGTGGACGGCGTGTTCAACCATGTGAGCCGTGACTTCTTCGCCTTCCAGAACCTGAAAACGGACCGCGAGAACGCCCGGTATAAGGACTGGTTCTGCGATGTGAATTTCTGGGGCAACAACGAGTACAACGACGGCTTCTCCTACGGCAACTGGGGCGGCTTCAACCTGCTGGTCAAGCTGAACCAGCGCAACCCGGAGGTCCAGAATTACCACTACGATACGATCCGCTTCTGGGTCCGCGAGTTCGACATCGACGGCATCCGTCTGGATGCAGCCGACGTGCTGGACTTCGAGTTCATGAAGGGCCTGCGCCGCCTGGCCAACGAGGTCAAGCCGGAGTTCTGGCTGATGGGCGAGGTCATCCACGGCGATTACAGCCGGTGGGCCAACCCCGAAATGCTCCACTCGGTGACCAACTACGAGCTGCACAAGGGCCTGTGGAGCGGCCACAACGACCACAACTATTTCGAGATCGCGCACACCATGCGCCGTTTGCAGGGCCTGTGCCATGACACCCGGCTTTATCTCTTCTCGGACAACCACGATGTGGAGCGCCTGCCCAACAAGCTGCGCAACCGGGCCCACATCCGCCATATTGCTCTTCTAGTATATACGCTTTGGGGCATTCCGTCCATCTATTATGGCTCGGAATTTGCAATTGAGGGCAAAAAAGAGTGGGGGAGCGACTGGCCGCTCCGCCCCTGCCTGGAATTGGATGACTTCAAGGATGCGCTGACCACCAACCCGGTCACCAGCGTATACGCAGCGCTGGGCCGGCTGAAGGCCGCGTGCCCGGAGCTGACCTGGGGCGAGGTGAAAGAGTTGCAGCTGACCACCCAGTGCTATGCGTTTGCCCGTGTGCTGGACGGCAAAGCCGTCGTGGCCGTCTTCAACAACGGCGACAGCCCCGCGCAGCTGGAGTTCCAGCTGCCGGTGGAGGCCACCGGTGTCGAAGACCTGCTGGCCGACTGCGTGGGCAGCCAGCCGATCCTGACGGAGATCGAGTGGGGCCGGATGAAGGTGCAGCTGCCCTCCAATTACGCTACGCTCCTCCGCCTGAAATAAACTTGCACATTCCTGCGGGGTCTGTTATTATAAGGTAAAATCAGAAAACAGGGGGGCATTCGGATGAATGCTGTACAGCGCAGAGAAGTGATATTGGAGCGGCTGAGCAACGCCGACGCACCGGTCAGCGCCAGTGTGATGGCGGCGGAGCTGGGCGTTTCCCGCCAGATCGTGGTGGGCGATGTGGCCCTGCTGCGGGCCGGCGGTGCGGCCATCGAAGCCACGCCGCGGGGATATCAGTTCCACCCGGCCCCCGGCGGCTACACCGGCATCCTGGCCTGCGTCCACCGCACGGCGGAGGAGATGCGCACCGAACTGTATGCGGTGGTGGACCAGGGCGGCACCGTGGTGGACGTGGCCGTGGAGAACCCGCTGTACGGCGAGCTGCGCGGCAACCTGAATCTGTCCAGCCGGTATGACGTGGACAACTTCATCCAGCAGGCGGCGGATACCCCCGAATGTCTGCTCAGCCGGATGACTGGCGGGGTGCATCTGCATACCCTCCGCTGCCCGGACGAGAAAACGTTCCACCGCATTGAAGCAGCGTTGGAAAACGCGGGCGTCCTGTATAAAAAAGAGTAACAAAACCCGCAGATTCTGTCTATCAACAAAATCCGAAAAGGGTTGGATATCCGACAAAATACCGAAAGAGGTGGATTATTTTTGGACATCCGCATCGAAAAGACCGACCGCGCCATCGAAAAAGCGTTTCTGGAACTGCGCAGCAAAATGCCGCTGGAAAAGATCAAGATCAAAGACCTGTGCGCACTGGCCTGCGTGAACAAATCGACGTTCTATGCCCATTATGAGGATATCTATGCACTGTCCAGCCGGTTGGAGGACAAGCTCATTGCCGACATTCTGGCCAGCGTCTCGGCGGTGGAGCTGCACCCGGTCCGGACGGAGGCGCTGACCCGCGAGCTGTTCCGGGCCTTTGTCCAGAACAAAACGGCGGTGAACATCCTCTTCGCCGATTCCCGTCAGGGCATCTTTGCCAACCGCATCGAAAAGGGCCTGCGGGAGCGCCTGACCGCGCAGGACCCCACCTTCGCCAACGACCCCAAGCGCGGCATTCTGCTGTCGTTCTGTGTGCAGGGCTGTTTCTATGCCTTTACCAACAACAGCAGCCGGATGGACGAGAGACACCTCGTGGACCTTCTGGCAGAGATCGCCAGGGCGGCGCAGAAAATCAAGATGTGAACACAAAAAAGAGCTTCCGGCATCTGATATGTAGGGGCTGTGGTACAAGTCCCTACAAAAAGACCAGAGTTATTCAGCCAAAAGGCTTTACAACTCTGGTCTTTTGCTTTTTAACGGCAGTCCTCCCGGTAGACATTCCTATGGGTCTAGGAACCGCGGGCTAAGCAACAGCCTCACTTGGGCTTTTGTTGCCCCGCCTGCGGCAGGGCCGTGCTGTTCAAGTCCTCTTATCCGCATAGCAGAGCGTTTCCAAAAGGACGGATACAAAAAAGAAAAACGACAGCCTTTTTGAAAGCTGTCGTTTGAGAGTGCGGATAAGAGGACTTGAACCTCCACCGAGTTGCCCCGATTAGAACCTGAATCTAACGCGTCTGCCAATTCCGCCATATCCGCATATTTTGTTTTCGTTCGTGAGCCGTGTCGCTCGGAACGATAGTAATTATACCATGGAAACCGGAAATGTCAAGCGCTTTTTTCGAATTTTTTTGACAAAAATTCCGGATGAAATTTTGGCACCGGAATGAGGACGATGGGGCGAAATTTTCGGTGAAATATGATACAATAAGACCTGAGCTGTCCGGGGCCGGGGGCCCTGCGGCAAAATACGATGGAATGAGGGAACCACACATGTTCAACTTTCTGATCTTTATCATCGGGGCGGCGCTCATGCTCGGCATGGGGGTGCGCAGTGTGCTTGCGCGGCGGCGCTTGCAGACAAAAGGCGAAAAGGTCACCGCCCGCGTTGCGGGCACCGCGCAGGGCCGGGACGGTCAGGCCTATGTGCTGGAATTTGAGACGGCAGGCGGCAGCCACCGCCTCCATTACCCGAAAGCGGCCAAGGGCAAGGGCTTTGCGGCCGGGGAGACCGTGACCTTATATTATGACCCGGAAGATCCGGAGAAGATGTATGTGGAAGGCGACCGCGCCGTGCTGGGGGCCGAAGTGCTGTACTTTGCTCTGGCTGTGGTGCTGGTGCTGCTGATGGCTGGATTTGTGCGGTGAGGAGGAAATGCCATGAAATTGGAACATTTTGGGATGCCGGAACCGGGCGACTGCCGGGTGGTCTTTTCGGCCAGTGCCGAGGAGCTGGAAGCAGCGGTGCAGGCCGAGCAGGCGGCACCGGATGCGCCCAAAGAGGAAGAAGACCTGCTGACGGCAGCGGTGAACCGCGCCATTCTGGAAGGCTTTTCGCCGCTGTTCGCGCAGCTGATGGAAGAGCACCGGCTCGTCCCGGTGACCGACCCGGACTTTGAGCTGCTGGCCGTCAACCGGGCCGAAGGGTTCCGGGCGGGGGCGGAGTTCTTCTGCCTGCCGCCGCTGGAGCTGGAGCGGTACACCGGCTTTGTGCAGCCCATCCGGCCCCGGCCTATCCGGAAACTGACCCTTGAACTGGAGATCAACCGCCACCACGGCGACGAGGACCGCGCCGCCGACGAGGCGGGCAAAAAAGCCCTGCGGGACCGTGTGGCGCGGGAGATCTACAAGACCCGCTGCGCCCAGGCCGAGACGCTGGCCGAGCGGGAGCTGGTCTACCAGCTCGGCGGCGAGGTGAAGGGCGCGCTGCCGAAGCAATTGGTGGCGGGCAACTACTTTGCCGAGCAGCGGGAGTTCAACCTGCGGATGCAGGCGAACAACATCAACTTTGACCAATACCTGAAGGTGCAGGGCCAGACGGTGGAACAGTTCCGGGCGGAGCTTCACGCGCAGGCGGAACAGAAACTGCGGGGGCGTCTGGGGCTTCTGCTGGTCGCCGAAACGGAACATCTCTGGCCCACAGAGGCCGAGGTGCAGGCTGCGCTGGAGGGCTGGAACGGGGAGCGGACTTTCCCGTCCAACGACAAGCGGAAGCTGCGGCAGGGCATTGCCAGCCAGCGCGCAGCTGCCTTTGTGCGGGCGCACTCCACGCTGACCCCGCCGCCGGAGGAGCCGGTGGTGGTCGAGGCAGTCTGAAACGACGGGCGGCAGGATTCTGGCAAACAAAAATGGGATGCTTGTTTCAAGCATCCCATTTTTTGTTTGTGCCGGTCAGGTCTCCACGCCCTCGAACTGGCTGTTGTAGAGCTTGGCGTAGAAACCGCCCTGGGCCAGCAGTTCGTCGTGATTGCCCTGCTCCACGATGTGGCCGTCCTTCATCACAAGGATGACGTCGGCCTCGCGGATGGTGGACAGGCGGTGGGCCACGATGAAGCTCGTGCGGCCCTGCATCATCCGGGCGAACGCGGCCTGGATGCGCACCTCGGTGCGGGTGTCGATGGAGGAGGTGGCCTCGTCCAGAATCAGCATGGGCGGCAGGCAGAGCATGACGCGGGCGATGCAGAGCAGCTGCTTCTGGCCCTGGCTGATGTTGCCGCCGTCCTCCGCGATGACGGTATCGTAACCGTCTGGCAGGCGGCGGATGAAGCTGTCGGCGTGGGCTGCTTTGGCCGCGGCAACGATCTCTTCGTCGGTGGCGTCGGGCTTGCCGTAGGCGATGTTCTCGCGGACGGTGCCGGCGCGCAGCCAGGTGTCCTGCAGCACCATGCCGTAGCTGCCGCGCAGGGAAGCGCGGGTCACGTTCCGGATGTCGTCGCCGGAGACGGTGATGGAGCCGCCGTTGACATCATAGAACCGCATGAGCAGGTTGATGAGGGTGGTCTTGCCGCAGCCGGTGGGGCCGACGATGGCAATGCGCTGGCCGGGCTTGACGTCCAGGTTCAGGCCCTCGATAAGGGGGCGGTCCGGCAGGTAGCGGAAGGAGACATCCTTCAGCTCCACATGGCCGTCCGGCTGCAGCACCCTGGCGTGTTCGGCTTCGGGCACCTGGTCGTCGGCGTCCAGCAGCTCAAAGACGCGGGCCGCGCAGGCCAGTGCGTTCTGCAGCTCGGTGACGACGCCGGAGATCTCGTTGAAGGGCTTGGTGTACTGGTTGGCGTAGTTGAGGAAGATGCTCAGCTGACCGATGGTGATGCCGCCCACCACAGCATAGATCGCACCCACCAGGCCGACGCCTGCATAGACGATGTTGTTGACGAAACGGGTGGCGGGGTTGGTCATGCTGGAGAAGAAGATGGCCTTCAGGCTGACATCCTGCAGCCGCGTGTTCACCTCGTCAAAGGCGGCAAGGCTCTCGGCCTCGTGGCCGAAGGCCTGCACAACCTTCTGGCCTTCGATCATCTCATTGACCAGAGCGGTCTGCTCACCGCGCACGGTGCTCTGCCCCTGAAAATACTTGTAGCTGCGCTTGGCCAGGAAGCTGGCCACCACCAGGCTCAGCGGGGTGATGCAGACGACCACCAGCGTGATGGGGACATTCTCCCACAGCATGAACAGCAGGGTGCCGAAGATGGTCAGCAGGCCGGAGAACAGCTGGGTGAAGCCCATCAGCAGGCCGTCGGCAAAGGTGTCCACATCGGCGATCATCCGGCTGACGATGTCGCCGGAGGGGTGGCTGTCGAGGTAGGAGAGGGGGAGAGTCTGGATCTTCCGCAGGGCGGCATTGCGCAGGTCGCGGCTGACGGAGAAGGTGATGCGGTTGTTGCAGACGCTCAGCAGCCACTGCGCAAAGGCTGCGAGGATGGCTACGGCCACGATCTGCATGATGATCTGCATCACACCGGCAAAGTCCACGCGGCCCTTGCCGAGCATCAGGTCGATGGCGCTGCCGCAGAGGATGGGGATATACAGCTGGGCAGCCACGCTCACGGCGGCCACGATGAGGCTGCACCCCACGAAAAAGCGGTAGGGGCGGATCTTTTCCAGCACCCGGCGGAGCGTTGCCTTGCGCTGTTCCGGGGTCAGGCTGCTCTTTGCTTTTGCACTCATTTCTGCGCATCCCCTTTCTTGAACTGGCTGGCATAGATCTCCTCATAGACCGGGCAGGAGGCCAGCAGGTCGGCGTGTTTGCCGAGGCCGACGAGTTTGCCGTCGTCCAGAACGAGGATCTGGTCGGCGTGCTGCAGGCTGGCGGCGCGCTGGCTGACAATGAAGACGGTCAGGCTGCCGGGCAGAGCCGCCAGCGCCTTGCGCAGGGCGGCGTCGGTGGCGTAGTCCAGAGCGCTGGCGCTGTCATCCAGAATGAGGATGTCGGGCTTGCCCACCAGCGCGCGGGCAATGGTCAGGCGCTGCTTCTGGCCGCCGGAGAGGTTCCGGCCGCCCTGCTCCACCGGCTCGTCCAGCCCAAGGGGCTTCGTCTTGACGAATTCCGCAGCCTGCGCCGTTTCCAGTGCGGCCCACAGGTCGGCATCCGAGGCGTTCTTGTTGCCCCAGAGCAGGGTCGAGCGGGTGGTGCCGCCGAAGAGCTGCGCTTTCTGCATGACGACGCTGACGCTGCCGCGCAGAACGTCCCGCGGGTATGCCTGCGCCGGACGGCCCAGGATCTCAACCGAACCCTCGGTGGCATCGTAGAAGCGGGGGATGAGGTTGATGAGGCTGGATTTGCCGCTGCCTGTGCCGCCGATAACGCCGATGGTCTGGCCGCGTTTGGCCGTGAAGCTGATGTCCGACAGGCTGGGCGCACCGGCACCGGCGTAGGTCAGGCTGACATGGTCGAACCGGACGGCGTCGTCGGCCTTGCCGGCCTCCACGGCATCCGGAAGGGCAGCGGGGAACGCCATCCCCGGTTCCGTGTCCAGCACCGCCTGCACACGGCTGGCGCAGGCCAGCGCCTTGCTGATCTGCACGATGAGGTTGGCCAGCTTGACCAGCTCGACCAGAATCTGGTTCATGTAGTTGACCAGCGCGATGACATCACCGGCTGCCATGCCGCCGATGTTGATCTCGATGCTGCCCACATACAGCAGCGCCACGATGGCCAGGTTGATGATCACGTAGGTCAGCGGGCTCATCAGGGAGGAGAGATGGCCGACGTGGAGCTGCATTTTGGTCAGCAGGTCGTTGGCGGACTCGAAGCGGTCGATCTCGCTCTTCTCCTTGTCAAAGGCGCGGACGACGCGAACGCCGGTCAGGTTCTCGCGGGTCAGACCCAGCACCCGGTCCAGACGGGTCTGGGCGGTCTTATACAGCGGGTTGGTCAGGACCATGACGCCGAAGACCACGATGGACAGCAGCGGGATGGCCACCACGAAGATCCATGCGGCCCGCGCATTGACCGTGAAGGCCATGACCATGGCACCGACCACCACGAACGGGCTGCGCAGGAACAGGCGGAGGAAGAGGTTCAGGCCGCTCTGCACCTGATTGATGTCGCTGGTCATGCGGGTGATGAGGGTGCTGGTGCCCAGCGTATCCATCTCGGTGAAGCCGAGCTTCTGGATGTGCTCGAACAGCGCATGGCGCAGCGAGGTGGAGTAGCCCACAGCGGCCTTGGCGGAGAAATACTGGGCCGTCAGGCTGCAGGTCAGGCCGATGACGGCGAGCAGCAGCAGGATGCCGCACCGCACAAGGATATAATGCAGGTCGTGCGCCGCAATGCCGACGTTGACGATGTCTGCCATGACCAGAGGGACAAACAGGTCGAACGTGGCTTCCAGCATCTTGAACAGCGGCGCGAGGACGGCCTCGCGCTTGTAGCCGTTCAGGTGGGTAAGCATTTTGTTCAAGGCGAAAGACTCCTTTTCTGAAATGTAAATCGGGGGAAACTTTCCCATCGCATATTATAATACAACCGGAATCGGAATGCTATTGTTTTGCGGAAAAATGCGGTGCGTCTTCCCCATTGTGAAACTTGGAAAATCCTGCTATAATAAATTATTATGACGGATGGAAAAAGAAGGGTGATGCAAATGGCATACGAGAAAAGCGCACGGCGGTTCCGCCCGGTGGGCAGTCGGAAGAAAAAGGCCGCCCCCCAATATAGCCCGGCGGGCACGGGCTGCCCGGTGGTGGAGCAGGCCGTGGAGCGGCTCTACCGAGAGCAGAACGAGACGCATTTCTGGAACCTGATGAACGCCCTGAACTATGCACTGGAGCTGAAAACGCGGGTGCTGGTGCCGCTGGATGCCGCAGCCGACCCGCAGAGCGGCCCGGCCCCGTGGGCTTCCATGCCCATCCCGGCGGAAAAGGCAGAAGGGCTGGACCCCTGGCTGCTCCACACCCGGAAGGAGCGCAGCTACCTGCCCCTGTTCACGTCGGTGAAGACGGCGGAAGCCGAGCGCGCCACGGCCACCCGGCCCATGGCCGAGCGCGGGATGCGGGAGGCCATGGAATATGCCCTGAACACCGACGGCATCGACGGTGTGGTCATCGACCCGTGGACCAATTCCGCTACGCTGGATGGCTCCATCCTGAACGGGCTGCTCAAGTCGGAGCGGGGCAGCGAAGGCCCCGGTCTGGAAGAACTGGATGCGGGCTACGATGCCGCGCGGCAGGGCAGCTGGGCCGAGGCGGTGCAGCACTATGAAAAAGCCGTCGAGGCGGGCAGCGCCGAAGCGCTGGCGCTGTTGGGCGACTGCCTGTATCAGGGCCGGGGTGCCCGGCGCAGCAAGGTACAGGCCCGGCGGATGTGGAAAAAAGCCGCCAAGGCCGGGGAAGTGCAGGCTATGATCGCCCTTGGCGATGACGCAGCGGCCTCCGGGCAGGAAGCCGCCGCCGCGCTGCAATACTACCGCCGCGCCCAGAGTGCCGCCCGCGGGATGCCGGATGTCTCCTATACGCCGCAGATCCGGCTCCGCATCGCCCAGTGCGAAACGCGGTATGTCTCCCGCAAAAAGGCGCTGATGGAGCTGGCGGAGGCCGAGCAGGGCTTCTGCATCCAGCTGGAAGAGGGGGCACCGGACGCGGAGATCTGGCTGGACGAGACCCGGAAGACCGTGGCGGAGCTGATGAACGAAGGGCCGGAAAACCGATGAAATCGGCAGGAACACAAATTCTTTACATTTGTTCTATGAAATCGTCATAGGAAATCAGTAAGATGATTCTGGAAAAAAATCTGTGCCGCAAGAAAAGAGGACAAGCACTATGAGCAACGTGATCGGAATCGACCTTGGAACGACCAACTCTTGTGTGGCAGTGGTCGAGGGCGGCAAGCCCGTGGTCATCGCCAATGCCGAGGGCGAACGCACCACCCCCAGCGTGGTCGCCTTTACCAGAGACGGTGAGCGTCTGGTGGGCGGTGCGGCCAAGCGCCAGATCGCGACCAACTCCGGCCGCACCATCTCCAGCATCAAGCGCTATATGGGTTCCGACCACCGGGTCCACATCGACGGCAAGGACCTGACCCCGCAGGAAATCAGCGCCATGATCCTGACGAAGATCCGCCGCGACGCTGAGAGCTACCTCGGCGAGCCGGTGACCGAGGCCGTCATCACAGTGCCTGCCTATTTTGACGACAGCCAGCGCAAGTCCACGCAGGACGCAGGCCGTATCGCGGGGCTGAACGTTCTGCGCATCATCAACGAGCCTACGGCCGCAGCGGTGGCCTACGGCCTGGACAACGAAGCACCGCAGAAGATTTTGGTCTATGACCTGGGCGGCGGCACTTTCGATGTCTCCATCATCGAGATCGAGGATGGCACCTTCACGGTGCTGGCCACCGGCGGCGACACCCATCTGGGCGGCGATGATTTCGATGAGCGGATCGTGGAGTATGCGGTGGCGGAGTTCAAGAAATCCGACCGCATCGACCTGAGCCGCGACCCCGCCGCCATGGGCCGCCTGAAAGAGGAGGCCGAAAAGGCCAAGAAGGAGCTGTCCAGCGCGCTGAGCGCCCAGCTGAACCTGCCCTTCATTGCGGTGGGCAAAGACGGCCCCCACCATCTGGACCTGACGCTCACCCGCCCGCAGTTCGAGATGATGACCGGCGACCTGCTGGCCCGCACCGTGCAGCCGGTGCAGAATGCCCTGCGGGATGCGGGCATCGCCGCCAGCCAGCTGGGCAAGGTGCTTCTGGTGGGCGGCAGCACCCGGATGCCGGCCGTAGAACGTCAGGTCAAAGAGCTGCTGGGCTGCGAGCCCAGCCACAGCCTGAACCCGGACGAATGCGTCGCCATGGGCGCAGCGGTCCAGGGCGCTCTGCTGCAGGGCGGCGGCAAGCTGGCCGGTGCTTCCGGTGCCGCTGCGCAGGGGCTGGTGCTGATGGATGTCACCCCGCTGACCTTGTCCATTGAGACGCTGGGCGGCGTGGCGACCCCGCTCATCACCCGCAACAGCATGATCCCCACCCGGAAGAGCCAGATCTTCACGACGGCGCGCCCGATGCAGACCAGCGTGGAGATCAACGTCCTGCAGGGAGAACGCCATTTTGCGCGGGACAACAAGAGCCTGGGCAAGTTCAAGCTGAACGGCATCCGTGCCAGCTTCTCGTCCAAACCGCAGATCGAAGTGACCTTTGACATCGACGTCAACGGCGTCGTGAAGGTCTCCGCCAAAGACCTCGGCACCGGGCGGGAGCAGAACATCACCATCACCGGCAGCACGAACCTGTCGGAACACGAGATCCAGCGCGCCATGGCGGATGCCGCCGCGTATGAGGCCGAGGACAGCCGCCGGAAAGAGCGGCTGGAACTTCACAATCAGGCCGAAGTGCTGGCCTACAAGGTGGATGAGGCCCTGTCCAAGTGCAAAAAGGAGCTGGACAAGGACGAGAAGAACCGCATCAAGGCCAATGTGGCCAACCTCCGCCGCTGCCTGCGGAAGGACAAACCCGAAAAGATGAACGAGACCGAGGAAGCAAACCTCCGGCAAGCCAAAGAGCAGCTGGAAGCTTCGGCCAACCACCTGATGATGCTCTACACGAGCGAAGAACAGAAAGAACAATAAGAAGGCAAACAAAAAATCTCCGCGCAGCTGCGCGGAGATTTTTTTTTCGGCAGGGCCGGAACAGAGGGTGGAGAAACGGACATGTTTACACGATCAGCTCCACCGTGCTCCCCCCGCTGCGGGCCTTTTTGACAAGGACCTGATGGTCGATGCGGTCTTTGAGGGCGGCGACATGGGAGATGATGCCCACGAGCCGGTCGCCTTCGGTCAGGCCGGAGAGGACCCGGATGGCCTGTTCCAGACTCTCGTCGTCGAGGGAGCCGAAGCCCTCGTCGAGGAAGAGGGTATCCAGCCGGATGCCGCCGGCCGTGCTCTGGACTTCGTCCGAAAGGCCCAGCGCCAGCGCCAGCGAGGCCTTGAAGCTCTCGCCGCCGGAAAGGGTCTTCACGCTGCGGCGGGTGCCGTTGTGGTGGTCGGTGACGCCGAGGGCCAGGCCGGGCTGGCTGCGCTGGGTCTCGGCCCCCACCCGCTCCAGCTCGTACTGCCCGGCGGTCATCTGCATCAGGCGGGTGTTGGCGTGGACGAGGATGCGGTCGAGATAGTGCATCTGGATGTAGGCTTCCAGTTTGATCTTCTGTTTGCTGCTCAGGGTGCCGCCCGCTGTGGAGGCCAGCGCGTTGACCCACTGCCAGCGGGACTCCAGCACCTGCCGGGCCGCGGCCAGGCGGCGGTAGTCGGCGGCGGCGCGGCGGTTGGGCACAAGCTGGGCTGTCAGGGCCTTTTCCTGCTCGGCGGCCTGCTGGCGGGCCGTTTGCAGCGCGGCGAGCCGGGTGCGCAAAGCGTCGAGGTCTGCGGCCCCGGTCTCCGGGGCCTGCTGGTCTTGCAGGGCCTGCACGGCGGCTTCGGCGGCAGCGACGGCGTTTTCCGCAGCGCGGCGGGCGGCTTCGGCTTGCTCCATGCCGGTGCGCAGGGCAGTGCGCTGGGCCGTCAGGTCGGCGACTGTCTGCTGGGCCTCGGCGCGGCTGGCCGGTGCGGTCTGCCGGGCTTCGGTGATCTGCTGTTCCAGCGCTGCAGCCGTGGCTTCGCGGGCAGCGGCAGTCTGTTCGGCAGAGGCCGCTGCTGCTTCCAGCGCAGTGCGCTGGGCCGTTTTGGTCTTGCGGGCGGTATCCAGCCGGGTGCGGAGGGCGCAGTCGGCGGCGCCCTTTTGCCGGGCTGTGCGGTTCTCGGCCTGTGCGGTCTGGAGCGCGGCAGTCTCCTCGGCAAGAGCCGTTTTCAGCAGGGCCACGGTCAGAGCGACCGGCCCCTCCGGCGAGGTGAAGCGTTCGGGCAGAAGGCTTTCGGCGTCCCGGCGGAGGGTGGCTTTGCCCTCCCGCTGGGCGGCGAGGGCTTCGCGGGCTGCGGCCGCGCGGTCCTGCGCTTCGCGGTCTGCTGCTTCGGCCGCCTGCTTGGCGGCGGTCACCTGCGCCTGGGTGGGGGCGGTGTGAGGCAGCGCTGCTTTGGCCGGGTGGTGGACACTGCCGCAGACGGGGCAGGGGGTGCCTTCGGCAAGGCCCTGCGCCAGAAGCCCGGCCTGTGCGTCCAGAAATGCCCGCTCGCAGGCGTCCCGCTCCGCGTGGGCGGCTTCCTGCGCGGCGGCTGCGGTGCGGTAGGCGTCCTGTGCCTGTCGGGCTGCGTGGGTGCGGCGCTGGTCTTCGGTCAGGCTTTGAGCCAGCGCGGTGAGGGCGGTCTCCCGGCGGGTGAGCTGCTCGGCCTGAGCGGTCAGGGCCACATTCCGGGTCTCCGGGTCGCCGAGGGCGGCCGCTTCGGCGTCCAGCGCGGCGAGTTCCGCATCCAGTGCGGTCAGCTGGGCCCGCGCCTTGCGGGCTTTGGCCTGTTCCAGGTCGGCCTCGCTGCGGGCGGCGGTCTGTGCGCGGCAGAGCTTGTCCAGCGCGTCGCAGGCGTCAAGGCCCGCTCTGGCCCGCTCCAGCTGGGTGGTCAGAGCGTCCAGTGCAGCGGCATCGCCTGCATGGCGGGCCGCATCGGCGCGGGCCGCGTCCCGGCGGGGGAGCAGGGCGGCAAGCTCGGCCTGCTTTTCGACCCGCTGGCGGCGGAGGGCTTCGGCCTGCTCGGCCCGGCCCAGCGTCTGCTGCAAAGCATCCAGCTGCGTCTGCGCGGCGGTGTGGGCGGCGGCAGCAGCGGAGAGTTCCGCTTCCTGCCGGGTGAGGAGCCCGTCCAGCAGGGCGGTGACTTCCTCGGCGGGGCGCTGCGCCGAAAGCCCACCCAGCGCTTCAGCGTCGGGGTCGGTCTCCGGATAGCGGATGCCGGAGAGCACCGCGTCCAGCTGGACATTCTGGGCCGTGCGCTGGGCCGTGAGGCGGGCGTTCTCCTCTTGCAGCGCGTCTTGCAATTTCTGGTAGCGCTGGGTGCGGAACAGTTTGCGGAAGATCTTGCTCCGCTCCTCGGTCGTGGCGTTGAGCAGGCGGGTGAACTGCCCCTGCGCGATCATGGCGATCTGGCAGAATTGGTCGTAGTCCAGCCCGATGAGGGCGGTGACGGCGGCGGTGACATCCTTCGACCGGGTCACGGGCGGGCGTCCGTCCGGGTAGGTGAGGACGGCATCCGCCTTTTCGGTGGTCGTGCCTTCGCCACGCGCTTTGGGGCGGAGGTAGTCCGGGTTGCGGCGGACGGTGTACCGCTGGCCGCGCACCTCAAATTCCAGCTCGACAAAGGTGGGGGTGCCGGGGTCGGCGTACTTGCTGCGCAGCATGGCACCGTCCCGCACACCGCCGCTGGAATGGTCGTACAGGGCATAGGTGATGGCATCGAAAAGGGTGGTCTTGCCCGCGCCGGTGTCACCGGTGACGAGATACAGGCCGCCTTTGCCCAGGCGCTCCAGTTCCAGCGTGACGGCGCTGGCGTATGGCCCGAAGGCCGAGAGGGTCAGCTTCAGGGGTCTCATGCGTCCTCCTCCTTCCAGAGCGTTTCAATGAGCTGCTGGCAGAACGCAGCCTGCTCGGCGCTCAGGGGCTGATTGTTTTGCAGCGCATAAAAGGCCGCGAAGTGTTCCAGCGGTGTTTTCTGCTCGGTCTGGGCCGGGGCGTCGAGGTCGGCCTGGGTGCGGGTGCGGAGGTTGTCGTAGTCCAGCCGCATCAGGTTCGGGTAAATGACCCGCAGCCGGGCCAGCGCATCGGGCACATCCTGCTCGTCGGTCAGGGTGATGTGCAGATAGTCGTCGGTGGCCGTGCCTGCGTAGCTGCGGCGGTCGGTCAGCTCCATGTAGCTGCCGCGTAGCTCCCGCAGGTCGTGCTTCGGGGTCAGCGGCGCGGTGGAAAGCGTGACCTCTCCCTTCGGCCCCAGCTCCACAAACGTTGCGCTCTTGTGCTGGTGTGCCTCCGAGAAGGAATACTTCAGCGGGGTGCCGCAGTAGCGCAGGGTATCGCGGCCCACCTTCTGAGGGCTGTGCAGGTGGCCGAGGGCCACATAGTCGAAGCCGTCAAAGAGGGCGGCATCCACACAGTCCAGCCCGCCCACCGATGGCTCCTCGCTCTCGCAGGCGGCGGCACCGGCCACGAACTGGTGGGCCACCAGCACGCTGCGGCGGGCCGGGTCGGGGGCGCAGCGGCGCAGCACACAGCCCAGGGCGTCGCTGTAGCTCTCGATGGGCTCGTCCGGGTAGATGTGGCGCACCGTGGCGGGTTTCAGGAAGGGCAGTAAGTAAATGTCCACCGGGCCGTATGCGTCGGTGAGGGGGATGGGGGCCGGGGCCCCTTCGAACACCGGGCTGACGTAGACCTGGCTCCCCGCCAGCAGATGGGCACCGAACGCGACCCGCTCGGCGGAGTCGTGGTTGCCGCTGATGGCGAAGACCGGCAGCTTCCGGTCGGCCAGTTCGGTGAGGAACCAGTCCAGCAGACGGACGGCTTCGGCGGGGGGCACGGGTTTGTCGTAGAGGTCGCCCGCCAGCAGCACAGCGTCCACGGGGTGGGTGTCGAGGAGCGACAAGATCTCCTCCAGAATATACCGCTGGTCGTCCAGCATGGAGAACTCGCAGACCCGCTTGCCGAGGTGCAGGTCGGAGAGGTGAAGAAAACGCATGGGAGCACCGCCTTTCAGTTGGGGATGCTCTTATTATAAACGGCCTTACCCTCTCAGTCAAACCCTGCGGGTTTGCCAGCTCTCCCGAAGGGCGAGCCATTGGCATGCCGGGCAGCCCCTGCTGGACGCTGAACGTATTTCGTATCGTAAACGGAAGTGCTCCGCTGTCAGGGCCAACAACATCTGTACTGCGCTCTGACAAAGAGCGTTTGGGTAGATGCGGTCGAACGAAACAACGGAGCACTCCATTTTATGGTTTCAAGAAACTTTGCTCATCCAGTACGCCCAAAACCGTCTCGCCAGTGGCTCCCCCTTCGAGGGAGCTGTCTGCGAAGCAGACGGAGAGGGTGGGCCGTCGTCAGAACATCTTCTCCCAGGTGGCTTTGCCGACTGTACCGTCGGCAGTGAGGCCGTTGCGGCGCTGGTAGCGCTCCACGGCGGCTGCGGTGGAAGCACCGTATTTGCCGTCGGTGGAGAGCTTTTCACCCAGCGCGTTCAGCTTCTGCTGCACCAGCCGGACCGTGCCGCCGGAACTGCCCTGCCGCAGCACGATGCCGGGGTAGGGGACGTGCAGGCCGTGCTTGGCGGTGTACTGGGTGTAGAGCACGTTCCAGGTGTTCGCGCCCACCTTGCCGTCCACATTCATGTCGTTCTTGAGCTGGAACTCCTTCACCGCGTTCACGCTCTTGGTGCCGAACCGCCCGTCCGTGGTCAGCTCGTGGTACCAGGTGCAGGTGTCGCGCAGGCCGTTGAGCCAGGTCTGCACCAGTGCTACGTCGGGGCCGGTGGAGCCGCGCTGGATGAGGGAATAATAGGCAGGAATTGCCATGGTCAAACTCACACTCCTTCCACCAGGAGCTTATGCGGCGGAAGGTGGAAGTGTTCGTGGGAACCTTTGTCGGATCCGGCAGGCAATACCCGACGGCCAGGGCCTCTCCTGCCGGGAGAGGCGGCATCGCGGATGCGATGACGGAGATGTCATCCCAGCAGGATGACATCTTCCCGGCGGGCGGTGTGCTTCTGCCACCACTCCACGCATTTGAACCGCAGGAGATACCGCCCGCAGACGAGGTCGTTCTCGGCGGGGGCGGCATAGCCGCCGCAGGCGGTGCGGCAGAGGCCGGGGTAGAGCACACACCACCAGTTCCGACCATAGGGGGCTGCACCGATGTCGATGCGCAGGGCCTGATACCGCCCGGCGGGCAGGGCCGAGGCAGAGTAGCGGGTGGTGCCGAAGTACATTTCCACCAGATACACCCGCACCGGAGCAAAACTGCCGCGCCCGGCCAGCACGGTGCGGGCGACCCACTGCAGCTCGGACAGATGGGCCGCAGCCCAGCGGAGGGCGGCGGGCTGGTCTGCCGCCGGGCAGGCCGTGTCCAGATACGCGAGCACGGCGTCCCGCACGGCCAGCTTGTCGGTCTGGTCGGCGGTGGTGTCGCTGGCAGCGCGGATGTGGAGCCGCAGAGTGTCGGCGGCAAGCGCGGCTCCGGTGTCGAGCTGGGTGCGGCCCCAGCCCAGCAGGCCCTGCAGACCGATGCAGAGCGCGAGCGCACCGCTGAGTGTGATGCACCAGACGGTCATCTGGCGGGATAAAATGCGGCTGTACATAAAAAACAGACCCTTTCTCTGGAAATACTATCCAGAGTCTGGGTCTGTTTGGGTGTGATTATACAGCGGAAACCCTCTCAGTCGCCTGCGGCGACAGCTCCCCCGAAGGGGGAGCTTGAATGGAAAAGGGAAACATCATAAACGAGATTGGATCGTTTGATGAATCTTTTCGCAGACAGAGTCAAAATGAAAATCCACTTCCGCATTCGAAAAACGCAGGACTTGTAAATAGTATTGCGCTAAAATAGCGCTTCGTTCGCGGTCATAAGTCTGTCCCTGTTCAGAAAAATGCTGTGTGCCATCCACTTCGATGACCAATTGAGCCTTTGAACAATAAAAATCGACGATAAAGGATTCAATGATACGCTGCTTGTAGATTTTAACAGGATAGTTTCGTAAAAATTGATACCACAACTTTGCTTCCTGTGGAGTCATATTGCGGCGCAACGCACGAGCCTGCGGGAGCATACCATGATTTTTGGGAACAATATCAAGTTTCATAATGAATAGAGCGTACACACGTCACTGCTGAAGCTCCCCCTTCGGGGGAGCTGGCAATGCGAAGCATTGACTGAGAGGGTCAGTTCTTCAGCGACTGCATCGGGGCGGGCAGGCGGCCGCCGCGGTTGATGAAGACCGACGGGTCGCGCTGGTTGACCGGCATGATGGGGCCATAGCCCAGCAGACCGCCGAAGTCCAGGATCTCGCCTGCCTTGCGGCCGATGGCCGGGATGACGCGGACGGCGGTGGTCTTGCTGTTGACCATGCCGATGGCGGCTTCGTCGGCGATGAGGGCGCTGATGACGGCAGGGGTGGTGTCGCCGGGGATGATGACCATGTCGATGCCCACCGAGCAGACGGCGGTCATAGCTTCGAGCTTTTCGATGGTCAGGCAGCCGCACTCCGCTGCGTGGATCATGCCGTCGTCCTCGCTGACGGGGATGAAGGCACCGGACAGGCCGCCCACGTGGTTGGAGGCCATGACGCCGCCCTTCTTGACGGCATCGTTCAGCAGGGCCAGGCAGGCTGTGGTGCCGCAGCAGCCGCAGGTCTCAAGGCCCATCTCTTCGAGGATGTTGGCCACGCTGTCGCCCACGGCCGGGGTGGGGGCCAGCGACAGGTCGATGATGCCGGCGGGCACACCCAGCGCCTTGGAGGCGAGGTTTGCCACCAGCTGGCCCACGCGGGTGATCTTGAACGCCGTGCGCTTGACCAGCTCGGCCACCTCGTCGATGGGGGCATCCTTGGGCAGTTTGGCCAGCGCGGCGCGCACTGCACCGGGGCCGGAGACACCGACGTGAATCTCGCAGTCAGGCTCGCCGGGGCCGTGGAATGCACCGGCCATGAAGGGGTTGTCCTCCGGCGCATTGCAGAAGACGACCAGCTTGGCCGCACCGATGCACTGACGGTCTGCCGTCAGCTCGCTGGCCTTCTTGACGGCCTCGCCCATCAGCTTGATGGCGTCCATGTTCAGGCCCGCCTTGGTGGCACCGATGTTCACCGAGCTGCACACGATGTCGGTCTCCGCCAGTGCGCGGGGGATGGACTCGATGAGCCGGAGGTCGCCCGCCGAAAAGCCCTTGTGCACAAGGGCCGTGTAGCCGCCCACAAAGTTGACGCCCACCTTCTTGCCGGCGGCATCCAGTGCTTTGGCAAAGTCCACCGGGTCGGCATCCGGGCAGGCACCCAGCAGCATGGCGATGGGCGTCACGCTGATGCGCTTGTTGATGATGGGGATGCCGTATTCGGCGCTGATGTGCTCCACGGCGGGCACCAGATTGGCCGCCTTGGTCACGATCTTGTTGTAGACCTTCTCACAGGCCTTTTTCGGGTCCGGGTCGATGCAGTCCAGCAGGCTGATGCCCATGGTCACGGTCCGCACGTCCAGATTGTCCTGGGTGAACATCTCGATGGTTTCGAGGATGTCACCGGTATTCATCATGCTCATAATAGATTCCCTTCTCTCTTAGATTCCTCTGTCGCTGACAAAAACGCGAAGCCCGGCTGCTTTGGAGCCGCAGGCGGTTAACACGTTCAAAACCGGCTTGCCAAGGCCTCCCCTCAATAGGGGAGGTGGCATCGCGTCAGCGATGACGGAGAGGTTAGATCGTGTGCATCGCGTCGAACACTTCCTGACGGGTGACGTTGATCTGCATCCCCATCTCCTTGGCCAGGGCGTCTGTGCGGTTGTGCAGTTCCTCGTGGCTGACGCTGCAATGGCTGATGTCCACCAGCATGATCATGGCGAACATGCCCTGCAGGATGCTCTGAGTCACGTCTTCGATGTTGATGTTGAGCTCACTGCACAGGGCAGCAACTTTTGCGACGACGCCGACGGTGTCGTGGCCGATGACCGTGATGAATGCTTTCATATTCCTTACCCCCAATAGTTGATGGAAAACCTCTCAGTCGGGCTTGCGCCCGCCAGCTCCCCTGGTAGGGGAGCCTTTGGCAGTAAGATGAAGTGAAATCGGCTGCCAAGGCCTCCCCTCGTTAGGGGAGGTGGCATTGCGAAGCAATGACGGAGAGGTTGATTTCCCTTCCAGTATAGCAGATTTACCGGTTTTTGAACACACTTTTTGGAAAAAAGAACGAGAACTGAGCGGAAAAGACGGTCTATCCAAAAAACAAGATGCAAATACGGCGCGCTTGTGCTATACTGAAAGATACAAATCGACGCGGTACGCCGCGGATACAAAGGAGTAACGACGATGGAACAGCTTTTGAAACTTCTGGAAGACAACGCGCGGCTGCCGATCGAGGACATTGCCACGATGCTGAATAAATCCCCCGCTGAGGTGGCGGCGATGATCGACCTGGCCCGTGCGCAGGGCATCATCAAGGGCTACAAGACCCTTGTGGACTGGGAAAAGGCCGGGGTGAACCGGGTGGAGGCCGTCATCGAACTGAACGTCAGCCCCAAGAAGAGCCGCGGCTTTGACGAGATCGCAGCCACCATCGCCGCCTTTGACGAGGTGGAGAGCGTGCTGCTGATGAGCGGCGGCTACGATCTGCAGCTGATCATCAAGGGGCAGACCTTCCAGGAGATCGCCCTGTTCGTGGCCAAGCGCCTGAGCCCGCTGGACGACGTGCTGTCCACGGCCACCCATTTTGTCCTGCGTACCTATAAGAAAGAGGGCCGCTTCTACCAGGACGACGAAATCGATGAAAGAGAGTGCACCGTGCTGTGATGGATTACGATAAACTGATCGCGCCTGCCGCTGCGGCCATGCGCCCCTCCGGCATCCGCAAATTCTTCGACCTTGCCGCCGACATGCCGGAGTGCATCAGCCTGGGCGTCGGCGAACCGGATTTCAAAACGCCCTGGGCCGTGCGCGAGGCCGGCATCGAGAGCCTGGAACACGGCCGCACCCGCTATACCGCCAATGCGGGCCTGAAGGAGCTGCGCGCAGAGATCTGCCGCTATCTGGAGCGCCGGATGAACCTGCACTACGACCCGCTGAGCCAGGTGCTGGTCACCGTGGGCGGCAGTGAGGCCATTGATATGTGCATCCGCACCGTGGTGCAGCCGGGGGACGAAGTCGTCATCCCGGAGCCGTGCTTCGTCTGCTATGAGCCCATCACCACTCTGTCAGGCGGTGTGCCGGTCCATGTGGCCTGCCGCCAGGAGGATGAGTTCCGCCTCCGCCCGGAGGCCCTGAAAGCGGCCATCACCCCTAGGACCAAGCTGCTCATCATGCCGTTCCCGAACAACCCCACCGGTGCCGTGATGGAGAAGGAAGACCTCGAAGCCATCGCCGACGTTCTGCGGGACACGAATGTTCTGGTGCTGTCGGATGAGATCTACGCCGAGCTGAACTACGGCCTGCGGCCGCACGTCTCCATTGCCACCCTGCCCGGCATGGCCGAGCGGACCATCGTGGTGAACGGCTTCTCCAAGAGCTATGCGATGACCGGCTGGCGTCTGGGCTATGCCTGCGGCCCGGCTCCCATCATCAAGATCATGACCAAGATCCACCAGAGCGCCATCATGAGCGCCCCCACCACCAGCCAGTACGCCGCCATCACAGCCCTGAAGGACTGCGACGGCGAGATCGACCGGATGCGGGATGAGTACAACATGCGCCGCCGTCTGGTGGTGAAGGGCTTCAACGCCATGGGCCTGACCTGTTTTGAGCCACGGGGTGCGTTCTACGCCTTCCCCTGCATCAAGTCCACCGGGATGACCAGCCAGGAGTTCTGCACCCGGCTGCTGGAGCAGAAGCACGTGGCACTGGTGCCCGGCGATGCCTTCGGCGCTTCCGGCGAGGGGTACTGCCGCGTGTCGTATGCGTACTCGGTGGAGCATCTGACCGAAGCCATGAAGCGCATCCGCGCCTTTTTGGAGGAAAACGGCATCGCAATGCCGCAGTGAGGAGAGTTGAAAATGGCAAAACTGAACCGTGTGACCGTTCTGGCCCCTGCCAAGCTGAATCTGGCGCTGGACGTGGTGGGTACTCTGCCCAACGGATACCACGACCTTGACATGACCATGCAGGCCATCACCCTGTATGAAAAGGTGGTGCTGGCCCGCAGCAGCGGCCTGAACCTCTCTCTGCCCGGAAGCCCGGTTGCCGCCAACGACAGCAACACCGCCATCAAGGCGGCTATCGCGTTCTTCCGCTACACCGGCCTGCTGGCGGGGGTGGACATCACCATCTATAAGAACGTGCCCGTGCGGGCCGGTATGGCGGGCGGCAGTGCGGATGCCGCCGCCGTCCTCGTGGGACTGAATGCTCTGTATGGGGCACATCTGTCCATGAGCGAGCTCTGCGCGCTGGGTGCCAAAATCGGTGCCGATGTGCCGTTTGCCCTTATGGGCGGCACCTGCCGGGTGCAGGGCGTGGGTGATGTGATGAAAGCTCTGCCGCCCTGCCCGGACTGCTGGTTCACGGTGGTCATGCCGGACTACGGTGTCTCGACCCCGGAGGCCTTTGCGGCTTACGACCGGGTGGGCAGCAGCCGCCACCCCGACTGCGAGGCGCAGGAAGCCGCGATCCGCGCCGAAGATCTGGCCGCCGTCTGTGCCGCCGCAGGCAACGCGCTGGAAGAGTGCAGCGGTGCCAAGGACAATGAGGCCATCAAGGCTGCGCTCTGCGAACACGGTGCGCTCACGGCCCTGATGACCGGCAGCGGCGCGGCGGTGTTCGGCATCTTTGCCGATGAAGCCGAAGCCCGCACGGCGGCTGCAGCCCTGAAGATCCGCTGGCCGCAGGTCTATGTGGCTCAGCCCGACAAGGGCGGTGCACGGGTCACCGCCCCGAAGTGGATGCTGTAACGCAAAACGGAATAAGACCCTCTTTCCTGGGAAATGCTATTCCCAAAGGAAAGGGGGTCTTTTCGTGCAGACCTTTTATAAAGTGTGCCTGATCTTGATGATCATCGGCGGCATCAACTGGGGCCTGGTCGGGCTGTTCCAGTTCGATTTTGTGGGGTGGCTGCTGGGTGGCAGCAGCTCCATCTGGTCCCGCATCGTCTTCACCGTGGTCGGCATCGCCGCAGTCTGCGGCATTCCAGGCTTGTTCACGGACGACGACATCGAGTGAGACGAACCAAAAAGGGCCACGGCCGCAGCCGTGGCTCTTTTGCTGGGTCAGGTCCCGTCATCCCAGCCCATCAGGTCGGGCAGGGTAAGGGTCTCGTCGGAGCAGTGGGGGTTCGCGTCGGTGCGGGCCTGAACGGTAGCTGCCTCCACGGCCCGGACGACCTCGTGGATGGCGGCGCAGTCTTCGGGCAGGTCGGTCTGGCTGCGGCCGGAATGGGTGAACAGGACCCTGCCCATGGGGCCCACCACCAGTGTCAGCGGCAGGATCTGCGGGGCAGACTTGTCGTAGTGATAACCGGCATCTTTGGCGGCCTTGTAGATCTTCTGGGCCGCGAAGCTCCAGCTCAGCAGGCCGCGGGTCTGCTCCACGCCCAGATAGCCGTACAGCACACCCGGCCCGTCGCAGATGACCGGGAAGGGAAACTCCGACCCGCGGGTGGCCGTGGCCACCGCCTTGGCGCTGGACCGCACCACACAGGCCAGCCGTGCGCCCTTGAGGGCGGGCAGGGTCTTGAGGTAGCGGGTGATGTACTCACGGCTGACGGGATGGTCGAACCCCGGCAGGAAGATCATGCACAGGGGTCGGCTGCCCTCGCACAGGGTATAAAAATCGTTTTCCGGTACCGTGGGGGTGTCGTAGGTGAATCGGGGGATGTTCGTCCCCACCAGATGCTCAGACTTCATGCCGCAATTGCACATCCTTTCAAACACGCTGACAAATCCGCGAAGCCCTGCTGCAAAAGAGCCCGCAGGGCGAAAACCAACAGCCAAAACCGGCTTGCCAAGGGCTCTCCCTTTCGAAAGACTCCCCCGGCCGGGGGAGGTGGCACATTTGCGCCAGAAGGGGATAAGCTGGCGAGCGCAGCGAGACTGAGAGGGTATAAAAAAATCCACACACTGTTCCTCCTGGCAGAGGACAGCGGTGGATGAAGTTCCTATAAAAAGATCCCGCCCGGTCGTCTGCGGCAATCAAACCTACCCTTGCGGACAGGTGGGTGCCCTGTCTCCGGATTCACGCTTCCTCATCGAACCTCTGGGGTCGAGCCCACAGCGGGGAGGTCTGCAATCCACCGGCGAACGCCGGGCTCCCGTTGAATGATTAGTAGGATCATATAAACCGCAACAAATCGAGCCGGGCAGGAAGTTTTGCACGGGTCAATCGTCTGAAAAACTTACTCGATCTCGAACTGGTCGCTCAGCCGCTTCTCGAACAGCTTGCTGACTTCCAGCAGGGTCTCGTCGTCTTCCACGACATCCAGATATTCGCCCTCGCTGTCTTCGCCGACGCTCAGGATGACGAGCTGAGCATCCTCGTTCACGTCTTCCTCGTCCTCGGCGTATTCCACGACGGCCATATAATGCACGCCCTTATGGTCCAGCGCGTCGATCACCTCAAAGGTGACTTCGTTGCCGTCCTCGTCCTCAAGGGTCATCAGATCGGGCTGATATTCCTCTTCGGCGTTCGGGTTCTTGATCTCTTCTGCCATAAGATACGTTCTCCTGTTACAAACGAAAAATAAAGTTGGGGCAGCCGGGGCTTTCTGTGCTCCCACAGGCCCTTGCTGTGCTTATAGTGTAGCGTTTTTTTGCCCGCTCGTCAAGATGTTTTTCGCACAGAAATCTGCGGACAAATTTTCACGCATTTCCCTCTCGCATCCGGCGCAGAAATATGCTATACTGAACTCTGTGTACCGCCTGCTCGGTTCCGGGCGAGCGGGAAGCTGTTACTATGCTATTCACCGAGAGGTCAGAGTTATGAATCGTTTTTATAAAAAAGCGCTGGCGGTGCTGGCGCTCCTGGGCTGTGTGGCGCTGACGGGCTGTTCGCTCAAGGACAAGCTCAGCGGCACTTCGGGGCCGAAAGCCATCTCCCGCCCGGCGGTGGAGTCCGCCGAGGTGCAGTTCACCCACCCGGCGGCGGGCGACACCATCGCGGTGTTCGATACCTCGGCGGGCGTGTTCAAGGCCGTGCTCTTCCCCACGCTGGCCCCGCAGGCCTGCGACAACTTCATCGGCCTTGCGCAGGCGGGGTACTACAACGGCCTGACCGTTTCCCGCGTCGAGAACGAATTTCTCGTCGAGGCCGGGCAGGGGGCCGATGGCAAAGGTACCACCATCTGGAACGGCAGCCGCTACCCCATTGAGGCCACCGACCGGCTCCATCACTACGCCGGGGCGCTGTGTGCGGCCACGGATGCCTCCGGCCAGTGCGCCAGCGTCTTCTATGTGATGGAGTCGCTGCCCGGCGGCGATTCCGTGACGCAGGAGCTTGTGGACCAGATGAACGCGGCCTCCTACCGCGCCGAGGTCGTGGCCGCCTACCAGACGGCGGGCGGCGCACCCTACCTTGACTACACCGACACCGTCTTCGGCCAGGTGTACGAGGGGATGGACATCGTGGACAACATCGCCCAGACGGCGGTGGATGAGAACCAGAAGCCCACCGAGGCCATCACCATCCACAGCGTCAGCATCGAGACGTATCAATAACAACTACGCAATGCAAAAAGGCTCCCGTGGCAGTGGGAGCCTTTTTTGCTGCTCAGATCTCGCCGGGGTGCTCTTTGCGCCAGGCGAGGTAATCTTCGAGGATGACGGTGGCGCTGACGGAGTCGAGGATCTCTTTCCGCCGGGCACCGAAGGTGCCGGTCTCGGAGAGGATATCGGCGGCTTCGCAGGTGGACTGCCGCTCGTCCCACATCCGGACGGGCAGGCCGCTCCAGATCTGCAGCGTCTTGGCCAGTTTCCGGCTCTTTTCGGCGCGTTCGCCCTCGGTGCCGTCCATGTTCAGCGGCAGGCCCACCACGATGAGCTCGGCATGGATCTCGGCGGCGATCTCGCACACTCGCGCCGCCACCTTCGGGCGGGCTTTCAGAGTGATCTGTGGTGTGATGGCGGTGGTGAGGAATTCGGAGGCGTCGCAGGTGGCAAGGCCGGTGCGGCTGGCTCCGTAGTCAACGGCTAATATCTTCATAATGGCATCCTTTCCCATTCGGTTTTCCCCAGTGTATCACAGAATAGATGTTCTTGCAATTTTGTGTTACAATAAGAGCAGGTCACGCCCTCTCAGGCGCTTCGCGATGACGGAGAGGGCAGGCAAGCAAAGAGAGGTTTTTATGTTACAACTGGTCTTAGGCGGGTCGGGCAGCGGCAAGACGACGCTGCTGTATCACCGCATCCGTGCCCGCGCCGAGGCGGGTCAGAAGAGCATCCTGCTGGTGCCGGAACAGTTCACCTCCTCCACCGAGGGGCGCATCTACCGCGAACTGGGCGATGCGCTTTCCGGCATGGTGGAGAGTTTTTCGTTCACGAGCCTGGCCGAGAAGATCCTGTCCGTGGAGGGCGGCGCAGCCGTGCAGATCCTTTCGGACGCAGGCCGCGCTGTGCTGGTGCGCCGCGCACTGGAGGAATTGCAGGAAAACGTCCATTACTACTACCGCAACCGGCGGAGCGCAGCGTTCTGCCAGATGGCCGCCGAGACCATCGACGAGCTCAAGAGCGCGGGCCTGTCCGGCCAGCAGCTGGCCGACCTTGCCAAAGGCTGCGGGGCCGAGAGCGGCAAACTGGGGGAGCTGGCCCTGATCTTTCAGGGCTACGAGACCCTGCTCGCCCGCAGCGGCATGGACCCCGCCGACCGGCTGGAGCTGGCCGGAGCGCGGCTCGAAGAGGCGCTGGCCTGCGGCGCAGTGCCGGGATTTTTGCAGGAGCGGGAGGTCTTCATCGACGAGTTCGATACCTTTAACGCGCCCAAAAAGCGGCTGCTGGGGGCGCTGCTGGCCGCTCTGCCCAGGGTGACGGTGGCCCTGTGCGACGATGGGGCACCGCTTGTGCCCGGCGATGTGAGTCTGTTTTCGGGGGCCAAGCAGGTGGCCGTGCAGCTGCGCCAGCTGGCCCGCAAAAATGGGGCCGAGGTGGCTGCGCCCCAGCTGCTCCGGCGGGACCTGCGGCACACCGAGGCCCCCGGCCTTGCGGCAGTGACCGCGCTGCTGGAGACCGGCACCTGTGCACCGCTGGAAGCGCCGGCGGACGAGGTGCGGCTGTTTGCTGCGCCCAGCCGGGAAGAGGAGGCCCGCGCCGCCGCCGGTGCCATCCGCCGCCTGATGCGGCAGGGGGTGCGGTGCGGCAGGATCGCGGTGGTCTGCCGCGACATCGGCAAGTACCGCGCCGCTGTGCGGTATGAGTTCCGGATGGCGGGCATCCCGCTCTACTGCGATGAGCCGACCACCCCGGAGTTCAGCGCCCCGGCCACGGCGGTCCGGGCACTGCTGGCGCTGGCCCGCGGGGCCGACCTGACCGAGAATCTGACCACGCTGGCCAAAACGGGCCTGTGCGCCCTGACCGAAGAAGAGGTCTGCGCCCTCGAAAACTACGCCTATACCTGGTCGCCCAATGCGGCGGCATGGCGGGCAGCGTTCCGGAACGACCCCAAAGGCTTCGGCGATCGGGAGCTGACCGAAGAGGACGCCCGGAACCTGTCCGATGCCGAAAAGGCCCGCGCTCTGCTGGTGAACGCCGCCGATGCCCTGCGCGGCAAGGTGCGGAACGCCAACGCCGAGGCCATCAGCCGGGCGCTCTACTTCTGCCTCAAAGAGCTGGGCGCAGAGGAGCAGCAGGCGGCACAGGTGGAAGCCATCCGCGCGGCGCGGGGCATCCCGGCGGCGGAAGAGGCCGCTCGCGAGTGGAACGTGGTCATGGAGCTGCTGGACGAGATGGCCCGCCTGCTGGGCGAGCAGACCGTGACGGTGGCCGAATACGAAGACCTGTTCGGGCTGCTGCTGCGTTCGTCCGACCTGGGGCATATCCCGCAGACACTGGACGCCGTGGTACTGGCCAGCGCGGGCAAGATGCGGCTGGACGAGCCGGACTATGTCTTCGTGCTGGGCCTTGCCGAGGGCGAGTTCCCCACGGCCCCCGGCGAGACGGGCCTGCTGACCCACGCCGACCGCGACGCCCTGATGGCGCAGGAGATCGACCTGCCCGACTGCTTTGAGAACCGGGTCGTCCGCGAGCAGGTCTGCTTCTATAAGGCGCTCACCGCCCCGGCCAGAGGGCTGTGGCTGAGCTGGCCCAAGGGGCAGGGGCAGACCCTCTGCGCGGCGTTGGAGCCGATCGTGGAGGCGCTGGAACCGACCCCGCCGGAGCTGGCTCTGCCCGACCTGGCCGCGACCCCTGCCGACGGCCTCGACTGCCTGGGCGGCGGCTGGCCCCTGACCGGAACGGAACGCGCCAGCCTGACCGAGGCTCTGCGCACCCCCGGCGGCGAGGAGCCGGAGGGCCTGAAGCTGCTGCGCCGGATGGCGGACGCTTCGCCCCGGCAGGTCAGCGACCTGGATGCACTGGAAGAACTGCTGGGCCGGCGGCTGCGCATCTCGCCGAGCCAGCTGGAAAAATATTATACCTGCCGGTACGGCTACTTTTTGCAGTACGTGCTGGGCCTGCGCCCCCGCCGCCGGGCCGAGCTTTCGGCTGACCAGAGCGGCAGCCTAATGCACTGGGTGCTGCAGATGGCACTGGACCCGGACCCTGCGCCGGACAACCCCTGCGCCGCCATGCTGGCTCCCTTCATCGAGCTGGACGACGACGCCATGGCGGAGCTGGCGGGGCTTCTGGTGGACGAATACGCCCGCCGCTATCTGCCCGAAGACACAGCCCGTTTTGCCTACCTGCTCTCCCGCCTGAAAAAGAGCATGGCGAGCCTGCTGTGCTACCTGCGGGATGAACAGCGCCAGTCCAGCTTCCGGCCTGTGGCCTGTGAGCTGAAGATCGGCAGCGGCGGGGACGGCGTCCGCGCCCAGACCTATCATCTCTCGGATGGGCGGACCGTCCAGCTGGTGGGCACGGTGGACCGCGCCGATGAATGGGTCGAGGAGGATGGCACCCGCTGGGTGCGGGTCGTGGACTACAAGACCGGCAGCAAAAAACTGGACCTGAAGGAGGTCTACTGCGGCCTCGACTGCCAGATGCTGCTGTATCTGTTCAGCCTGACGCGGGACGGCAGCGGCCGCTTTACCGGGGCAGAACCGGCGGGCGTTCTGTATCTGCTGGCCGACCCGGCCCCGGAGAATACCACCCGCGCCAACGCAGCCCGCAGCGTGGAATACAAGCTGGACGGTCTGGTGCGGGACGAGCAGAAGCTGTTCCGCGCCATGGACGCCGACGAGACGGGGCGGTATCTGCCCTTCTCGTATCTGCGCGGTGTGCCCAGCCCCTACCAGAAGGACAAACGCGCCGACAGCGCCAAGCTCGACCGCATCCGGCTGCATCTGGACGACCTCGTGACCCGGATGGGCGAGCAGCTCTACGGCGGGCAGATCGCCGCCGAACCGCTGGTCACGGGCCGAAGCCCCTGCCTGTGGTGCGATTACAGCTTTATCTGCTGCCACGAGAACGGCATCGGCGAGCGGGCATTGGATGCCCCGGCCAAGCCTTTTGAAGTCCCTGAGACCCCGCCGGAAGAAGGAAAGGAGGAACAGCCGTGAGCGAAACCAAATGGACAGCCGCCCAGCAGGCCGCCATCGACGACCGGGGCGGTGCGCTGCTGGTCAGTGCGGCTGCGGGCAGCGGCAAGACGGCGGTGCTGACCGAACGCGCCGTCCGGCTCATCACCGACCTGGAATGCCCCATCGACGCCGACAAACTGCTCATCGTCACCTTTACGAACGCGGCCGCAGCCGAGCTGCGGGCCCGCATCGGGCAGGCGCTGCTCCGCCGCAGTCAGGCCGAACCTGGCAACACGGCCCTGCGCCGCCAGCGGATGCTGCTGCAGCGCGCCCCCATCTGCACCATTGATGCGTTCTGCCTGGACCTTCTGCGCAAGCACTTCCAGGCGCTCGATATCCCGCCGGACTTTTCCCCCGCCGACCCCGGCAGTGTGGCGGCCCTGCGCGCGGCGGCACTGGCCGAAACGCTGGAACAGGCCTATGCCGACCCGGATTTCTGCGCCTTTGCAGACCTCTACGGCAAGGGCCGCAGCGACAAAGCCGCCGGGGATACCATCCTGCACGTCTACGATTTTCTCCGCGCCCTGCCCGACTACGACCGCAAGCTGGATGAATTTCTGGAACCGTGGCAGGCCGGGCATGGATTCGATGCGACCTGCTGGCACGACCTGCTGCTGGCCGAGGCAGCCCGCGCTGCCAGAGCCGGGCGGGAGCTGTTCTGCGCAGCCTGGAACGACTGCAAAGACGACCTCGTCCTGGACCGCATCGAGGCTGAGAATAAAGGAAAGACCGATGCCGCCCGCGCCAAGGCCGTGGCAGGCGTCAATGATAAATTCGCTGAACCGCTGGAACGGCTCGAAGCGGCCGCTGCCCTGCTGGGCGAGGTGGAGCGGCTGGCCGAAGCAGGGGAGTGGACCCCGCTCTACGACCGGCTCACCCCCTATGTGCTCGGCATGGAGCCGATGCCCGGCCTGAAGGGAATGAAAAAGCGGCTGACCGGAGAGCACAAAGCCGCCGTCAAGACCCGCGCCGACGAAGCGGCTGCGCTGTTCGGGCAGATCCTGGAACTGATCTCTTGCAGTGAAGACGAGGCCGAAGCCGACCGCGCCGCCGCCCTGCCCCGCCTGCGGGCCCTGTTTGCCGCCGTGCGGGCGTTCGATGCCCGCTTTGCGGCCAAAAAGCAGGAGCGGAAGCTGCTGGAGTTCAGCGACTTCGAGCATCAGGCCCTTCGACTCCTCCGCAGCCCGGACGGCACCCCCACCCCGCTCTGCGAGACCATCCGGCAGAACTATGCGGCCGTCATGGTGGACGAGTATCAGGACACCAACGCCTTACAGGACGCACTCTACCGCTGTCTGGCTTCGCCCGCCGGGGACGACCTCTTCCTTGTGGGCGATTTGAAACAGAGCATCTACCGCTTCCGGCAGGCAGACCCCAGCATCTTCCGGGAAAAGCTGGATGCTTGGCCGCTCCTGCCCGGCGGCGCGGCCCGCCCCCGCCCGGCGGAAGGGACGCCCGGCCAGAACGCGCTGCTGGCGCTGGATGCGAACTTCCGCAGTGCGCCGGAAGTGGTGCGGGGCATCAACTTCCTGTTTGAGCAGCTCATGACCCCCGCCCTGGGCGATACGGCCTACGGCGACGGCCAGCGGCTGGTCTGCGGCGCACCGGGCGAATATGCGGGCAGTGTGGAGGCCTGCTTCCTGCCCGACGACACCGCCGAGACGGACGCGGAGTGCATCGCCCAGAAGATCGAAGCCCTGATGGCCTCCGGGGAGCAGGTGCGGGACGGCGGCTCCACCCGCCCGGTGCAGTACGAGGATTGCTGCATCCTGCTGGCGGCGCGCGGCGACTTCCCGGCCTATGTGGAAGCCCTGACCGCCCACGGCATCCCGGTTTATGCGGACGCCCGCGAAAATCTGCTGGATGCGCCCCACATCCGGCCCCTGATCGCGCTGCTGAAGGTCATCGACAACCCGGCGCAGGATATCTATCTTGCCGCCGCCATGCTGGGCCCGCTGTTCGGCTTTACGGACGACGACCTGGTCCGCCTCCGTGCCCGCGCGGAGGAATTGCAGAAACAGCAGGACGAGGCCCGCCGTGCCGCACAGGAGGCGGCAGGGGAGACGCCTGCACCGCAGCATCGCCAGCGGATGAGCCTGTACGGGGCACTGCTGTTGACCGTGAACAGCGCCGAAGAAAGCCCCTTTGAACAGAAGGTCCGGGCGTTCTATGCCCGGCTGACCGAGCTGCGCCGGATGGCCCGGAGTGTGCCGGTGGAACAGCTGCTCGAAGAGATCTTTGCGTCCACGGGCTATCTGGCCGCGCTGGGCGTGATGGAGAACGGCACCAAGCGCCGGGAAGATGCCCGGCGGTTCGCGTCCTTCTGCGCCGGGGCCGGGGCAAACGGCATCTCCGGCCTCATCCGCGCCATTGACGCCGCCGCGCAGGCGGGCTCCCCCGGGCAGGAGACCGTGCCCGGCGGCTCCCGCCCCGGCTGTGTGACCATCATGACCATCCACCGTTCCAAGGGCCTGCAGTTCCCGGTGGTCTTTGTGGCGGATACGGCCCGGCGGGTCAATGCCGCCGATACCCCCCAGCCGGGGCTGCTCCATCGAGTGTACGGGGCCCGGCTGCGGCTGCGCCCCGAAGACGGCGAAGGCTCCTATAAAACGGCGGCCTACGCGGCGCTGGCCAATGTCCACGCCGCCGAACTGCGCAGCGAGCAGATGCGCCTGCTGTATGTGGCGCTCACCCGCGCACAGGACAAATTGATCCTGACCATCCCGCTGGGCATGACCAAAACGACCAACCCGCTGGCGAAGGCGGCGGCCTTCCTCGCGGCGGGCGCAGGGGAAACGCTGAACCGGCAGGCCAACAGCTTCGCCGACTGGCTGCGCACGGCCCTGCTCGTCCACCCCAACGGCGGGCCGCTGCGCCGCCTGGCCGAGAACCTCGAACTGCCGTTTGCGGACACCCGCAGTACCATCGCGATTTCCTTTGAAGAGGCTCCGGAAGAGCTCCAGCCCGCTGCGGAAGAAGCCCCGGCCCCGGAGGCCCCCGCCGCCGACCCGGTGTTGACGGAACAGCTGCGGCAGGGCTTTGCCTGGCAGTACCCGGCGGCTTCGCTGGCGGCAGTGCCCGCCAAGGTCAGCGTCACGAGCATCGTGCACAAGCGGGAGCAGACGACACTGGAGCGCCCCGGCTTCCTCTCCAAGGATGGCCTGACGGCCGCTGAGATGGGCACGGCGCTGCATGCCTTCCTCGAACACGCCGACTTTGCCGCCCTTGCCGCTGCAAAGACATCCGGCACCCTTGATGAGGCCATCTGCGCCGAGCGGGACCGTCAGGTGGCCGTGCAGCTGACCCCGCCGGAGATCGCGGAAAAGCTGGACGTCCGCCGCATCCGCCGCTTTGCCGAGAGCGATGCCTTTGCCCGCATCTGTGCGGCGGATGCCGTGCTGCGGGAGCTGGCCTTCATCACAGCTCTGCCCGCCTCGGCGGTGCTGGCTGCACAGGGCAGCGCGGCCCCGGAGGGCGAAGCGGCGAAAGCCAGCGTCCTCGTGCAGGGCATTGCGGACATCGTGCTCGTCTTCCCGGACCATCTCGAACTGCTGGACTATAAGACCGACCGCCGCAAGACCGAGGCCGACTTCCTTGCCGCCTACCGCGCCCAGCTCAACCTGTACGCCCTCGCCATCGACAAGCGCTTTGCGCCGAAGAAGGTGACCTATAAGGGTATCTATTCGCTGGAACTGGGAAAGCTGATCGAGGTGAAGGGATAATTTTCTGCAAAATCGCATAAAAATGCTTGACAGGCTTTGCCGGGTGTGGTAAACTGTTCCGGTAAAGAAAGCAGCTACGGCCTGGCCGCGCTCGCCTTGTGAGGGACAACATCCTCCGGGCTATACGAAAACCGGTTCGTTTTGTGCGAACTGCGCTTTTGAGTGAATTTGCGCGGCTGTCCTGAAACATGGGCGGCCGCGTTTTCTATGCCAAATATTGCAACACTATGGATTATTGTTTGGAGGTGCATTCATTATCGCTACCGCTGGAAAGTCGAAGGAACTGGAGATCAACGGCCAGATCCGTGATCGTGAAGTTCGCCTGATCGGAGCAGACGGCGAGCAGAAGGGCGTTGTCACCATTCAGGTGGCCATGCGCGCTGCTGAGGAGGCCGGCCTCGATCTGGTCAAGATCGCACCGCAGGCTGTACCGCCTGTGTGCAAGGTGCTGGACTACGGCAAATACCGTTTTGAACAGCAGAAGAAGGAGAAGGAAGCCAAGAAGAACCAGAAGGTGGTCGAAGTCAAGGAGACCCGCCTCTCGCTCAACATTGACACCAACGACTTCAACACCAAAGTGAACCAGACCGCCAAGTTCCTGGCAGCCGGCCACAAGGTGAAGGCTTCGATCCGCTTCCGCGGCCGTGAGATGGCGCACAGCGCTCTGGGTGCTGACGTGCTGAAACGCTTTGCCGAGACTCTGCCCCAGGCAAGCATGGATAAGCCGCCGGTGCTTGAGGGCCGCACGATGTCCATTCTGCTGATCCCGAAACCCAATAAGGACTAATTTTAGGAGGAAACTAAAATGGCTAAGATGAAACTGAAGACGCACTCCGGCGCTAAGAAGCGCTTTAAGCTGACCAAGAACGGCAAGATCAAGCGCGGCCACGCATTCCGCAGCCACATCCTGACCAAGAAGACCACCAAGCTGACCCGTGGTTATCGTCAGCCCAGCTACGTTGATAAGACCAACGCAGCTACCATTAAGAGCATGCTGCCCTACGCCTGAGTAAGCGAGCCGCACGCACAACCAAGACATTGACAGAAACTAAAGGAGATATATAAAATGGCACGTATTAAGGGCGCTACGATGACTCACAAACGTCGCAAGAAGATGCTGAAGCTGGCAAAGGGCTTCTACGGCTGCAAGAGCAAGCACTTCAAGATGGCCAAGCAGCAGGTCATGAAGAGCGGCAACTACGCTCTGGCTGGCCGCCGCATGAAGAAGCGTCAGTTCCGCAACCTGTGGATCACCCGCATCAACAATGCGGTCCGTCCTCTGGGCATGAACTACTCTACCTTCATGGCTGGCCTGAAGAAGGCAGGCATCGAGCTGAACCGCAAGATGCTGAGCGAGATGGCCATCAACGATCCTCAGAGCTTTGCAGCTCTGGTCGAGACCGTCAAGAACGCCTAATAGAACTTGACAAAGACGCCCGCGCGTAGATTACGCGGGCGTCCTTTTTGTATCTTTCTGGATTCGGGAGGAGCCTGCATGGACGAAAAAATCACCAGCCGGGACAACGCGAAGATCAAATACGCCTGCCGCCTTTCTTCCAGTGCGGCCTTCCGCCGCAGCGAGGGGCGTTTTCTGGCCGAGGGGCGCAAGCTCTGCCCGGAGCTCTGCCGTGGGGCTGAGCTGGAAACGCTGTTCTACACCGGGGCCGCTGCCGAAAAATGCCCGGAGCTGCTCACGCTGCCCGGCGAACATTATCTGGTGGAGAACCATGTGGCGGACAAGCTCGCCGATGTGGGCACTCATCAGGGAGTGTTCGGCGTGTTCCGCACCCCGGTGCATACACTGGATGAGGTGCGCACCGGCGGGCGGTATCTGGCGCTGGAGCGGGTGCAGGACCCCGGCAATGTGGGCACCCTGCTGCGCTCGGCGGCGGCATTCGGCTTTGATGCCGTCCTCCTGAGCGACGGCTGTGCGTCTCCGTTTGCCCCCAAGACCCTGCGGGCCTCCATGGGCGCGGCGGTGCGGGTGCCGGTCATTGAGGCCGGTGCCCTGCCGGAGGCCATCGCGGCCCTGCGGGAAAAGGGTATCACCTGTCTCGCGGCGGCGCTGTACCAGTCCCAGCCGCTGAGCGCGGCGGCGTCCCGCTATCCGGGCGGCGTCTGCGTCGTCATCGGCAGCGAGGGCCAGGGCCTGACCGATGCTACCATCGCCGCCTGCGACGGCACCGTCCGCATCCCGATGACCGACCGGGTCGAGAGCCTGAACGCGGGCATCGCGGGCAGCATCCTGCTGTGGCATTTCCGGGAGGAGAGCCTGTGAGCGGGCCGGACCCTGCCTGGGGCCAGACCAGCTTCTTCCCGCCTGAACCGGCCCCCGACCCGCTGCTCTGCTGGCTCTGGCTGGCCGGGACGCTGGGCGTGGGCAGCAGCCACAACGGCAGCGTTCTGGATGCGTTTGGCGGGGCGCAGGAGGCGTGGGAGCAGCGGGGGAGCGATGCGTTCCGCCGCGCGGCAGGGCCGGGGGCAGCGCAGCGGGCGCTCCTGCCCGACCACACGCCGGAGCATTACCGCGCCTTTGCGCGGCGGTGTGCGGCCCGGAATATCCGCATCCTGACCTATGAAGACCCGGACTATCCGCTGGCGCTGACCCGCATCCCGGATATGCCGCTGGTGCTCTACTGCACCGGGGACCCGGCCTGGCTCAACCAGCCCGGCACCGTGGGGATGGTGGGCAGCCGCAAGCCCACCGAGTACGGCCTGCAGGCCGCAGAGGACATCGGGCGGGGGCTGGCCAGAGCCGGTGCCATTGTGGTGAGCGGTCTGGCCGACGGCCTCGACAGCGCTGGGCACCGTGCCGCCGTGCGGGAAGACCGCCCCACCATCGGGGTGCTGGGCGTCCCGATCGACAAGACCTATCCCGCCACCAACCGGGAACTGCGCCGGAAGATCGAGGCCAACGGCTGCGTCATCAGCGAGTATCCGCCGGAGAGCGCAGCCATTGGCCGCGTGGGCTTTTTGCAGCGCAACCGGCTCATTGCGGCGCTGTCGATGGCGCTGGTGGTGGTGGAAGCCCAGGAAAAAAGCGGCACCATGTCCACGGTGGGCCATGCGGAACGGTATGGCAAGCCGGTGTTTGCGGTGCCGGGCAGCATCTATTCGCCCAACTCCGCAGGCACCAACGGCCTGCTGCGGGAAGGGCGGGCAAAGGCCGTCTGCAAGGCGGAAAATCTGTTTGAGACGCTCCACCTGACCCCGGCTGCGCTCCGCCCGGCGGTGCCCTGCCCGGCACCTGCCGCGATGAGCGAGACCGAGCGGAAGGTGCTGGCCTGCATCGGGGCCAAAGCGAAGGGCGTGGAGGAACTGGGCCTGCAAAGCGGCCTGCCCACCGCGCTGCTGCTGGGTACGCTCATGAAACTGGAGCTGACCGGCCGGGTGGCCTGCCTGCCGGGCAAACGGTATATTCTGCGCTAGGTGCGCACATGTTAAGTTGAGCATTCAAACCTCTCAGTCATCGCTGCGCGATGCCGGCGCCCCGGAGCGTGGAGCCTTTGGCAGGCCGGGCAGCAGATGGCAAGGTTTTTTATATAGGAGAGAAACTATGTCAAAACTGGTGATCGTGGAGTCGCCTGCAAAGGCGAAAACCATCGGCAAATATCTGGGCAGCGACTACGAGGTGACGGCCAGCATGGGCCACATCCGCGACCTGCCCGCCTCCCAGCTGGGCATTGATGTCGAACACGGCTATACGCCGCAGTACATCAGCATCAAGGGCAAGGAAAAGCTCATCAAGGAGCTCAAGAGCAAGGCCAAGCACTCCGACGGCGTCCTTCTCGCGACCGACCCGGACCGTGAGGGCGAAGCCATCAGCTGGCATCTGGCCAATATCCTGGGTCTGGACCCCCATGAGCCCAACCGCGTGACCTTCGACGAGATCACGAAAAAGGGTGTGCAGGAGGGCATGGCCCACCCCCGCGCCATCGACGAAGACCTGTTCAACGCCCAGCAGGCCCGCCGTGTGCTGGACCGTCTGGTGGGCTATAAGCTCAGCCCGTTCCTCTGGCGGAAGGTCCGCCGGGGCCTGTCGGCCGGCCGTGTCCAGAGCGTGGCTGTCCGCCTTATCGACGACCGCGAAAAGGAGATCGAAGGCTTCAAGCCCGAAGAATACTGGAATGTGGATGCCACCCTCGGCGTGGGGCACAAGAGCTTCACGGCCCGCCTGGCCTCCGACGACAAGGGCAAAAAGCTGCTGCCGCACACCGAGGCCGAGGCCCGCGCCATCGAAAAGGGGCTGGAAGGGGCCGAGTACACGGTGGGTGAGCTGAAAAAGGGCAAGCGCGCAAAGCAGCCCACCCCGGCGTTCATCACCAGTACCTTGCAGCAGGAGGCGTCCCGCCGCCTGGGCTTTACGGCCACCCGCACCATGCGCGCGGCCCAGACGCTGTACGAAGGCGTGGACATCGCGGGCCACGGCACCATGGGTCTGATCACCTATATGCGTACCGACAGCCTGCGCATCTCCGACGAAGCGGTAAACGCAGCCAAGGAGTATATTGCAGGCGCTTACGGCGAACCGTATATCTGCCCCTACAAGCGCACCTGGAAGACCAAGAGCGCGACCGCTGCGCAGGACGCCCACGAAGCCATCCGCCCCTCGGTGCCGTCCCTGACGCCCGACGAGGTGGACAAGAGCATCAGCGGCGACACCGCCAAGCTCTACCGGATGATCTGGAGCCGCTTCATGGCCAGCCAGATGGCCGACTGCCAGCAGGACACCGTGTCCGTGACCGTGTATGCGGGCGGCTACCGGTTCAAGGCCAGCGGCTACACCGTCACCTTTGATGGCTTTACTGCTCTGTATGAGGAGGCCACGGACGAGAAGGAAAAGAAGGAGACCAGCCTGCCCCCGCTGGAGCAGGGCCAGGTGCTCAAGCTGCGGGAGCTGAAGAGCGAACAGAAGTTCACCCAGCCCCCCGCCCGCTACACCGAAGCCACCCTCATCAAGGCGCTGGAAGAAAACGGCATCGGCCGCCCCTCCACCTATGCGCCCATCATCACCACCATCATCGACCGCGGCTATGTGGAGCGTGACCAGAAAAAGCTCAAGCCGACCCTGCTGGGCCGCGCCGTGGACGGCCTGATGCTGGAGCAGTTCCCCCACATCGTGGATGTGGACTTCTCCGCCGAGATGGAAAAGAACCTCGACAAGGTCGAGAGCGGCAAGGCCGACTGGCACAAGACCGTGGACGACTTCTATCAGGGCTTTGCAGCCAGCCTCGAACAGGCAGAAAAGAACATGGAAGGCAAGAAGGTCAAGGTGCCGGACGAGCCGTCCAGCGAGGTCTGCGACCTGTGCGGCCGCCCCATGGTCATCAAGGTGGGCAAGTACGGCAAGTTCCTGGCCTGCAGCGGCTTCCCGGAGTGCCGGGGCACCAAGCGCCTGGTCAAGGATACCGGCGGCATCTGCCCCAAGTGCGGCAAAGGCCGCATGCTGGAGCGCAAGAGCGCCAAGGGCCGCATCTACTACGGCTGCGAGCGCTACCCCGACTGCGATTTCATGACCTGGGATACCCCCGTCCCCACCAAGTGCGAAAAGTGCGGCTCCACCCTCTTCCGCAAGGGCTCCAAGCTCTACTGCGCCAAGGAGGGCTGCGGGTTCGAGATGCCGGTGCCGAAGAAGGAGTAAGACCCGCTCAGGCCGCTTCGCGTCCGGCTCTCCCAAAGGGCGGGCTTTTTCAGCGAGTACGATAAAGTTTTCCTCTTTGCCAAAAGGCAATGACGGAGAGGGCTTGATTAAAGGAAACATCAATGAGTCAATATCATGTAACAGTTTTAGGTGCCGGTCTGGCGGGCTGCGAGGCGGCGCTCTGGCTGGCGGGCAAGGGCGTGGACGTCACGCTCTATGAGCAGAAGCCTACCCACTTTTCCCCGGCCCACAAGAGCGAAGGCTTTGCAGAGCTGATCTGCTCCAACAGCCTGAAAGCTGAGCGGCTGGATTCCGCTTCCGGCCTGCTGAAAGAGGAGATGCGCCGGATGGGCAGCCAGCTGCTGTCTGCCGCCGAGGAGGCCCGCGTGGCCGCCGGCGGCGCGCTGGCCGTGGACCGCGACGCCTTCAGCGCTGCCGTCACCCGCCGGGTGGAGCAGTGCCCGAACATCACCGTCCGGCGGGAGCGGGTGGAGCAGATCGACGAGAGCGCTCCCATCCTGGTGGCCACCGGCCCGCTGACCGATGGTGCGCTGGCCGACGAGATCGGACGCCTGACCGGCGACGAGCGGCTGCATTTCTACGATGCTGTGGCCCCCATCGTCACGGCCGAGAGCCTGGACTACGACCGGGTCTTCGCCGCGTCCCGCTACGACCGGGGCGAGGCGGATTACCTGAACTGCCCGTTCAACAAGGCCGAGTACGAGGCGTTCCATGCAGCGCTGGCGTCTGCCGAGCGCGCCCCGCTCCACGACTTTGACGCCGGTGCCGAGCAGGGAGCCGCGCCCGACCCGGATGCCCACGGCAAAAAGGCCGACACCGTCACGGTCTACGAGGGCTGTATGCCCATCGAGATCATGGCGGCCCGCGGTGCCGACACCATGCGGTTCGGCCCGCTGCGCCCGGTGGGTCTGGTGGACCCCAACACCGGCCACCGCCCCTGGGCGAACGTCCAGCTCCGCGCCGAGAACAAGGAGCGGACGCTGTACAACATCGTCGGCTTCCAGACGAATCTGAAGTGGGGCGAGCAGAAGCGGGTGTTCCGCATGATCCCCGGCCTCGAAAACGCCGAGTTCGTGCGGTACGGCGTCATGCACCGGAACACCTTCCTCGATGCGCCCCGTGTGCTGAACGCGGGCCTTTTCCTGAACGAGCACCCCAACGTCTTCTTTGCGGGCCAGATCACCGGCTTTGAGGGCTATATGGAAAGCGCCGCCTGCGGTCTGCTGGCGGCCCGCAGCCTGTATGCCCGCCTGACCGGCAGGCAGCTGCCCCCGCCCCCGGCGGACACCATGTGCGGTGCGCTGCTCCAGTATCTGACCACCGAGAACAAGCACTTCCAGCCGATGGGCGCGAATATGGGCATCCTGCCCCCGCTGCCCGCCGAGACCCGCCCGCGCGACAAGCGCCTGCGCTACATGGCTGTGGCCGAACGTGCCGTGGCCAGTTTCCAGCAGTGGCTGGACGAAACGTCTCTGTAAGAAAGAACCTCTCAGTCTGCTTCGCAGACAGCTCCCCTGATAGGGGAGCCTCTGGCGAAAAGAAAAACTCTTGCGAAATGCCAAGGCCTCCCCTGTTAGGGGAGGTGGCATCGCGCAGCGATGACGGAGAGGCTGAACATCCCAGAAACAGAAGGGAGAACTACTATGAAGATCATCGTGGACATGATGGGCGGCGACAACGCCCCGCTGGCTGTGCTGGAAGGCGCAGCCGCAGCCGTCAAGGAGTATGGCGTCTCGCTCATCGGCGTGGGCAATGAGGAGCTGGTCCGCAAGACCGCCGCAGAGCACAACATCCCGTTGGACGGCATCGAGCTGGTGAACTGCACCGAGACCATCGAGATGTGCGATGAGCCTGCCCGCGCCATCCGCAGCAAGAAGGATTCCTCCATCGTCGTGGGCCTGAACCTGCTCAAGGAGGGCCGGGGCGACGCCTTTGTCTCTGCCGGCAGCACCGGCGCACTGCATGTGGGCGCCAGCCTCATCGTCCGGACCCTGAAGGGTGTCAAGCGCCCGGCGCTGGCCACCATGGTGCCCGCCAAAAAGCAGGCCTATCTGCTGCTGGACTGCGGCGCGAACGTTGAGTGCCGCCCTGAAATGCTGGCCGCATTCGCCGTCATGGGCAGCTGCTACGTGAACAGGGTCGAGGGCCGCACCTCGCCCAGCGTGGCGCTGGCGAACAACGGCGCAGAGGAGTCGAAGGGCACTCCGATGCTCAGGGAGGCCCACCAGCTGCTCAAGACCACCCCCGGCATCCGCTTCGTGGGCAACATCGAGCCTCGCGACGTGCCGAATGGTGAGGTGGACGTCGTGGTCTGCGACGGCTTCACCGGCAACGTCATTCTCAAGCTGACCGAGGGTGTGGCCAAAATGCTGCTGGGGATGCTCAAGGAGATGTTCCTCCGGAACCTTGGCGGCAAGGTGGCCTATCTGCTGCTCAAGAGCGGCGTGTCCGACCTCAAGCACCAGATGGACAGCGAGGAGTACGGCGGCGCACCCTTCCTGGGTGCAAGGCAGCCGGTCATCAAGGCCCACGGCTCCTCCAAGGCCAAGGGCATCAAGAACGCCATCCGTCAGGCGAAGATCTGCGTGGAGAACGACCTGTGCGGCACCATGCAGAAGGCGCTGGATGACCTGAACGCCCCGGCTGCGGAATAAAAACGGTTTTGAGGATTATAGAACGGCATTGCGTCTGACCTGCGGAAGACCGCATCCGGCCGCAATGACATAAGGGAGATAGAGCATCTATGAGTCATCCACTCGAAACGATCATTGGCTACAAATTCAAGAACCCCAGGCTGCTGGAAACGGCGCTCACCCACACCAGCTACGCCAACGAGAGCCGTGCCCCGGTGCAGCACAATGAGCGGCTGGAATTTCTGGGCGACAGTGTGCTGCAGATCGTGTCGGCCGATTACCTGTTCCACGCCTACGCCGACCGCCCGGAGGGCGACCTGACCCGCATCCGCTCCAGCCTCGTCAGCGAGGGGGCGCTGTTCCAGTTCGCACAGGAGATCAACCTGGGCGACTATCTGCGCCTGGGCCGCGGCGAGGAGCGCTGCGGTGGCCGCACCCGCCCCAGCGTCGTGTCCGATGCGTTCGAAGCCGTCATCGCGGCGCTGTATCTGGACGGCGGCATGGAGGTGGCCCGCAATTTCATCCTGCCCTTCATCACCGAGGGCAAACATGCCGAGGCCGACTACAAGACCCGTTTGCAGGAGATCGTCCAGCAGAACCCGGAGGAAAAGCTCAGCTACGTGGTCGAGCAGGAGTCCGGCCCCGACCACGACAAACATTTCGTGGTGGCCGTGCGCTTCAACTCCGACAAGGTGGCCCGCGGCGAGGGCCGCAGCAAAAAAGTGGCAGAGCAGCATGCCGCCCGTGAGGCGCTCAAGCTGCTGGGAGTCATAAAGGAAAAGTAAGCGGATGGTATTTAAGGAACTGGAGATCCAGGGCTTCAAGAGCTTTCCCGATAAAGTCAAGATCACCTTTGGCGAGGGCGTCACCGGCGTCGTCGGGCCAAACGGCTCCGGCAAGTCGAATCTGTCGGACGCGGTGCGGTGGGTGCTGGGTGAGACCAGCGCCCGCCAGCTGCGCGCGGCGGGCAAGATGGAGGACGTCATCTTCGGCGGCACCCGCCGCCGGGGGGCCATGGGCTTTGCTCAGGTGCGCCTGACGCTGGACAACAGCGCCCACACGCTGGATCTGGACGCCGACGAAGCTGTCATCGGCCGCAGGTATTACCGCTCCGGCGAGAGTGAGTACAGCATCAACGGCCAGGTCTGCCGGTTGAAGGATGTCTATGAGCTGCTGCTGGACACCGGCATCGGGCGGGACGGCTATTCGGTCATCGGGCAGGGCCGCATCGCCGAGATCGTGGCTGCCAAGAGCACCGAGCGCCGGGAGATCTTTGAGGAAGCCTGCGGCATCGCCAAGTACCGCTACCGCAAAAACGAGGCCGAACGCCGTCTGGCGGCAGCCGCAGAAAATCTGGAGCGCCTGCGGGACATCCTGGGCGAGCTGGAAGCCCGCGTCGGCCCGCTGGAAAAAGAGAGCGCCAGGGCCGAGACCTTTCTTGCCCTGAGCGCGCAGCGCAAGACGCTGGAAGTCACGCTCTGGACCGATGACGTCCACCGCGCCAGAGAGGCCGTCCGCCGCCAGGTGCGGGATCACGAGACGGCCCAGGCCGACTATGAACGCTTCGACCGGCAGGTCAAGGCCGCTGAGAGCGAGGCTGAGGAGATCCGGATGCAGGCACAACAGCTGACCATTGCGGTCGAGCGCCTGAATGGGGATATCCGCAGCATCACCGAGCAGATCAGCGGCAGCGAGAGCCGAATCGCTGTGCTGGAAAACGACATCGCCCGCAACGAGGAGAGCGCCGAAGAACTGCGGGCCGAGCTTGCCGCCGGTCAGCAGGACAGCACCGAAGCAGCCGCCGCATTGGAGCGCCACCGCGCAGTGGCCGCCTCCATGGAAGCCGCCGGGCAGCAGCTGGCCGCAGAACTGGCGGCACTGAACGAAGCACTGGACCGCCTGACCCACGACAACGACCGCAGCGGGGCACGGAAGGACAGCCTGCGGACGGAGATCACGGCGCTGACGGCCCGGCGCACCGAGGCACAGGTGGCCAGAGCCGCCGCCGAGGCCGCTGCCGAAACGGCGAAGAGCCGCCTGCCTGCGCTGGAAGAAGCCGCCGGGGCGCTGACGGCCCAGCGGGACGACGCCAAGCAGGACCTTGCGGATACTGTGAAGTACCGCGCGATGCTGGCGGAGAACGAAACACAGCTGGCCAATGTCCGCGCGGGCCTGGAACTGAAGCACAAGGCCCGCCGCGCCGCGCTGGATGCCGCCGACGACGAAGAGCAGAAGCTCAGCCGCGCACTGGATGCGGCCCGCCAGCGGCTCTCGGTGCTGCGGGAGCTGGAAAAGAACATGGACGGCTACCAGAACTCCGTCAAGACCGTTATGCGGGCCGCGTCGGCCCGGCGGCTGCGGGGCATCATCGGGCCGGTGTCCTCCATCCTGCGCGTGGAACCGGGCCGGGAGGTCGCCATCGAGACCGCACTGGGCGGTGCCTTGCAGAACATCGTGGTGGAGAACGAAGCCGCTGCCAAGGCGGGCATCGCCCTGCTGCGCAGCGAGAACGCGGGCCGCGCCACCTTCCTGCCGCTGGATACCGTCCAGCCCGGCGTGTTCCGGGGGCGGCTGACCGGTTCGGCCCGGCTGGCTTCCAGTCTGGTGCAGGCCGATGCACGGTATGCAAACATCGTTTCCAATCTGCTGGGCCGGATCGTGGTGGTGGACGACATCAACGAGGCTTCCCGCGTGGCGCGGGACCTCGGCTATCACAATAAGGTCGTCACGCTGGACGGTCAGGTCGTCAACGCGGGCGGCAGCTTCACGGGCGGCAGCGTCCAGCGCAGTGCGGGTCTGTTCACCCGCAAACAGGAGCTGGAAGAGCTGCGGGTGAAGGCGGCAAAGCTGCAAAAGGACTGCCTTGCCGCGCAGGAGAAGACCGACCAGTGCAAGGCGCAGATGGATGCCGTTTCCGCCGAACTGACCGCCGCGAACAGCGAACAGATCACGGCTGCGAACGACCGGGTCCGGGCCGAAGCGGAGCAGAAGCGGCTGGAAGCTGCCGTGGAGCAGGCCGAAACGGCCCTCGCCGCCCGCCGGAAGGAGATCGACACCCTCAACGCCCAGCGGACCGAAAGCCGCACCAGAGCGGCCGAGGCCGAGGGGCAGGAGGCGGAGTGCGCTGCGGCCCTTGCGGAAAAGTCGGCGGAACTCCAGCGCATCGCCGAGGACGACGATGCCTTCCTGACCCGCCAGCGGGAGCTGGCCGACCAACTTAGCGCCAAGCGGCTGGAACAGATCACCCGCCAGAAGGACGCCGAGCTGGCTCAGGCGCAGATCGCCGCGCTGGAACAGCGCACCAGAGACGCTGCTGCCCGCAAAGCATCGCTGGAAGAGAGCCTGACTGCGCTGGCCGATCGCAGTGCGGTCTGCCGGGCGGAGATCGAAGCCATCCGGAAGGCCAAGAGCGAGAGCGCAGAGCAAATCGCTGCGAAGGAAGCAGAGATCCGCCGGGCCACCGAGGAGCGCCTGACCCGCCAGAAGGCTGAGACCGAAGCACTGGCCATGGCCCGCACCGCCGCCGATGAGCGGGAGGAGATGAGCCGGGAGATGGCCCGTCTGGCCGAGCGGAAAGCGGCAGCGGAGAGCGAGTACGATGCCACCGCCGCCAAGCTCTGGGATGAATACCAGCTGACCGTCTCGCAGGCCGAAGCGCTCTGTGTGGACTTCGACAGCCTGCCTGCCCTGCGGGCGCAGGCGGCCGAGGTGCGAAACAAGATCCGTGCGCTGGGCAGCGTGAACGTCCGCGCCATTGAGGAGTACCGGGAAGTCAAGGCCCGGTACGACACCCTGCGGGTGCAGGTGGCGGATGTGGAGGGCAGCCGAAACGAGCTGAGCCGGATGATCGCGCAGCTGTCGAGCCAGATGCGGGAGATCTTCACCGACAGCTTCCGCGCCATCAACGAAAACTTTGGCCGCATCTTTGCCGAGCTGTTCGGCGGCGGCGAAGCCAGCCTGGTGCTGGAAGATGAATCGGACGTGCTGGGCTGCGGCATCGGCATCCGGGTCGCACCGCCGGGCAAGGTCATCAAGAATCTGGAAGCCCTTTCGGGCGGCGAGCAGGCGCTGGTGGCGATCAGCATCTATTTTGCGATCCTGGCTGTCAACCCTGCGCCCTTCTGCATCCTCGATGAGATCGAAGCCGCGCTGGACGACGCCAACGTCAGCCGCTTTGCACAGTACCTCCGCCGCGTGAGCGACCGGACGCAGTTCATCGTCATCACCCACCGCCGGGGCACCATGGAGGCCGCCAATGTCCTCTACGGTGTCACCATGCAGGAGGACGGCGTGTCAAAGCTGCTCAAACTCGACCTCGAACAGGTTGACGCGACACTGGTTTCGTAGGTATAATAAAAGAAACCCTCTCAGAGCGCGAGGCATTGGAAACGAACCTCTCAGTCTGCCCTCGGAAGAGGCCGCACGGAGTAAAACGTAGGAGAAAAGCCGATATGGGACTTTTTGGATTTGGTAAAAAAGAAAAAGACAAGATGAAAGACGGCCTCGAAAAGACCCGCACGGGCTTTTGGGGCAATATCCTGAACACACTCACCGGCAGCAAGATCGACGATGACCTTTACGATGAGCTGGAAGAACAGCTCATCCTGGCTGATGTCGGCGGCGAAGTGGCCATCAAACTGGTGGACAAGCTCCGCGACCGCGTGAACGAAAAGGGCCTGAAGACCGGTGAGCAGGCAGCGGATGAGCTGCGTGAGCTCATCGCGGACGAGATGCGCCCCGAAGCGGAGATGCAGCTGGACGGCCACCCCGCCGTCATCCTGGTCATCGGCGTCAACGGCGTGGGCAAGACCACGAGCATCGCAAAGCTCGCCGACTATTACACCCGTCAGGGCCGCAGGGTCATGCTGGCCGCAGGCGACACCTTCCGTGCCGCCGCCAGCGAGCAGCTGGAGATCTGGGCCGACCGCGCCGGGGTCCCGCTGGTCAAGGCCGGTGAGGGGGCCGACCCCGCCGCCGTCATTTTTGACACGGTGAAGTCTGCCACCGCCCGCGGCTATGACATGGTCATTGCCGACACCGCCGGGCGCCTGCACAACAAGGCGAACCTGATGGGCGAGCTGGCCAAGATCAGCCGCAGCGTCAAGAAAGCGGCCCCCGATGCCAGCCTGGAGACCCTGCTGGTGCTGGATGCCATCACGGGCCAGAACGCCATCAGCCAGGCCAAAGAGTTTTGCAAGGCGGCCAGCGCCACCGGCATCATCCTGACCAAGCTCGACGGCACCGCCAAGGGCGGCTGCGTCGTGGCGGTCAAGCAGCGGCTCGGCCTGCCGGTGCGGTTCATCGGCGTGGGCGAGGGCATCGACGACCTCATTCCCTTCACCCCGGAAGGCTTTGTGGAGGAGCTCATCCCCCGCACCGGCTGGAAACACTGAGGAGGTACACCCATGAAAATTTGTGCAGCGACCGGCAACGCCGGAAAGCTCCGCGAACTGCGGCGCATCCTCGAAGCCCAGGGCCACGAAGTGGTCAGCCAGAAAGAGCTGGGCATCACCATCGAGCCGGATGAGACCGGCACCACCTTTGCAGAAAATGCCTTCATCAAGGCCGAGACTATCTGCAAGGCCAGCGGCCTGCCCACCATCGCCGATGACTCCGGCCTGTGTGTGGAGGCACTGAACGGTGCCCCCGGCGTCTACAGCGCCCGCTACTGCGGCCGCCACGGCGACGACGAGGCCAACAACGATAAACTGCTGGAAGCGATGAAAGACATCCCGGCGGGGCAGCGCGGCGCAAAGTTCGTGGCGGCGGTCTGCTTCATCCTGCCCGATGGCCGGCATCTGACCTGCGTGGGCGAGTGCCCCGGCAGCGTGGCATTTGCGCGGCTGGCAGGGGACTACGGCTTCGGCTACGACCCGCTGTTCATCCCCGCCGAATGCGGCGTGGGCAAAACGGGCAGACGCCCCAACACCGAGGGCCGCAGCTATGCGCAGCTGACCCCCGACGAAAAGGACGCCATCAGCCACCGCGGCAACGCGCTGGCCGAGATGGAACAGAAACTGCCGGGATTTCTGGCAGAACGATGAACAAATGATTCTGTACGGAGAAGACCGTATCAACATCAAAATCGAAGGAGAAACTAACTATGCTGACGAGCAAACAGCGCGCCATCCTGCGCGGCAAGGCAAACACCATGGACCCCGTTTTCATTGTGGGTAAGGGCGAAATCGACGAGACCATGATCCAGGGCGTGAAGGACTGCCTCGACGCCCGCGAACTCATTAAGCTGAAGGTGCTGGAAAGCAGCATGTACAATGCCCGCGAGGCTTCCGTCAAGCTGGCCGAGGCCACCGGCGCAGACTGTGTGCAGGTCATCGGCTCCAAGTTCGTGCTCTATCTGCAAAAGAAGAAGGACAGCGCCTACGCTGACCTGCTGAAATGAAAGTCCTGCTGTACGGCGGCAGCTTCGACCCGCCCCACAACGGCCACCTGAACAATCTGCGGGCAGCGGCGGCGCGGGTCCGGCCGGACCGGATCGTGGTCATGCCCGCCGGAACGTCTCCCTTCAAGCGGGGGACGAACGCTTCCGGTGCGCTGCGGCTGGAGATGTGCGGCTGCTTTTCCGCGCTGGCGGAGGAGGGCGGCTTCCCGGCTCTGACCGTGAGCGGCTGGGAGGTGCAGCAGGCTGCGCTGGGGAGGCGGAACTACACCGTCCTCACGCTGGAGATGCTGGCGGCAGGATTCCCCGGCGCAGAGCTTTATCTCGCCATCGGCAGCGATATGCTGCTGAGCTTTGACGGCTGGTACCGCTGGCAGGACATCCTCAGACTGGCCCGCCTCGTGGTCACGAGCCGGAATGTCGGCGACGACCCGCTCCTCCACGAAAAGGCAAAGCAGCTGGACGCCACCGGGGCCCGCATCCTGTTCGCGCCGGTGGAAGCGCTCCCCATGGCGAGCAGCGCCCTGCGCGCCCGCCTTGCCGCCGGGGAACGCTGTGAAAACGAACTCCCGCCCCTGGTGCGCCGTGTCATCCAGCGCGAGGGGCTGTACCGGGAAACAAAAGGAGACGAAGATCAGAATGACTCTGAAACAGGCAAAAGAGCTTGTGCGCAGCCGCCTGAGCGATCAGCGCTATGAGCACACCCTGAACGTGAAGAAAATGGCCGTCAAGCTGGCGAAGTGCTATGGGGCCGACGAAGAGCAGGCCGCGCTGGCGGCTCTGCTGCACGATGCGGCCAAGGAGATCTCCAAGGACGAGATGCGGGCCATCATGCGGGCGTACCCCGAATACGCTGAGGGCGGCGAAGAGCGCCCGACCCCGGTGTGGCACGGCATCTGTGCCGCCATCCTGGCCCGCACCGAGTGGGGCGTGGAGGATGAGGCTGTCCTCTCGGCCATTGCCTGCCACACGGCGGGCAAGCCGGGCATGAGCAGGCTGGATAAGATCCTCTATCTGGCCGATATGACCAGCGCCGAGCGGGACTGGTCGGGCGTGGACAAGCTGCGCAGGCTGGAGCGGAACGATCTGGATGCGGCCATGCTGGTGGCCCTCAAGCAGACGAACGACTTCGTGCTGTCTCAGGGCAAGCCGCTCGACCCCATGTCCAAGGCCGCGTACGAGGACATTCAGGCGCAGGTGGAGGCCCGCGCCGGAACGGCTTGCGGTTCGTCCGACTGACCGGAAATGAAAACCGATTGCAGATTGTGGGGAAGGATGCTATACTAAAGGGTATCATGAATGTGAACCGACCCCGAATGAAAAAGCTGGAGGAAATCTAGGAATGAGTCAAGCTCCGCGCCGCATCAACACCCAACGCTCGCTGAACCGCCCGACGGAACAGCGGCCGACGGAGGCTCCTGCCTCCCGCCCGGCTCCGCTGCAGGGCCAGCCGGATTTCTTCGAAGAGCCGTCTGTGCCGCATCCGGAGCAGAGGCCCCGTCCGGCCGCCCCGGCGCATCCGGCCCCGTCAGCAGGCACCGGTGGAAACGGCGGCAGAACCCCGCCGCCCCGCCGGGGCGGTGCCCATGCGGCTCCCAGTGAACCGCCCCGCCGCCGCAGCGCCAAGCCCAGAAAGAAGAAAAAAAGAGCCCCCATGTGGCTCCCGCTGGCCGTGACGCTGGCGGTGCTGGCCGTCATTTCGGGCGTCGTGGTCTATGCGGCCAGCATGGTGAACCGGGTGGAGGAGAACCTGAAGCCGGAGGAGAACGCTGCCTCGCTGGTGGAGGAGATCCAGACGCTGGAGGAGTACAAGGGCGATGTGGTCAACATCCTCGTCTGCGGCATCGACTATGAGGACGGCCGCGGCTATTCTTCCGATGGCACCAACGACGGCATGACGGATATGATCCTGTACTGCCAGTTCGACATCAAGGGCGGTGCGCTCCGGATGCTGCAGATCCCCCGCAACAGTCTGGTGGCGACCAAAAACCGGAAGATCACCCTCTCCAACGGCAAGACCTATTCCGTCTCGAACTACCAGATCAACTCGGTGGCTCTCTCCAACGGCGGCAATGTGGCGGCTCTGGCAGAGGTCATCTACGACCAGTACAAGCTCCCCATCGACTACTATGTCACCATCGACATGCAGGCGCTGGTGGAAATGGTGGATAACTTCGGCGGCATCGAGGTCTATATCCCCCACGACATGTCCTTTGCAGGCAGTGCCCTGAAGCAGGGCTACCGCAATCTGGACGGCGCATCGGCGGAGTTCTTCGTCCGCTGCCGCCACGGCGAGGGCTACTCCAACTCCGATATCGACCGCCTGAACATGCAGCGCTATTTCTATGCCGGCCTGTTCAAGCGGGTGCGCAGCATGGGCGTGACCGACGTCATCAACCAGCTGCCCCTGATCTTCAACAATTATATCCACACCGACATGGATCTGACCACCATCGCCAAGATGCTGGTCTCCTTTACCCGGATCGACAGCGCCAACATCATGCTGGCCCAGACGCCGGTGTTCATGGGCGTGCCCAATGTCGGCAAGACTGACAGCTTTGACGGCTACTCCTGCGTGGTGCCGGATGCCGGTTCCATCGCAGAGCTGCTCAACACCTACTTCCGCAATTATACCGGCCCCGTCAGCGTTGAAGAGCTCAACCTTGTGACCAACGACTGGCCCCACGGCACGGCTTCCACCAGCGCCAACGTCCAGTTCGTGGGCCAGCTCGACAAAGAGTCGGATGACGCCATCCTCAGCGGCGACACCGACGTGGCGGGTGCCACCACGACCGACGGCCAGGCGGCCGGGCAGTAACGCAAACAACAGATAGGAGAAATCAGATGGAGAACAACATCGACAGCAAGTCTCTTGCCATTGAGATCGCAAAGATCCTGGATCAGAAGAAGGCACAGGACGTCCGGGTGCTCAAGGTCGAGAGCCTGACCGTCCTCACCGACTATTTCGTCATCGCCTCCGGTACCTCCACCACGCAGGTGGGGTCGCTGGCCGACGAGGTGGAGTTCGCGCTCTCCCAGAAGGGCATTGAGCCCATCAGCACCGAGGGCTTCGACTCCAAGAACTGGGTCCTGCTGGACTACTCGAACGTCATCGTGCATGTGTTTGTGCCCAACACCCGCACCTATTACGATCTGGAGCACCTGTGGGCCGACGGCGAGCCCATCGACATCTCGGAGTATCTGACGCCGGATCACAGCCTGTAAGGGAACATATCCCGGCCCGATGTTTTTTCGGATGCCCTCTCCGTCTCGCATCCGCTCACCAGCCCCCTGGCAGGGGAACCTCTGGCGAAAACGGAACCATTGCAAGGACTGCCAAGGCCTCTCCTACAAGGAGAGGTGGCATTGCGAAGCAATGACGGAGAGGTTGTATCGAGAAACACCGGACAATGACCGGGATTGTCATAAAAGAATCTTTGGTAGTGAAGAAAAGTCTGGAGCTGATTACAACAATGAAGTATGATTACAAGGCCGTTGAGGCCAAGTGGCAGAAGGTGTGGGAGGACGAAAAGACCTTCCACGTCGAGATCGACCACAGCAAGCCCAAGTTCTACGCCCTCGTCGAGTTCCCGTATCCTTCGGGTGCGGGCCTGCATGTGGGCCACCCCCGCAGCTATACGGCACTGGACGTGGTGAGCCGGAAGCGCCGCCAGAACGGCTACAACGTGCTCTACCCGATGGGCTGGGATGCCTTCGGCCTGCCCACCGAGAACTTCGCCATGAAGAACCACATCCATCCGGCTATCGTCACCAAGAAGAACGTGGATCATTTCCGTGAGCAGCTCAAGGCTCTGGGCTTCTCCTTCGACTGGGACCGCGAGATCAACACCACCGACCCCGAATACTACAAGTGGACCCAGTGGATCTTCTTGCAGCTGTACAAGCACGGCCTGGCCTATAAGAAGGAAATGAACGTCAACTGGTGCACCGGCTGCAAGTGCGTCCTGGCCAACGAAGAAGTGGTCAACGGCGTGTGCGAGCGCTGCGGCAGCGAGGTCGTCCACCGCGTCAAGAGCCAGTGGATGCTGAAGATCACGGCCTATGCCGATAAGCTCATCGACGGTCTGGACGGTCTGGATTACATCGAACGCGTCGCCACCCAGCAGAAGAACTGGATCGGCCGCAGCCACGGCGCAGAGGTCAACTTCGGCACCACCGCAGGCGATACCCTGACCGTTTATACCACCCGCTGCGACACCCTGTTCGGTGCCACCTACATGGTCGTCTCCCCGGAGCATGCCATGGTCAAGCAGTGGCTGGACAACGGCACCATTCAGAATGCAGAGGCCGTCAAGGCATATCAGGCCGAAGCTGCCCGCAAGAGCGACTTTGAGCGCAGCGAGCTGAACAAGGAGAAGACCGGCGTGAAGCTGGAGGGCGTCATGGGCATCAACCCCGTGAACGACAAGGAGATCCCCATCTTCATCTCCGACTATGTTCTGGCTACCTACGGCACCGGTGCCATCATGGCCGTGCCTGCCCACGATACCCGCGACTGGGAGTTCGCCAAGAAGTTCGGTCTGCCCATCATTGAAGTCGTCAAGGGCAATACCCCGTCCAACCTGGACGAGGCCGCCTTTACCGATGTGGCCACTGGCACCCTCGTCAACTCCGGCTTCCTGGACGGCCTGTCCGTCGCCGACGCCAAGAAAAAGATGGTCGAGTGGCTGGAGAGCAGCGGCAAGGGCAAGGATAAGGTCAACTACAAGCTGCGCGACTGGGTGTTCAGCCGTCAGCGCTACTGGGGCGAACCCATCCCCATGGTCAAGTGCGAGAAGTGCGGCTGGCAGCCCCTGCCCGAAAGCAGCCTGCCCCTGACGCTGCCCGACATCACCGACTTTGAGCCGGGCCCCGACGGCGAATCCCCGCTGGCCCGCCACACCGACTGGGTCAAGACCACCTGCCCCTGCTGCGGCGGCCCCGCGACCCGCGAGACCGACACCATGCCCCAGTGGGCCGGTTCCTCCTGGTACTTCCTGCGCTACATGGACCCGCACTGCAAGGACGCCCTCGCTTCCAAGGAGGCGCTGGAGTACTGGTCCCCGGTCGACTGGTACAACGGCGGCATGGAGCACACCACCCTGCATCTGCTGTACAGCCGGTTCTGGCATAAGTTCCTGTACGACATCGGCGTCGTGCCCTCTCCGGAACCCTACCAGAAGCGCACCGCCCACGGCATGATCCTGGGCCTGAACCCCCACAGCTTCGTCAACCTGCCCGCGGAGGAGCAGGAAAAGCTGCTGAAGGAATACGGCAGCCAGAAGGCCGCGGAAAAGGCGCTGGAAGAGAAATACGGTGAGATGGCCCGCCACCCCATCGTCAAGATGTCCAAGAGCCTGGGCAACGTCATCAACCCGGATGAGGTCGTGGATACCTACGGTGCCGATACCATGCGTCTGTATGAGATGTTCATGGGCGACTTCGAGCAGGCAGCTCCCTGGCAGACCTCTGCCATTGCAGGCTGCAACCGTTTCCTGGACCGCGTGTGGGCACTGTCCGACAAGCTGGTCGAGGGCGAGGGCTATCGCCCGCAGGTCGAGACCCTGATGCACCAGACCATCAAGAAGGTCGGCGCGGACATCGAGGGCCTGAAGATGAACACCGCCATTGCACAGCTGATGACGCTGGTCAACACCCTGTACGACAACGGCGGCGCTACCAAGGCCGAGTATGAGACCGTCGTCCAGCTGCTGAACCCGTTTGCTCCCCACATGACCGAGGAGCTGTGGGAGAAGCTGGGCCACAGCCACGATGAGCAGCTGGCCTATTACCCCTGGCCCCAGTACGAGGAGGCCAAGTGCGTGGAGGCCATGGTCGAGATCGCAGTGCAGGTCAATGGCAAGGTCAAGGCCCGCCTGAAGGTCGCAGCCGACATCACCAGCGAGGACGCCATTGCAGCCGCAAAGGCTGAGCCTGCTGTGGCCGAAGCTCTGGCCGGCAAGACCATCGCCAAGGAGATCTACGTCAAGGGCCGTCTGGTCAACCTGGCTGTCAAGGGCTGATAACCTCTCAGTCTCGCTTGCGCTCGACAGCTCTCCTAATAGGAGAGCCTCTGGCGTATACATCAAGCTGTGCCCGGCTGCCAAGGTCTCCCCTCCGCAGGGGAGGTGGCAGTGCGAAGCACTGACGGAGAGGTTTTCGAAAAAACTTTCAAAAAAAGGTTGACGAACGCATGAAAATGCGCTATACTGTCTACTGTTAGTTACCATGTAACAACGAAATTCCTGCCTCACGGTCCAAGGGAGGGAATAAGATGTCGGAAATTCGTGTTAAAGAGGGCGAGTCGCTGGAAAGCGCACTGCGTCGCTTCAAGCGGAGCACTGCTCGCAGCGGTGTGCTCGCAGAGGTCCGTAAGCGCGAGGCTTACGAGAAGCCGTCTGTTAAGCGCAAGAAGAAGTCCGAAGCAGCCCGCAAGCGTAAGTTCAAGTAATTAACTGCTTGAAATCGCTGGTTGTTCAGATTTCAAACGTGTTGCTAACGCTGATGTAGGAGAGCCTGAGAGTTTCAGGCTCTCCTATTTTCATTTTATGATTCCCTTCGTACGACCTCTCCGTCTCGCTGGCGAGACCAGAAACGTTGCAAGGACTGCCAAAGCCTCTCCTACCAGGAGAAGCGGCAATGCGAAGCAATGACGGAGAGGTTGTACGAAGGATAGCTATCGGAATGAGGTCAAAGCTATGCTGATAACCCCCGAATATGTTTTTCAGGATGTGACCCACATCACGCCGGAATGGCTGGCGGAAAAGGGCATCCGGGCGCTGGTGCTGGATATCGACAACACCCTGACGGCTGACCGCAGCCAGGAACTGCCGGACGAGGTGGCCCAGTGGCTGGCCGACCTGCGCGCGGCGGGCATCGGGCTGACCATCGTATCCAACGGTGCCGAAAAGCGGGTGCGCCCCTTTGCCGAAAAACTGGGGCTGGCGTATCTGTACCGATCGGCAAAGCCGCTGCCCTTTGCGCTGATGGTGGCCCGCCGCCGGATGGGCGTCAAACGCCGTGAGATGGCCATGGTGGGCGACCAGCTCTATGCCGACCGGATGGCCGCAGCCCTCTACGGCATTCCCGGCCTGATGGTCATCCCGCGCGGGCCGGACCTCGGCGCACAGGTCGTCCTGAAGCGCAAGTGGGAGAAAAAACACTGGCAGGCGTACTACGACCGGGGAGGGAAGACCTTGTGAGGGAGTGGAAGATCCGGTTCGGCACGGCGGGCACGAGCGACAGCTTTGCAGCGCAGGGCTACAAAACCAGCCTGGACATCCCGGCCTACACGGCCCGGATGGGGTTGAACGCCTTTGAATACCAGTGCGGGCGCGGCGTCCGGCTGGGACTGGACAAGGCCCGGCAGATGGCCGCCGATGCGGCGGCGCGGGACATCCTGTTCAGCGTCCACGCGCCGTATTATATCAGCATGTCCAGCCTGGAAGAGGACAAGCGGCTGAACAGCGTGAACTATCTGCTGCAAAGCGCGGCGGTGTGCAAGGTGCTGGGCGGGCAGCGGGTCATCTTCCACTCCGGCAGCTGCGGCAGGCAGAGCCGGGAGGCTGCATTGGAAAAGGCGCTGGACACCCTGCGCCGGGCACAGGCTGCGCTGGACGAAGCAGGCTTTTCGGACATCACCCTCTGCCCGGAGACGATGGGCAAGATCGGCCAGCTGGGCACACTGGACGAAGTGCTGGCCCTGTGCCGTGTGGACAGGCGCATTACCCCCTGCATCGACTTTGGCCACCTCAACGCCCGGACACTGGGCGGCATCGCTTCCAAGGCCGATTATGCCGCGATCCTCGACCGGATGGAGGAGGCCCTCGGCGACGCGCGGGCCAGGCGGTTCCAGGTCCATTTCTCCCGCATCGAGTATACGGCGGGCGGCGAAAAGCGCCACTGGACCTTTGCCGAGACCCAGTTCGGCCCGGAGCCGCAGCCGCTGATGGAGCTGCTGGCGGAGCGCAGACTCGAACCCGTCATCATCTGCGAAAGCGCCGGGACACAGGCGGAGGATGCGCGGACGATGCAGCAGCTCTATGGAGAGACTTGCGCGTTCTTATAAACTTTTTTCTGTTTTCACCGTCTTTTTTGCTCAAACCCCTTGCCAAATCGTGCGGGATTGAGTAAAATAAATAGAGATATGCGTCAAGCATCAATGAGATTTTACTAATGGAGGAATTCCTATGATTTCTGCAGGCGAGTTTCGCAACGGCGTGACCTTTGAGCAGGACGGCCAGGTTCTTCAGGTCGTTGAGTTCCAGCACGTCAAGCCCGGCAAGGGCGCTGCCTTTGTCCGCACCAAGACCAAGAACGTCATCACCGGCTCTGTGGTCGAGACCAGCTACAACCCGACCGCAAAGTTCCCGCAGGCTTTCATCGAGCGCAAGGATGTCACCTACAGCTACGAGGATGGCGATCTGTACCACTTCATGGACAACGAGACCTATGACGATATCCCCGTCAACGCTTCCGATGTCCCTGAGAACTTCAAGTTCTGCAAGGAGAACGAGCTGTGCAAGCTGCTGAGCTACAAGGGCAAGGTCTTCAGCGTTGAGATCCCCAACTTCATCGAGCTGGAAGTGACCCAGACCGAGCCGGGTGTCAAGGGCAACACTGCCACCAACACCCTGAAGCCCGCTACCGTCGAGACCGGTGCTGAGATCCGCGTCCCCCTGTTCATCAACGAGGGCGACCACATCCGCATCGATACCCGCACCGGCGAGTATATGGAGCGCGTCTGATTTTATCGACAAGACCGGGCAGCGGGCGACCGTTTGCCCGGTTTTTTGTTCAGGAAAACGGCTTTGCCCGCTCAGGCCGCTTCGCGTCCGTTGCATGGACAGCCAAAACCTCCCGCTTCGGGGGAGGTGGCATCGCGCAGCGATGACGGAGAGGGTGAGCCCGTTGACCGGCTTAGAAATTTTATAGACTAGGAGGCATTCGTATGGAACTGAAGGAAAAGGCTGCATACCTGAAAGGCTTGGTGGAGGGCCTCGGCATCGACGAGACCACCAAGGAAGGCAAAGTCATCAAGGCCATGAGCGAGCTGCTGTGTGAGATGGCACAGGCCGTGGACGGCATTGACGAGGATGTGACCCAGGCTTACGATCAGATCAACGACCTGAGCGAGGAGCTGGAAGACCTCGAAGCCGATCTCTACGAAGACGACGATGCCGACGAGGAAGACGACGAGCCTGAAGCAGAGGACGACGCCGACGACAACGCCGATGTGGCCAGCGAGCCCTACTATGAAGTGGCCTGCCCGGCCTGCGGCGAGACCGTGTACGTCAGCGAGGACGACCTGGATGCAGGCGAGGCCATCTGCCCCAGCTGCAAGGTCGCCTTTGAGGTGGCTCTGGCCGACGACGAGGAGCCCGAAGAGGACGACGGCCCCATGCAGTACGAGGTGACCTGCCCGGCCTGCGGTGCCACCGCAGTATTTGAGGAAGCCGACCTGCTGGACGGCGAGCCTACCTGCCCCAACTGCGGCAAACCGCTGGACTTTGAAGTGACCGAAGAGTAAATCCGATGCAAAAAGGGCCTGCCTCCCATGGGAGACAGGCCCTTTTTTGACGGCCGCCGAACGATCAGCGGCTCTCGTTTGCTTTCTGGAGCCAGATGCTGCCGATGTCCAGCGCGTTGTACAGGCCGTTCTTGGTGGTCTGGCGGAATACGCGGGCTTCGGGGGCGAGGCTGTCGTTGGTGGAGAACACCTGGATGTGGACCTTATCGGCCACCTCCATCCCGCCCACGGGCTTGGTGCTCAAGATCTGCATACGCAGTACATAAGGGTCGGTCATACGGCCGTAATACAGCTCGTTGTCCTTGCGGACGAGGGGCTTGCCTTTATAAGTCAGTTTGGGTGTAAATGGCATCGTGAAAGCCTCCCTATCGTTTAGATTCACTTTAGTATATCACACATCCGGGGGTGGATGCAAGCCGGATGGGCACTTCACCCGCACTTTTTTGGCGCGGGAAGTTTTTCCTTGACAAAGGGCGTTCGGGTGTGTTATCATTCGGTCAGAAGAGGTTTTTGCTGCTGACGGAACGTTGTGGAGCACCACAGTGCAGCAGAGACCGGGTTTGATGTCAATGCCGACCGTCTGGGCAGCCTTGCGCAATTGCTGTGCAAAGCTGCCCTTTTTGTTTTGAAGGAGGATGTTCCATGAAGTCTGATATCGAGATCGCACAGGAAGCCCGCATGAAGCCCATTGCCGAGATCGCCGCCTCGCTCGGCCTTGCCGACGAGGATGTGATCCCCTACGGCCGCTACAAGGCCAAGATCAACCACCGCCTCATCCACAAGGCTGGCAAGCAGGGCAAGCTGGTCCTGGTCACGGCCATCAGCCCCACCCCGGCGGGCGAGGGCAAGACCACCACCAGCGTGGGCCTGGCCGACGCCATGAACGCGCTGGGCAAAAAGACCATGCTCTGCCTGCGTGAGCCTTCGCTCGGCCCCGTGTTCGGCATCAAGGGCGGCGCAGCCGGCGGCGGCTATGCACAGGTGGTCCCGATGGAGGACATCAACCTCCACTTCACCGGCGACCTCCACGCCATCGGCGCGGCCAACAACCTGCTGGCCGCCATGATCGACAACAGCATCCAGCAGGGCAACCCGCTGAACATCGACCCCCGCCGTATCACCTGGAAGCGCTGCATGGACATGAACGACCGCCAGCTCCGCTTCATCGTGGACGGCCTGGGCGGCAAGGTCAACGGCACCCCGCGTGAGGACGGCTTTGATATCACCGTCGCCAGCGAGGTCATGGCCATCTTCTGCCTGGCCACCAGCATCTCCGACCTGAAGGAGCGGCTGGCCAAGATCGTCTGCGCCTACACCTACGACGGCAAGCCCGTCACGGCGGGCGAGATCGGCGCCGCCGGTGCCATGACCGCCCTGCTGAAGGATGCGCTGGACCCGAACCTCGTTCAGACGCTGGAAAACAACCCCGCCATCATCCACGGCGGCCCCTTTGCCAACATCGCCCACGGCTGCAACAGCGTCATGGCCACCAAGCTCAGCCTCTCGCTGGCCGATTATGTCATCACCGAGGCCGGTTTCGGTGCCGACCTGGGCGCAGAAAAGTTCCTGGACATCAAGTGCCGCTATGCGGGCATCGCACCCAGCGCCTGTGTGCTGGTGGCGACCGTCCGCGCTCTCAAGAGCCACGGCGGCGTTGCCAAGGCTGACCTGAACCAGCCAAACCTCGAAGCCGTCAAGGCCGGTGCAGCCAACCTTGTCCGCCACATCGACAACCTGAAGAATGGCTTCGGCCTGCCGGTGGTGGTCGCCATCAATGCGTTCCCGACCGACACCCCCGAAGAGCAGGCGTATGTGGAGCAGGTCTGCGCTGAGCAGGGTGTGCCCTGTGTGCTGAGTGAGGTCTTCGCCAAGGGCGGCGAGGGCGGCAAGGCACTGGCCGAGAAGGTGCTGGAGATCCTGGAAGACCGCTCCATCCAGTATGTCTACCCGCTGGATATGCCCCTCAAGGACAAGGTGAAGGCCATCGCCAAGAAGATCTATCGTGCCGACGACGTGAACTTCAGCGCCGCCGCCAGCAAGACACTGGCCGAGCTGACCGAGCTGGGCTATGGCAACCTGCCCGTCTGCATCGCCAAGACCCAGTACAGCTTCAGCGATAACGCCAAGCTCCTGGCTGCGCCCACCGGCTTCACGATGGAGGTGCGCGAGGTCCGCCTTGCTGCCGGTGCCGGATTCGTGGTGGTCATCTGCGGCAGCATCATGACCATGCCCGGCCTGCCCAAGAAGCCCGCCGCCGTCAACATCGACGTCGATGCCGATGGCAAGATCACGGGGCTGTTCTGATCGAATAAAAATCACAACAAACGGGGAACGGTTCGGATGCCGTTCCCCGTTTGTTGTGATATGCTGTATACAAAACCGTCACTGCATGTTATACTGAAACCATCAAACAGGATTGGTGTGAAGCAGGACGTGGATTTCATCTGCAAAATTAGTCGACAGCTATACAGTGTTGTAGACGAAGAGATTTTAACGGAAGATGTTGTCATTACAGAACAGCAGATCCTCCATATTGAAGAAGGTCATCCGGGCGATTATGACCGGCTGTTCCAGTATCTTCCGCAGGTCTTGCAGGAACCGGATTATATTCTGAGGGGAAATCGTCCGCACACGGCATTGGTGCTCAAGGAAATCCTGACACCGGAACTGACAGCGGAGATCATTTTGCGATTGAAGGTTTCCGGAGACCCGGAGGAATATAAGAATTCCATTATTACGATGTGGAACATCAGTCCGAAACGCTTTCGACGACTTTTGCGTCAGAGCGAAATACTTTACAAAAAAGAGTAAATGTGGTATCCTATACATAGGATAAGAGTGGTATTTGAGGTGGTCAATTTCGTGGCAGCCACACGCCGACGGTAACGACAAGGGCAGCTGCCCTGAGAGATGCAGGAGAACGCCACGCCTGCCAAATACCAATCGATGGGGAACGGTTCCGATGCCGTTCCCCGTTCCTGTTTTCAGACAAAATGAAAGCTGCTGTGTCATTGCTCTGAACAATGGCACAGCAGCTTTTTTCGTGGATCATGCCGCAGCGGAGGTCACGCCGGGGTTGATGGTGTGGGTGCGGAGGTAATCGACCCAGGCGGTGTAGCCTTCGGGCTTGACGTGGTAACCGTCGTTCTGGGCATATTCGGCCTTCAGGTCGCCGTTCTCGTCGGCCAGGGCCTCCCACAGGTTGAGGAAGACGCAGCCTTTTTCGAGCGCGATGGCGGAAAGCTCATCATTGATCTCGCACAGGCGCTCTTTGTAGAGGCCAGGGTGAGAGGCCCGGACTTCCGGCCGCACCGGCGTGATGGACTGGACGTAGATCTGCGTGTTGGGCAGAGCCTGTGCGATCATGTCCAGCATGAGGCGGTAGTAGGTGAGGAAGCTGGAATAATCGCCGTCCCGGTTGAGCACGTTGGTGCCGAGCAGGATGTAGAGCACCTTCGGCTGCTGGGCCGTCAGCACCTCCATCGGGATCTCCTGGACGCCGTCCCGGCGGGTGCAGGTGGTGCTGTTGACCACGGCGTTGGGGCCGATGCCTTTATAGGCGCAGAAGGAGGCTTCCGGCAGGCCGGTGCTGTAGATCTGCATCCCCTGCGTCAGGCTGTCGCCCAGAAAACAGGCGTCGTTGAAATAGCTGCGGTCCACGGCCGGGCTTTCGGCCAGCGCGGCCAGACGGAAATCCATAGCGGTGGTGCCGTCGGCGCTGAGCTGTACCGCCAGCCGCCGGGCGGGCGTGTAGTTGACGGTGTTCCACTCGCTGCCCTGCAGCTCCTGCTGGAAGATGGTCGGCCCCTGCACGGCGGCGGGGGATTGCTCCCGGTGGAGCCGTTTCCACAGTGTACCCACGACGCCCACCAGCACCAGCAGGAAGAGCAGCCCTGCAACGGAGAAGGTCCGGAACCAGCGCTTGCGGAGGATACGGCGGCGGTATTCCTGATAATCGGCCATAAAACACCCTGCTTTCTGTAGCTCATTTTCTTCATTATACAGCATGGCAGGCCCCGGCGCAAGCCATGCCGCAAATCCTTTGCGTTAGGACAGGGTTTGTGCTATAATTATTCTGGTTTATTATGAGAAAACGTCGGTTCAGGGCGAAACGCTCTGCCGACGGCAAGCAAAGAAAGCAGGAATCGAATCTTATGCTGCAAAATCCTGAATTGCATTATCTGGACAACGCCGCCACCACCATCGTGGCCCCGGACGTGGCGGATGTCATCGACAGGGCCATGCGGGAGCACTGGGCGAATCCGTCGTCCCTGTACGCCCCCGGTGCCCGGAGCGAAGAAGCCCTGAACGCGGCCCGCGCCGTGGTGGCCCGGAGCCTGGGCTGCAAATCGCGGGAGCTGTACTTCACCTCCTGCGGCAGCGAGGGCAACAACATGGCCCTGCTGGGCGCGGCGCTGACCCGGAAGTTCGGCAAGGGCATCGTGGTGTCCGGTTTTGAACACCCCAGTGTGCAAAAGCCGCTGGAACGTCTGGCCGCGATGGGCTATGACGTCACGGTCGTGGCCCCCCGCCCGGACGGTACGCTGGACATTGACGAGATGCTGTCGCATGTGGACAGGAACACCATCCTCGTGGCCTGCATGATGGTCAACAACGAGATCGGCACCCGGAACGAGGTCGAGCGCCTGGCCGCCGAGGTCAAGCGGAAGAACAGCCGCACCCTCGTCCATGTGGACGCGGTGCAGGCGTGGATGCGGGTCCCCATCAAGCTGGCCAACATCGATACGCTGGCGGTGAGCGGCCACAAGATCCACGCGCCCAAGGGCGTGGGGGCGCTGTACCTCAGCGACAGTCTGGCACAGGCGTTCCAGCCGCCCTACCTTGGCGGCGAGCAGGAGCGTGAGAAGCGCCCCGGCACCGAGAACCTGCCCTACGCGGTGGGGCTGGCCGCTGCGGTCAGCCGCCTTTCGAAGAACATGAAGAGCCGGGACGCCGCCGTCCGTGCCCTGAACCAGCAGCTGCGCGAGGGGCTGAAAGCCTTCCCCGAAGTGGAGATCAACAGCCCGGACAGCGCCGTGCCGGAGGTGCTGAACTTCAGCGAGAACTGCATCAAGAGCGAGACGATGCTGGCGTTTCTGGCGGAGGAGCAGATCTATGTCTCGTCGGCCAGTGCCTGCGGGCGGGGCCAGCCCAGCCACACGCTGGCGGCCATGGGCCGCAGCCCGCTGGCCATCGACACGGCCATCCGGGTGTCCTTCTGTGCAGACAACACCCCCGAAGATGTGGATGCCTTCCTCAACCGCTTTGAGGACGGCATGAAGCATTTGCAGAGAATAAGGAGATAATATATGAGAGAGATCATTATGGGCTATCAGGGCGAGATGTCCCTGAAGGGCCTCAACCGCAACCAGTTCGAGTCGGCCATGATGAAGATCCTGCGGTACCGGCTCAAGACCGTGGGCAGATTCAAGGTCTACTGCACCCAGTCTACCTTTTATATGGAGCCGGAGGAAGAGGCCATCGACATGGACCTCGCCTTCGACCGGGTGCGCACCGTCTTTGGTCTGGCCGCACTGAGCCGCGCGGTGGTCTGCGAGAAGGACTTTGACACCATCTGCCAGACCGCTGAGGACTACCTCGGCGACAGCCTGCACGGCATCAGGACCTTCAAGGTGGAGGCCCGCCGCTCGGATAAGACCTACCCCATGACCAGCCCCGAACTGATGCGGGAACTGGGCGCGTATCTGCTGGGCAAACACAACTACCTCAAGGTGGATGTCCGCAACCCGCAGTTCAAGGTCATCGTGGAGATCCGCGATTACGGTGCCTATATCCACGGCCCGAAGATCCCCGGCGAGGGCGGTCTGCCCGTGGGGACTTCCGGCCGCGCTCTGAATATGCTCTCCGGCGGCATCGACAGCCCGGTGGCTGCGTACCGGATGGCAAAGCGCGGTCTGGCGCTGGACCACATCCATTTCGCATCCCCTCCGTATACTTCGGAGCGAGCAAAACTCAAAGTTAAGGCTCTGGCCCAGAAGATCACGCCCTACACCGGCAGCACCAACCTCTTCGTGGTTCCCTACACCCGGCCGCAGGAGTACATCCGGGACAACGCCCCCGATGTGCTGTTCACGGTGCTGATGCGCCGCAGCATGATGCGCATCGCCAACAGCATCGCCCAAAAGCAGGGCAGCGAGGCCCTCATCACCGGCGAGAGCCTGGCGCAGGTGGCCAGCCAGACCGTCAAGGCGCTGCAGTGCACCGATGCGGCCCAGGACCTGCCCATCCTCCGCCCCCTCATCGGCATGGACAAGACCGAGATCATCGAGACCTCCCGCCACATCGGCACGTTTGAGACCAGCATCCTGCCCTATGAGGACTGCTGCACCATCTTCACTCCGCCGCACCCGAAGATCCGCCCGGAGCTGGACGAGATCCTGACCGCCGAAGCCGCCATGCCGGGTCTGGCTGCACTGGAAGCCGAAGCGGCAGAGAACACCGAGCGCATCCGCATCCGGATCACCGACGAGATCGAGTTTGAGGGGTGATGCCGCATGACCGCAGAGATCATCAGTGTGGGCACCGAGCTGCTGCTCGGCAACATCCTGAATACCAACGCCCAGTATCTGAGCCGGGAACTGGCAGACCTGGGCATCACTGTGCAGCGGGAGAGCACCATTGGCGACAACCAGGGCCGTCTGGCGGACTTCGTCAACGAGGCCAAGGCCCGGTGTGACCTGCTGGTCTTCACCGGAGGCTTAGGCCCCACGGCAGACGACCTGACCAAGGAGACCGTGGCGGCCTGCTACGGCGATACGCTGGCCTTTGACGAAGAAGAGTGGGCGAAGATCACCAGCTACTTTGCCCGCACCGGCCGCGAGACGACCCCCAACAACCGCAAGCAGGCCATGGTGCCCGTGCACGGGCGGAAGATCGTCAACCACCACGGCACCGCCCCCGGCGCCTGGTTCGAGCAGAACGGTCGTTGCGCCGTTCTGATGCCGGGCGTCCCCGGCGAGATGAAGGCGATGTGGACGGAGAGCATCCGCCCGCTGCTGCTGGAACGCCAGAACTGCACCCTGCACTCCATCACCCTGCGGGTGCTGGGCGGCGAGAGCAATCTGGAATATCAGGTGCGGGACCTGCTGGACCATGCCAACCCCACCGCTGCCATCTACTGCAAGACCGGCGAATGCGAGATCCGCATCACGGCCCGTGCCGCCTCCGACGAGGACGGCGAAAAAATGTGCCGCGCATACGCCAGGAAGTTCTACGATCTGCTGGGCGATGCGGTGTATGATGAGGATGTGGCCGGGCTGGAAGAAACGGTGGTGCGCACCCTGAAGGAAAAGGAACTCACCGTTTCCACCGCCGAGAGCTGCACCGGCGGCATGATCGCAGAGCGCATCACCGCAGTGTCAGGCTCCAGCGAGGTGTTCGGCTACGGCTTTGTGACCTATTGGGAGCAGGCGAAGGCGAAGCTCGTCGGCGTGGACCCGGACGTCATCGCACGATACAATGTGGTGTCGGCCCCGGTGGCCGCGCAGATGGCGCTGGGCGCGGCGAAGGCGTCCGGCTCGGACATCGCCGTCAGCGTGACCGGCGTAGCAGGCCCCACCGGCGGCGATGCCGTCCGCCCGGTGGGCACCGTCTATCTGGGTGCGGCCCGCGGCGGGACCGTGTATGTGAAGAAGCTCTTCGTCTCCCGCCCGGACCGCGCACTGGTCCGCGCCCGCGCTGCGCAGGCTGCACTGGAACTGGTGCTGCGTCTGGCGCAGGGCAGGACCCCCGCAGGCACAAAGCCCCTGACCGCAGCCCAGCAGCACGACACGGCCGTGCTCGATGCGCTGGACGCGGCATTCTTGAGCGAATAACACGCAGGGGTGAGCAGCATTGACAGAAGAGAAGAAGGCCGAATGTGTGCTGCGGCTGTTCGGAGTGCCGGACGCCGCCGTGAAAGAGGCAGCGGGCGGGTTTTCGCCCCAGTGGAAGGCGGAGGCCCGCTGGAAGAGCCGGGGCGCGGAGACTCTGGTGGCGCTTTCGGCCCAGAACCCGGCGGGCCTGAAAAAGGCCGCGCAGGCGCTGCGGGAGAAGTTTTCCGCCGACCTGTACGGGGCCGGGGAGACCACGCTGGCCGAGGCCGCCGTGCAGGAACTGGAACGGCACGACCGGCTCCTCATCTGTTCGGATGCTGCCGCCGGGACCCTTCTGGAGGCCCGGCTGGAGACCATCGCCGGGGCGGAACGGGTCTTTGACTTTGGGGCGCTGAGCTATGCCCACCCCAAGACCGGCGCAAAGATCGAGCAGCAGGCGGCAGCGCATCTGCCCGCCGACACCACTGACCCGGTGCGCCGTGCGCTGGCAAAAGCACAGGCGGCCCGCCGGGTGGTGGGCTGTGACCTTGCCGCCGGGTGCGCCGAGCGGGAAGGGGACTGCGTGCTGGTGCTCAGCTGCAAAAAAGGCTGCTGGCTGCGCACGGTCCCGCTGGCGGACAGGCCTGCCCTCTGGCTGCTGGACATGATCCGCCGCGCAGCCTGTGACCTGCCGCAGGCCGCAGGCACCGGCTTTCTGCCCGCCCGCAAGGCCGCCCGAACGGCCCAGCCGGAGGCGGCCCCGCCTGCCCGCAGGCCCCGCCGTGCCCGGCGGGTGCTGGTGGTTCTGCTGGTGCTGGCCGTGCTGGCCGCGCTCTGCACCGTCGGGGCATGGGTGTACACGGGCGGCAACTTCTACGCGCTGCCCCAGCGCCTGCGCTCCCTCTGGGCCGACGGCCTGCCGCATTCGGGGGCGTTGCTATTGTAATAAAAGGCTGCTGGATACTCCTTCAGTCACGGCTTCGCCGTGCCAGCTCCCTCCAAGAGGGAGCCTTGACGTGCCGGAACGCTGTGAAAGCCTCCCTCGTTGAGGGAGGTGGCATCGCGCCAGCGATGACGAAGGGAGTTTTCAGCGGCCTTTTTGTTGATTTTACAGAAAATTCATTGGAAAATGGCCCAAAACGGAGCCTGTGGGTTTGACGGGTTTTCTGCTTTGGTGTATCATATAACTGTATGATGAACTCCCCCTGCCGGGCGGTCTCCGCCCAGATTTCAATAGATGAGGTGTAAGAATGTCCCTTGCTGAAAAGATCTTCGGTACCTTCTCGGACCGGGAGCTGAAAAAGATCAACCCGATCACCAAAAAGGTGCTGGCCCTGGAACCCAAATACCAGGCACTGTCCGATGCCGACCTGCAGGCCCAGACCCCCGCGCTGAAGGCGCGTCTGGCCGGCGGTGAGACGCTGGACGATATCCTGCCCGATGCCTTTGCTGTCTGCCGCGAGGCCGCCTGGCGTGTGCTGGGCATGAAGCACTTCCCGGTGCAGGTCACCGGCGGCATCGCCCTGCATCGCGGTGCCATTGCTGAGATGCAGACCGGTGAAGGCAAGACCCTTGTGGCCACCCTGCCCGCCTACCTGAACGCCCTGACCGGCGAAGGCGTCCACATCGTCACCGTCAACGACTATCTGGCCAAGCGCGACAGCGAGTGGATGGGCAAGCTCTACCGCTGGCTGGGCCTGTCCGTCGGCCTCATCGTGCAGGGCATCGACGGCGACAGCCGCCGCCGTGCCTACAATGCCGATATTACCTACGGCACCAACAACGAGTTCGGCTTCGACTACCTGCGCGACAACATGGTGACCTATAAGGACAACATGGTCCAGCGCGGCCACACCTACGCCATCGTCGATGAGGTGGACTCCATCCTCATCGACGAAGCCCGCACCCCGCTCATCATCTCCGGCCGCGGTGAGGATTCGTCCAGCCTGTACACGCAGGTGGACCGTTTCGTCCGCACCCTGCGCAAGAGCGTGGTGGTCGAGCTGGAAGACAAGGTGGAGACCGACGAGCAGACCGACGGCGATTACGTCGTGGACGAAAAGCACAAGACCTGCACCCTGACCGCCAGAGGCATCAAAAAGGCCGAGGAATACTTCAAGATCGAGAACCTGGCCGCTGCCGAGAACATGACGCTGGCCCACCATATCGACCAGGCCATTAAGGCCTACGGTGTCATGAAAAAGGACATCGACTATGTGGTCAAGAACGGCGAGGTCATCATCGTCGATGAGTTCACGGGCCGCCTGATGATCGGCCGCCGCTACAACGAGGGCTTGCATCAGGCCATCGAGGCCAAGGAGGGCGTGAAGATCGCCGCCGAGAGCAAGACGCTGGCGACCATCACCTTCCAGAACTATTTCCGCATGTACAAGAAGCTGGCCGGTATGACCGGTACGGCCAAGACCGAGGCCACCGAGTTCACCGAGATCTACGGCCTGAACATCGTTACCGTGCCCACCAACCGCCCCAACATCCGCAAGGATTATCCCGATGCGGTCTACAAGACCGTCAACGGCAAATACCGCGCCGTCATCGAGCAGGTGATGGAGTGCCACAAAAACGGCCAGCCCGTTCTGGTGGGCACCGTCAGTGTGGAAAAGAGCGAGACGCTGGCGAAGATGCTGCAAAAACACACCCGCGATTTCAACGTGTTGAACGCGAAGAACCACGAGCGCGAGGCCGAGATCGTGGCGCAGGCCGGTAAGAAGGGTGCCATCACCATCGCTACCAACATGGCAGGCCGCGGCACCGATATCATGCTGGGCGGCAACGCAGAGTTCATGGCCAAGGCCCAGATGCGCAAAGAGCACTTCTGCGAGAATCTGCTCAACCCCGAAAAGCCCGAAGATGCCGATCCGAACGCCGTGGAACTGCTGCTGACCGAGGCCGACGGCCACGGCGACACCACCGATGAGAACATCCTCGCGGCCCGCAGACGGTTCGAGGAGCTGTACGCCCAGTACAAGCCCGCCATCGAAGCCGAAGCGGACGAGGTGCGCAAGGCGGGCGGTCTGTTCATCATCGGCACCGAGCGCCACGAGAGCCGCCGCATCGACAACCAGCTGCGCGGCCGTGCCGGCCGTCAGGGCGACCCCGGTGCATCCCGCTTCTACCTGAGCCTGGAAGATGACCTGATGCGTCTGTTCGGCGGCGACCGCGTTTCCAGTCTGATGGATACCCTCAAGCTGGACGAGGACACCCCCATCGAGAACCGCATGATCACCAGCACCCTCGAAAGCGCCCAGAAGAAGCTGGAAGGCCGGAACTTTGAGATCCGCAAGAACGTGCTGAAGTACGACGATGTCATGAACCAGCAGCGCGAGATCATCTACGGCCAGCGCCGCAAGGTGCTCGACGGTGAGGACATCAGCACCGAGATGCACAACATGCTGCGGGAGAACATTGACTCCAGCTGCAAGCAGTTCCTGGCCGGTGACGTCAAGGACGAGTGGGACTTTGGTGCGCTCCGCCGCCACTATCAGGGCTGGTTGACGACCGACGCCGACTTCCACTATACCGTCGCGGATTACGACAGCCTCTCGGTCCAGGGCATCGCCGATCTGCTGTACGACCGCGGGATGGACATCCTGAACGACAAGGAACAGCGCTACGGCCCGCAGCTGATGCGGGAGCTGGAACGCATCTGCCTGCTCAAGTGTGTAGACCGCCAGTGGATGGACCATATTGACAACATGGACCAGCTGCGTCAGGGCATCGCGCTGCGCGGCTACGGCCAGAAAGACCCCGTCGTCGAGTACCGCATCGAGGGCTTTGATATGTTCGACCAGATGGTCGATTCCATCCGCGAGTCCAGTATCAAGATGCTGCTGACCATCGAGGTGCGCGGTGCGGGCACTGCGGCCCCCAAGCGGGAGCAGGTGGCCAAGCCCACCGGCGAAGGCTTTGTGCCCGGCAACGGCGCACCCGGTGCCAAGGGTGCCCCCAAGGGCCAGCCCATCCGCGTCATCAAGATCGGCCGCAACGACCCCTGCCCCTGCGGCAGCGGCCTCAAATGGAAGAAGTGCACCTGCGCCCAGTACCACCCCAATGGTTCCGACGGCGGGGAGCAGTGATCTGTAGAAGAGGAATGCAACTGCTTTTAGTTGCATTTCTTTCCGATCGTGGTATACTATAAGCAGGGAGTGAGTGTACAATGGGTCAGAAGGAAAAGCTGATCGAACGCCTGAAATCGAAACCGAAGACATTCACATTTGATGATGCGGAAAGCCTGCTGCGGTATTTCGCCTATGAGCGCTCCAACAAAGGCCGGACCAGCGGGTCCCGGATCCTGTTCGTATCTGAGGAACATCCGCCCATCATGATGCACCGACCCCACCCCAGAAAAGAGCTGCTGGAATATCAGGTGAAGCAGCTCATCCAGATTTTGGAACAGGAGGGACTTCTATGAATAACACGATGGAATACAAAGGCTATGTGGGAAGCGTGGAATTCTCGGAAGAAGACGGCCTCTTTTACGGAAAAGTCATGGGCATCCGTGCGCTGCTCTCCTATGAGGGGACCACGGCGGCGGAGCTGGTCTGCGATTTCCACAATGCCGTCGATGATTACCTGACTCTGTGCGAAGAGACCCACAAGGAACCGGAGCGGGCGTATAAGGGCAGCTTCAATGTCCGCATCTCGCCGGAGCTGCACAAGCAGGCCGTGATCTTTGCTGCGGCACACAACATGAGCCTGAACAGCTTTGTGGAAAATTCCATTCAACAGGCTGTGCACACAAGATAAAAAAGGGAGCTGATTTGAAATGATGGACCCGAAGGAACTGATGGCAGAAGCCGCCGTGCTGGAACCCCAGCTGCAAAACTGGCGGCGCACCCTGCACCGGCACCCGGAGGTGGGCTTCGACCTGCCCCAGACCAGAGCGCTGGTCAAGCAGGCACTCACCGAGATGGGTTACACCCCGCAGGACTGCGGCAAGGCAGGCATCCTTGTGCTGGCGGGCGGCAAAAAGCCGGGCAAGACCATTCTGCTGCGCGGCGACATGGACGCTCTGCCCATTCAGGAGGAGTCCGGCGTGGACTTTGCCTCTGAGGTGCCCGGCCGGATGCACGGCTGCGGCCACGACATGCACACGGCCATGATGTTGGGTGCAGCCAAGCTGCTCAAAGCCCACGAAGAGGAGCTGGAAGGCACCGTCAAGCTGGAGTTCCAGCCTGCGGAGGAGATCTTTCAGGGCTCCTCGGATATGATCGCCAATGGCCTGCTGGAAGACCCGAAGGTGGATGCGGCGGTCATGTTCCATGTGTTGGCCGGTATGCCCCTGCCCTCCGGCATGGTGCTGGTGCCGGGCGGCGGCATCACGATGGCCAGCTGCGAGCAGTATCACATCACTGTCCACGGCAAGGGTGGCCACGGCTCCATGCCCGAAGCCTGCATCGACCCCATCACGGCGGCGGCACACATCCACATCGCGCTGCAGGAGATCAACAGCCGGGAGATGGACCCGCACAGCTTCGGCGTCTTCACGACCGGCCGCTTCCAGGCAGGTGCTGCCTCCAACGTCATCCCCGACACGGCGGAGATGTGGGGTACCATCCGCACCATCGACCCCGAAAACAAGGTCGGCGAGCTGATCCACAAGCGGATGACCGAGATCGCACAGGGCGTGGCGGCGGCCTACCGCTGCACCGCCGAGGTCGGCTTCAGCGACTACTGCCCCTGCATGGTGGTGGACCACGCCCTCGCCGGGAATGCAATGACCTATATGACCGAGCTTGTGGGTCAGGGCGCAATGGATATGTCCAAGCTCACGGGCGGCAAGCCGGGCGGCGGCAGCGAGGACTTCGCCTTCGTCAGCCACGAGGTGCCCACCGTCAGCATGTTCCTGTCCGCGGGCAACGCCAAGGAGGGCTACGCTTACGGCCAGCATCACCCGAAGGTCAAGTTCGACGACAGCATCCTCTATGAGGGCAGCGCGGCCTACAGCTGGTTTGCCCTGCGCTGGCTGAGCGAGCACAAATAACTCATTATCACACAAAAAACAAAAACCAGAGTTGCAAGGCAGACCTGCCAAACAACTCTGGTTTTCTTATTGGAGCATGTTGCGCTAAATTCTTTTTGTGAGCGAGTGCGGCAAACTGGAATTTTCAAATTAGTCTTTGCAAATAACCTTTGAACCTTCACCATCAATTACAATTCCCTGACGGTTGTTAATTGGGCATAGATTCAAATCCGAAAACTCAGTCATTATTTTCTCGGTAACTTTCTTAAATGGTGCTGTAAGATAATGCGGAAGAACATAGAAATCAATCAAATCAAGCCCTGCATCATCTTCTTGTGAGTAGTCCTCCGGCTTTTCATCCATTTGCTCGATATATTGGATGCTTGGAGCGCATATAATCGCACCTGCCGATTCACCAATCATCAGTTTTCCCTTTGCCAATTCTTTCTTCAACAGCTCATCCGTTCCCGTTTTACGGAGCTGGTCTATAAGGAAAAAAGAATTTCCGCCGGTAAAATATATCACATCCGCATCTTCAAAAACAGACTGTATCGTTGAATAAGCCTCCGTTGAAATATCAATTTCAGTTACGATTGCTCCCAACTTTTTGAATAATTTTCGAGCCGAGCCGACATAACCGGTGTAGCCTTCACGCAGCGAAGCTGTTGGAATAAATGCGACTTTTTTATTTTCAATTTCTTCCTTTATCAGACTTCCTACACTTGAAAAGTGCGAACATAAAAACAGTTTCATCAATATTCTCCTTTTATATATAAATTCCGATTTGTTGAACTGAGTATAGCATACTTTCAATCAAAAAACACCCCCGACATGCAAAGAACCCCATGCCAACACCATCCGGTGGAGACATGGGGTTCTTTTTGGTAAAGGCCGAGCAACAAATTTGTGCCTTTTTATATATTGGATTCTTCGGAATCGTCCGTAAATTCCATGATATCAGAAACATTGCAATGAAGAATTTTGCAGAAAACATCAATTGTATGGGTACTGACACTTTCGTTTCGCTTCAAGCGTGTGATTTGTGCAGGACTGATTCCATAGTGGTTGATAAGGGCATATTGCGAGATGCCCCGCTCTTTCATCACATTCCAGAGGTTGTTATAGGTAATCATAACACTCAAGTCTCACTTTCTACTTGAATGTTACCGGAAAATGATGTATTATGATAATAACCGATATCGGTTATTCTTGGAAATTGAATCAGCACAAAGATTTGAAAAAGGAGAATGTTTTATGAGAAAACGGATTCCATGTGCGATTTTATCTGTGGCTCTTGTGTGCGCCTTGCTGGTGGGATGTTCTGGCGAAGCATCATCCAATTCGCAGGCGGCGAGCAATGCGGCGTCCAGTTCCAACAGCTCGTCAGCAGAAAGTGTACCTTCCAGTTCAAGCAGTGCAGAATCGGAAAGCGAAGCAACCTCTGATTCTGCATCTTCCAGTGAAGCACCCGATGTGGTGAAAGACCAGATGCCGATTGTAACATGTACCGGCGTTCGTTCTGTTTCGATGACAAAGGATAACATGCAACAGGAGGTTTATACCTGCTTCCAAATCAAAAATCCGAACGAGAAACAAACAGTACGCTCACTGTGTCTGGAATTGACATTCTACGATGCGAATGGAAACACCGTAAAAACAGAAACGATGGTGCTTCTTCCTACGATTGCGGCAAAGGATACCGTTTGGGTGTCACACAGTACGAATGTCTGGGGTGATAGTTCGAAAGAAAAAAATGAACGAGTCACGCGGGTCAGCTATAAACTGAACAGCGTTGTCTCCAATGCTGTATTTGTGGACCAGGAGGAAATACAGACCCCCTCTTCGTCGGAACTGGTGGTATCCAATCTGAGCCGCCCGAATGGTGCCAATAAAATAACTGGAATTGTTACAAATAAAGGAAAACGTAAAGTGACGGTGATTTTGTCTTCTGTCTATAAGTGTGGAAGTACGATGGAAGCAGGAAATAGCGCGGCAGTGAATTATCTTGCACCTGGTGAATCGATGGCCTTTGAAATTGATGCGTCCAATGAACCGGAAAAGTATGATTCTTATGGGGTCTATCCACAAGTAAATGCACTTTGGTAATGGATGCCCTGCGAAACAAGCCTGATATGTAAAAATATGTAAAACGTCCCATGCCTGCACCACTCAGTGCGGACATGGGACGTTTTTTGGTAAAGGCCGAGCAACAAAACGAAGCCTTTTTGGAAGCAATGTCGGGCCTGCTGCTCGATCAGCAGGCGGATGCTTATTTTCGCTTATTCGGAGACGAAGACCTTGCGCAGGGCGGCGTTGGTCTCGATGATCTTGACCAGCAGGACGCCCAGCACGGTGCAGCTGATGAGCTCGCCGATGCCGACGGAGATGCCGTTGGTGATGCAGGCCAGCCACAGCGGGGCCGAAGAAGACGGGTCGGGGAAGAGGACGGCGATCTCAATGCCGATGATGACGGCGTTGAAGAGCACCGGCGGCAGCGAAGCGGCCAGAGCCAGACCCTTGAAGCGGAGATCCCGCAGCTTGTAGGTCACAAGGCAGGCCAGCAGGGTGGCCAGTGTGCCGAAGATGACGTCCACGATGGTGGAACCCAGCAGGTTGGCCAGGAAGCAGCCCAGCACGACGCCGGCGATGTACTCCGGGCCGAACACGGGCAGCAGGCAGAGCGCCTCGGCCACACGCACCTGCACTGCGCCGTAGGAGAACGGCTGCAATGCCATGCAGAGCACCACGTAAATGGCTGCGACCACAGCGCAGCGGGCCAGCTTGCGGACAGACGAATTCTGATTCATAATACAATACTCCGGCGGATGGAATTTTGACCATCCGGGGACCGCCAGCCCCGGTGGTTTGGCCCGGCATGGTTTCGAGGTCATGCCGGGGAGCCTAAAATCCTAAGTTGCTCTTTAAGGATGCCGTGCGCAGGGACGCACAACGAAATGCAGTATAGCATAAATTGGGACGAATTGCAACGGAAAATGCGGAAAATCAGCGGCAAGCCTGTACCTTTCTGCCGGAAGTGCAAAAAAGAAGCTGCCGGGATGCGGCAGCTTCGGGGGAAAATCAGCCTCTGGGGTGGCCAACGTAGACCAGCGCGATGGTGTCGGGGCCGGTGTTGGCGGAGACGACGCCGCCCAGCGGGAAGACGATGAGCGGGTCTTTGCCGAAGGCTTTGCGGCAGGCCCGGACGAGGTCGTCCTTCTGGGGGATGTTGGTGTGACCGATCATATAATCGAAGTCCTCCACACCCTCGCTGCGCTTTTTGGCCAGCTCGACCATGGCGGGCACGACCTTGTCGTCGCCGCGCACCTTGGCCTCCACCTTGGTCTTGCCGTCGATGAGGGTGATGATGGGGCGGATGCCCATCAGCTCACCCATGACGGCGGCAGCGGCGGAGATGCGGCCGCTCTTCTTCATCTGCTTGAGGCTGAAGGGACCGAGGACGATCTCAATCTTGTCCATCTGCGCCTCAAACTCGTGGATGACGTGGCTGATCTCCGCGCCGTTCTTCAGCTTGCGGGCCATCTCGCACACATACCAGCCGAAGGGCATGGAATAGGTGTGAGGGTCCAGCAGGTGGATCTTCAGGTGGTGCTCCGGGCGCTCTTCGCGCAGCATCCCCTGCGCCATGACGGCGTTGTTGTAGGTGGAGGAGCCGGAGCGGTTGATGGGCACATGGATGACATCCGTATAGCCTTCGTCCACGTACTGGCAGTATTTTTCGCAGAACTGCAGCGGGGTGATGGCGGCGGTGGAAGGGATGCCCTTTGCCGCGCGCATTTTCTCGTAAAACTCTGCGTTGGTGCAGCTCTCCCGCTCCACATAGTCCACATCATCCAGCAGGATGTGGAAGCCCATAATGTCAATGCCGTATTTCTCGGCCAGCTCCTGCGGGATGTCGCAGGAGGAATCGGTCAGGATCGCGATCTTGCTCATAATGTCCCTCATTTCCATTCATAATCTCGTAAGTGGCCGTGGTCCAGCAGCTCCGGGAAATCCCACTGGCGCAGGACCTCGTAAACGCCCACGGCGACGCTGTTGGACAGGTTCAGGCTGCGGCAGGTGTCCCGCATGGGCATCCGGATGCAGTGGTCCTGATTGGCGGCCAGCAGGGCCTCCGGCAGCCCGGCATCCTCCCGCCCGAAGACGAGGTAGGCCCCGTCCGGGTAGGCGACGTCGGTGTAGCGCTGGGGCGCTTTGGTGGTGAAGTAGTAGAACGGGCCGCTGTTTTTGGCGAAGAAATCTTCCAGCCCGTCGTAATAGGTGATGTCCAGATAGTGCCAGTAATCCAGCCCGGCGTGCTTGAGCTTTTTGTCGTCAATGGCAAAGCCCATGGGGCCAACCAGATGCAGGCGGCAGGCGGTGCAGGCGCAGGTGCGGGCTACGTTGCCCGTGTTCTGCGGGATGCGCGGCTCCACCAGCACGATGTTCAGGGTCGGTTTTTCGTTCATCGTCCGGCCTCCTCAGAACTCGCGCTGCGGGCAGAGCCGGGGCAGCAGCGGCTCGAACCAGACGCCGAAGCGGGTGTCCTGGTCGGCAGGGGTCTTCTGGATGGCCAGCGAGACGAACTCGGCGGCGTTGTCGGCGGCAGCGCTCAGGGCGTTGCCCTGGATGAGCGAGCCGATGAGAACGGCTCCGTACAGGTCGCCCGTGCCAGGGAAACTGCGGTCGATGTGCAGCTTCCGGATGACGAAGCGGTCCCGGCCGGAACCGGCACAGCCGATGTATTTGCCCATGGGCAGCCCGGTGACGACGGCATTGGGGGCCAGTGCAGCCAGCTTATCGGCCAGCGCCTGGGCTGCGGCGTCGTCCAGCGGCCCGGCTGCGGCATCCTTTTGCAGCAGCAGCGCAGCCTCGGTGGCGTTGGGCAGGATGAGGTCTGCCCGGCGGGCCAGCTCCCGCATTCGGTCGATGAAGGCCGGGGTCACGGTGGAATAGGCATGGCCGTTGTCGCCCATCACAGGGTCCACGATCTTGCGGGCCGCAGGCCAGAGGTCAAAGGCCTTTTCGGCCAGCGCGATCTGCTCCTCGCCGCCGAGGTAGCCGGTGTAGATGCACGCAAAGTCCAGCCCCAGGTCGTGGTAATGCTCCAGCGCAGCCATGCCGTAGGCGGCACCGTCCATCCGGGCCGGGGTGCCGAAGCCCCCAGTGTGGGTGGAGAGCACCACGGTGGGCAGCGCCACCGGCTGTACGCCCATGACCGACAGCACCGGCAGGATCACCGCCAGGCTGCAGCGCCCCACGCCGGACAGGTCGTGGATGCAGAGAACTTTTTTTGGTTCAGTTGGTTTCAACAAAAATGTGGCCTCCTTCGCGCCATCGAGCGGGCCTGTATCAAACCCGGTGTATCAGCGTATGATACAGTATACCACATTTTGCGGGACAAAAAAAGCGTATAGTGTGTTCTTTTGGCGGAAATACTACCCTCAGCGGCCAAAAATGCAGGGAACGAAAGGAGAAATTTTTATGAGAAATGAACACCGACAGAGCGCAGGCAGTGGCCTGCTGCTGGGCATGGCGGCAGGTGCGGCGCTGGGAGCCGCCAGCGTCGTGGCCATGAACCAGAACCCGCGTCAGGTCAAGCGGACCGCCCGCAAGCTGGCCAAAGGCGCAGAACATGCCGTGACCCAGCTGGATGAGATGGTCAGCGGCTTTGTGGAACGGAAGATGGACCTGTAACAACAAAAAAGGTGCTGCCGCACGGTTCGATGTGCGGCAGCACCTTTTGGGTCGGGCAGACGGTCACTTTTTGTTCCAGATGCACATCCGGGCGGTGGTGTTGATCTCGCCGAGGAGGGCCATATCCATCTGGATGTTGCAGGTCACGGTGATGGACTTGTTCACATCGCTGCCGGTCAGCACCGAGGCGGGCAGGTTCTTGATGGTGAGGGAGGCGGTGCTCTTTTCAAAGTCGCCGGTCAGAGTGCCGTCGTAGGTCACATCGCCGATGGTCAGGCCGGAGAGAGAACCGGTGACGCCCATCTTGGAGACCTGCTTGAGCGGCAGGGTCAGGGTATAGGTGCCGTTGGCCTGCCGGGTGAGGGTGGCGGTGCGGTCGGCGTCGATGCCGCTGTTCGCCATGGATTCCTTATCGGATCGTTCCTTCCAAAATTTGACGCCCACCGTCTGGCTGGACGCAGCACCGGCACCCATGGCCAGCACACACAGCAGCACCAGCGAGAGCAGCGCTGCGCCGGAACGTTTCAGGAATGTCGTCATACTACAAATCGCCTTTCTTTCGCCGCAGAGGCGGCCCATGGACCGGCACGAAAAATTTTTCCACCGGTTTGTCACCGCTAAAATATCATAGACGAAGCAAAATGTCAACCCGAAACAAAACAACCGCCTATCGGTCACGATAAGCGGCTGCTCTGCACGACTTCTCCGTCTCGCATGCGCTCGACAGCCCGCCTGATCGGAGAGCCTTTGGCATCGCGCAGCGATGACGGAGAGGTTCATGCTTAAATTTCAAAGTTGGGGTCGTCCTTCAGGACATGGATCTCGTCCATGTAGGGGCTCTGCTCCGGGTCCGTGAAGGGAGCTTCCTTGACGTACTTGTTCAGCTGGATGGCAGTACGGGCCGGGTCGGCAATGGTGCCGGCACCGCCGATGCAGCCGCCGGGGCAGCCCATGCCTTCGAGCAGGTAGCCGTTGTACTTGCCGGCCTTGGCCATCATCAGCAGCTTCTTGCACTCGGCCAGGCCCTGTGCAGATGCGATCTTGACCTCCATGTCGGGGTTCCACTCCTTGATCTTGTCGGCAACGGCCTTGGCCACGCCGCCGGACTGTGCAAAGCCGCGGCCAGCGGAAGAAGCGGAGCAGAGGGCTGCTTCGTTCTCATCGACCTCCAGCAGGCTGGTGTCGATGTCCTTGGCCTCGATGATGCCGGCAAGCTCCTCAAAGGTCAGCACGAAGTCTACATCGCTGCGGACGGTGCGGCGGGAAGCCTCCAGCTTCTTGGCGGCGCAGGGTCCGATGAAGCACATGCGGGCGGTGGGGTCCTTCTGCTTCATCATACGGGCGGTGAAGACCATGGGGGTCATGGTCATGGAGATGTTCTTGGCCAGATCGGGGAAGGCGGTCTTAGCCATCATGCTCCAGGCCGGGCAGCAGGAGGTCGCCATGAAGTTCAACTCGGTAGGCACCTCTTTGAGGAAGTCGTGGGCCTCGTCCACGGTGCACAGGTCGGCACCGATGGCAACTTCGACCACGTCGTAGAAGCCAATGGCCTTCAGGGCTGCCTTGAGCTTGCCGGTGGAGGCCAGGCTGGGGAACTGGTTGATGAAGGCGGGAGCCACCAGAGCGTAGATGCGGTCGCCGCGGTTGAAGCCCTGGATCAGCTGGTAGATCTGGCCCTTGTCGGCAATGGCACCGAACGGGCAGTTGACCAGGCACTGGCCGCAGGAAACGCACTTGCTGTAGTCGATCTCAGCACGGCCCAGCTCGTCGGAGTGGATGGCACCCATGCCGCAGGCCGCAGCGCAGGGACGCTCGGTCTTGACGATGGCGTTGTAGGGGCAGACGCCGACGCAGCGGCCGCACTTGATGCACTTGTCCTGATCGATGATGGAACGGCCGCTCTCCCAGGTGATGGCCTTCTTGGGGCAGACCTCCATGCAGGGGTGTGCCAGACAGCCCTGGCACAGGTCGGAGACCTTGACCAGCTTTTCGGGGCAGCGGTTGCAGGCGAACTTGATGACGTTCACCAGCGGGGGATCGTAATACTTATCGGCGATGGAAGCATCTTCCAGACCGGAAACGACGCTGTTGTGCTCGTCCATGCGGCGGGTGGGCAGGCCCATGGCCAGGCGGACGCGCTCCTCAACGATGGCGCGCTCCAGGAAGATGTCCTTGCGCAGCTTGCCCTCCTCACCGGGGATGATGGTGTAAGGGATCTTGCGCATCAGGTGGTTGGCCTGCTCGCCCTTGACGTTGGCATAAGCCATCCGGGCCACCTCGGTGAACACCTGGCGGCGGATCTGGATGACCGTCGTGTTGATTCCTCTAAAGCTCATTCCAAACTCTCCTTGTACAGATACAAAACATCCCGCAGCGGCGCGGCTTTGCAACGCACCCTGCGGCTTTCTTTCCTGCGGGCCTGCTGGTACTGCGTCGCTGCAATCGGCGCACCGGCCCCAGGGTTCCATCCTCATTTTAACACAAAGACGTCTGCCTGAAAAGAGCAAACGCCAAAATATGTTAAAGAATTCTCAAATGGCAAAGATGAAGGATATTCAACCGAGAGATTCAGCAAAGTGCTGCCCGCACCCGCTCGCCGTCGTAGCTGCCCAGCCGGACGCGGACGATCTCGCCGCTTTTGCGGCCGGGGGCCGAGACCACCACCGGCACATACAGCCGGGTGTAGCCGGTGAAGAGCGTCTCGCTGAGGGCCGTTTCGAGAAGAACCTCGTCCTCCATGCCCTCATACGTCGTGAGCACGTCCCGGCGGAGTTCTTCGGCAAGGGCGTTCATGGTGCGGCTGCGCTCCTGCTTTTCCCGCTCATGGACCTGATCGGGGAAATCGTAGGCGGGGGTGCCGCTGCGGCGGGAGTAGGGGAAGACATGCACCTTGAGGAAACCGATCTGCTTCAGGAAGGCGCAGCTCTCCTCAAAGTCTTCCACTGTCTCACCGGGGAAGCCGCAGATGCAGTCGGTGGTGAAGCTGACGGGCCGGTCGCCGTAGGCGGCGCGGATGTCGGCCACGACCTGGGCGTACTGCTCGGCGGTGTAGACGCGGCGCATCCGGCGCAGGGTGGCCGTGCAGCCGCTCTGCAGGCTCAGGTGGAACTGGGGGCAGAGCTTGTCCACTGCGGCAAGCCGGGCGATGAACTCCGGCGTGAGCATGTCGGGGTCCAGGCTGCCCAGGCGGATGCGCTCGATGCCCTCGATCTGGGCGCACTTCTCCACCAGTTCCACGAGGTTGGTGCCGGTGTCGAGGCCGTAGCTGGGCAGGGAGATGGCACTGAGCACGACCTCCCGGTAGCCGGAAGCGGCCAGCTGGCGCAGCTCGTTCAGGATGCTGGCCTCGGCGCGGCTGCGCACCGGGCCGCGGGCGCGGGGGATGACGCAGTAGGCGCACTGGCGGTTGCAGCCGTCCTCTACTTTAATGAACGCGCGCGTGTGCGTCTCGAACCGCTCCACGGGCAGCTCCTCGAACAGCTCGCCGCGCTTGTGGGGGGTGACGGCGACGATCCGCTCGTGGCCGTCCAGCAGCTTGAGCACATTGTCGAGGATGGCCTTACGGTCGCCGTTGCCGCAGACGAGGTCTGCTTCCAGAAAATTCGCGGCCTCTTCGGGGAAGGCCTGGGGGTAGCAGCCGGTGAGCACCGTCACGGCGCCGGGGTTCTCGCGCTTGGCCCGGCGGAGCCACTTGCGGCTCTTCTGGTCGCCGAAGTTGGTCACGGTGCAGCTGTTGACCACAAAGACGTCGGCCTCTTCGCCTTCCGGCACGATAGTGAAGCCGGCCCCCCGGAACATCTGTTCCAGGGCCCCGGTCTCGTTCAGATTGACCTTGCAGCCAAGGGTATAAAAACAAACTCGCATGAGGGGATATCCTTTCTATGAGGAACAAAACCCTCTCAGTCTCGCTTCGCTCGCCAGCTCCCCCAAAGTGGGAGCCTTTGGCACACCGGGAAACCTGTGCTGTTCGCATGGGCCTGATTTGTCAGAACGCAGTGGGCCCTGTCTTCATTGCCAGCAGATGCTGGCCTCTGTCGCGGAGCCCGGACATGTTCGATCCAATAAAAGCCTTGTTCGTTCAGCAGTTTCAAAACCGGCCTGCCAATGGCTCTCCCTTCGGGAGAGCTGTCAAAGCCGACAGGCTTTGACTGAGAGGGTGAGTTCATTTGCAAATAACAGAAACCATCTAATTATAGCAGATTTTTCCCCGTGAGAAAAGAGCATCCCACCCGAATTTTTTGCATAGAATGCAACCAGAGAGTTTACTGCGGGGAGGTACGAGGAATGGAACGGAAAAATCTGGCCCTGCTCTGTGCGGGGGTGCTCTGTTTCTGGCTGTTTGCGCTGGCGTTCGGGTCGGCGCAGGGCGCGGGGCTGCGGGCGGTGAAAACGGAAGCCCCGGCACAGGCCGCTGCGGCGGATGCCCCGGCTGCACAGACCGCCGCCCCGGCAGACAGTCTGTCGCTGCCCTGCCGCGCCGCCGTCCTCATCGAACCGGCGAGCGGCCGGGTGCTCTATGAGAAGAACGCCGACGAGCGGGTGCCCATCGCGTCCATCACCAAGCTGATGACCCTGCTTCTCACCTTTGAAGCCGTCCACGGTGGAAAACTCACGCTGGACACGCCGGTGCCGGTCAGCGAACATGCCTACCACATGGGCGGGAGCCAGATCTGGCTCGAACCGGGGGAGCAGTTCACGCTGGATGAGATGCTGCGGGCCATCTGCGTTTCCTCTGCCAACGACGCTGCGGTGGCCGTGGCGGAACTGGTGGGCGGGAGCGAACCGGTCTTTGTGGAACAGATGAACGCCCGCGCCGCTGAACTAGGGCTGCAAAATACCTCGTTCCGGAACGCCTGCGGGCTGGACGCCGAGGGGCATCTTTCCACCGCGCGGGATGTGGCGGCGCTGAGCTGCTACATCCTGAACACCTGCCCGGAGATCCTGCATTATACGGGGATCTGGACCGACAGCCTGCGCAACGGCCAGACCCAGCTTGTGAACACGAACAAGCTGCTCAAGCGGTACAGCGGCATCACCGGGCTCAAGACCGGCACCACCGGCGGGGCAGGGGTCTGCATCTCGGCCAGCGCCACGCGGGACGGGCTGACCCTCATCGCGGTCATCCTGGGTGCGCCGTCCAGCGCCGAGCGGTTCCAGGCCGCGACGGCCCTGCTGGACTATGGGTTCGCAGCCTATGCGGCCGTTCCGGTGCCGCAGCTGCCGGACCGCCCGCTGGAGCTGACCGTAAAGGGAAGCACGGAACAGACGGTGCCGCTGGATTACAGCGCCCTGCCCCAGACCGTGCTGCTGGAAAAGGGGGCCGGGGCCGACCTGCGCACCGAGCTGACCCTGCCCGAAACACTGGAAGCGCCCGTGGAGCGGGGGCAGACGGTGGGCACGGCCGCAGTTTATGCAGGCGAAACACTGCTGGCCGAGGCCGAGGTGAAGTCTGCTGCGGATGCGCCGCGGCTGACCTTTGGCGGCGCAATGGAGCTGCTGTGGCAGAGCCTGCTGGGCGCATGAAGCGCAAAAGAAACACAACAGCGCCCAAAAGCGGTTCGCTTCGGCAAATCGGGTTTGGCGGGGCTGAACAAAAGATGTCGGGACGACCAAAAGAACACTATTAAAATTGTATGAAATCCTGAGATTTTGGCCTTGACTTTGCGGCGTTGGAACGGTACACTTATACCAAGATAAACCCTCGCAGGGCAACGTGCCCGGCAAAATGTTTGGAGGTTCTGAGAGAATGAGTGTCGTTCTGAATACAAAGCACCTCTCCGGTTTTATCAACGAAGAGGAATACAAGGCCATCTACCCCCAGGTGGAGGCCGCACACCGGCAGCTGGAAGCCAAGAATGGCCCCGGCAATGACTTCCTGGGCTGGATGTATCTGCCCCGCGATTACGACAAGGAAGAGTTCGCCCGCATCAAGGAAGCAGCGCAGAAGATCCGTGAGGACTCCGAAGTGCTGGTCGTGGCCGGCATCGGCGGCAGCTATCTGGGTGCCCGCGCTGTGATCGAGGCCGTCAAGGGCCTGTACCACAACGAGATCGAGAACGGCCTGAAGATCTACTTCTGCGGCAACAGCATCAGCCCCACCTACCTGAACGATATCATCGCTCTGTGCAAGGGGAAGAAGTTCTCCATCAACGTCATCTCCAAGTCCGGCACCACCACCGAGACCAGCCTGGCCTTCCGTGTGCTGCGCAAGCTGCTGGAAGACGAGATGGGCGTGGAAGAGGCCAACAAGCGCATCTATGCCACCACCGATCGCGCCAAGGGCACCCTGAAGCAGCTGGCGGACGCACAGGGCTGGCCCACCTTCGTCGTCCCCGACGACGTCGGCGGCCGCTACTCCGTCCTTTCCGCTGTGGGCCTGCTGCCCATCGCCGCTGCCGGGATCGACATCGACGAGCTGATGAAGGGCGCTGCCGACGCCATGGAGCGCTTCTCCGTCCTGGGCGAGGACAACGACGCTTACAAGTACGCCGCCATCCGCAACATCCTGTACCGCAAGGGCAAGGCTGTGGAGATCCTGGAGTGCTATGAGCCGAACTTCACCCTGATGAACGAGTGGTACAAGCAGCTGTTCGGCGAGAGCGAAGGCAAGGACAACAAGGGCCTGTTCCCCGCAAGCTGCATCTTCTCCACCGACCTGCACTCCATGGGTCAGTTCATCCAGGAGGGTGCCCGCCTCATGTTTGAGACCATCGTCGATGTCAAAAAGCCTGCACAGGATCTCTTCATCGAGAAGCTGGAGGGCAACTTCGACGGCCTGAACTTCCTGGCCGACCAGAACATGAGCGTGGTCAACCACAAGGCGATGGAAGGCACCATCCTTGCCCACACCGACGGCGGTGTGCCGGAGGTCGTGATCGAGGTGGATGACCTGACTGCTTATAATGTGGGTTATCTGATCTACTTCTTCTGGCGTGCCTGCGCCTGCAGCGGCTACCTGCTGAGTGTCAACCCCTTCAACCAGCCGGGTGTTGAGAGCTACAAGAAGAACATGTTCGCACTGCTGGGCAAGCCGGGTTACGAGAACCTGACCGCCGAGCTGGAAGCAAAGCTGAAGTAAGCTGGAAAATAAATGATCTCCCGCCGCAAGGCGTGGAAAATACAGGAGGACAGAACTATGATTAAACTGATTGTTGGTGCGAAGGGCTCCGGTAAGACCAAAGCAATGATCGACATGATCAATGATTCGGTCAAGACCTCCAAGGGCAACGTCGTCGTTGTCGAAAAGGGCATGAAGCTCACCTATGACATCGCTCCTGCTGCTCGCCTGATCGATCTGGACGAGTACAAGGTCTCCGGCGGCGAGATGCTGTATGGTTTTGTCGCAGGCCTGATGGCAAGCAACTACGATATCACCGATCTGTACATCGACGGCATCCTGAAGGTGCTGAACCACGACATCAACCGCCTGGGCGTGGTGCTGGACGAGATCGCTGCCATCGCCGGTGATTCCGTCCGCGTCGTCGTCACCGTCAGCGCAGACGAAGCTGAGCTGCCCCACAACGTCAAGAAGTACCTGTGATTTTCTGAACGGAAACCATCCAAGCGGGCAGGAAACCGGAAAATTTGAAATTTTTTCGGTTTTCTGCCTGTTTTGGTGTTGACAAAGGAACGCTTTGGCGCTATACTAACAAAGCAGCCTTTTATGAGGTGTACTATGCAATTTGACCTGAGAAAGTTTATCGCGACCGGCACGAAGCCCTACCACGCAGAGTTTCCCTGTGATTTGTCTGCCAGGAATTTTGCCGGCGCAAGGATCGAACAGCCTGTGACCGCCTGCTTTGATGCAGAAACGGACGGCGACGAAGTCCGGATGACACTGCGGGCAAAAGCATTGGTGCACGGAGAGTGCGCCCGCTGCCTGGACCCGGTCGAACGGGAAGAGGCGGTCGAAGCGGAGTGGACGGCAAAGGAGCGAGATCTGGACGACCCGGATTTCGATCTTCCGCTGGACGAAAAAGGCCATCTGGATGTGGACGAATGGCTGGCCCAGGAGTTCCTGTTCCAGATCCCGACGGTGCTGCTGTGCAGCCCGGACTGCGCGGGGTTATGCCCTCGCTGCGGCAAGAAGAAGGCAGAGTGTGTCTGCCCGCCAGAGGAAGAGGAGACCGCTCCCGCTGACGCAAGGCTCGCGATCCTCAAATCACTGCTGAACTGAGAAACCCATCAAGGAGGTGCAAAAATATGGCAGTACCTAAGAGACATCTTTCCAAGGCCCGCCGCGACAAGCGTCGCAGCAATGTTTGGAAGCTGGAGGCCCCTGCACTGGTCAAGTGCAGCAACTGTGGCTCTCTGAAGCTCCCCCACCAGGCATGTGGCAACTGCGGTTACTACAAGGGCGAGGAAGTCATCAAGAAGGCCTAATTTGCGCAAAATTGGTGGCACATTGGTGTTATGTTGAGAAGGGGATGGCGCAATGCCTTCCCCTTCTTCTTTTGTCCAACCCTCTCAGTCGCTTCGCGCCAGCTCCCCCAAAGTGGGAGCCATTGGCAGTCGGATGAAGTCTGATGGAACTGAATTGAGACGAACGTACGGAAAATTTGTGATTCGGTCGTTTGGCCGGAAGCAGAAAAGGCAGGTGAAGCGGAATGGCGATCAAGATCGAGCGCGTTGAAGAGGGGAGCGAAGCCCAGGCGCTGGGCCTGCAGCCCGGCGACGAGCTGCTGAGCGTGGACGACAATGAACTGAATGACACGCTGGACTATGATTTTTATACCGACAGCAGGAGCTTTCACCTGAAGGCAAAGGTGGCGGACGGCATCCGGGAATGGGATGTCAGCCGGGAGGAGCGCGGCCCCTTTGGCTGCGATTTCCACACCTACCTCGGCGACGAGAAGCACACCTGCTCCAACCACTGCATGTTCTGCTTCATCGACCAGATGCCCCCCGGTATGCGCGAGAGCCTTTACTTCAAGGACGACGACGAGCGCCTGTCCTTTCTGTTCGGCAACTATATCACCATGACGAACATGCAGGACCATGAGATCGACCGCATCATCAAGATGCATATCTCGCCGATCAACATTTCGGTCCACACCACCAACCCCCAGCTCCGCGTCCGGATGCTGGCCAACCGGCGCGGCGGCGAGGTGCTTCAATACCTGCCCCGCCTGGTGCAGGGCGGCATCGCCATCAACTGCCAGCTGGTGCTCTGCCGGGGCATCAACGACGGCGACGAGCTGCGCCGCACCCTGACCGACTTGCTGGAACTGACCCCCATGGTGCAGAGCATAGCCGCCGTGCCCTGCGGCGTGACGGACTACCGCAAGAACCTCTACCCGCAGGTGCCCTACGACGCCGAGACGAGCGCTGCTGTCATCGACATTCTGGAAGCGTTCGGCGACGAGTGCAAGCGCCGCCACGGCAAGCGGATCATCTACCCCAGCGACGAGTGGTATCTCAAGGCAGGGCGGCCCATCCCGCCGCCGGAGTTCTATGAAGACTACGACCAGCTGGAAAACGGCGTGGGCATGATGAGCCTGTTCCGCGAAGAGTTTCTGGCCGAGCTGGAAAAGCCTCACCGCATCTACGGCACCAAGCAGCTGGATGTGGTCACGGGCACCATGGCATCCCCCCTCATCTGTGAGATGATGGACGAGCTTCACCGCCAGTACCCGATGATCGAGGTCACGGTCCACACCATCCAGAACAAGTTCTTTGGCGGCAATGTCGGCGTGGCCGGTCTTGTGACGGCCACCGACATCATCGCCCAGTGCGAGGGCCGCCTGAAGAGCGGGACGCTGGGCATCCCGGCCGTCATGCTGCGGGAAGAGAAGGATACCTTCCTGGACGATGTGACCATTGCGCAGCTGGGCGAGCGGCTGGGCGTCAAGGTAGAGGTGCTGCCCGTCAGCGGCGGCGACGAAGCCCGCGCCCTGCTCCGCAGCGGCCTGCATATTTCGAGAAGAAGACATTGAGATAAGAGATAAGAGACTACTCTGAAAGGAGGAACCCCCATGAGCAAACCGATCGTAGCAGTCGTGGGCCGCCCCAACGTGGGCAAATCCACCCTGTTCAATAAACTGTGCGGCCAGCGTCTGGCCATCGTCGAGGATACCCCCGGCATCACCCGCGACCGCATCTTTGCCAACTGCGAGTGGAACGGCCACGATTTCCTGCTGGTGGACACCGGCGGCATCGAGCCGAAGGCCACCGAGGGCATCCTGGCCCACATGCGGGAGCAGGCACAGATCGCCATCGACACCGCCGACTGCATCATCATGGTGGTGGATGTCCGCAACGGCCTGACCGCCGCCGACGAGGACGTGGCCCACATGCTCCGCCGCAGCCACAAGCCGGTCATCCTGGCCGTCAACAAGTGCGACAATGTCGGCGAGGCTCCCATGGAGCTGTACGAGTTCTACAACCTGGGTTTTGAGGAAGTCATGCCCATCTCGTCCGTCCACGGCCACGGCACCGGCGACCTGCTGGATGCCGTCTGCGCCCATCTGGATTTCAGCGAGACCGTGGTGGAGGAGGACCGCATCCCGGTCGCCATCATTGGCCGCCCCAACGTGGGCAAGTCCAGCCTGACCAACCGCATCCTGGGCGAGAACCGGATGATCGTGGCCAACGAGGCCGGCACTACCCGCGACGCCATCGACACCCCTGTGGACAACGCCTACGGCAAGTTCATCTTCACCGACACCGCCGGTCTGCGCAAGCGCAGCAACATCACCGACGGACTGGAACGGTATATGGTCGTGCGCGCGCTGGCAGCCGTTGAGCGCAGCCGCGTGGCCCTCATCCTCGTGGACGCCACCGTCGGCTTCACTGAGCAGGACAGCAAGGTGGCCGGTTACGCCCACGATCAGGGCAAGGCCTGCATCATCGTCGTCAACAAGTGGGACGCCGTGGAGGGCAAGGAGACCAACACCATGGAGCTCCAGCGCCGCGGCTATGCCGAGTGCTTCAGCTTCATGGGCTATGCTCCGATCATCTTCATCTCCGCACAGACGGGCTATAACGTCAACAAGCTGATGCAGCTCATCCGCGATGTGGACGCCCAGAACGGTGCCCGCGTGCCCACCGGCGTGTTGAACGAGATGCTGGCCCGCGCCACCGCCCGGATGCAGCCGCCCAGCGACAAGGGCCGCCGCCTGAAGATCTTCTATCTGACCCAGGCCTCCACCCGTCCGCCGACGTTCGTGGCCTTCGTCAACTCCAAGCAGCTGTTCCACTTCAGCTATCAGCGCTACCTCATCAACCAGATCCGCGAGAACTTTGGTCTGGAGCACACGCCCATCCGGCTGGTCATCCGCGAGCGCGGCACCGGCTCGGTCGGTGCAAAAGATGTGTAAGGGGGCAGACTGTTGATGATGACGATCCTGATCGTCCTCGCTGCTGCGGCGCAGGCATACCTGCTGGGCAGCATCGACACCGGCATCCTGGTCAGTAAGTACCTCTACCACGATGACGTCCGCAACTACGGCAGCGGTGCCGCCGGCATGACCAATATGCTGCGCACCTTTGGCAAAAAAGCCGCAGCTCTGACCGCTGCGGGAGATGTGCTCAAGGGCGTGGCGGCGGTCTGCATCGGCCGGTGGCTGTTTGGCTTCCTGCCCGAAAACGCAGCCGTTTCGCCCTACCTCGGCGTTTATCTGACCGCCATCCTGGCCGTGGTCGGCCACCTGAAGCCTCTCTACTTTGGCTTCAAGGGCGGCAAGGGTGTGCTGGTGGCGGGCGGTGCCATTCTGGCCATCCAGCCCATTCTGCTGCCCTTTCTGGCGGCGATCTTCCTGCTCTGCCTGCTGCCCACCGGCATGGTTTCGCTGGGCAGCATCGTCATGGCCGCCTCCTACCCGGTGCTGACCCTCCTCTACGGCCTGCTCAGGGGGCTGGCCGTGGGCGACCTCGTCGTCTGCGTGGCCGGTGCGGCCATCATGGGCGGCATGGTCATCTATATGCACCGTGCCAACATCCAGCGCATCCGCGCAGGGCAGGAGTACCGCTTCGGCCGGAAACACAAAAAATAAAAAAACTTGAAAAAAGAAGTTGACAAATCTCTCCATTGCTGGTATAATAACTCACGTCGCAAGACACGAAACCAAACATGTGGGGGATTAGCTCAGCTGGGAGAGCGCTTGCATGGCATGCAAGAGGTCAGCGGTTCGATCCCGCTATTCTCCACCAAAAAAGCACTGTACTTCGTAGGAAGTATGGTGCTTTTCTTTTTGCCGAAGCCGATTTTTGGGGGCTGCATTGCTTCGCCTGCACCGTTTTCAGGCTTTTGCAGGCGGTCGAGTTACGCCCCCGCGATTTCGCGCTATGCAACAAAAGAGAGGCATCTTCGTCTGGATACAGCACAGACGGAAACGCCTCTCTTTTCGTTTTTTGGACGATATTATTCGTAGTCAATGGGCAGGGTGGGCAGGCCGTTGAGCTCCAGCCCGGCGGTGTGCCCGGCGATGTACTGATAGTAGCCCTGGGCGGCGATCATTGCGCCGTTGTCGCCGCAGAACTTGAGCTCCGGCAGGTAGACTTTGGCACCCAGCTTCTGTGCGCCGTCGTTGACGAGCTGGCGCAGCCGGCCATTGGCTGCGACGCCGCCCGCCAGGCAGACCTGCTTCGCCCCGGTGTCGGCTGCGGCCAGGAGCAGTTTTTCGGCCAGGATGCCTGCGATGCGCTCCTGAAAGCTGGCGGCAAGGTCGGGTACGTTGACTTCCTCGCCCTTCATCTGGGCCTTGTTCACCTCGTTCAGCACAGCGGTCTTCAGGCCGGAGAAGCTGACGTTGTATTTGCCGTCCACATGGGGCACCGGCAGGCGGTAGGCCTTGGGGTCGCCGGTCTTGGCGGCGTTGGCAACGCTCGGCCCGCCGGGGTAGGGCAGACCCAGTGTTCGCGCCACCTTGTCAAAGGCTTCGCCCGCCGCATCGTCCACGGTGTGGCCGAGGATGTGGTAGTGGGTGTAGTCCTGCACTTCCACGATGTGGCTGTGGCCGCCGGAGGCCACCAGGCAGAGGAAGGGCGGCTTGAGTTCCGGATGGGTGAGGTAGAGCGCCGCGATGTGGCCGCGCAGATGATGCACCGGTACCAGCGGCTTGTTGGCCGAGTAGGCCAGCCCTTTGGCGAAGTTCACGCCCACGAGCACGGCCCCGATGAGGCCGGGCGCAAAGGTGACGGCCACGGCGTCCACATCGTCGATGGTCTTGCCGGCATCCAGCAGGGCCTTTTTCACGGTGGCGCTGATGAACTCGCAGTGGCGGCGGCTGGCGATCTCCGGCACGACGCCGCCATACAGCGCCTGTTCTTTTACGCTGGTGGAGATGACGTTGCTCAGCAGGTGCCGGCCATCCTCCACCAGGGCTGCGGCGGTCTCGTCGCAGGTGGATTCGATTCCTAAAACAATCATAGTATCAATGGGCCTCCAGCCAGTTTTTGCCGGTGTGCACGTCGGTGCTCAGGGGCACGGCGTACTGCACACAGCCTTCCATCTCTTCCCGCAGGATGGCGGCGGCCTTTTCGGCCTCGGCCTCCGGTGCCTCCACGATGAGTTCATCGTGGACGGTCAGGATGAGACGGCTCTCCATCTTTTCGTCCCGCAGACGCCGCCAGACCCGCACCATGGCCAGCTTGATGACGTCGGCAGCTGTGCCCTGAATGGGTGTGTTGCGGGCCATCCGCTCGCCGCTGGCCCGGATGTTCCGGTTGGCACTGGTCAGCTCCGGCAGGGCGCGGCGGCGTCCGAACAGGGTGGAGACGTAGCCGCACGCCCGCGCGTCGGCGATGGTCTTATCCATGTAGCCGCTCACCTTGGGGAACGCGGCCAGATAATTTTTGAGGAAGGCGTCCGCCTCTTTGACGGAGACGCCGATGTCCTTCGAGAGGCTGTAAGCGCCCTTGCCGTACATGATGCCGAAGTTGATGGCCTTGGCCGAAGAGCGGATGCGGGGCGTGACGGCCTCCAACGGCAGGTTGTAGATCTTGGCGGCGGTGGAGCGGTGGATATCCTCTCCGCTGCGGAAGGCCTGCTGCATGTGTTCGTCACCGGTGATGTGGGCGAGGATGCGCAGCTCGATCTGGCTGTAATCGGCATCCACCAGCACACAGCCGGGCTTTGCGATGAAGTAGGCCCGCAGCTGGCTGCCCAGCTCGGTGCGGATGGGGATGTTCTGCAGGTTGGGGTTGTCGGAGGAGAGACGGCCGGTGCGGGCTTCGGTCTGGTTGAAGCGGGTGTGGATGCGGCCATCCTCCGCGATGACCTTCAGCAGGCCCTCCACGTAGGTGGAATTCAGTTTCTGGTAGGCACGGTACTGCAAAATGTCCTCGACCAGCGGGTAATCCCGCAGGGACTCCAGCGTCTCGGCGTCGGTAGACCAGCCGCGCTGGGTCTTTTTGCCGTGGGGCAGACCCATGGTATCGAAGAGCATCTCGCCCAGCTGCTTGGGACTGTTGGGGTTGAAGCTGGTGCTGCCGGTCTCCATCTGGATGCGGGCCAGTACCTCCGAAAGTTCGCTGCGCATCCGCAGGCCGAACGCCTCAATGCCGTCCCGGTCCACCAGGATGCCGGTGCGGGTCATGTCGGCCAGCACCTGGGCCAGCGGGAACTCGATGTCATTGTACAGCGCGTCCTCGTCCCGCGCGGTGATCTCAGCCTTCATCCGGGCAAAGAGGTCGGCCAGCGAACCGGCATCGGGCCAGGCCTCACAGGTGAATGCGGCCTGTGCCTTGTAGCTTGTCAGCAGCTCGGAGACCTGATACTTCGAAGCCGAGGCGTCCAGCAGGTAGGCGGCCAGCTTGCCGTCCCACACGATGCTGCTGCCCCAGCCGCCGTGGGCCATGGCCAGCGCGTAGAGCGGGGCGGAGTCGAAGACGTCCAGCGTCACGGCGGGGTCGTCCAGCAGGCGGACCAGCGCGTCGTCCGACAGGGGATAGACGGTGGTGTCCTGCACGGCATACCAGGCTTCCGGCTGAAGCACGACGTTTTTCGTGCCCTGCTTGCCGGTCACTGCAGGCCGCGCGGCCAGCAAGTAATGCCCGGACGGCGTCAGGGGCAGGACGTCTACGGTGCCCTCCACGGCGGGCAGCGTCTCCGGGTCGGCTGCCGGGGCGACGCCGTCCAGCCCGAACCGGGGGATGAGGGAGTGGATCTCCAACTCCTGCAGGAGCTTCACGGCAGCGGCCTTGTTGCCCTCGCCCACCTTGTAAGCGCCCTCGGCGGTGTCGATGGGCGCATCGGTGCGGATGGTGCCCAGCAGATGGCTCAGCTCGGCATCGGCCTTGCATTCCAGCAGGTGCTCCCGCTGCTTGGGCTTGATGACCTTGTCGTCGATATTGGCATACACGTTTTCCAGTGTGCCGAACTTCTGCACCAGCGCGAGAGCGGTCTTTTCGCCGATGCCCCGCACACCGGGGATGTTGTCGGACGTGTCGCCCATCAGGCTCTTCACCTCGATAAGCTGCCGGGGCTGGATGCCGTATTTTTCCTCAATGGTGGCCACATCCATGGCCACGGTCTTGCTGCGGCCCATGGCGGTAGTGGCCAGAAGGACCGTGGTGCTTTCGCTCACCAGCTGCAGGCTGTCGCGGTCTCCGGTGGCCAGAAAGCAGTCGTCCTTGCGGGCGTCGCAGGCTGCGGCCAGGGTGCCCAGGATGTCATCGGCCTCCCAGCCCTCGGCCGTCACTTCCCGGTAGCCCAGGTCGGCCAGCAGCTCCTTCAGCACCGGCATCTGCTGTGCCAGCTCTTCGGGCATCCCATGGCGGGTGGCCTTGTAGCCATCGTACATCTTGTGGCGGAAGGTGGGGGCTTTGAGGTCGAACGCGACGGCGACCTCGTCCGGGTCGCACTCCTTGAGCAGGGAGAGCAGGATATTCAGAAAACCATAAATGGCGTTGGTATAGCGGCCGTCCTTGGTGGTCAGCAGCTTGATGCCGAAAAAGGCACGGTTCGCGATGCTGTTGCCGTCAATGACCAGTAAACGCATAGGCTTTGATCCTCCTTAACATAATTTCACATTCTATAGTATAGCACAAAGCAGAGGATATCGGAGGATTTTTTGAAAATTTTTGATGTAGAACTCCCTTCGTCATCGCTTGCGCGATGCCACCTCCCTCTAAGAGGGAGGCATTTGCAGCAGACCGCCACGCGAAGGCCCCCTCACTGAGGGGGCTGGCACAGCGCAGTCGTGACTGGGGGAGTTTTCGCCTCACGCCTCGATCCGGATCGCGCTCACCGGGCAGGTCTGGGCAGCGTCCACAGCCTGGGGCACTGCCTCGGCGGGGATCTCACCCAGAAGGGCCACGGCCAGGGTGCCCTCCATCGTGAATACCTCCGGGCAGAGCCCTGCACACTGGGTGCAGCCGATGCAGAGGTCCGGGTCAACGAATGCTTTCATGGAATGCTCCTCCTTCCAATTTGGGATGCTGCTAGTTTTCCCGCCGGGGCGTGGAAATATCCCTATGCTTTTCGGTGCAAGTATGGTACAATAGGCTGAGACTTTCCGGGAGGATGAAACGATGAACATTCAGATCTTCGGCACGAACAAGTGCTTCGATACCAAAAAGGCCCAGCGCTATTTCAAGGAGCGGGGCGTCCGGTTCCAGATGATCGACCTGAAGGAAAAAGGCATGAGCCGGGGCGAATTTGAGAACGTGGCCCGCGCGCTGGGCGGCTGGGAAAAGCTGGTGGACCCGGCGGCGAAGGACAAACAGACCCTTGCGCTGCTGGACGCTCTGGTGGACTGGCAGAAGGAGGACAAGCTGTTCGAGAACCAGCAGCTGTTCAAAACGCCCATCGTCCGCAACGGGCGGCAGGCCACCGTGGGCTATCAGCCCGATGTCTGGAAGAGCTGGGAATAACACGCGCTTTCACAAAAAATCCACGCGCTGGATTTTGCACTTTGGGGCGAATCGTGGTATACTAAAACACAGTGTGGCCCCTACGATATCCAATTAGGAGACGAATAGAATATGAAAACCTATATGACCCCGGAAGAACACGCCCGGCTCCACCGCCGCCGCGCCCGGCAGGCACTGGGCCTGCTGGTGGCGGTGCTGGTGCTGGTGGGTGCCGTGACCGTAGTGCGCGCCGGTGTGCGCACCGTGGCAAACCTGTTCGACGATACCCAGCAGCGGCAGGAATATGAGGACAAGCTCGAAGGTCTGGTCCTGTTCGACCCTGTTCCCTTTGACGGCATCGAGAACATCGACGACCTGACCCTGCGCGAAGCTGCGGTTTGGGGCTGTGTGTACAGCATCCAGGAGACCCAGGGCGGCTTCGACAACTACAACACCGACCCCGACACCGAGCAGCTGTTGCTTCCCTCGGTGGATGTGGACGCCTATCTGGCCAAGCTCGTGGGCCCCAGCTTCAAGATGACCCACAAGAGCTTTGAGATGGATGATATGACCGTCGAATTTGACGAGACGACCCAGTGCTACAAGATCCCGGTCACGGGCAGCGTGGGCACCTACCGCGCCACCGTCACCCGGCTGTTCAAGAAGGACGGTCTGCTCCATGTCACGGTGGGCTATATCCCCACCCAGAGCGCGGATGACAGCATCCTGAACGCAGCCTCCGATACGCCCACCAAGTATATGGACTATCTGTTCAGCCGCCAGAGCGGCAGTTGGTATCTGACCGGCCTGACCGACAGCGAGACTAAGCCCGAAAGCACCGCGTCGTCGGCTGCCGCCGAGCCGATGCCGCTGGCGGACAGCGAGGTGCAGGACGCCATCCTCGCCACAGCGGGCGACTCCGCTGCTGCCAGCGAAGCAGCTTCCGGGGAAGCAGCCCCCGCTTCGGAGCCGGCTGACAGCACCGCCGCCGAGAGCAGCGCAGCCGATGCCGGCAGTGCCGCCGCCAGTGAAGCAGCATCGCAGAGCGCGGCAGGGTAAGCACCAAAACTGAATGAGAGAACAACACCCCCGGTCCGGGACGCGGCAAACGTCTCAGGCCGGGGGTGTTGTTTATTTTTCGAAAATCTCAGCAGACCAAAGCCTCATCCGTTGGCCTTTTCATCCCATCCGCTGGACTTGACGATCTGCCCATCGGTGGTGCACCAGAGAGCTTCGACACCGTCGAGACTCTCGACGATGGCCTGGCCTTCTTCCAGCGGCATGCAGAACAGGCCGGTGGTCAGGCAGTCGGCGACGCCGGAATCGGGGGCCAGCACACTCACGCCGTCAAAGTAAGCGGCGGGCCAAAGGGTGGCAGGGTCGATGAGGTGGTGGTAGCGCACACCATCGACAAGATAGTAGCGCTGATAGTCGCCGCTGGTGACGAGGGAGAGGTCACTCATTTTGACAGCGGCCACCGAGGAGGAGCTGCCAGTGTAGACGTCCGAAGCGTTCCACGGGTCTTCCACACCGCCGACCCACTGGGAGCCGTCGGGCTTGGTGCCGATGGCCCGCAGGTTGCCGCCCACGCTGATGAGAGCGCTGGTCAGGCCGCGGGCCTCGGCAGCCTGAGCGACCATCTCCACGGCGTAGCCTTTGCCCACGCTGCCCACATCCAGAGACATCTCCGGGTCGGTCAGAAAGACCGTTCGGGCGTCATCGTCGATGACGAGGTCATGGATGTCGCAGTGCTGGGCGGCGGCATCCAGCTCGTCCTGCGTGGGCAGCTGGTTGTTGCTGTCGTCGGTGTCGGCGAGGGCAGCTTCGCGGTAATTGTGCCAGATGTTGAGCACACTGCCCATGGCGATGTTCAGCTTGCCGTCGGTGGTGTCGTACATGGTCTGGGCCAGCTCCAGCATCCCCAGGATCTTGTCGTCCACGGTCACGGGGGCAAGGCCAGCGTTGTCGTTGATGGTCTTGATGTTGGTGATGCCGTCGTAGTCGTTGTAGATGTCGTAGAGCTTGTGGTATTCCAGCAGGTCGGCGTGAAGTGCGTCCATCTGAGCGGCGAACTCCTCCTCGCTGTCGCAGTAGGCGATGACCTGGGTCACGGTGTCAAAGGCGTCATAGAACACGGTGGAGTAGCGCTGCGGGCCGTCGGCGGTGCTGGAAGCGCCGGACGAAGCGGCACGGCCGCAGCCGACCAGCAGGCTCAGGCAGAGCGCGGCAGACAGGAAAACAGACAGGATGCGTTTCATGCGTGGGCGGTCTCCTTTGCAGCGGTGAAGGCGGTGTGCTCCTCCTGCAGATGGGCCAGCAGGTCGCCGAAGACCCAGTTTTTGTTGGAGGGGGTCACGAGGGCTTTGAGCGGGATATTCACCTGAGCCTGCTTCATGAGGTCGAGCAGGGTGTCCACGTCTTTGTCCTTGAAGTTGGCGAGGACAAGGGCCGACGGGTAGGCATTCGGGTCCAGCACCAGTGTGCGGGGCGCTTTGGTCTCCACCTCACCCAACAGCTGGGCGACGGTCTTGCCTGCATCGGCGGGGGAGACGAGGAGGAGCTTCATGCCAAAGGCAGGGGCCATGCCCTCCAGGATGCCGCGGTCGGCGGCGGACAGATTCCAGCCCAGTGCCAGCGGGATGCCAGCGTTCTGGTTGCGTGCGATATGTGCTTTCATATAGAAACCTCTTTCAAAAAGATACCTTAGTATACCACAATTCCGGGCAAAGAAAAAGCGCTCTTGCGAAAAGAGCGCTTTTTCAAACCGTTCAGTTCATTTTTTTGCCGAAGAACTCGACCTCTTTGTTGATGAACTGCATCAGCTCATCGAACTGGTCGGGGGTCAGGCTCTGGGCACCGTCGCACTTGGCCTTGGCGGGGTTGTTGTGGACCTCGATCATCAGGCCGTCGGCCCCGGCTGCTACGGCAGCCTTGGCCAGTTCCGGCACCATCCAGGCGTGGCCGCAGGCATGGCTGGGGTCTACGATGACCGGCAGGTGGGTCATCTTGTGGAGCATGACCACACCGGCCAGGTCCAGCGTGTTGCGCATACTGGTCTCAAAGGTGCGGATGCCGCGCTCGCAGAGGATGACGTTCTCGTTGCCCTCGGCCATGATGTACTCGGCGCTCATCACGAACTCTTCCAGCGTGTTGGCAAGGCCGCGCTTGAGCAGGACGGGCTTTTTCTGGCGGCCCACGGCCTTGAGCAGCTCAAAGTTCTGCATGTTGCGGGCACCGACCTGAATGAGGTCCACGTTCTCAAACAGGGGCAGATGCTCGGTGTTCATGATCTCGGTGACGATGGGGGCACCGGTGGCGCGGCGGGCCAGCTTGAGCAGGTCCAGACCTTCGCTCCGCATCCCCTGGAAGGAGTACGGAGAGGTGCGGGGCTTGAACGCGCCGCCGCGCAGCAGGGAAGCACCGGCGTCCTTCACGCGCTGGGCGCAGTAGGTGATCTGCTCTTCGCTCTCAATGCTGCACGGGCCTGCGATGACTGCGAAATTGCCGCCGCCGATCTTCACGCCGTTCACATCAATGATGCTGTCGTCCGGGTGGAACTTGCGGTTGGCCTTCTTGTAGGGCTCGGATACGCGGCGGCAGGTCTCGACGACGGGGTTGGCCAGCACCCAGCTCTCGGCAATGGCCTTGGTATCGCCGATGAGGCCGAGGATGTGGGTGTCGCTGCCCTTGGAGTCGTTGATCTGCAGGCCCATGCCCTCCAGCTCGCGGCAGAATTCGTGGACCTGTGCGTCGGGGGCGTTCTGTTTCAGTACGATGATCATGGTGGTGTCTCCTTTACCTTCTCACACGGTTTTGGGAACGGCACAGGAGACCGGCTCCGTTGCCGCGGCTTGTTTCATCAAACTTCAGTTTCCTGAAGCGTGAGCTTATCATATCACTTCAGTTTCCTGAAGTCAAGAGGCTTTTTGATATTTTTTGGGAAAAGTGGTAGAATAGAGCAGAACCCTCTCAGGCGCTGCGCGCCAGCTCCCCCAAAGGGGGAGCCCTTGGCAGGTCGGGTAGGCTTGAGCGGGGCGAATAAAGCTTTGGATCTCAGAATGTGCCGGGCTTCGCGACAGAGGCAAGCTGCTGCTGCCGATTTGGACAAGGCCCGACTGCATGGGAGCCAAAGGCGATAGGCGATAAGAAGATTCTTGCCTGATCTGCTGAAAAGCTCCCCTGTCGGGGGAGCTGTCGCCATAGGCGACTGAGAGGGTAAGGATGTTATAGGGAGAACATGATTATGGGAAAAGAAGCAAAAACCAACGCGATGCGGATCCTGGAGCGGGCCAAGGTGGCCTATACGGCACATGAGTATCCCCACGAGGAGGGCGTGGCCGTGGACGGCATCCATGTGGCCCAGAGCATGGGCGAGGACCCGGCCTGCGTGTACAAGACACTGGTGACGCAGGGGGCCAGTCGGAATTATTTCGTCTTTGTCATCCCGGTGGCGGCGGAGCTGGACCTGAAGGCAGCGGCCCGCAGCGTGGGCGAAAAGAGCGTCGCCATGATCCATGTGGCCGACATCAACAAAGTCACCGGCTATGTGCGCGGCGGCTGCAGCCCGGTGGGCATGAAAAAGCAGTACACCACCGTGTTCGACGAGAGCGTCCTCGCGCAGGAGAAGGTCTATGTCTCCGGCGGCCGCATCGGTACGCAGGTCTGCTGCGCACCGGCCGACCTCATCAAGGCGGCACGGGCCACGACGGCGCATATTATTTTTTGAGAAACCCTCTCAGCCGCCTGTGGCGGCAGCTCCCCCATAGGGGGAGCCATTGGCAGACCGGGCAGGTTTGCACGTTGTCGCCTTACGGCTCCCACGCAGCAGGGCCTTGTTCTCATTGGCAGCAGCTGCCAGCCTGAACAGCGAAGCCCGCCGCCTTCCGGCAGGATGAGCCTGCGCGGTCAGTAGAGCCAAAACCGGCTCGCCAGTGGCTCTCCCTTTGGGAGAGCTGTCGAGCGCAAGCGAGACTGAGAGGGTTTGTCCCCCTAAAATATATTCCACAAATAAGTCATACTTAAAAAGAAAATGAGTGTCGAAACTGCACAAAACTTTTGAAAGTTTTTTGGAGCAAGAGAACACAAGGGAGAATTTGCCCAAACACCCTTTGCAAAGCGGATTTTTTGCCGTAAACTGTATGTATCAGAAGGACGGTGCGGCGCAGAGCGCACCGTTCCAGAGGATGGAACAGGGAATCCCCGCAGAGAATTTGGAGGAATACGGAATGCTGGAACTGCTGCTTGGAACCATTCGCCGTCTGTGTGCGACTGGATACCAGGGCATCCGTGTAACCTCATGCGGGCGTGTTCTGCACAGACCGTAGGATCAAAAGGCCGTGGTGTAGCTGCATCACAGCCTTTTTTGTTTGCACGGAGTCTGGAAAGAGAGAAAGAGAGGCTCGGAAATATGATTCGTAAAGTTGCTGTGATCATGGGTTCGGACAGCGATTGGCCGGTGGTGAAGGGGGCCTGCGCCCAGCTCAAGGCGCTGGACATCCCGTTCGAGGCGCATATCCTGTCGGCGCACCGCACCCCGGCGGAGGCGGCAGAGTTTGCCCGGAACGCGAAGGCCAACGGCTTCGGCGTCATCCTGTGCGCCGCCGGCATGGCGGCCCATCTGGCCGGTGCCTTTGCGGCCAACACCACGTTGCCGGTCATCGGCATCCCGATGAAGGGCGGCGCGATGGACGGTCTGGACGCACTGCTGGCCACGGTGCAGATGCCCAGCGGCATCCCGGTGGCCACCGTGGCGCTGAACGGTGCCAAGAACGCCGCCTGGCTGGCAGCGGAGATCCTGGCCCTCAGCGACGATGCGCTGGCCGGGAAGCTGGACGCTGAGCGCGCTGCCATGGCGCAGCAGATCGCGGCCAAGGAACAGAAACTTCAGAAAGAAATTGAGGAACTCTAATGTCTGATTTTGCATATCCGCTGCACGAAGAGTGCGGTGTGTTCGGCATCTATGACCGTGCTGGGACCGAGGATGTGGCAGCCGCAGCCTACTCGGCCCTGTACGCTTTGCAGCATCGCGGCCAGGAGAGCTGCGGCATCGCCGTCAACGACGATGGCGTCATCACCGGCCACCGGGACCTCGGCCTGGTGAACGAGGTGCTCACCCCGGCGGTACTGGCGTCGGTGTCCAGCCCCACGGCCCACATGGCCACCGGCCATGTCCGCTATGCCACCGCCGGGAGCCGGGTGCGGGCCAACGCCCAGCCCATGATCGTCCGGCATGGCCGGGGCACGATGGCCCTGTGCCACAACGGCAACCTGACCAACGCGCTGGAGCTTCGCCGCCAGCTGGAAAACGAGGGTGCCATCTTCCACGGCTCCTCCGATACCGAGGTCATCTGCTACCTCGTCACCCGCAACCGGCTGCGGATGGGCAGCATCGAGACGGCCATCAGCAAGACGATGGATGTGCTGGAGGGTGCCTACAGCCTCGTCATCATGTCGGCCACCAAGCTCATCGCAGTGCGTGACCCGCGCGGCTACCGGCCTCTGTGCATCGGCACTTTACCCGGCGGCGGCTACGTCTTCGCCAGCGAGAGCTGTGCGCTGGATGCGGCCGGTGCTTCGCTTCTGCGGGATGTGGAGCCCGGCGAGATCGTCGTGGCCGACACCCGCACCGGCGAGCTGCGCAGCATCAAGGATCACTGCGGCCGGAAGGACACCCAGATGTGCGTCTTCGAGTACATCTACTTCTCCCGCCCGGACAGCATTATCGAGGGCTGCTCGGTCCACGAGGCCCGCAAGCAGGCAGGCCGCTTCCTGGCGCAGGAGCACCCCGTGGAGGCCGATGTGGTCATCGGTGTGCCGGACTCCGGCCTCGACGCCGCCCTCGGCTACTCCGAGGAGAGCGGCATCCCCTACGGCATCGGCTTCATCAAGAACAAATACATTGGCCGCACCTTCATCCAGGGCAGCCAGAAGCAGCGCGAGAACAGTGTGCGCATCAAGCTGAACGTCGTGTCCAGCACCGTCAAGGGCAAGCGGGTCGTGCTGGTGGATGACTCCATCGTGCGCGGCACCACCTCTGCCCGCATCATCAAGCTGCTGCGGGACGCCGGTGCAGCGGAGGTCCACTTCCGCGTATCGGCCCCGCCCTTCAAATATCCCTGCTATTTCGGCACCGACATTCCGGACCAGAAGCTGCTGGTCGCCACCGGCCGCACCGTGGAGCAGATCAACGAGGTCATCGGCGCGGATACGCTGGGCTACCTGTCCACAGACCATGTGGTCCGGCTGGCAAAGAACGCTTCATGCGGCTTCTGCACCGCCTGCTTCACCGGCGAATATGCCGTCAAGCCCGACGAGGTGCTTTCGACCGATATTCATGAACGCCACCTGAACGACCGTCCCAAGGACGCAAAAAAGTTAGGAGAGTAAGACCATGGAAAAGAGCTATTCGGAAAGCTACGCAGCAGCCGGTGTGGATATCACCGCCGGTTATCGTTCCGTTGAACTGATGAAGCAGTATGTTGCCCGCACCATGAACGAGCACTGCATCGGCGGGCTGGGCGGCTTCGGTGGCCTGTTTGAGCTGGACTGCACCGGTTACAAGCACCCGGTCCTCATCTCCGGCACCGACGGCGTCGGCACCAAGCTGAAGCTGGCCATGCTCCTGAACAAGCATGACACCATCGGCATCGACTGCGTGGCCATGTGCGTCAACGACGTCATCTGCGCCGGTGCCAAGCCGCTGGTCTTCCTGGACTACATCGCCTGCGGCCGCAACATCCCGGAGAAGATCGCAGAGATCGTCAAGGGCGTGGCCGAGGGCTGCGTCCAGGCCGACTGCTCTCTGGTGGGCGGCGAGACGGCCGAGCATCCGGGCATGATGCCGGAGGACGAGTACGATCTGGCCGGTTTCACCGTGGGCGTCGTGGACAAGGAGAAGATCCTGAGCAACGAGACCATGAAGCCCGGCGATGTCATCCTGGCCCTGCCCTCCACGGGTGTGCACTCCAACGGTTTCTCGCTGGTGCGCAAGATTTTTGACATCGACAACGACCCCGATGTCCTGAAGACGGCTCCCGCTGAGCTGGGCGGCAAGACGCTGGGCGAGGCCCTGCTGGCCCCCACCAAGATCTATGTCAAGCCGGTGCTCAAGGTGCTGGAAGAGGTGGATGTCAAGGGCATCTCCCACATCACCGGCGGCGGCTTCTATGAGAATATCCCCCGCAGCCTGAAGAAGGGCTGCTGCGCCCGCATCCGCAAGGCGGACGTCCGCACCCCGGCGCTCTTCCACCTGATGGAGAAGGTGGGCGGCATCTCTGAGCACGATATGTTCAACACCTTCAACATGGGCGTCGGCATGGTGCTGACCGTCCCCGCAGAGCAGGCCGACAAGGCGCTGGCCATCCTCCACGCAAACGGTGAGCCGGAAGCTTATCGGCTGGGCGTCATCGCAGAGGGTGAGGGGGTCGAACTGTGCTGAACATCGCCGTGTTAGTGTCCGGCGGCGGCACCAATCTGCAGGCCCTGCTGGACAGCGAAGCCCGTGGGGAGAACCCCAACGGCAAAATCACCCTCGTCGTGGCCTCCAAGCCCGGCGTCTATGCGCTGGAACGGGCCGCGAAAGCCGGGGTGGAGGGCTGCGTCGTCCGCCGCAAGGATTACCCGAACAGCGAAGAGTTCGACGCCGCTCTGCTGGATACATTGAAAAGCCACCACATCGACCTCGTGGTGCTGGCCGGATTCCTGTCCGTGCTGGGGCCCAGCGTCATTGCGGCCTACCCGCGCCGCATCCTGAACGTCCACCCGGCCCTCATTCCGTCCTTCTGCGGGCCCGGCATGTACGGCCTGCGCCCCCACGAGGCGGCACTGGCCCGCGGCTGCAAGGTGACCGGTGCGACCGTCCACTTCGTCAATGAGGAGTGCGACGGCGGGCCCATCCTGTTGCAGAAGGCCGTGGACATCCTGCCCGGCGACACCCCCGAAGTGCTGCAGAAGCGGGTGATGGAGCAGGCCGAGTGGAAGCTGCTGCCCAGGGCTGTGGCTATGGTGTGCAGCGGAGAGATTCAGTAAAAGAACCCTCTCCGTCCTTGCTGGCGCAATGCCACCTCTCCCGAAGGGCGAGGTCTTGGCAGAAAGATGAAGTTTGCAAGAACTGCTAAAAGCTCCCCCATCGGGGGAGCTGGCGAGCGAAGCGAGACGGAGAGGGTTTCAATGATAGGAGAACATTATGGAAAAGATCGACCTGAACGAATATCTGGCCTCCAACGAGTATCCCGGCCGCGGCATCGCAGTGGCCATGGCTCCGGATGGCCGCCAGATGTTCATCGGCTATTTTATCATGGGCCGCAGCGAGAACAGCCGCAATCGCGTGTTCGACCCCATCCCGGAGCGGGGCGGCATCTGTACCGTGGCCGCAGACCCCGATAAGCTGGAAGACCCCAGCCTCATCATCTATAACCCCGTGCTGACCCTGGGCAAGACCCAGATCGTGACCAACGGCGACCAGACCGATACCATCTACGACCTCATGAGCCGGGGAAAGAGCTTTGCAGATGCCCTGCGCACCCGCACCTTTGAGCCGGACGGCCCCAACTACACCCCCCGCATCTCCGCTGTGGTGTATGAGGATGGCAGCTATCAGATGAGCATTTTGAAGTCTGCCGACGGCAACGGCGAGAGCGTCCAGCGCTACTTCTTCGATTATCCGCAGCCCGTTGCAGGCGAGGGCCACTTCATCAGCACCTACAAGCACAACGGTGCCCCCATCCCCAGTTTTGAGGGCGAGCCGCTCCGCTTTGCCTGCCCCCGCACCATCGGCGATTTTGCCCACGGCCTGTGGCAGAACCTGAACCCTGACAATAAGGTCAGCCTGTTTGCCCGCGTCATCGACCTGGATACCGGCGAAACCGGCGACATGATCTTCAACAAATACGACGCCGTGTACGACGACGAGGAAGACCCCGAAGAACCCGCCCTGCTGCCCGAAGAGCTGGAAGCTCTGGCCGCAGAAAGCGCAGAATAAGGAGGAAGTACGGATGAACGAACTGGCACTGAAGTACGGCTGCAACCCCAACCAGAAGCCCAGCCGCATTTATATGGAAGATGGCTCCGACCTGCCCGTGACCGTTCTGAACGGCAAGCCCGGCTACATCAATTTTCTGGATGCACTCAACTCCATCCAGCTTGTCCAGGAGCTGAAAGCGGCCTGCGGCCAGCCCGCAGCGGCATCCTTCAAGCATGTTTCCCCGGCTGGTGCGGCCCTGGGCCTGCCCCTGACCGAGGTGGAGCGGAAGATGTACCACATCGCCCCGGATCTTGAGCTGTCTCCGCTGGCCTGCGCCTATGCCCGCGCCCGCGGTGCGGACCGGATGTCCTCCTTCGGTGACTGGATCGCCCTGTCGGATGTCTGCGACGTGCCCACCGCAAAGCTCATCCAGCACGAAGTGTCCGACGGCATCATCGCACCGGGCTACGAGCCGGAGGCTCTGGCCATCCTGTCCGGCAAGAAGAAGGGCAACTACAACGTAGTCGCCATCGACCCGGAGTATAAGCCCGCCCCGGTGGAGCACAAGCAGGTGTACGGCATCACCTTCGAGCAGGGCCGCAACGAGCTTGTCATCAACGCCGACACCATGTTGACCAACTGGGTCACCGAGAACAAGACCGTCTCGGAGGAGCAGAAGCGCGACCTTGTCATCGCCCTCATCACCCTGAAATACACCCAGTCCAACAGCGTCTGCTATACCTACAACGGCCAGACCATCGGCGTGGGTGCCGGCCAGCAGAGCCGCATCCACTGCACCCGTCTGGCGGGCCAGAAGGCCGACAACTGGCAGCTGCGCCACATGGACAAGGTGCTGAACCTGCCCTTCCGCGATGATGTCTCCAAGCCCAACCGCGACAATGCCATTGATGTCTACATCGGCGATACGCCCGAAGATGTCATCGGCGACGATGTCTGGGCCGAGACCTTTACCGAGCAGCCTGCTCCGCTGACCGCCGAGGAAAAGAAGGAGTATCTGCGCCATGTCACCGGCGTTTCGCTGGGTTCGGATGCGTTCTTCCCCTTCGGTGACAACATCGAGCGCGCCCGCCGTTCCGGCGTGACCGCCATCGTCCAGCCCGGCGGCTCCATCCGCGACCAGCAGGTCATTGACACCTGCAACAAGTACGACATCGCGATGGCCTTCTGCGGCATCCGGCTGTTCCATCACTGACCCTCTCAGGCGCTTCGCGCCAGCTCCCCCAAAATGGGAGCCTTTGGCAGGACAATAGAGAGAATGCTGGACAGATAAGGCCCGATGTTCCGGAAGCGATTGGGCTCCGCTGCTTCGAAAAGCAGCAGCTTGCCTGAGCGGCAAGGCCCACATCTTTATGGCGGGTCGAACCCAGGCAGTCAGCAGGGCCAGAACCGACTCGCCAGTGCCTCCCACTTTGGGGGAGGTGGCATCGCGTGAGCGATGACGGAGATGGGAGGATGTGGATGGAACACGAGAGTTTAGGAGATAGAATATGGCTAAAAAAATATTAGTCGTTGGCGGCGGCGGACGTGAGCACGCCATCATCAAGGCATTGAAGAAGAGCCCGGACTGCGGCGAGATCTGGTGCGCACCCGGCAACGGCGGCATCAGCTATGACGCCAAGTGCAAGAACATCAAGGCCACCGATGTGGACACCATGGTCGCGTTTGCAGCGGAGGAACAGTTCGACTACGTCGTCGTCGCGCAGGACGACCCGCTGGCTTTGGGCATGGTCGATGCGCTGGCGGCGGTCGGTATCCCGGCCTTTGGTCCGGACAAGGCAGCGGCCCGCATCGAGGCTTCCAAGGTCTTCTCCAAAGACCTGATGAAGAAATACGGCATCCCCACCGCCAGGTATGAGACGTTTGACGACCCGGCCAAGGTCATGGACTACGTCCGGGCCGAGGGAAAGTACCCTGTCGTCATCAAGGCGGACGGTCTGGCTCTGGGCAAGGGTGTGCTCATCTGTGAGAACAAGCAGCAGGCCGCCGATGGCGTGAAGGAGATCATGCTGGACAAGAAGTTCGGCGCTTCCGGCAACCATGTCGTGGTCGAAGAGTTCCTCACCGGCCCGGAGGTCAGTGTGCTGAGCTTCACCGACGGCAAGGTGGTCAAGCCCATGGTGTCCAGCATGGACCACAAGCGGGCCAACGACCACGACACCGGCCTGAACACCGGCGGCATGGGCACTGTGGCCCCGAACCCCTACTACACCCCGGCCATCGCTGCCGAGTGCATGGAGAAGATCTTCCTGCCCACCATCCGGGCCATGAACGCCGAGGGCTGTCCCTTCAAGGGCTGCCTCTACTTCGGCCTCATGCTCACCCCGGACGGCCCGAAGGTCATCGAGTACAACTGCCGCTTCGGCGACCCGGAAACGCAGGTCGTGCTGCCGCTGCTGGAGAGCGACCTGCTGCAGATCATGACGGCCTGCACCAATGGTACGCTGGCCGACACCGAGGTCCGGTTCTCCGACGGTGCCGCCGCCTGCGTCATCCTGGCTTCCGGCGGCTATCCCGTCCAGTATGAAAAGGGCAAGCCCATCTCCGGCCTGACCAACGGCCAGCTGGCAGGGGAGGAGAACATCACCGTCTACCACTCCGGCACGGCCATCACCGAGGACGGCACCCTCGTCACCAACGGAGGCCGTGTGCTGGGCGTCACCGCTACGGCACCCCGGCTGACCGCCGCCGTCACCCAGGCTTATGCGGCAGCCGAGAAGATCTCCTTCGAAAAGCTGCACAAGCGGACGGATATCGGTCTGCGGGCACTGAAGGCGATCGCAGAAGGGTAAGCCCTCTCAGGCGCTTGCGCGCCAGCTCTCCCGGAGGGAGAGCCATTGGCATATCGGGCAGGTTTGCGCGTTGTCGCCGGTGGCTCTCATGCAGCGGGGCCCTGTCCCGATTGGCAGCAGTTGCTGACCTCTGTCGCGGAGCCCGAACGTTTGGGTTAAATAAAGCGTGATTCATCCAGCAGTTTCAAGACCGTCCTGCCAATGCCTCGCCCTTTGGGAGAGGTGGCAGCGCGCCAGCGCTGACGGAGAGGGTGAGTCACTGAAAGAGAGGATAAATTCCTATGGTATATCGTATCTATGTGGAAAAGAAACCCGGCTTCGACGTGGAAGCCGAGGGGCTGAAGAATGAACTGGTGTCGCTGCTGGGCGTGTCTGACCTGACCGGTCTGCGCCTGCTCAACCGCTACGACGTGGAGGGCATCGACGAGGCACTGTTCCAGCAGTGTGCATCCACCGTGTTCAGCGAGCCGCCGGTGGATAACACCTACGACGCGCTGCCTCAGTTTGAGGGTGTGTCCTTTGCTGTGGAGTATCTGCCCGGCCAGTTCGACCAGCGCGCCGACTCGGCTGCCGAGTGCATCCAGCTCATCAGCCAGGGCGAGCGCCCGCTCGTCCGCTCGGCCCGCGTCTATCTGCTGCAGGGCAGCCTGACCGAGGCGCAGGTGGAGGAGATCAAGAAGTATGTCATCAACCCGGTGGAGGCCCGCGAGGCAAGCCTGGAAAAGAAGGATACCCTGAAGATGGAGTACCCCATCCCCAGCTCCGTGGCGGTGCTGGACGGCTTCAACGAGCTGGACGAAGAGGGCCTGAAGAAGTTCATCGAGGAAAAGGGTCTGGCCATGGACCTGGGCGATATCCGGTTCTGCCAGGACTATTTCCGCGGTGAACACCGGGACCCCACCATCACCGAGATTCGGATGATCGACACCTACTGGTCTGACCACTGCCGCCACACCACCTTCGGCACCATCCTGGACGATGTGCAGATCGACGATGCTGTGGTGCAGGAGGCCTTTGACCGCTACATGGCCATGCGCGAGGATCTGGGCCGCACCAAGAAGCCCCGCTGCATGATGGACCTGGCCACCATCGGTGCCAAGGAGCTGAAGAAGCAGGGCATCCTGAAGAACCTCGACGAGTCCGAGGAAATCAATGCCTGCACCGTCAAGATCAAGTGCGACGTCAACGGCAAGGATGAGGACTGGCTGTTCCTCTTCAAGAACGAGACCCACAACCACCCCACCGAGATCGAGCCGTTCGGCGGCGCAGCCACCTGCATCGGCGGTGCCATCCGCGACCCGCTGTCCGGCCGCAGCTACGTCTATCAGGCCATGCGCGTGACCGGTGCGGGCGACCCGCTCAAGCCCGTCAGCGAGACGCTGCCCGGCAAGCTGCCCCAGCGCAAGCTGGTGACGACCGCTGCCGCCGGTTACTCTTCCTACGGCAACCAGATCGGCCTTGCCACCGGCCAGGTCGATGAGATCTACCACCCCGGCTATGTGGCCAAGCGGATGGAGATCGGCGCCGTCGTGGGCGCGACTCCCGCTTCCCACGTCCGCCGCGAGTGCCCGGCTCCCGGCGACGTCATCGTCCTGCTGGGCGGCCGCACCGGCCGCGACGGCATCGGCGGTGCCACCGGCTCCTCCAAGGCCCACAATCTGGGCAGCCTCGACCACTGCGGTGCCGAGGTCCAGAAGGGCAATGCCCCCATCGAGCGCAAGCTCCAGCGTCTGTTCCGCCGCGAGGACGCCTGCAAGATGATCAAGCGCTGCAACGACTTTGGTGCGGGCGGCGTTTCTGTTGCCATCGGCGAGCTGGCCGACGGCCTGTACATCGACCTGAACAAGGTCACCAAGAAGTATGACGGTCTGGACGGTACCGAGCTGGCCATCAGCGAGAGCCAGGAGCGCATGGCCGTGGCCCTTGCCCCGGAGGATGTGGACAAGTTTATCGCCATCGCCACCGAGGAGAACCTCGAAGCAACTCCCGTGGCCAAAGTCACCGAGGAAAAGCGCCTGAACATGGTGTGGAACGGGGTGTCCATCGTCAACATCAGCCGCGAGTTCCTGAACTCCAACGGTGCAGAGAAGCACCAGAACGTCCATGTGGAGCAGGGCACCGTCTGGCAGCCCCAGTGGTCCGGCATCACCTTCGCCCAGAAGATGAAGAACATGGTGGGCGACCTGAACGTGTGCAGCAAGAAGGGCCTGTCCGAGCGGTTCGACTCCACCATCGGTGCCGCCACCGTCCTGATGCCCTTCGGCGGCGCACACCAGCTGACCCCGCAGAACGCCATGGTGGCAAAGCTGCCCGTGGACGGCGAGACCACCACCTGCTCCGGTATGGCATGGGGCTACAACCCCTACCTGATGAGCGCCAACCAGTATGTGGGTGCCCGGATGGCGGTGGTCGAGAGCGTGACCAAGCTGGTCGCCTCCGGCTTCCGCTATGAGGATGCCTACCTGACCTTCCAGGAATACTTCGAGCGCCTGGGCTCCAAGCCGGAGCGCTGGGGCAAGCCGCTGGCCGCTCTGCTGGGCGCACTGGATGCCCAGATGGGCCTTGGCATTGCCTCCATCGGCGGCAAGGACAGCATGTCCGGCTCCTTCGAGCAGCTGGATGTGCCGCCCACGCTCGTCTCGTTCGCGACGGCCATCGGCAAGGCCGGCCGGGTGATCTCGACCGAGTTCAAGAAGCCGGAAAGCACCGTCGTGCTGGTGCGACCCATTCTGGACCCGGAGACCGGCTGCCCCAACTTCTTCTCGCTGAAGGCCAACTACAAGATGGTCGAGCAGCTCATCGAAGAGGGTATGGTCGCCGCTGCCTGCTCGGTGGGCTACGGCGGTCTGGCTGAGGCTCTGTTCAAGATGGGTCTGGGCAACCGCATCGGCTTCAAGATGATGGCCGACAAGACCACGGCGGAGATGTTTGCGCCCATGTACGGCTCCATCGTGCTGGAAATGGTGTCCGATTCGCCTGCCGGTGAGCTGCTGGGCGAGACCACCAAGGACTACACCTTCGAGTGCTGCGGCGAAACGCTGGATATGGCCGAGCTGCAGGAGATCTGGGAGTCCAAGCTGGAGCCGGTCTACCCCTACCGCAAGGCCGGTGCCAATGTGGACAAGATCAACGGCCGGCTGGAAGCTCCCGCCGCTGCGCCCAAGATCGGCGTGGCCAAGCCGAAGGTCATCATCCCGGTCTTCCCCGGCACCAACTGCGAGTACGACACCGCCCATGCCTTTGCGCGCGCCGGTGCCGACCCGGAGATCCTTGTCATCCGCAACCTGACCCCGGCGGACGTCACCGCCAGCTGTGAAGCACTGGTCAAGGCCATTGGCGAGAGCCAGATCGTCATGCTGCCGGGCGGCTTCTCCGGCGGCGACGAGCCGGACGGCAGTGCCAAGTTCATCGCCTCCTTCTTCCGCAACCCCGCTGTCACCGAGGCAGTGCGTGAGCTGCTGCAGAAGCGCGACGGCCTGATGCTTGGCATCTGCAACGGCTTCCAGGCCCTCATCAAGCTGGGTCTGGTGCCCTACGGTGATATCCGCCCCATCACCAGCTATGACCCGACCCTGACCTTCAACACCATCGGCCGCCATCAGAGTATGCTGGTCCGCACCCGCATCGCCTCCACCGGCAGCCCCTGGCTGAGCAACTGTGCTGTGGGCGACGAGCACACCGTGGCCATCAGCCACGGCGAGGGCCGCTTCGTTGCTCCGCAGAACGTGCTGGACGAGCTGGTCCGGAACGGCCAGGTCGCCACGCAGTATGTGGATCTGGACGGCCAGCCCACCATGGATCAGCGCTACAACCCCAACGGCTCGCTCCTCGCCATCGAGGGCATCACCAGCCCGGACGGCCGTGTCTTCGGCAAGATGGGCCACTCCGAGCGCAGCGGCGAGTACCTGTACAAGAACGTCACTGGTGACAAGTACCAGCCGATCTTTGAGGGCGGCGTAGACTATTTCAAGATTTGATGGTATGATATAAGAAAACTCCCCCAGCCGCCTGCGGCGACAGCCCCCTCTGGGAGGGGGCCAAAAGGCTCCTTCGTTGAGGGAGCTGGCACGCGAAGCGTGACTGAGGGAGTTGTTTTCAGGAGGAAACCTTAATGTCTCAGCATGACCGCTATATCAGCCCGTTTTCCACCCGTTACTCCTCCGATGAGATGCAGTACATCTTCTCGGATGACAACAAGTTCCGCACCTGGCGCCGCCTGTGGGTGGCGCTGGCCCGCGCAGAGATGAAGCAGGGCCTGACCAACATCACCCCCGAAATGGTGGAGGAGCTGGAAGCCCATGTGGACGATATCAACTACGATGTCGCCATTGCCCGCGAGAAGCTGGTCCGCCACGACGTCATGAGCCATGTCTACGCCTACGGCCAGCAGTGCCCCAAGGCGGCAGGCATCATCCATCTGGGTGCGACCAGCTGCTACGTCGGCGACAACACCGACATCATCGTGATGCGTCAGGGTCTGGAGCTCATCCGCAAAAAGCTCATCGGCGTGCTGGCTAAGCTGGCCCGTTTTGCCGAGGAGTACAAGGACATGCCCTGCATGGCCTACACCCACTGCCAGCCCGCTCAGCCCACCACCGTGGGCAAGCGCGCGACCCTGTGGGCCAATGAGCTGGTGATGGACCTGCAGGAGATCGACCATCGTCTGGCTGTGCTGCAGCTGCGCGGCGTCAAGGGCACCACCGGCACCCAGGCTTCCTTTATGGAGCTGTTCAAGGGTGACGCGGATAAGATCCGTGCCGTGGATGCTTCCATTGCCGAGGAGATGGGCTTCGACCCCGAAGCCGTCATCCCGGTCTCCGGCCAGACCTACAGCCGCAAGGTGGATTCCTTCATCCTCAACGCGCTGGCTGGCATTGCCCAGAGCTGCATGAAGTTCGCCACCGACCTGCGCCTGCTGGCCAACTTCAAGGAGATGGAAGAGCCGTTCGAGAAGAACCAGATCGGTTCCTCCGCCATGCCGTACAAGCGCAACCCCATGCGCTGCGAGCGCATCTGCGCACTGAGCCGCTATCTGATGGTGGACGTGCTGAACCCCAGCTTCACCACCGGCACCCAGTGGTTCGAGCGCACCCTTGACGACAGCGCCAACAAGCGCGTTGCCATGGCTGAGGGCTTCCTGGCGGCAGACGCCATCCTGAACATCATGCTGAACGTCACCGACGGCATCGTGGTCTACCCCAAGGTCATCCGCAGCCGTCTGATGGCGGAGCTGCCCTTTATGGCCAGCGAGAACATCATGATGCAGGCCGTGGAAAAGGGCGGCAACCGTCAGGAGCTGCACGAGCGCCTGCGCCAGCATGCCATTGCTGCGGGCAAGCAGGTCAAGGAAGAGGGCCTGCCCAACGATATGGTGGACCGCATCGCCGCAGACCCGGCCTTTGGCCTGACCAAAGAGGAGATCGTGGCCGGTCTGGTGCCCGAAAACTTTGTGGGCCGCGCTCCCCAGCAGGTGGAGGAGTTCATCGCCCACATCCTCAAGCCCATCTTTGACGCCAACCCCGATGCGATCGAGCAGCATGCTTCGTTGAGCGTGTAAAAGCAGGCGGGCTGTTCGGCGGCCTTCCGGCAAAAATGGAAGACTGCGCGAAGAAGCGTGAAATAAGATTTGCTGCGCCTTGCTGTTTTGGCAGGGCGCAGCTTTGCTATCACAAGGAGAACCCATGCGATTGGATAAATATCTGGCCGAGACGGCCCAGTGCACCCGGAGCGAGGCGAAGACGCTGCTGCAAAAGGGGAAGGTGACCGTGAACGGCACGCTCTGCAAAAAAGGGGACACCCAGCTCCGGGAGACGGATGTGGTGGCCGTGGAAGGGAGACCGCTGGCGTACCAGAAGTTCGTCTACATCATGCTGAACAAGCCCGAAGGTGTGGTCAGCGCCTCCACCGACAAGCGGGACACCACCGTCGTGGACCTGCTGGGCGACGCCTACCCCCGGCGGGAACTGTTCCCGGCCGGGCGGCTGGACAAGACCAGCACCGGCTTCGTGCTGCTGACGGATGACGGCGGCTTTGCCCACGACATCCTGGCCCCGAAGCGCCATGTCTCCAAGACCTACACCGTCACGCTGGACACGCCGCTGACCGCTGAAATGAAAGCGGGCTTTGCGGCGGGCGTCACCCTGGCGGACGGTACGGCACTTTCCCCCGCCGAGGTGGAGGCCCTGACGCCCGACGGCCTGACGGTGCGGGTGCTGCTCAAACAGGGGGTCTACCACCAGATCAAGCGGATGTTCGGCGTTTACGGCGCGGGAGTCAACGCCCTGCACCGGGACGCCATCGGCGGCCTTGCGCTGGATGCGGCCCTTGCGCCGGGGCAGTGGCGGGAGCTTTCGGACGCTGAAGTGGCAGAAAATACCGGCTGAAGGGGGCGGCTTTTCACCCCCTTTTCAAAAAAACATCACAATTTCCCGGGAAAATACAGATAAGAACCACGCAAAAAGGCGCTTTTTAGGCCGTGTCAGACCCCTGAAAGATAATTTCAACAAGAAAAATAAAAATTTTTTGGTGAAATATGTTGCAAAAGTAAATTCTTTTGTGTAAAATAGATAATGTAAAGCGGCGAAATTGTTAAAAATCACAATCTCGCCCCTGCGGCTTGCACAAAAGAGGAAAAGGGGTATCCATTTATGGCCAATAGAGTATTCCAGAGCGTGATCTACCAGATGAAAGACGCAATCGACCGTGTGGTCGGCGTGGTGGATGAGACCGGTGCAGTGATCTCCTGCTCGGAGCTGAACCTGATCGGAGAAGTGCGCGAAGGCTTTATGGCGGAGCGCCTGACAGCGGGCGACCGTTTTGTGCGGGATGGCTACACCTATCAGCAGTTCTCCAGCGCCAAGCACAACGACTACGCTGTCTTCGTGGAGGGCGCGGACGAGACCGCCGGTCAGTTCGCGGCGGTGCTGTCCATCAGCCTGCAGAGCATCAAGCAGTATCACGATGAAAAGTTCGACAAGTCCAACTTCATCAAGAATGTGGTGCTGGACAACATCCTGCCCGGTGATATCTACGCCAAGGCCAGAGAGCTGCACTTTGCTACCGACGTTTCCCGCGTCGTGTTCATCGTGCGCGTGACCAGCGGCGGCGATATCTCCGCTTACGATGTCGTCAGCAGCCTGTTCCCCGATAAGCAGAAGGACTTCGTCTTCAACATCAGCGAGACCGACACGGTTCTGGTCAAGGAGATCCGCAAGGGCATCGACCGCACCGATATGGAAAAGCTGGCGGCCAGCATCGTGGATACCCTGTCCGGCGAGCATTACATCAAGGCGGTCGTGGGCATCGGCACCCCCATCTCCAATGTGAAGGATCTGGCCACCTCCTTTAAGGAAGCCCAGATCGCCATGGAGGTGAGCAAGGTCTTCGATACCGAGAAGCAGATCATCCGCTACGACAACCTCGGCATCGCCCGCCTGATTTACCAGCTGCCCACCACCGTGTGCGAGATGTTCCTGCGCGAGGTGTTCAAGCAGGGCAGCATCGAGAGCCTAGATCAGGAGACGCTGTTCACCATCCAGCGCTTCTTCGAGAACAACCTGAACGTCTCTGAGACCAGCCGCGGCCTGTTCGTCCACCGCAATACGCTGGTGTATCGTCTGGAAAAGATCAAAAAGCTGACCGGCCTGGACCTGCGTGAGTTCGACGACGCTATCGTCTTCAAGGTAGCATTGATGGTCAAGAAGTACCTGTCCAACAACCCGGCCAAATATTGATGTTTGCTGTGCGGCACAAAGCCGCCGGCGCTGGAACCGGCCGCTCGCAACCGATGCTGGCCGGTTCTTTTTGGGTACTGACCAAATAACTACGTCAGGAGCAACTAAACTGATGATCGATTTTGAACATGTTTCCAAGCAATATAAAAAGGGCACGAAGCCCGCGCTGGAGGACATCAACTTCCATGTGGACGACGGCGAGTTCGTCTTCCTGCTGGGCCACTCCGGCGCAGGCAAATCCACCCTGCTCAAGCTCATCCTCCGGGAAGAGAAGGCCAGCCAGGGCCGTGTCCTGGTGAACGGCAAGGATGTTGCGAAGATCCGCCGCCACAAGATCCCCTATCTGCGCCGTCAGATGGGCATCATCTTCCAGGACTTCCGCCTCATCCCCACCATGACGGTCTATGAGAACATCGCGTTCGCCATGCACGTGACCAACATCGGCCGCAGACAGATCAAGGAGCGTGTGCCCTACATGCTGGAGCTGGTCCATCTGGAAGACAAGGCCAACGTCTACCCGGAGTTCCTCTCCGGCGGCGAGCAGCAGCGCGTGGCCGTGGCCCGCGCACTGGCGCATGCGCCCAAGCTCGTCATCGCGGACGAGCCTACCGGCAACATCGACCCCGAACTGAGCCTTGAGATGATGGAACTTCTGGAGCGGGTGAGCGGCATGGGCATCACTGTGCTGGTCGTCACCCACGAACACGAGCTGGTCCACCGCTTCCACCGGCGGGTCGTGACCCTGAAGGATGGCCGCATCGTCTCCGACATCCCGGCCGACCGGGAGGCAGAACCAGATCTGGCGCTGCCGCTGGACAGCCTGGAGAAGACCGGCGAGATCACACTGGAGACCGGAAAGGAGGCACTGGTATGAAACCTTCCGCCTTTGCATTCCTGACCAGGCGCGGTGTGCGCAACCTGGGCAAGCACTGGGCCATGACCATTGCCTGCATCGCCTCTCTGAGCGTCTGCATGACGCTGAACACCTTTGCAAACCTGGCCGAGGTCAATGTGGACAGCATGGTCAACTATCTGGGCCAGCAGAACGAGATGGTCGTTTTCGTGGACCCGGAGGCCGACGATGCCGCCACCGCCGCTGTGGGCGAGCGCATCGCCTCCACCCCCGGCGTCAGCGGGGTGCAGTTCATGTCCAAGCAGGACACCCTGAATGCCTACAAAGGCTTCCTGTCGGATTATGCCTCCCTGCTGGACGAATTTGAAAACGACAACCCCTTCAAAGCCAACTACCGGGTCTCGCTGAGCGACCTCAGCCAGATGGCTTCCATCAGCCAGACCTTCCAGACCATCCCCGGCGTGTACAGTGTCTCGGCGCCGGTGGAGATGACTCACACCTTCGTGGAGATCCAGCGGGCCGTGACCAAGGGCGGGCAGATCATCATATTCGTCCTGATGGCGGTCAGCATCATCACGGTGGGAAGCACCATCCGCCTGAGCGTCTTCGCCCGGCGGCGGGAAATCGAGATCATGAAGTATGTGGGTGCGACCAACGCCATGGTCACGCTGCCCTTCTTCATCGAGGGCCTGACCATGGGCCTTATCTCCGGCGCGATCACCTCGGCGGCGAGTATCGGCGGCTACTACTACATCGTGCAGGTATCCGGCACGTTCGGCGGCCTGTGGGAGATGCTCATGGGTGCGGCCCTCGTTCCGGTGGAGAACGTCTGGCAGACGATCTTGCTCTACAGTCTGGCGGCGGGTGCGCTCATCGGCGGTCTGGGCAGCATGTTCTCCATCCGCAAGCACCTGAATGTGTAAGCGAAGGGGGAGACCGCGATGAAAGCAAAACATTCGGCCGGGTTCCGGCTGTATCACCGCCCCGCCCACGCAAGACCCAGCCGCTACCCCGGCCGCGCGATGCGGGCGGCCAGCCTGTTTCTGGCCATGGCCTGCCTGCTGCTGACCGTTTCGGTCTACCCGGCCGCGGCAGCGACCAGCATGTCCAGCCTGCAGAACAAGCTGAACAAGCTGAGCCAATCCATCGAGCAGCACAAAAAAGAGCTGTCCGACGCCAAAAAGAAAGAACAGGCCGCCAAGGCTCTGGAATCCGAACTGAAGGAAAAGGTCACGGTGGTCCAGGGGCAGATCAGTGTGCTCAAAACGCAGATCGCTCAGGTGCAGAACAGCATCGGCCTCAAGGAGCAGGAGATCGCCGCCAAGCAGGAGGAAATCGCCGCCAAGCAGGAGGAAATCGCCGCCAAGCAGGGCGAGATCGACGCCCAGTGGAGCGCCTTCAAGGGCCACATGGCCGCCATGCAGGAGCTGCGGGAGGGCGGCAGCGTGGCGATGCTCTCCTCGGTCACCAACCTGTATGAGCTGCTGACCTTCAACGAAGCATTGCAGGATATCTCGGTCAAGGATACCGAGATCCTGACCAATATGCGCAACGCAAAGGAAGCGCTGGAAAACGACAAGCTCCAGCTCGAAGAGCAGAGAGCTGAGCTGAAGACGCAGAAGGCAGACCTGCAGAGCAAAAAGGCAGATCTGGATGCACAGAACAACCAGATGAGCGCAAAGCAGAAGGAGCTGAACTCCAGCGTCGCTGCCGCCAAGATGAGCGCAGCCGAGGCTCAGCAGGCCCAGAAGGATGCGCAGGCAGCCATCGAGTCGGATGAGATGAACTATGAGGCGGTCAAGAAGGAGATCCAGAAGCTCATCGCCCAGGCGGCTGCGGCCAAGCCGCAGCTGAGCTTCACCGGCTTTATCTGCCCGCTCAAGAGCTATACTCGCATCTCCAGCGAGTACGGCTGGCGCAAGAACCCGGTGACGGGCGTGAACAAGCTCCACGCCGGTACCGACTTTGCGGCCCCTGCCGGAACGCCCATCTATGCCGCAGCCAGCGGCTATGTGCAGGTGGCGGGCTGGTCCAGCGGCGGCTACGGCAACTATGTCATCATCTACCACGGCAAGATGTCGGATGGCAACCAGTACAGCACACTGTACGGCCACATGCGCTCGGTGGCGACCTCTGCGGGCAAATATGTCAAGCAGGGCGAGATCATCGGCTATGTGGGCAGCACCGGCAACTCCACCGGTAACCACCTCCACCTCGAAGTCTGGAAGGGCGGTTCCAAGGCCAATGCCGTGAATCCTAGAAGTTATATTCCCATGAGATAATTCCCGATAGTATCAAAGGAGGCCGTTCGGTCCTATGAACGAAGAAAAACGCAAGCGCATCCTGCGCTGGGGCTGCCTGATCCTGGCAGGGGTGTTCACCCTCTCTCTGCTGGGCAGCGTGGTCGTGATGCTGCTGGTCTGACCGAGGAGGAAACCACACAATGAATCGCAAAATCTCTGTTGGCATGGCGGTCAGCATCGTGATCCTTGCCATGACGGTGACCTTTTCCATCACGATGCTGGTGGCGATGCGCCTGTTCGACAGCACCGTTTCCAGCGTGAAGGAAAAGGAGAGCATGTACAATAAGATCGCCGAGGTGGACCGCTACGTCCGCAGCAACGATTATTACCAGATCGACGAGACCACCCTGTACGACCGCCTGACCGCAGGCTATCTGCTGGGCACCGGCGACAAATACGCCCGATATTATACGGCCTCCGCATACACGGACCTGATGAACGCCCAGAACGGCACCCTGCTGGGCATCGGCGTGGAGCTGGCCGTGGACCAGTCCGGCTACGCCAAGGTGACCAAGGTCTACGACGAATCCCCGGCCAAGGAAGCCGGCATCACGGTGGGCTGCTACATCACCGCCGTGGACGGCACCGATGTCAAGAGCCTGAGCGGTGTGGATGCCATCCAGACCCGCCTGCGCGGCGAGTCCGGCACGAGCGTCAATGTGACCTGGCTGGACAGCGAGGCGACCGAGCACACCGTAGACCTGACCCATTCCGGCTACTCGACCACAACGGTGGATTTCCAGATGCTGCAGGGCAATGTGGGTTATATCAAGATCCGTCAGTTCGATGCCTCTACCCCCAGTGAGCTGGATTACGCCATCCGCAGCCTGAGCGCCAACAATGCCCTGAGCCTGGTCTTCGACCTCCGCGACAACGGCGGCGGCCTGCTGGACGATGCCCTCAGCTGCATCGACCTCGTGGCCCCGGAAGGGACGCTGGCCTATGCCGAGGATCAGAACGGTACCCGCACCGTGCTGGGCAGCAGCACCGGCGACTCGTATGTCAGCCTGCCCATGGTCTGCCTGGTCAATGGCAACACCGCCAGCGCGGCCGAGCTGTTCGCCAGCAGTCTGCGCACCCTGAACGGTGCCCGCCTGGTGGGCACCACCACGATGGGCAAGGGCACTATCCAGAGCAGCCCTCAGCGCCTTTCCGATGGCAGTGCCGTGGTCATCACCGTGGCAAAGCTTATCTGCGGTGACGGCAGCTGCTTCGACGGCACCGGCCTGAGCGTGGATGTGGACCGCCCGCTGACGGCGGATGAGCAGACCGCGTATTACGATTACACCGTTGAGAACGACCCGCAGATCCAGCGTGCTGTCAGCACGGCGCAGCAGATGAGCGGCACCACCACCGTCAGCGGCGTCAACGAAGCAGCTTCCAGCGAAGCTGCTTCCGACAGCACTGCAGCCGACAGCGCGGCGGCCGAGGCAGCTTCTTCGGAGACCGCTGCGTCCAGTGAGACCGCTGCCGAAAGTGCCGCTTCCAGCGAGGAAACGGCCTCTTCCACCGCAGAATAAACGAAACCAGATACCGCAAAGGCCCCCGGCGCTCCTGCCGGAGGCCTTTTTGCCCGAAGAAAGGATGGAACTTATGCCGGAGCTGACCGACCTGTCTTACGTCCGCGCCCTGTGCGAGAAATATGATTTTGCCCTGTCCAAGGGCTTTGGCCAGAACTTCATCATCAACCCCGGTCTGCCCCTCAAGATCGTGGATGCCAGCGGCGTGGATCGGCGCTATGGCGTCATCGAGATCGGCCCCGGCATCGGTGTGCTGACCCGCGAGCTGGCCCGGCGCGCCGCAAAGGTCGTCTCCATTGAGGTGGACGAGCGCCTGCCGCCCCTGCTGGAGGAGACGATGGCCGGTGTGGACAACTTCAAGTTGGTCATGAACGATGTGCTCAAGGTGGACCTCCGCGCCCTCATCGAGGAGGAGTTCCCCGGAATGCCGGTGGCCGTCTGCGCCAACCTGCCCTATTACATCACCAGCCCCATCGTCATGAAGCTGCTGGGCGACCGCCTGCCTGTGGAGAGCCTGACCGTCATGGTCCAGAAAGAGGCCGCCGACCGTCTGGCCGCGGCCCCCGGCACCCGCGCTTCCAGCGCCATCAGCTGCGCGGTGAGCTACTACGCAAAGTCGAAGATGATGTTTACCGCCGCGCCGGGCAGCTTCTACCCGGCCCCCAAGGTGACCAGCGCCGTGGTCCGGATGGACATCCGCCCCACCCCCGCAGTGCAGGTGGAAGATGAGGACGGCTACTTTGCCCTCATCCGCGCAGCCTTCGGGCAGCGCCGCAAGACCGCCGCCAACGCCATCGCCAGCGGCCTCGGCCGCTCCAAAGAGACAGTCATCGCCGCCATTGAAGCGGCCGGATTCGATGCCCGCATCCGCCCCGAAGCCCTGACGCTGGAGGACTTTGCCAAGATCCAGCAGGCCCTTGCGGCGCAGTGAGCAGACCGTTTGCCTGCGGCGGGAACATCGGCCCGCAAACAAACCCGGAAATCAAAAAATCAGCCTTGCCAAACCCGCCCGCTGGTGGTATACTATTCTGGTAGTGTTCGCTAGTGTGGCGCAATGGCAGCGCAACTGATTTGTAATCAGTGGGTTGCAGGTTCAACTCCTGTCACTAGCTCCAAGAAAAATCCTGCGATATACCGTTAGAATTGCGGCGCGTATCGTGGGATTTTTGCTTTTATATGCGCTGTGAAATGCCCGGAAAATGCGACCGATTTGAAGAGGTCATGATGATAAAGCGCACACATGGAGAAAAACGGCATACGATCAGAGGAATGGGGCTGCGAGAAGAGAACAAAAACCACGCAAACGCAGCGTTTTGCGAAAAAGTTGTACTTTTATAGAAATCTTTTTCAGAAATCGGTTGACAAAATCGAGGCGAGATGGTAAGATATACAGGCAGTCAGCTGTGGCTGTAAAAATTGAATCTGGGCGTGTTCCCGAGTGGCCAATGGGGACAGACTGTAAATCTGCTGCTTTTCAGCTTCGGTGGTTCGAATCCACCCGCGCCCACCAAACAAGAAAAATCCGAACCTATTTCCGATTGGAGAAGGGTTCGGATTTTTCGTTTTCTTCGGGTACAACAATGAAGGCTCCCGTGGACGGCGCAAAACTCCGATGCCTTGTCATAGACCGTAAGCCAATAACAAGATTTGGAGGGTATGATTATGAAGTACGATGAAAGAGCCTGCAAGTTTAATATGGACACTGGCTGCGTGGAACTGCTGCTCCGGGATGGGAGAAAAATTTCCATCGACTGCACCGGGGTCGAGGATGCGCTGGATGTGACCATGGCCCAGCAGACTGAACTGGACTACCTCATCTACAACGACCCACTGGGCTATGCGGATTTGATTCTGAACGGTGACCCGGAGGAGTATTTGAAAAACGTAGCTGGAAGCCATGGGTTAGAAGATTGAGGGCAAAAAAATAAGAGGTGCGCCCAACTGGACACACCTCGGCGAGATACATCTATGTAAGGCAGGGCGTTCCCTTTACCGGGAGCGTCCTGCTGTTTTTATGCGGCAACAGGCAATGCTTGTAGAGCTTCCTGCTCTTTCAGCCATTCCTCATATTCACGCTGGCCTTCCTCGCTGTTGAAAAACTCAACCATGGAGGGATAAAAGCAACGTGCAAGGGTCTTGATTGCTTCATCCGGGTAGCCGGATTTGTTTGACTTCTTCTTTTTGTTCAAATAGTATCCTCCGAAACTCAAAGTTCCATATCCTGACCACACTTGCGGTTTCGCTGCGGCACATTCATGGTGCGCTCCTGCTTGGGGGCAAGAATCTTTTCCAGAAAACTGCGCACCAGTTCGGGCGCACGGTGGAGAGCATCCAGATAGGGTTTCACGTCGTACCACAGGTCGTGGTACTTGTTGCTCCAACGAACGGCCTCCTTCTTGGCGGTGGAAAGTTCTTCGTTCAAGCGGCGGTTCTCCATGTCCATCATATAGCCATGGTCGGCTTGCTTTTTCAGCTTGGAAAATTCTTCTTCGGTCAGCGAGTAGTTACCGAGAAAGGTGCGCTTGCCGATATAATCCAGATCGCGCACATGAATGAGGGCTTCTTTTGTGAGCGTGGCCTTTTTCTGAACAGCGTCAAGTTCTTTCACCTTTTTGGAGAGAGCGGTGCTAGTTCGGGCAAGCGACTGTTCTTTCTGGTCGATTTGAGAAGTCAGGCTGTCCAGACGTTCCTGCTCCCGCTGGACTTTGAATTGGGTGACGGTCAGGTGTTCTTCGGTGCTGCCGCGCTCGCCGCGCTCTACATCGGTGTACCCGGCATTGTGCATATAGTTGAAGAAATCGTCTTGCAGGATGCTGTACGACTTCTTCAGGACTGGTTTGCCGTTCTTTTGCAGGACGGGCTCTCCAGCATCGTCCAGCAGGGGCTTGGATGCCCACTTCTTGCTCCGGCTGACCTGCATGACAGTCTCCTTGACTGTGCCGACCAGTGCCTTGTCCTTGCAGCGTTTCGACCACAGGATCTGCTTTTCCACCACAGGTACATAGACCACATGGAGGTGGTAGTGGTAAACTTCGCGGCCTAGTGCTTCGGTCATGGCACGGTTGATCTCATCGGCGTGCATGACTGACGAGAGGATATATTGCTCACCACCCACGATTTGAACGGCTGCTTTGTAGGCATCCTCATAGAACTGCTTGGCGAACTCGTAGCCACCGTGATTGTCAAAATAGGCCGAGTTAACATCAAAGACAAGCTCGCAATAATGGGTGGCATCCGGCTTCAGGCCGCGCGTGGAAATCGTACCAGCGGTTTCCAGTTGGGCGAACAGGTCAGTATAGCTGGCGGTTGGCTTTTTGAAGTGGACGTTCCATGCAGCGCGCTGGGGGATAATATCGGGGTTCCGATAGCTGTCCTTTTCACGCTCATTGTGCTGCTGGGTGTTGCCAACGGCCTTGTCCGAAACGGCGAGATTTCGGACACTGGTGCGGTCAATACCATCGTTTCTTGCCAAAGGGCATCCCTCCTTTCAAGGGGTACTGTTTAACACTCTTACTCATGCTGCAGATGATTTTGCTGATAAACGATAAAAATATATTGATTTTCAATTTAACATGTGCTATTCTAAATGTGAAATCAAAGGGGGATGCAATATGGGTAAGAATGATTTTCGGGTTGATACAACTTCTTCCGAGAAAAAGACGTTTTTCAAAAAGAAACAAACACTTCTCGGACTGGCATTCTTACTGACTGTTCCGCAAATGTTCAGTGCAGTGATTCTTCCTATTCAATGGCTTTTGGGTGCAAGGCATGGAGTGGTTCTTAATGTCACTTCCATTGCATCGCAGGAACTGTATTTCCTTGTAATGACGATTGCCGGAATCTCTGTTTTGAAGATGATGCTTAGTGATAAAACTTTTTCTAAAACGCTGGTTCAATGCACTCGTCTTGAAGGCTATCTTATTGCGGTTGCATCTGTGATATTTCCGATTTTACCGGGATATCAAGCGTCTGGTTCGACCTTTTTCTTCTGTGATACAGTATTGCTGTTGCCTGGAGTACTTCTGATTATCATGGCTGAGTTGTTGAAAGAAGCTGTTGCGATGCAGAAGGAATTGAACGAAGTTCTTTAAGGGGATAAGAATGGCAATCATACTACGATTAGACCGCATTATGGCAGACCGAAAGGTTTCCTTGACAGAACTCTCTGAACGTGTTGGAATCTCTATGGCGAACCTCTCAAATCTAAAGACCGGAAAGGTTAGAGCAATTCGTTTTTCTACACTGGATGCAATTTGCCGGGAGCTTCATTGTCAGCCGGGAGACATTTTAGAATACGATGAAACATAGAAGGAGTCGGGACAGGTACATTCCGTTATGCGGCTTTTCTTTAGGCGAACAGCTTGTTTGCGGTGGGGAGATGCACTTCTGCGGAAGTGTAATAACCCACTATAACACTTTCATCCCTATGGGCTGCAAAGTGTAGTGGGCTCTTCGAGGACTCTCCGAGGGGGAACGTCTCCTGCGGGAGAGCTAATCGAGTTCACGTTTGCGAAGCAATGAAAGCCCCAGTGGGGCTTTTAAGTGACCGAACGGTCTTGCGCTAGCAAGATGGAGGGGCCTCGCCCCGGCAAGTTCGCACAATGCGAACTTGATTGCTCCGTACGCATCTGAAAAAATCGCGTACGGACTTCAAATAACCTGTACGGTTCGTACGGCGTACGGAAATCCGAAATATAAACGATAACACGCTTTAATTTATCTCGATTTGCCGTACAGGCGCGTACAAGTACAGACCGTACAGGTTGTACGAACTTCTTCCGTGAAAAAATGCACTTTTTACGGGCATGGGTGGACAAGCGGCTCAATGCCCACGAAACCACGCACCCTGCGGCCACCGGGCAGGTAGATGTTGTTGGTGGCTTCAAGGTTGTAGCGGCGGTCATTCTGGCGCAGTTCTGCGCTGAAACGGATGGCCGATACGCTGTGACAGGCGTTGTCCTCACACCACTGCTTATAAATGTCGTAGAACTCCTTGGAGCTGATGGAGTAGTCCGCCTTGAAGCGGAAGTAGCCTTCGGACTCCATGAAGTCGATGACATTGTTGCTGCTGCGTTTGATGGTGTCCACGTTGGCGGCGGCTCGTTCGCTGACCGTGAAGCGGAAATCGTTCTGCACCAGCCGGTGCAGCCCTTCCAGACACCAGAGCAGGATGCCCTCCAACTCGGCGCACATCTTCTCCACAAGGAAGGGGTCATCCGTGCGGTCAGCAGGCTTGTCCTTGGTGGTCAGGATAAGCTGGCGGCGGAAGAAGCCATCCGAATGGTCATACAGCGAGGTCAGCGCACCGTTGCCGAAGCAGAGGAACCGGGCGTAGATGTCCCGCTGGTAGCTCTGGACACCCTTGCGTTCCAAGTCCAGCTTGGCTTCGGCGGTCACGATGGTCTTGATATAATTCGTCTTGGGCAGGGCGTTCATGTCCATGTCGTCGTCGATCATCAGCAGGCGGCGTTCCAGATCGGCACGGGCAAAACGGTTATTCTCCACTTTCTGGACGCTGCCGTTGCTGGCGGCATCTCCCATGAGCCGCTTGAGCACCAGCCCGATGCGGGACTTGCCCTCGCCGCCCTTGCCGACAATGAGCATCATCTTCTGCCCCTTGGTGCTGGGAATCAGGCAGTAGCCCAGATATTCCTGTAAGGTGGGAATGTCGGCATCGTCCAACAGCTCGTGCAGAAAGGTCAGCCAGCGGTCAGGGCTGGGTGCTTTCGGGTCGTACTTCACAGGCAGGCGGTTCTGGCAGAACAGGCGGCTCTCCTGAAAAGAGCCGTCCGGCAGATGGTACACGCCGTTCTGGAGGTGGATGCAGTCCTGTTCGATGGGAAAGGGGTCGGAAAAGGCCAGCAGCTTGATGGTCTCCAGAATGTTGGTGACTTTTTTGGACAGGCCGGAGGTGACATATTCCTCGATATTCTCCAAGATGCGCTGCTTGATCTCGCTCTCATCCTCTACCGGGCCGTCCAGCGTATATAGCGTGCCGTTGACGCATTTCAGCGGCCACTGTTCCAGAAAGGCACGGCCAAACTGGACTTCATCAATTTTCTTGCCGTTGTACCAGTCCGGCCATAAGGGGTTGCGGGAAATGTTTTTCTTCATAGGGTAGTTCTCCTTTAGAAAAGTGAAGTGGTGGGTCTCACGGTGAGACCCACCACTTCGGGTGAATAAATTATTAGGCGCACTTTGCCAGAGCAAGGCGGTCGGTGCGCTCCTCCAGCATCAGCAGGTACGACCCGGACAGCAGTTGTGCGGCGGCAGCAGCTTTCTGCTGGGGCGTCCCAAATGCAACGCAGTCCGTCAGGTGTTCGATGGTCTCGGTCATGTGGAGGGCTTCTTCAAACCGTGGGTCATGCGGTTCCTCCGGGGTGGCGGGCTTGTAGCGCTCCTGCCAGTCGTGCAGCAGGTCGAGATAATCGGTCAGCACCCGCAGGCAGTAGGCGATGTTTGCCCACTGCTCGTCCGTCAGGCCACGCTTGGGCGGCGGCAGGGCGATGGCATTGGCGGGCGGCTTATCCGGGTCAAGCCCGAAGTCGTGTATCAGCTTCTCGGCGGCTTGCCGGGGGTTTAGGTCGAACAGCTTGGCGGTGAGGTCGATGGCATCGCCGTTGGCTCCACAGCCAAAGCAATAATAATAGGTGTCGTTCAGCTTCATGCTGGGGTCGCTGTCGGAATGGAACGGACAGCACACCATGCCATGGCGGTCGGGCTCCATGCCGTACATCTCTCCCACCTGCCGAACGGTGATGGCGGACTTGACAGTTTGATACAGGCTCAAGGGCATTCCTCCTTTGTTTCGTGCGTTGCACCAGAGACCCCAAAGTGGGAACTCTGGTGTTTTTTGTTTCCTGCCTGAATATACGGGGAATTTTGCAGAAAGAGCAAAAAAGCGGCAAAACTGCAACGGAAAAAGAAAAAAGCCCTTACTGGTTGCAGAGTTGCAACAGCAAGGGCAGAGGGGAAACCGTATATTGAACAAAACGGCAGAGCGTATTATAATGAGGAAAAAGATCAAAAAGGAGGGCCGACCACATGGCACAGGAATATCTGCCCGCACCATCCAACATCCGTCTTGCGGACTTGATGAAAGAACACAACATCAGCCAACCAGAGCTTGCCAAGGAGATCGGCTGCTCCAAGAGCACCATCAGCCGCTTCATCAGCGGTGCGAAAGGAACCCTGACCCATGAGCAGGTGCTGAGGATTGCAAGGCTGTTCAAAGTGTCCACGGATTTTCTGCTGGGAGAAACCAACATCCCCGACCGCAAGAACTACGACATTGCCGAACTTGGCCTGTCCGTAGAAGCCGCAAAGAACCTCTACACGGGGCGTGTCAATACAGAGGTGGTCAACCTGCTGTTGGAAAACGCCCGGTTTGCAGAGCTTACTTACCGCATAGCGCAGTATTTTGATGATACGTTTGCATCCGGCATTGCAGCACAGAACGCCATGCTCACGACATTGAGCACCCTGCTGCGCACAAAGGTCAAGACCCCGGAAGCAGCCAAAGCCGCAAAGGACATCAGCCTTCGGAGAAAACCAGTGTACCAAGGCGACCTTGATGACATTGAAATGTACTTCATGGCAGCGGTCAAGGAAATCAAAAAGGACATCGGGAGCCATTACGCCGAACAGGAAGCCATGAGCAAGAAAGTGGCGGAGAAGATGTTCACCGAATTGACCAAAGGGCAGGATGTGCAGCACCCAACGATTACGGCAGAGCAGTTGACAGATGCAATGTTGGACAGCGTTTCGGGTATGGAAGGAGCCACGCCGGAAGCACTGGAACAGCTGCGGAGCGGTCTGCTGGGAATCTTGCAGTCTGCCGCAGAGCAGGAAAACGCCCATGAAGCAGACGAATGAACGGCTTTGTGCGCTGGCACAGAAAGGCGATGCTGCCGCGCTGGACAGCCTGATCGACAATAACAAGTCCTTTATCGGCAAGGCGGCAAATGATCTCTTCCGCAGTATGAATCTGGCACAGGCTGGCTTGAACCTTGACACGGACGATTTGAAACAGGCGGGCAATCTGGGCTTGTGGAAGGCCGTGCCAAAGTTCGATGCAGCGCGCGGCATGAAGTTCCTGACCTACGCGGCTCCTGCCATCCGCAACGCCATGATGGATATGGTGCGGGATGCCTTTACTGCTTTTGAGCAGCGGATGGTGACGGAGGACAAGGACGGCATCTGTTACCAGCGTGTTTCGATGGATGATGTTCTGCCGGGAGAGGAACAGCTGCGGCGCATCGAAGCCATAGCTGACCCTTATGCCATGCAGCCGCAGAGCATTATGGAAGAGCAGGAATCGCGCCGGGAGCTGTACGATGGCCTGAAACGGCTGACCCAACGGGAGCAGACCTATCTGCTGTACCGCTATGGCTTCACCGATGGCGAGGAACATCCGATAATCGGCACGGCGATATACTTTCACCTGACGGAAGGCCGCGCCAAAAAGACGGAGGAACAGGCTATGGATAACCTGTGGCTGGAACTGCCGTGGTGGTTTTTATGAATGGGCAGAGAGGAATTGTGTCAAATTGACATAATTCCTCCCGATAAGAGGGATGTGAGCGAAAATGCTGGCAATGTATCTGGCAGTTCTGGATGACCGGAGCAGCGAAGAACAGTTTATAGATGTATATAATACCTACAAACGGCTGGTCTACCATACCGCTTACAAAATTATGGGCGATTCGTATCTGGCAGAAGACGTACTGCAAGAAGTGTTTTTGTACGTTGCCAAAAATTTTTCTAAAATTCATCGAGAAAACTGTCACGAACTCGCCGCTTATCTCGTTAGTTGTAGTAGAAGCCGTGCATACGATATGCTTCGCAAGCAGCGAGAAGAACCGCTGGAAGAAGTCCCGGACGCACCAGACGATGCCCCGGTGCCGGACGATGCAGTAGTCAGCACCGATAACATCCAACACCTGACAGAATTGATTGGACAGATGAAACCGATGTACCGTGACCCACTGCGCCTTTTAGCAATGGGCTACACCAACCGGGAGATTGCCGAATCGCTTGGACTGACGGATGAAGTGGTTCGGATGCGGCTTTTCCGTGGAAGAAAACTATTGTGGAAGGAGCTAAACAGCCATGAGTGAGCGGACAGAAGTTTCTTTTGACGCTGCATTGATGATGGCACTCCGTGCAGATGCACAAAAAGAACTGGACGAACTGCCAACTCCAGCACAGCTTAAGGAACGCTACCCGGATACTTCCCGATGGGATGCTCGCCTGCAAGCGGCATTGCATAAACGCCGCCCTATGCTGAAACGGGTGCTTGTTGCAGCCCTGACGCTGGTAATTTTAACTCTCGGTGCGCTTGCAGTAAGCGCAGACTTCCGCAAGACAGTCTATACGATGATTCAGAAGTTCTTACCAATTGAGATGCAAGTCACTTATAAAGTTGAGGGAGAACCATTAGAGCAGCTTCCCGATGCGTATAGTGAACATTATGTACAAGTCGGATTTTGGCGTGACTATATGCAAGGCTATGATAAAAAGGAAACATTCTCTCATGCGTATGTTAATGCTGCCGGAGAAATCTATTTTGTGGATTGTTCAATTATAACCGCATACGGACAGATTGAAACATTCGATAATGAACATACCGTTTATACAACTGTAAAGATTGGAGATAAGGAAGCAACACTTGGAACAAGTGAGATTCCGGGGCAAGTCACCTGTTATATTTTGGTTTGGGAGGATGCTGGTGTTTCCTGCACAATTATGGGCGATGGTTCATTGGATGAGTTGATGAAGGTTGCAGAAAGTATTTATTAACGGCAAAATGCCTAGATATTTGTAGATGAGCACAAATGTGAGGATGGATTTTTGTTTAAGTAAACAAATTTGGGAAATCTTGCAACAAATGTGTTGGTTGCTGCGTTGTCTAAGTAAAAGCTTCTGATGGAAACAAACGGGAGGTGTATGCTCTATATGAAAAGGAGCTTCATTGCAATTTCGGTTGCGACAATCATAGGATTGTCAGCTTGCGCAACAAAAGTATCCTCTTCAACTTCTATGAACTCTCCTATATCGACATCGGTGACAAGCGAGCAGGAATTTTTATCTAATCTTGAAAACGCCAGCACAAGCCAAATACTGCAAAAGCTTAAAGAATCGGATGGTGGGTATACAGAAGATTGCTTTTCGGTGTTGACAAATCGTCTTATCAAATTCCCTCAAGACACACTGTATGTGTTGAAATATGACAAACTGATGAATGATAAAGACTTTCAGCAGCTTGTTTTATCCGGCATAAAAACAGAGCTTCCCTATAGAGGATCGGATGAAGAAAGAAATACGCTTTATCAGTATCTGGAATCCATCACTACTGATAAAGAATATGGACAAATCGCATCAGATATTTTAGGAGAACAAGCTGAAAACAAGGAGAAACCAAATCGGCAAATTGAATTTCAAACTGAAGAATTAGGACAAGCGAGCAGTGTTATTTCAATCGAACTTCCGCAAGGGTGGAAAATTCAAAAGAGAGAACAAACGCAACGTGCTGAAAATAAACCACTTGCTCTTGCAAGCCTGAATCCGTCTTATCCAGTATATGATATTTATGACAAAAATCATGTGTTGGTTGGCGCGGTTGGATACAGTACCTATGAACCATATGAAGGTGATAGAGATTCCGTGCAGATTGTTTACTCTGCACTTCGGCTAGGATCGGTTTACAGGTTTGACACGGATAATAAATACGATGTGATACAAACCACGGAACGCGGAACGACTGCACTTACAACGGTAATTTTTCAAGATGGTGCAAATTCAGAACCAGTAAACAATTTAGGCGTTCTCGCTTATGATAACGAGAAAGAATGCTTTGTTGCAATTGAACTTGAAGCAAGTTCTGTGTCGGAAAGCCAGGCATTGGAAATTGCAAAATCAATTCGCTTTTAGACATGATGGGAATAACGGTGTATAGGTGCCAGCAGATTAAGGAGAACAACTGTGAACAAAGTACCGTACTTTATGTCATTGCGGTACAGTCCTTGAAACCGGCAACGCTCCGAGATACTTTGACAGCAAGCCAATGGAGCGGTATGTGGTTCTTTTCTCTGGCATTTTTCGCCGTCATTTTTATGGAAATGCTGTCTGATTTCTTGCTGGTTACAGAACGCCGCAATACATGGAAAGCGTTAAATGGAAATGTCAGCGAAGCCGAATTTCACAATCTTCAGCAAATTGTCTTGTGCGAAAATCAGAAAGTTTCCATTGAGAAAAAACTTGCAAGTACGATACTACTGGTTCGGATGATATGTGCAACTGCTGCATTTGTATGGCTCACTTTTTGGTATAAGGTTTTGTTATGAAAGAGATAATTATTGAACCACATATTGGAATTGGACAATTAAAATTAGGCATGACATCAGATGAATTAGAAAATGCTCTTCTACAAATGAAGAAACAGTGGTCGAATTCTTCTGATGAAGCAATGCAAATGGAATGTTGTGCGGAAACCGATGACCCTAATTTGATAACCGGACGATATATGGATAATGATTCGTTCTTTCTTGTGCAGTATCGGAACGGAAAAGCTGCTGAAATCGGCATCCAGCGTGATTTGTCTAAAGTGGCATCAATAAAATTGTTCGGAATGGATATGTTTAATACAGCCGCCGAGTGTATTATTGATAGCTTAATGAAAAAGGACAACGTTATTTGCAACGAAAAGGACTTGCAACTGGGAACGGAATATTTTTTTCCCGAAATTGGAGTCCGACTCTGGAGAGAGCGAGCATTTCATCCCAAACTGTTGAAAGACCCGCTATACATGGAAGAAATGCAGGCTGTATTAGAAGACGAATATCAGTATCAATACTTCCAGATGGTTACTGTGATGGGTTGAATTGCTAACGATCAATGGGATTTGATATAACTTTTCCGCTTGTAGTACATAGCGATGACCACAGCTATCTGCTAATACGGGTGAACTAATTTGAAGTATTTTATTGACGAAGATCAAAGAAAAGCCTCACACAGCAGCTGCTATTTGGAATTTCAACAAGGGCAGTATCATGACAAGTGCTGGCTTGACACATCTATTAGCATCAGTGATGAAGTATGGAATAGCCGCCATGTTTCAGATCTGATTCTTGAAGTGATTCCAGAGTTTGACTTTTATGGAATAACAATCGTTACAAAAGTACAATGGGATAATATTTTAACAAAAAGTCAATCGGATGGATGTACTTGCAAAGAGATTATTGCAGAAGCAGTTCCTTGGGCAGCAAAGTGTTTTGAAACGAATGATGTGTTCACTATCATAGGGATGTGAGTCGAACTTTCTCGGAGAATAACAGTGATACACAAAGGAGAGTGTAACATGAAAAAAATTCTTACAGCAATCGTATCGGTAAGCATATTTATTGTTGGAATTTTGCTTATACTTTGTGCGGACACTAATTTTTTATGGTATGCCTTTAATCAAAATGTTCGCCTTACAGTAGTTGCAGGGATTCTCATTGCACTTGTTGGTGGCGTTGGTGTGATAATGAATCTTTGGTGTATTCTAAAAGAATTGTACAGTAAATAGTTTATTGAAGGTTAAACTTCCAGTCTGCCATGGTCGCAGCCAAGAGAGATAATATTCAAACTTACTACTCAGCAAAAGCTAGGCACACTCCAAGAATTTATTATAGAGGGTGAATATCCCGCGCTTTGAACAATTTAACGATGAATATATTGTGCGATATGGAGAATTTCATTTGCGCGTTCACCTCGAATTGACTTGCAACGCAAAATGCGTTACAATGAGACTGAGGTGATAACCATGGAAAAAACGATGACACTCAATCTCCGTGTCAACCCGACCGTTAAGCAGCAAGCCGAGGATGTGCTGAAGCAGCTTGGCATCCCGATGGCAACCGCCATTGATATGTACCTGCGCCAAATCACGCTGACGGGCGGTATTCCCTTCTCTCTGTCCCTGCCGAAGGCTCCTGCGGCTCTGAACACTGACACCATGACCGATGATCAGCTTCACGCAGCCTTGCAGGTGGGTATTAAGGAGATTCAGAACGGTGATACCGTGGATGCTGCAAGCGCATTCGCACAGTTCAGGGAACAACACAGATGAAGCAGTATGACGTGAAAATTTCCCATACAGCCCTCAGCGATATGGAGCAGATTTACAGCTACATTGCTGACCGTCTGCTGGAACCTGACACGGCTATGGGGCAGTATAACCGCATTGCAGAAGCCATCCAGTCACTGAACATCCTGCCGGAACGCTGCGCGCTGGTGGAAAGCGAGCCGGAGCGCACCCAAGGGCTGCGGCAGATGCTGGTGGATAACTACTCGGTGTTCTACATCGTGGGCGAGAATACCGTGTCTGTGGCTCGTGTGCTGTACAGTGCATCCGACCTTGTGCGCCGCCTGCGGAGAATGAAGTGAAAGGGGTGTTTGCATGACCGCCGTGATTTACGCCCGCTATTCCAGCGATAACCAGCGTGAGGAATCCATCGAAGGCCAGATTCGTGAATGTACGGCCTACGCCGAAAAGAACGGCATTACCGTGGTCAAGCACTACATTGACCGCGCCCTTTCCGCCAAAACCGATAACCGCCCGGACTTCCAGCAGATGATCAAGGACAGCGAAAAGCGGCTATTTGACATTGTGTTGGTTTGGAAACTTGACCGCTTTGCCCGGAACCGCTATGATTCGGCCCACTATGAGTACCAGTTAGAGCGGAATCATGTCAAGCTGGTGTCTGCCACGGAGCCCATCTCTGACAGCCCTGCGGGTATCATGGTCAAGAGTATGCTCACCGGCATGGCTGAATACTACTCGGCAGAGCTTTCTGAAAAAGTCGTGCGCGGCATGACCGAGAATGTTCTGAAGGGCAAGTACAACGGCGGCACGATTCCCATTGGTTTTAAGGTGGATGAGGAGAAGTTCTTTCAAGTCGACCCGCTGAAAGCTCCCTTTGTGGTAGAAGCCTTTCAGCGGTACAACGATGGCGCAACTATGAAAGAACTGATGAACTGGCTGAACGACAGTGGCGTGACCACCAACCGCAACCAGAAGTTCACCTACAACAGTGTTCAGACGCTGCTGACGAACAAACGGTACATCGGAGAAAACCACTTCAAGGACATTGTGATGCCCGACAGCATCCCGGCCATCGTGGACAAGGACTTGTTTGAAGAAGTGCAGCAAAAAATCAAGAAGAACAGCCGCGCTCCTGCCCGTCACAAGGCCGAGGATGATTATCTGCTCACCACCAAGCTGTTCTGCGGAATGTGCGGCGCGATGATGTTCGGTGAGTGCGGTACGGGTAGAAACAAGGTCGTTCATCATTATTATAAGTGCGCCACCGCGAAGCGTTTCAAGACCTGCAAGAAAAAGACCGTCCGTAAAGAGTGGCTGGAAGATTTGGTCATAGCTGAAACCATGAAGCTGATTCAGGACGATGCCGTGATTGATGCCATCGTTGCGGAAGTGATGGAGTTGCAGGATCAGGAAAACACCACGCTCCCTTTGCTGGAAAAGCAGATGCGCGAGGTAGAGAACGGCATTGAAAATATGCTGAACGCCATTCAAGCAGGTGTGCTGACCAACTCCACCAAATCGCGTTTGGAAAAGCTGGAAGCCCAGCAGAAAGAACTTGAAGTTCGGATTGCCGAAGAAAAAATCGCTCGGCCTCGGTTGAGTGAAAATCAGGTTCGTTTCTGGCTGACCCGGTTCCGCAAGCTCGACCCGAACGTGAAAAGCCACCGTGAGACGCTTATCAATACGTTTGTGAACGCTGTTTATCTCTATGATGAAAAAGTTTTGATTACATTCAACTACAAAGACGGCACAAAAACCATCACTTTCGATGAAATCGCCGCCAAAGATGCCCCAGAGGGCAATGGTTCGGATTTGGGTTGCTTCGCTCCACCAAAAAAGCTTCAACGTAACTATTACGTTGGAGCTTTTTGTTTTGTGTGTGCGTGAAACTCACGAATGCGGGTGGATTCGAACAGCTGCGGCGCTGTCGCAGAAGACAGCGCAAAAACAGCCCGGTGGGCTGTTTTTAGCAGCGCGGCTCGCGACATCCACCCGCGCCCACCAAGAGGTCCAGCATCCGAACCGGGTGCTGGATCTTCTATTTTGTAGAAACTTTTTCAGGGCAGAGCGGGCGGATTCGAACAGCATCGGCCCGCCGTACAGTCCGGCGGGGAAAAAAGCCCCAGTGGGGCTTTTTTAGATGCGCGGCTCGCGACATCCACCCGAACCCACCAAGAGATCCAGTATCCGAACCGGGTACTGGATTTTCTGTTTTGTGGAAACTTTTTCAGGGCCGTGCGGGAAGAAGGCAAATGTGAAAACCAAAGTCCGGTTCTTGCCCAGGCCCGCCGGGTGTGTTAAACTGGAAGAAAAAATTGCACTGATGAGGTGCATTCTGGGAGGAAACCGACTTTGAAGCGTATTTCGATGGTTGCACGCCGCATTGCGGCGCTGGTACTGGCAGTGGTGCTGCTGTGCACGGCGGCCCCTGCCGCATTTGCCGAGGGCGAGACGGCCCACCCCACCACCATGGGCGGCGCGGACACGACTCTGATCCCGGCGGAGGAAGAAAACTGCCTGAGCTGGCTGTTCGGCTCGCGGAATAAGATCACGTTGCCTTACCTGAACATCAAGGGCAAGGGCCTGCGCCGGAACGTGACGCTCGATCTGGTGGACTGTCTGGTGGGCATCACCTACACCGAGCTTGGCTCCATTGGCAGCTTCGTCAGCGCGTCGGCGGCGCAGCAGGCCTGGAAGGCGCAGGCGGTGGCCATCCACTCCTATCTGCTGTACCATAAACAGTACGGCTCTTCGGCCAACGCCCTGATCTATACCCCGGTGGATGAGATCCCGTCCTCCACGCGGGAGGCTCTGCGCAAGGCCATCGAGCCGGTCAAAGACGAGGTCGTGACTTACAATGGTTCGGTCATTGACGCGGTGTGGTCGGCCAGCGCAGGCTACAACACCCAGACCGGCACCTACGGCACCTGTTCCGGTCAGGATGCCTGGGGCAGCGATGTGCCTTATTTGCAGAGCGTGGAAAGCCCCTACGAGGAGCAGTATCATAACCTGATGCGCCGCATCATCGGCCGGGATTACCGCTACACCGAATACACCAACAGCAAGACAGGGCAGGCTTACCAGAGCGCCGACACCACCCACAAGGATCTGGGCGGCTATGTGCAGTACAACACCCTGACGGTCGATGGCAGCAGCTACCGGTACCTCGGCCAGTTCGTCAGCTCCCGCTACTGCTTCGATTTCGGTACCGATGCCAACGGCACCCCGGTGATGTACTACTACGGCTACGGCCACGGTGTGGGCATGAGCCAGTGCGGCGCGGTGGGCTATGCCAACGAGCGTGGAATGAATTATAAAAAGATCCTCAAGCACTATTATCCCGGCACCTCCATCGGCAAGGCGGGCCGCGGCACTTCCGGCCTGTTCGGCTGGCTGAGCGGTCTGTTCGGCTAAAGAACTGGCATCCGCAGGAAAATGGGCAAAAGCGCTTCTCAAACGGGGCGGAATCTGGTATACTATATTAGTTTGTAGGAAAGCGAAGCGCGGGATCTGCGTCCTGCGGAGAAGTGGAGAAATCAGAAATGCAGTTGGAGAAAGAAAAGGAAACGAGAGAGGCTGCAGAGCGCTGCCGCCTGCTGGCACAGCGCATCGCGGAGGAGCTGGCACCGGAGGCGGCTGCGGTGCTTGCAGCCGATGAGGAGTCCGGTGCGCTGCTGGAAAAGGCGCTGCGCCGTGCGGGTATCCGGACCAACCCCTGGACGGCGGCCGCCACGGCCCAGCCGGAGCTGTTGGTGGTGGAAGACCCGGTCTGGGTCGAACTGCCCGCCCAGCTGGCCGAACAGGTCCTGCTGGTGTGCACCGATGCCACCGCCCTGTCCGCATGGGCGGAAAAGCTGGCCGAGCGCGGCTACTACCGTGATCTGCAGTGGCGCAGCCGGGGCCGTGCCCAGCAGGCGGCGCTGTTCTGCACTGTCCAGCCCAGCGCCATGGGGATGGTCCGCGGCTACGAGGAAGAACTCGACATCCTGCGGGATCGGATGGTCCGTGCAGAGCGCACCTGCGGCGAGGAAGCAGCCCTCATCGAGCGGCTGCGCAGCGACCTCTCCCTGAGCCGCAGCCACGAAAAGCAGCTGGAGCAGACCCTGAACGAGGTCACAGGCTCCACCTTCTGGAAGATGACCTGGCCCGCCCGCTATGCGGTCAGCAAGAGCCGCCAGCTCTGGCACACCTTCCCGCTCTTTGTCTTCCTGCACGAGCTGCGCACCGAGGGCGTTTCCGGTATGCTGGAAAAGGCCCGTGCCTGCCGTGTGTATGCGGCGCTCTTCCCCGGCATGACGATGCGGGCCGACCGCTTTGCCCCGGTGGAGCTGCTGGTCCGGCAGGCAAACGACCAGCCCGCCGGGCCGAAGATCAGCATCGTGGTGCCGCTGTACAACACCCCGCTGAACTTTCTGGAAGAGCTGCTGGATTCCGTCGTGAACCAGACCTACCGCAACTGGGAGCTGTGCTGCGTGGACGCCGGGCAGGACCCCGCCGTGGGCCAGAAGGTTCAGGCCCGCGCTGCATCCGACCCGCGCATCCGCTACCAGAAGCTGGAAAAGAACGAGCTGATCCCCGGCAACACCAACCACGGCTTTGCGATGGCCACCGGCGCGTACATCGCCCTGCTGGACCATGATGACATCCTGCACCCCTGTGCGCTGTGGTATGCGGCCAAAGCCATCGCCGAGCAGAAGGCGGACTTCGTCTATACCGACGAGGCCACCTTTGAGGGCGAGGTGGAGAATGTGGTGCTTTACCACTTCAAGCCGGACTTCATGCTGGACAACCTCCGCTCCAACAACTATATTTGTCATCTGTCCGTCTTCAGCCGCGCCCTGATGGAGCGCAGCGGCGGCGGTGAGCGGATGGAATACAACGGCAGTCAGGATTACGACCTCTTCCTCCGCCTGACCGAACAGGCTGAGAAGATCGTCCACATCCCCCATGCGCTGTACTACTGGCGCTCCAGCCCTGGCAGCACGGCGGCGGACATCTCCGCCAAGACCTACTGCATTGAAGCGGGCATTGCGGCGCTCAAGGCGCATTACGAGCGCTGCGGCGTGGCGGTGGATGATGTGACCCTCATCCCCGGTACACCCGGTTATTACAAGACCGATTACACCATCGCGCATCCGGGCCGGGTCAGCATCCTGATCCCCACCTGCGACCACATCAAGGATCTGGAGCTGTGTGTGGAGTCCATCTACGACCGCACCACCTACCCGGATTTTGAACTCATCATCATCGAGAACAACAGCAGGCAGCCGGAGACGTTCCGTGCTTACAAGCGGATGGAGCAGGAGCATGCCAACCTGCACGTCGTCACCTGGCAGGGCAAGGGCTTCAACTACAGCGCCCTGAACAACTTCGGCGAGAAGTTCGCCACCGGCGAATATCTGCTGCTGCTGAACAACGACACCGAGGTCATCACCCCCAACTGGCTGGAAGAGATGGTCATGTACGCCCAGCAAAAGCGGGTGGGCTGCGTAGGCGCCAAGCTGCTCTATCCGGACGACACCATCCAGCATGCCGGTATCGGCTTTGGCATTGGCGGCGTGGCGGGCCACCTGCACAAATACTTCCCGGCGGCATCCGATGGCTACATGGGCCGCCTGAACTATGTGCAGGACGTCTACGGCGACACCGCTGCCTGCCTGCTCATCCGCCGTGAGATCTATCAGGAACTGAACGGCCTGGATGAGAGCTATGCGGTGGCCTTCAACGATGTGGACTTCTGCGTCCGCGTCCGCGAGGCGGGTTATACCAACGTCTTTACTCCGTTCGCCCAGCTCTACCACTACGAGAGCAAGAGCCGCGGCATGGAGGACAACCCCGAAAAGCAGAAGCGCTTCCAGGGTGAGGTGCTCCGCTTCCAGGCCCGCTGGGGCGACCTGCTGGCCAAGGGCGACCCCTGCACCAACCCCAACTTTGACATCCAGCGGGAGGATTTCGCGCTGAAGATCCTGCCGCTGGAATGACCCTCCCGGTCATGCTTCGCGTGTCCGTCAAGGCCGGAGCAGGATGGCGCAGGCTGTTCCGTTCGGAGCTTGTCGAGCGCCGCGACAGAGAAGAGGAGAATCCATTTGAAACTATCAGCTTGTATTGTAGTCTATAACGGGTACGACGAAGCGCTGAAGGCGGCACAGACCGTTTTGCGGTTCACCCGCCGCCACCCGCTGACCCTCTATCTGGTGGACAACGCCAGCCCGGACGGCAGCGGCCAAAAGCTGGAAGCAGCGCTGCACAGCGGCCTGCTGGCAGCAGGGGAGGGGCAGCAGGTCGTCGTCCGCTGCCGCACCGAGAACGGCGGCTTTGGCACCGGCCACAATATGGTCCTGCCGGAACTGGACAGCGACTATCACTTCATCCTCAACCCGGACATCCAGCTGACGGCGGACACCCTGAGCGACCTGGCCGACTGGATGGACCAGCACCCGGACGTCGTCATGGCCCGGCCTGCGCTTGTCTTCCCGGATGGCCGCCCCCAGCAGCTGCCGCTGCGCCGGTGTGCGCTCCGCCCCATGGTCTACCGCCAGTTGCCGGCGCTCAGGTTCTGGGCAAAGTACAACGATGCCTACCTTATGAAGGACAAAGACCTGACCCGCCCCACCGAGATCGAGTTCTGCACCGGCAGCTTCTCGGCGGTGCGCACCCGCACTTTCCGGGCAGTGGGCGGCTTCGACGAGAAGTACTTCATGTACGTGGAAGACGCCGACCTCACCCAGAAGATGCGCACGCAGGGCAAGGCATATCTTGTGCCGCAGTTCACGGCCATCCACGCCTGGCACCGCGCTGCCCACCGCAGCCTCAAGCCTGCCCTCTGGCAGACCGGCAACCTGCTGCGGTACTTCTCCAAGTGGGGATTCCAGTGGTGAACCCTCGAACCCTCTCCATCATCGCGAAGCGATGACTGAGAGGTTCATCCCCCAGAAAACCGCAAATGACATCAGGAGAACGGCCCCTTTGCAGAAAAATTTCTGTAAAGGGCCGTTCTTTCTTGCTTTTTTTTCGATTTGATAGTAAAATAAAGTGTAAAACTATCTGCGGTGGTCGGAGCACCCCCGGCAGAGCGGTTTTTCTGCAACTTTGTTGACAGCGGACGCAGCTCCGCTTTGAATATTACGAGGCCGGAGGAAACGAAGGCTTCGTATAGCTGCACAACTTTTTTCATTTTAATTAAAGGAGTGCACAAACGATGAAAGGTATTATTCTCGCCGGCGGCGCCGGCACCCGGCTTTACCCGTTGACCATGGTCACCAGCAAACAGTTGCTGCCTGTCTACGACAAGCCGATGATCTACTATCCTCTGTCCACCCTCATGCTGGCGGGCATCCAGGATATCCTTATCATTTCGACCCCCACTGACACGCCCCGTTTCGAGGCGCTGCTGGGCGATGGCAGCCAGTACGGCATCCATCTGCAATATAAGGTCCAGCCCTCTCCCGATGGCCTGGCACAGGCATTCATTCTGGGTGAGGAGTTCATCGGCGACGACTGCTGCGCCATGATCCTGGGCGACAACATCTTCTACGGCAACGGCTTCTCTAAGATCCTGAAGACCGCTGCCTCCAACGCCGAGACCAAGGGCCGCTGCACCGTGTTCGGCTACTACGTACCGGATCCGGAGCGCTTTGGCATCGTCGAGTTCGACGCCAACGGCAAGGTCCTGAGCGTGGAGGAAAAGCCGGAGCACCCGAAGTCCAACTACGCCATCACCGGCCTGTACTTCTACAACAAGGAAGTTGTCCAGATGGCAAAGCAGGTCAAGCCCTCTGCCCGCGGCGAGCTGGAGATCACCACCCTGAACGACATGTACCTCAAGAAGGGCGAGCTGGATGTCCAGCTGCTGGGCCGCGGCTTTGCCTGGCTGGATACCGGCACGATGGACAGCCTGGTGGATGCCGCCGACTTCGTGCGGATGATCGAGAAGCGGCAGGGCATCAAGATCAGCGCTCCGGAGGAGATCGCTTTCAAGTATGGCTGGATCGACCGCGACACGCTGCTGGAGAGCGCAAAGCGCTATGGCAAGAGCCCCTATGGCCAGCACCTGAAGAACGTGGCCGACGGAAAACTGAGATACTAAGAGGAGACCGCACATGAAAATCATCGTTACTGGCTGCAAGGGTCAGCTGGGCACCGAGATCATCAAGCAGCTCCGCGAGGGCCGCAGCGAGATCGGCCCCATCCCCGAAAAGCTGCAGAGCGCGACCGTCATCCCTGTGGACCTGCCCGAACTGGACATCTCCAACTACAAGATGGTGGATGACTTCATCCGCCGTCAGCGCCCGGATGTCATCATCAACTGCGCTGCCTACACCAACGTGGACGGCTGCGAGGTGAACCACGACGCTGCCTTCAAGGCAAACGCCCTCGGCCCCCGCAACCTGGCACAGGCTGCCACCAAGACCGGTGCCCGTCTGGTCCATGTCTCCACCGACTACGTCTTCTCCGGCCGCGAGAACGGCGGCATCGCACAGGATGAGGCCACCCTTCCCGGCCCCATCAGCGCCTACGGCTCCACCAAGCTCATGGGCGAGAAGTACGTGGAGCAGTTCTGCCACCGCCACTTCATCGTCCGCACGGCCTGGCTGTACAGCTACTATGGCAAGAACTTCGTCAAGACCATCGTGAACGCGGGCAAAAAGTTTGGCAAGCTGGAAGTCGTCAACGACCAGTGCGGCAACCCCACCAACGCGGTGGATCTGGCCCACGAGATCCTGCAGCTCTGCGTCACCCATGAGTACGGCCTGTATCACTGCACCGGTGAGGGCATCTGCTCCTGGTACGATTTCGCCTCCGAGATCATCCGCCTGTCCGGCGTGAACGCAACCGTGGCCCCCTGCACCAGCGAGGAGTACAAGGCCAAGCACCCCGAAAGCGCCGACCGCCCCAAGTGGAGCGCTCTGGACAACCGGATGCTGCGCTGCACCGTCGGCAACGAGGTGCGGGATTGGAAAGCTGCCCTTGCCTGCTTCTTCGAGCATTGGGACGGCGACAACGGCATGAAGTAAACCTTCTCAGGCCGCTTTGCGTCCAGCTCCCCCGAAGGGAGAGCTGTCACCGCAGGTGACGGAGAGGGTACGCCCGTCTTTGTACAACCTCTCCGTCAATGCTTCGCATTGCCACCTCTCCTTGTAGGAGAGGCCTTGGCATTGCGGGAAGCTTTCTCTCTTCGCCAGAGGCTCCCCTACAAGGGGAGCTGTCGAGCGGATGCGAGACTGAGAGGTTGCATCAAAAAAACGAAAAAAGAGAAACAAATTGTTTTGAGGAAAGAATCAAACTATGAAAAAATATCTGATCACCGGCTGCGCCGGCTTTATTGGCTCGAACTTTGTGCATTATATGCTCAAGAAGTACCCGGAGATCCTGCTGGTCAACCTGGATAAGCTGACCTATGCGGGCAATCTGGAAAACCTGAAGGACGTCGAGGGCGACCCCCGCCACGTCTTCGTGCAGGGCGATATCTGCGATAAGGAGCTGGTCGAGGGTCTGTTCGCAAAGTACGATTTCGACTACGTCATCAACTTTGCCGCAGAGAGCCACGTGGACCGCTCCATCAAGAACCCGGAGATCTTCGTCCAGAGCAACGTCATGGGCACGGTGAACCTGCTGCAGCGCGCCAAGGAGGCCTGGTATGACGCCGAGGCCAAGACCTGGAAAGAGGGCAAGAAGTACCTGCAGGTCTCGACCGACGAGGTCTATGGCGCTCTGGGTGCCGAGGGCTTCTTCATGGAGACCACCCCGCTGTGCCCCCACAGCCCCTACTCTTCCTCCAAGGCCAGTGCCGATATGTTCGTCATGGCATTCCACGATACCTACGGGATGCCTATCAACATTACCCGCTGCTCCAACAACTACGGCCCCTATCAGTTCCCGGAGAAGCTGATCCCCCTGATGATCAACAACGTCAAGCACCACAAGCAGCTGCCCGTCTACGGCGACGGAATGCAGATCCGCGACTGGCTGTACGTGGAAGACCACTGCAAGGCCATTGATATGGTCTGCAACGGCGGCAAGATCGGCGAGGTCTACAACGTCGGCGGCCACAACGAGCGCCCCAACATCTTCATCGTCAAGACCATCATCGAGCAGCTGCACGACCGTCTGAAGGATGACGGCATCAGCGAAGACCTCATCAAGCACGTTGCCGACCGTCTGGGCCATGACCGCCGCTATGGCATCGACCCCACCAAGATCAAGAACGATCTGGGCTGGTATCCGGAGACCCCGTTCGAGAAGGGCATCGTCCTGACCATCGACTGGTACCTCGACCACGAGGAGTGGATGGAGCACATCACCAGCGGCAACTACCAGAAGTACTACGAGGAAATGTACAAGAATAAGTAAGCACTTGTAAGGCCTCGGAATCGCAAAACCAAAAGGAGCACCCCTCTGCATGATGCAGGGGAGTGCTCCTTTTTTGGTTGGTTCAGGAAAACCTCAGCCCAGGCTCACGCCCATCCGGCGGGCGACGGTGAGCAGCTCACAGCCTTCGGGGACATTGCGGGTCTTGCCGGCGATGTCCTCCAGACGGTTGGCGGTGACATGGCCGTTGACCAGAGCGACGGTCACGCCGTAGCGCTCGATCTCCACCAGCTTGGCGGCGTAGCTGCCGAACTGGGTGGCCAGCACACGGTCATAGGCGCTGGGGCTGCCGCCGCGCTGCATGTGGCCGGGGATGCAGACGCGGGTCTCCATGCCGGTCTTTTTCTGGACGGCGGCGGCGATGCGGCTGGTGGCGGTGGTGTAGCCCGCCTCGGCGCGCTTGGCGGTCCATTCCTTCCGCTTCAGCTTGGCCTCTTCCTCGTTCAGGGCACCCTCTGCCACGGCGATGATGGAGAAGTTGGAGCCCTTCTTGGCGCGGCGCTCTACCGCACCGCAGACGCGGTCGATGTCGTAGGGCATTTCGGGCAGCAGGATGATGTCCGCGCCGCCGGCGATGCCGGAATAGAGGGTCAGCCAGCCAGCCTTGTTGCCCATGATCTCGATGCACATCACGCGGCTGTGGCTGCCTGCGGTGGTGTGGATGCGGTCGATGACGTCGGTGGCGATGTCCACAGCGGTATGGAAGCCGAAGGTGACGTCGGTGCCGTAGATGTCGTTGTCGATGGTCTTGGGCAGGCCGATGATGTTCAGCCCCTCCTGAGAGAGGAGGTTGGCGGTCTTGTGGGTGCCGTTGCCGCCCAGGCAGAGCAGACAGTCGAGCTTTGCGTCCTTATAGGTCTTCTTCATGGCTGCGACCTTGTCGATCTTGTCTTCTTCCACAACGCGCATCAGCTTGAAGGGGGTGCGCTTGGTGCCCAGAATGGTGCCGCCCAGCGTCAGGATGCCCCGGAAGTCGTCTTCCGTCATCTCCTTGTAGTCGCCGGTGATCAGGCCATGGTAGCCGTTCAGGATGCCCACGATCTCGACGCTGTCGCCCATCCGGGCATACAGAGCTTTTGCCACGCCGCGGATGGTGGCGTTCAGGCCGGGGCAGTCGCCGCCGGAGGTCAGGATGCCAACACGTTTTTTCATCTCGTAATATCCCTCGTTTTCTCTGAATTTCCCACTCGTGCAGGAGAAGTTTGTACTATAAGAGTATTCCCAAAGCGGGGCGGTGTCAAGAGTTGGAACGTAAAAATCACGTGAAATCGCGCAGAGAATTTGCCGGAAAAACTTCGGCAAAAAAGTTCTGAAAAAGTGTTGACAAGAAGGTGGTTTGATAGTATAATATCCCTTGTCAGCGGCGAGCAACGCTCCTGACAAAACAAAATATTGGGGATTTGCATAGTGGTAGTGCGGTAGACTCTGACTCTACTTGTGGGAGTTCGATTCTCTCATCCCCAACCAGACCGCAGCCGAAAAGCTGCGGTATTTTCGGGGCATAGCGCAGTTGGTAGCGCGCTTCGTTCGGGACGAAGAGGCCGTGGGTTCAAATCCCGCTGCTCCGACCAAAAAAGACCAGACGGATAAAAATCCGTCTGGTCTTTTTTATCTTTGCAGCGGGATTTGAACAGGGCGGCCTTGCGAAGCAAGGCAAGCAATCAGCCCTGAGGGCTGTTGCTTAGCCCGCGGGTCCTGGACCAGTAGGAATGTCGAACAAGGGGACTGCTGCTGTAGTTCCGCTTCCGCAGCGGGATTTGAACAATTCCCCCCAATATGTTACAATAGAGTCACTATCTGCAACGGAGGAAAATTCGATGCTCAAACGTCTGCGCAAAAACCATCCGCTCGGCTACTGTGTCGGGGCGGAGGTGCTGTTTCTGGGAAGTCTGATCCTAACGTCGATCCTTGTGGTGTTTTTGCTGATGCTGTTCCGCTTTGATTTGGCCTATGCGGACGACTATCTGCTGGGCTGCATCCAGGAGCTGGTCGGCGTCGGCGTGGCCGTGCTGCTGCTGAAGCGCACTGGCAAGGCGCAGCTGCTGCGAAAGCGGGGCTGCGGCTTCTTCAATGGCCTGCTGGTGGGAATGTATCCGCTGGCCCTGCTGGCGTACACGCTCTACACAAAGATCCTGTTCGGCCTGCCGGAAGACGGCACACTGCTGCCGCTCTGGCGCATCCTGAGCTTTCTGGCCAATATGATGCTGGTGGGCATCGCGGAGGAGTTTTTGTTCCGTGGCGTCGTCGCGGAGACGCTGCTGGAGCACTTCGGCACGAGCCGGGGCGGCATCTGGAAGGCCTGCCTGCTGTCGGGTCTGCTGTTTGGCTGCGCCCACCTGACGAATCTGCTGTCCAGTGCGCCGCTGGGGGTGCTGATGCAGTGTATCTTCGCAGCGTCGCTGGGGGTGCTGTATGCGGCCATCTACTTCCGCACCGGCAACCTCTGGGTCACGGTGTTCTTACATGGCGGCATGGACATCATCTCCATGCTCGTCGGCGGGCTCTACGGCACTGAGAGCGTGGCCGAGAGCGTGAGCAGCTATGATGCCTCGATGCTGCTGTCGGTGCTGGTCTACCTCATCCCGGCGGCGATCCTGCTGCGGAAAAAGAAGATCGGCGAAGTGAGGCTCTACTTCCAATATTAAGGGACAAACGAAGACCCGCCCACCCGATGAAGTGTCGGATGAGCGGGTCTTTTCTTGTGCTGGAAAACTTCCGGTTACATCTTCTCCGGAACGTTGATCTTGAACATGGTCAGCACGTTGCAGATGACGTTCTTGACGCCGATGCAGAGGGCCAGGCGGGCCTGCTGGACGGCGGGGTCTGCGCCCTGGATGCGGCAGCTGCCGTAGAAGCGGTGGAAGGCGCTGGCGAGGTCGATGACGAAGCGGTTGATCCGGCTGGGGTCATACTTCTCAGCGGCCATGACGATCTCCTGCGGGAAGGCGGCCAGCATCCGGATGAGGTCCATCTCGGAAGGCTCGGTCAGCAGGGTGGCATCCACCTGGTCGGCACCCGCGAAAGCGACACCCTCGCTCTCCATCTTCTTGAGGATGGAGCAGATGCGGGCGTGTGCATACTGGACGTAGTAGACCGGGTTGTCGTTGTCGGTCTTGACGGCCTGGTCGAGGTCGAAGTCGATGCCGCTTCCGGCGTCGTGCATGTTGAACAGGAAGCGGGCGCTGTCGATGGGCACCTCTTCCAGCAGGTCGGTCAGGGTGATGGCGTTGCCGGTGCGCTTGGACATGCGGACGGGCTGACCGTCGCGCATCAGGTTGACCATCTGCATCAGCACGACGTCGAGGTCGTTGCCGTTCAGGCCGATGGCGTCCATGGCACCCTTCATGCGGGCGACGTGGCCGTGGTGGTCTGCACCCCAGACGTCGATGGCCTTGGCAAAGCCGCGGGTGGCCAGCTTGTTGTAGTGGTAGGCGATGTCGGCGGCAAAGTAGGTGGGGATGCCGTTGGCGCGGACCAGAACTTCGTCCTTGGCCTCTTCCTCGGTGCCGTCCTCGGTCTTCTTCTTGTTGACGGTGCCGTACTTGGCGGCGTACTGGGCGCTGCAGTACATGACGGCGCCATCCTCGGCCTTGTAGCAGGCACCCAGCTCTAGCAGCTTTTCGACCACGGCCTTGACGGCGCCGGACTCGTGCAGGGTGCTCTCGTGGAACCAGACATCGTAGTCGATGCGGTACTTGCCCAGGTCGCGCTTGAGGGCCGCGATGTTCTTGGGCAGTGCGTAATCCACGAGGGCGTTCTTCAGGGTCTCGAACGCTTCGCTGGCAAACAGGGTCTCTTCGTTCATGCCCTGGCAGGCGGCCACATAGCAGTCGCCGTGCAGGTCGGCAAACTCCCCGGCCAGCACCTTGATGTCGCCGCCCTGGTAGCACTCAGCGGGCAGGGGATAGGCCTCCTCGCCGCAGAACTTCTGCAAATAGCGGACGGCCAGGCTCTTGCCGAATTTCTGGATCTGGTTGCCTGCGTCGTTGATGTAGAACTCGCGGGTCACATCGTAACCGGCCCAGTCCAGCACGGCGGCCAGGCAGTCGCCCAGAGCGCCGCCGCGGGCGTTGCCCATGTGCATGGGGCCGGTGGGGTTGGCAGAGACGAACTCCACGTTGTACTTGGCACCCTTGCCGTAGTCGGTGCGGCCGTAGTCCTTGTTGGCGGCTGCGCCCAGCACGACGCTGGCCCAGAAGGCCGGAGCCAGGAACAGGTTGATGAAGCCAGGGCCGGCCACCTCCACCTTGGCGAAGACGCCGCCCTCGATGGAGGGCAGGTGGGCGATGAGGGCGTCGGCGATCATCTTGGGAGCCTTGCGCCAGGTGCGGGCACCGGCCATGGCCAGGTTGGAGGCGATGTCGCCGTTCTTGGTGTCGGCGGGGATCTCCACGATGAAAGCGGGCAGCTCGGCTTCGGGCAGGGTGCCGTCGGCCATGGCGGCATTGGCCGCGGCGGTCAGCAGAGCGCGGGCCTCGCTCAGGGCAGCCGAGCGGGGGTTGTAGTTCTGGTAGGTCTTTTCGAATTCAGTCATTGTTTTATCCTTTCACGGGCTGACCCTCTCAGGCCGCTTCGCGTCCGGCTCTCCCAAAGGAGAGCGCTGTTAGCAAACGAGAGAAACTTTGCACTCGAAAGCACGGACGGAGAGGGTGAACCGCTTTAATTTGGCTTTTGCACGGAAATTTCCAGCGTGTTGCGGTTGATGATGGAGATGGGGTCGTCGGCGTCCAGCAGATAGCTGAATCGGGCCGTGCCGCCCGTTTCGGTCAAGCTGCACTCGATGCCGTCGCCGGTCACGCCCAGCGTCAGGGAGCCGACCTCGGTCTCATAGTGGCAGATGCTCCGGCGGTCCCGCTCGATGATGAGCTGGGCGTTGGCCGGGCCGAACCGGAGCAGGCCCACCCGGCTGCCGTCGGCTGCGATCTTGATGGTGGTGGTGCAGCCGGCAAAGCCGATGGTCTCGGTCTCTTTATAAGTGATATAGTAGGTGTCGCCCTTTTTCACGAAGCTGCCGTAGGTCATCAGTTCGATGCGGTCATCCTCGTCCACCCGGACGGGCTGGGTGTGCTCGAACTGCTCCGAGCGGCTCTTGATGCGGATGATGAAATCTTCCTTCACGTTCGTTTGTCCTTCGCTTTAGTATTTGTCGATGGCGATCTGCTCCACCGGCCCTCCCTTGTACTCGCCGAGAAAGAGGTCTGCCGTCTGCGAAAAACTGTCCGGCGTGTCGCTGACGTAGAAATGCGCCTGCCCGGCGGGGTGGTTGGCCCGCAGGCCGCGCTCGCTGAGGGTGCGTTCCAGATGGTGGGCGGCGGTCTTGGCCGGGTCCACCAGCACGACGTCCCGGCCCATAAATTCGCCGATCATGGTCTTGATGAGGGGATAGTGGGTGCAGCCCAGAATGAGGGTGTCAACCCCGGCATCCCGCACCTCGGTCAGGTACTGGGCGATGACGAGCCGGGTCACTTCCTGCTTGTCTTCCGCGCTGTGGTCCACGTAACCGGCCTCCACCAGCGGCACGAAGAGCGGGCAGGGGCGGGCTGTGATCTCCACGCCCGGCACCAGTTTGCGCAGCAGGATCTCATAACTGCGGGAGCGGATGGTGGCCGCGGTGCCGATGACGCCGATGCGGCGGTTGCGGGTGGAAAACGCAGCCTCCCGCGCAGCCGCATCCACGACGCCCAGGTAGGGCACGGGCAGCAGCGCCGCCTCGGCGGCGGGGTAGGTGCTGGACACCGTGCCGCAGGCGGCCATGATGCACTTGACATTCTGGGACAGCAGGAACGCGATGTCCTGCCGGGCATACTGCAGGATGGTCTCCGGGCTGCGGCTGCCGTAGGGCACACGGCCGGTGTCGCCGAAGTAGACGATGTTCTCGTGGGGGAGCCGCTTGCGCAGCTCCTTCACGCCGGTCAGGCCGCCGAGGCCGCTGTCAAATACGCCGATGGGGCGGTTATCCATGCTGCTTTTCCGTCCTTTCCAGCGCCAGTTCGATCAGGTGGTCGATCAGGGCGGGCACAGGGGTGCCCTCGTGCTCCATGAGCTTGGGGTACATGCTGATGGGGGTGAAGCCGGGGAAGGTGTTGATCTCGTTGATCATCACCCGGTTGGTGCCATGCTCCACGAAGAAGTCGCAGCGGGCCAGGCCCTCGCAGTTCAGGGCCGTGTAGGCCATGGCGGCGTAGGTCTTCACCTCATCGAGCTTGGCCTCGTCGAGCCGGGCCGGGATGACCACCTGGCTCACACCGTTCTTGTACTTGTCGTCGTAGGTGTAGAACTCGGCACCGGCCAGGATCTCGCCGGGGCGGGTGGCCACAGCGGGGTCGGAGCCGATGACGGCACACTCGACCTCATGGCCGTCCACGAAGGCCTCAAAGACGACCTTGCGGTCGTTCTCCAGAGCCAGCCGGATGGCGTCCTTCAGCTCGGCGCGGTCGTGTGCCTTGGTGATGCCGACGCTGGAACCGGCGTTGGCGGGCTTGACGAAGATGGGCCAGCCCAGCTTCGCGATGGCACCGTCGCAGACGCCTTCGAGGTCGGATTCGATCTCCCAGCGGTTGGCAGCCAGCCACCGGGTGTGGGGGATGCCGGCGGCGTCGAACAGGGCGTTGGCCACCGCCTTATCCATGCAGACTGCGCTGGCCAGAACGCCGCAGCCCACGTAGGGGATGCCGGCCAGCTCCAGCAGGCCCTGCACCGTGCCGTCCTCGCCCCACAGGCCGTGCAGGGCCGGGATGACGACATCCACGTGCAGCTTTTCCACCTGGCCGGAAGGAGCGAACAGGATCATGCCGTGGTCGGCACGGTCCGGGCTGATGACACAGGGCATGTTGCCGGGCAGCTCTTCCCAGCTGCCGTCGGCCATCTGGGCGCTGGAAGCCTCGGTGCACAGCCAGCGGCCCTCTTTGGTGATGCCCACGGTCAGCACTTCGTAGCGGCTGGGGTCGAGGTTGTCAACGAAGGTCCCGGCGGACACGCAGCTGACCTCGTGCTCGCTGGACATGCCGCCGAACAACACGACGACACAGAGTTTCTCTTCAGATTGCATCATGATCTCTCCTGATCGTACGGCCGGAAGGCCGGAATTTCTCTATATAGGTATAGACGCTGTTATTATACAATATCTATGCGCGGGATGCAAGCGGGCAGAACCAGAAAGAAGCAAAAGAAAAATTTTTCAAAAAAGTTGAAAAACCGCAGAAAATCCGCTTGACGGATGGAAAAAGACGTGATATAATGATAACACCTCTTTTGCGGGGTTATTAAGTGCGCCCTGTTTTGAAGGCGCTCCCGCAAGCCGAGGGAGGTTCAAAACAACCGTTATAATGGAGGTGTCAACAAATGACCGTTAAAATCACTCTGGCCTGCACCGAGTGCAAGCAGCGCAACTACAACACCACGAAGAACAAGAAGAACAACCCCGATCGTCTTGAGATGAAGAAGTACTGCCGCTTCTGCAAGAAGCACACCGTTCATCGCGAAACCAAGTAAGAAAGGCGGACGACATCATGGCAGACAAAACCGAGAAAAAGCCGGGCTTTGTGGCCAGAATGAAGGCCGCCGTGAAGGGCTTTTGCAACCGCGTTGCGAAGTTCTTCCGCGACACGAAGAGCGAGCTGAAGAAGGTCGTGTGGCCGTCCAAAGAGGACACCAAGACCAACACCGTCGTCGTGCTCGTCACCGTGGCGATCGCTGCCGTTGTCATGATCGCGCTGGATGCCATTTTCGGCGGCATCCTGGGCCTGATCATCGGCGCATGAACATCTTGAAACGGAGGTTTGAAAAAATGGAAGATCAGTCCAATGAAGCCCTCTGGTATGTAGTCCATACCTATTCCGGTTACGAGAATAAGGTTGCAACGGACCTGCAGACCATGGTCGAGAACCGCCGTCTGCAAGACCTGATCTGTGACATCAAGGTCCCCACCGAGATGGTCCCTGAGATCAAGGACGGCAAGGAGCGTATGGTGGAGCACAAGCTGTTCCCCGGTTACGTTCTGGTCAAGATGGTCATGAACGACGATACCTGGTATGTGGTGCGCAACACGCGCGGCTGCACCGGTTTCGTCGGCCCCGCATCCAAGCCCGTCCCGCTCTCCGCTGAGGAGGTCGAGAAGATGGGCGTCGAGAAGGCAGCTCCGCTGACCGTCGATTTCAAAGTCGGCGACACCGTGCAGATCACTGCCGGCCCCCTGGAAGGCTTTATGGGCCTTGTGGAGGGCATCGACACCGAGAGCTTCAAAGTCAAGCTCAAGGTCAACATGTTTGGCCGCGAGACGCCCGCTGAGGTGGACATCGCGCAGGTCGAGCTGCCGTAACCAACCGGCATCCGTTTACCAAGGTAAGACCGCAGTGCGGTTCTTATAGAGCGTGTGCACCGCGCACATGCTCGTGGGAGGCGCCTACACGGCGCCGCAACTCACCACAGATTTTTGGAGGTGCATTTATCATGGCACAGAAAGTTACTGGCTACATTAAGCTGCAGATCGAGGCCGGCAAGGCGACTCCGGCTCCCCCTGTTGGCCCTGCTCTGGGTCAGAAGGGCGTCAACATCATGGCCTTCACCAAGGAGTTCAACGAGCGTACCAAGAACCAGATGGGTTATGTCATCCCCGTCGTCATCACCGTTTACGCTGACCGCTCCTTCAGCTTCATCACCAAGACTCCTCCGGCAGCCGTTCTGATCAAGAAGGCCGCTGGCATCAACACCGCTTCCGGCAAGCCCAACAAGGAAAAGGTTGCTTCTCTGACCGCTGCTCAGGTGGAAGAGATCGCGAAGACCAAGATGCCCGACCTGAACGCTGCTTCTCTGGAAGCTGCATGCAGCATGGTCCGTGGCACCTGCCGCTCCATGGGCGTCACCGTCGAGGGCTGAGACAACAACAGTGGGAGGGCATAAAACTGCCCGCATGACCACATAGGAGGATATACAATGAAACATGGCAAGCACTATGTCGATGCTGCGAAGCAGATCGATTTTTCTAAGCTGTATGAAATGAACGAGGCTCTGGAGCTGGCTTGCAAGACCGCTTCTGCCAAGTTCGACGAGACCGTTGAGCTGCACGTCCGCCTGGGCGTTGACGGCCGCCACGCTGACCAGCAGGTCCGCGGCGCTGTCGTTCTGCCCAACGGCACCGGCAAGACCGTCCGCGTCTGCGCCATCGCAAAGGGCGCTGCTGCCGCTGCTGCTGAGGCAGCCGGCGCTGACATCGTTGGTGATGATGAGCTGATCGCCCGCATCGCCGGCGGCTTCATGGACTTCGACGTTGTTGTCACCACCCCCGACATGATGGGCCGCGTCGGCCGTCTCGGTAAGGTGCTGGGCCCCCGCGGCCTGATGCCCAACCCCAAGGCTGGTACTGTTGCTCCCGATCTGGGCAAGGCAGTCACCGAGGCCAAGGCTGGTAAGATCGAGTATCGTCTGGACAAGCAGAACATCATCCATGTCCCCGTGGGCAAGGCTTCCTTCGGTGCAGAGAAGCTGTACACCAACCTGGATACCGTTATGAGCGCCATTGCAAAGGCAAAGCCTGCTGCTGCAAAGGGCACTTACTTCAAGAGCGCTACCATCGCCACCACCATGGGCCCTGGCATCCGTCTCAACACCCTGAAGTACGGTGTCTAATTTGAAGAAATAAAACCTCTCAGTCTGCGCTTTGGCGCAGCCAGCTCCCCTATTAGGGGAGCCAAAGAGAGGAAAATAAAAAATCTTCAAAAAAGCACTTGACAACACCGCGCGTTTGCGGTAAAATAATCATGCTGTTTTTGAGACAGCAGGTGCTGGAACCCAGCGTAAGGCTAAGCCGCCTGCCGAGAAACGCGCATAATGTTGTTTTATGCCTCTTTCTCGGACACAGTGCGGGAAAGAGGCTTTTTTGATCCCTGAGTTTCAGTGTTCGATACAAGTTTTTGAAACGAGGTGAAACCGAATGCCCAGTGCAAAGATTCTTTCTGAGAAGCAGGCTTATGTCGCTGATCTGAAGGCAAAGTTTGAGAGTGCGGTTTCCGGCTGCGTCGTCGCTTACGGCGGCATTAACGTCGAGAACGACACCAAGCTCCGTAAGGAGCTGCGTGAGGCAGGCGTCGATTATATGGTCGTGAAGAACACCATGCTGCGTCTGGCTGTTAAGGGTACCTCTCTGGAGGGCCTGGCTGAGCAGTTCAAGGGCGATACCGCTATCGCTTTTGCTCACGAGGAAGACCCCATGTCCGCTGCCCGCATCCTGTGCAAGTATCAGGATGGCGATAAGTCCAAGAAGTTCGTCGTCAAGGCTGGCTTCATGGAAGGCAAGGTCATGGACGCTGCCGAGACCAACGCCATCGCAAAGCTGCCCAACCGCGAAGGCATGCTGTCCATGTTTGCAGGCGCCCTCACCAGCACTCTGTCTGGTCTGGCCGTTGCAATGCAGGCTTATGCCGACAAGCAGGAAGAGCCCGCTGCTTAATTGCTGCGTGACTGCTGCTTAACAATCTGAAATCAACAAACACAAAACCATTTATATTGGAGGGTTATTACCATGGCTTCTGAGAAGATTACTGCCATCATCGACTCCGTCAAGGAGCTGTCCGTCCTGGAGCTGAAGGAACTGATCGACGCTTACTGCGAAGAGTTCGGTGTTTCCGCTGTTGCTGCTGCTGCTCCCGCTGCTGCTGGCGCTGCTGCTGCCGCTGAGGAAGAGAAGACCGAGTTCGACGTCATCCTGGCTGAGGCTGGCGCTACCAAGATGCAGGTCATCAAGCTGGTCAAGGAAATCACCGGTCTGGGCCTGAAGGAGGCTAAGGCTATCGTTGACGGCGCTCCCAAGGCTGTCAAGGAGAAGGCTTCCAAGGCTGAGGCTGAGGACATCAAGAAGAAGCTGGAAGAGGCTGGCGCTAAGGTCGAGATCAAGTAATTTGATCCCCCTGAACGTTCTTTCTTGAATTTCGATTCTTGAAATAAAGGCACTCTCGTCGAAAGGCGAGGGTGCCTTTTTTGTTGTTTCCTCTTGACAGATAAAACACAACATGATATGATTTTGATATCAGATAGAAACACTTCCAGACCCGATAAGGAGGGATCTTACATGGAAGAGAAGATCTTGCAAACGAAGAAGAACGGAATGACGATGCTGCTGCTGACCTTGCTCGGCTATGTTGCGGCCATCATTGTGTTCGTGCTGGGTGGGATACTGCTCACGGCAGAACATAACGTGCCGGGCGTGATTTTGCTGGTGCTGAGCATCGCCTATGGCATCGTTGGCATTTTCCTGCTCTGCGGCCTGAAGGTGCTGAAGCCGGAGGAAGCATTGGTGCTGACCCTCTTCGGCGACTACATCGGCACCCTGAAAGGGGAGGGCTTCTATTGGGTGAATCCCTTCTGCACCTCCGTCAACCCAGCCGCGGGCACAGTGCTGAGCCAGAGCGGCGACGTCCAGAAGATGCCTGTTGTGCAGGCGAGCCGGGAGCAGGATGGCAAAAAGATCTCCCTCAAGATCATGACCCTGAACAACTCCCGCCAGAAGATCAACGACTGCCTGGGCAACCCGGTCGAGATCGGCATTGCCGTCATCTGGCGCGTGACCGATACCGCGAAAGCCGTCTTCAACGTGGACAACTACAAAGAGTACCTGTCCCTTCAGTGCGACAGCGCCCTGCGCAACGTCGTGCGGGTCTACCCCTACGATGTGGCCCCCAATGTGGACACCACCGGTGACGGCATCGCCGACGAAGGCAGCCTGCGCGGTTCGTCCGAGGTCGTGGCCAAGCGCATCCAGGACGAGATCCAGAAAAATGTGACCGAGGCCGGCATCGAGATCATCGAAGCTCGCATCACCTACCTGGCCTACGCGCCGGAGATCGCAGCCGTCATGCTGCAGCGCCAGCAGGCCAGCGCCATCATCGACGCCCGTAAGATGATCGTGGACGGTGCCGTCGGCATGGTGGAAATGGCACTGGAACGCCTGAATGAAAACAAAGTGGTCGAGCTCGACGATGAGCGCAAGGCAGCAATGGTCTCCAACCTGCTGGTCGTGCTCTGCGGCAACCGTGACGCTCAGCCCATTGTGAACAGCGGCAGCCTCTACTGATGGCAGCAGAACCCAAAAAGCAGATCCCGCTCCGACTGAACGCAAAGCTCTACGAAGCCCTTGCCGCATGGGCTGAAGATGATTTCCGCTCGGTGAACGGGCAGATCGAGTATCTGCTCACCGAGTGTGTGCGTCAACGGAAGAAGAATGGCAAGTATGTCTCGGATGAGATCGACCTGCCGCCGGAACTGGATCTCAAATAAGAGAAGGGAACCTTTGGAAAAAATGCTTTTCAGAGGTTCTTTTTTTCATGAAAAAGGGGAGTTGCTCCGTCTTTCAGTCAAAATAGACACATTTCCACCGGGATACGGGGAAAGTTTGTTAATAAATTATCTATTGCCTGTCCTTGCAAACCACACAGTTTTTGTTTATAATAGAAGTGTACGGGGGAGGCAAGCCCCGATAACGAGTGAAATTCGATTCCGATGAAAAGAATTTGAGAGGAGTTTATTACCATGGGTTTAGGTAAGAAGACGATCGACGACGAGAATTACTGCGGCAAGAAGGTTCTGGTCCGCTGCGACTTCAACGTCCCGATGAAGGACGGTGTCATCACCAACGAGAACCGCATCAACGCAGCTCTGCCCACCATCCAGAAGCTGCTCAATGATGGCGCAAAGGTCATCCTGTGCAGCCACCTGGGCAAGCCCAAGAACGGCCCTGAGGCAAAGTTCAGCCTGGCTCCCGTTGCAGCTGCCCTGAGCGCAAAGCTGGGCAAGACCGTTGTGTTCGCAGATGACGACAACGTCGTGGGCGAGAACGCAAAGGCTGCTGTGGCTGCCATGAACAACGGCGACGTTGTCCTGCTCCAGAACACCCGTTTCCGCAAGGAAGAGACCAAGAACATGCCGGAGTTCTCCGAGGAGCTGGCCTCTCTGGCGGACGCATACGTGGACGACGCCTTCGGTAGCTGCCATCGTGCACACTGCTCCACCGCCGGTGTCACCGACTACGTCAAGGATACCGCTGTCGGTTACCTGATGGAGAAGGAGATCAAGTATCTGGGCAATGCCGTCAACGACCCGGAGCGTCCCTTCACCGCCATCCTGGGCGGCGCAAAGGTCGCCGATAAGCTGAACGTCATCTCCAACCTGCTGGAGAAGGTCGATACTCTGATCATCGGTGGCGGCATGGCTTATACCTTCGTCAAGGCACAGGGCTACGAAGTCGGCAAGAGCCTGTGCGATGACTCCAAGCTGGACTACTGCAAGGAGATGATGGCAAAGGCTCAGGAGAAGGGCGTCAAGCTGCTCCTGCCTGTCGATGCCGTCTGCATCAAGGACTTCCCCGATCCCATCGACGCACCCGTCGAGACCACCGTTGTGCCCGTGACCGCAATGCCTGCCGATATGGAAGGCTGCGACATCGGCCCGGAGAGCACCAAGCTGTTTGCTGAGGCCGTCAAGGCTTCCAAGACCGTTGTCTGGAACGGCCCCATGGGCGTCTTCGAGAACCCGACTCTGGCAGCAGGCACCCTGGCTGTGGCACAGGCTATGGCTGAGAGCGGCGCTACCACCGTTATCGGCGGCGGCGACAGCGCAGCAGCAGTCCAGCAGATGGGTCTGGGCGATAAGATGACCCACATCTCCACCGGCGGCGGCGCTTCTCTGGAGTATCTGGAGGGCAAGGAGCTGCCCGGCATCGCTGTCATCCAGAACGCATAATTCGCGCTCGCAACAGCAGGATCGAGGTGCGGCGGCATGGCGCCGCCGCACCTTTTTTGGTACGTAGGTAAATAGAAGGAGATAGAGATCATGGATAAGGCAAAGCGTAAGGCAATCATTGCAGGCAACTGGAAGATGAACAAGACCGCTTCGGAAGCAGCCAAGCTGGTGGACGAGCTGATCCCCGCCGTCAAGCATGCTTCCTGCGAGGTCGTCATCTGCACTCCGTTCACCGATCTGGTGACGGCTGTGGAAAAGACCAAGGGCACCAACATCCATGTCGGTGCAGAGAACGTCCACTTCGAGAAGTCCGGTGCGTTCACCGGTGAGATCAGCGCAGAGATGCTGGTGGATCTGGGCGTGGAGTACGTCATCGTCGGCCACTCGGAGCGCCGCCAGTACTTCGCAGAGACCGATCAGACCGTCAACAAGCGCGCTCTGGCTGCGCTGAACGCGGGCCTGAAGGTCATCATCTGCGTGGGCGAGAGCCTGGAGCAGCGCGAAGAGGGCGTGACCGAGGAGCTGGTCCGGATGCAGACTAAGATCGCTCTGCGTGATGTCACCGCAGAGCAGATGGCCAACGTCGTCATCGCGTATGAGCCCATCTGGGCCATCGGCACCGGCAAGACCGCTACGGCAGACCAGGCAGAGGAAGTCTGCGGCCAAATCCGCAAGGTCATCGGCGAGGTATACGGCGAGGCCGTGGCCGAGGCGACCACCGTGCAGTACGGCGGCAGCATGAACGCAAAGAACTGCGAAGAGCTGCTGAGCAAGAAGGACGTCGATGGCGGCCTGATCGGCGGTGCTTCCCTGAAGGCTCCGGATTTTGCAGTCATCGTCAACGCTGCGACCAAGGGCTGAGAAACAGAGCTTCCCCGCATCGCACACTGCCTTTTGCAAATCACCCCAGCGCCCGGCCGCGCCGTTTGCAAGCGCTGAAGCCGGGCGCTTTTTAGTTCAAAATCAAAGGAGATACCATTTATGTCCAAGAAACCCGTAATGCTCTGCATCATGGACGGCTTTGGCTGGACCCCCAACGAGACCTATGGCAACGCTGTGGCCGCCGCAAAGAAGCCGTTTATCGACTCTCTGATGGCAAAGTACCCCATGACCACCATCGACGCTTCCGGCATGGCAGTCGGCCTGCCCGACGGCCAGATGGGCAACTCTGAGGTCGGCCACACCAACATGGGCGCAGGCCGCATCGTTTATCAGCAGCTGACCCTCATCACCAAGTCCATCCGGGATGGCGAGATGCTCAAGAACCCGGTCCTCGTCAAGAACATGAAAGCTGCCATCGATGCAGGGAAGGCCATCCACCTGATGGGCCTGGTCGGCACCGGCGGCGTCCACAGCCACGCTGACCACTGGTTCGGTGTTCTGGAAATGGCCAAGCACATGGGTGCCAAGGAGGTCTATCTCCACTGCATCACCGACGGCCGTGATACCGACCCGCACTCCGGCAAGGGCTTCCTGGCCGACCTGCAGGCCAAGCTCGATGCGCTGGGCATCGGCAAGATCGCCAGCGTCTCCGGCCGTTACTACGCCATGGACCGCGACAACAACTGGGACCGTGAGGAGAAGGCCTACGCAGCATTCGTCTATGGCGAGGGCGAGCGGTATGCCAACGCTGCAGAGGCGATCGAGGCATCCTATGCCAACGACAAGACCGACGAGTTCGTTCTGCCCTGTGTCACCTGCGAGGGCGGCCGTGTGCAGGATGGCGACACCGTCATCTTCATGAACTTCCGCCCCGACCGTGCCCGCCAGATGACCCGCATCTTCTGCGACGACGCCTTCACCGGCTTTGAGCGCCGCGGCGGCCGCAAGCAGGTCCACTACGTCTGCATGGCCGAGTATGACGCCACCATGCCCAACTGCGAGGTTGCCTATCCTCCCGTGGAGCTGAAGAACGTTCTGGGCCAGTATCTGTCCGAGAACGGCAAGACCCAGCTGCGCATCGCCGAGACCGAGAAGTACGCACACGTCACCTTCTTCTTCAACGGCGGTGTCGAGGCTCCCTACGCGGGGGAGGACCGCTGCGTCATCCCCAGCCCGAAGGTGGCTACCTACGACCTGCAGCCGGAGATGAGCGCTCCGGAGGTCGCTGCAGAGTGCAAGCAGCGGATCGAGAGCGGCAAGTATGATGTTATCATCCTGAACTTCGCCAACTGCGACATGGTCGGCCACACCGGCGTCTTTGAGGCCGCTGTGAAAGCCGTAGAGGCCGTGGACGCTGCCGTCAAGGAAGTTGTCACCGCTGTGCTGGATGCGGGCGGCTGCGCCTTCCTGACCGCCGATCACGGCAATGCGGAGAAGATGAAGAACCCCGACGGCACTCCCTTCACCGCACACACCACCAATGTGGTGCCCTTTGTGGCCATTGGCTGCGGCGATGTGAAGCTGCGCGAGGGCGGCTGCCTGGCCGACATTGCGCCCACCATGCTGCCCTATATCGGCCTGCCTGTCCCCGCAGAGATGACCGGTAAGAGCATCATCGTGGAGTAAGCATTCTTTTTCGGGAAGATCTCCTGAATCACATAGCAGCGCCCCGCAGAGCCTTCTGAGAAGGTCCCTGCGGGGCGCTGCTGTTTTCATCATTAAAAGAGATCGCTGTGTGTTCCGGTTCGGGACAAAAGCAAATAGAGCTCCTCATCGTAGATCTGGTAGATGAGCAGCCAGTCCGGTGTAATGTGACATTCATGAAAGCCGGAATAATCACCGACGAGGATATGGTCTCTGTACTTTTTGTCCAGCGGCTCCCCATTGGCAAGTGTTTTGATGACAGTTTCAATCAGTCGGGGGTCATAACCACGCTTTTTGACCAGCTTCATATCCTTTTTGAATCGTGAAGAAGGCTTAATCTCGTATTTCATGCCAACAGATCCTTCATCATTTCATCCACATCGTGATAGCCTTTATACTTTTCAGGATGTTTTTTCATATCTTCTGCTTCTCGCATGGCAGCAATCGTGTCGGCATTTGGAACTTCCCGCTCAATGTTGAAGGGAATACAGTTTTCACGAATGGACTGCCGCAGAAAGATGTTGACAGCCGTAGGAATATCAAGACCAAAATCAGAGAACAGCTCTTCCGCTTCTTTTTCGACTTTTTCGTCAATCGGAATATTCAAAGTTGTCATCGTATCTCCACCTCTTTCGGTTCTTGTTGAGAATGCAGACGCAACGAATGCGTCTTTCTCGTTGCTATTATATCATTTTGACGATGCTGTGTCAAACACAAAACCCCGCCGCTGAGGTCTCCCTCAAACGGCGGGGCATTTGTGTTAAAATACCGGAAAGCGGTTCAGCTTAAAGCTGGCTTTCGTACTCCTTGCGGTAGCCTTCCAGCTCGCGCTGGTTGCCATAGACGAAGTGACCGTTGGCGATCTCTTCCCAGACCGGCTTCTCCACGCTGTAATCGTGGATGGACGGATCATAAACAAGCAGCTTCTTGTTCTTCTCCAGAGCGGGGTCGGGGATGGGAACGGCACTCAGCAGGGCTTTGGTGTAGGGGTGCAGCGGATGGAGGAACAGCTCTTCCGCCTCGGCCAGCTCCACGATACGGCCCTTGCTGATGACGGCGATGCGGTCCGAGATGAACCGGACGACCGACAGGTCATGTGCGATGAACAGGTAGGTCAGGCCGCGGCTCTTCTTCATCTCGTTCAGCAGGTTCAGCACCTGTGCGCGGATGGAGACGTCCAGAGCCGAGATGGGCTCATCGGCCACGATGAACTCCGGCTGCATGACCAGAGCACGGGCGATGCCGATGCGCTGACGCTGGCCGCCGGAGAACTCGTGCGGGAAGCGGGAAGCGAACTCCGGCAGCAGGCCGACTTCGTGCAGCGCATCCATGACCTTGTTGTGCAGGTCGTCCTGATCTTTGTACAGGTGGTGGTTCAGCAGACCCTCGGCCACGATGTACTCGACCTTGGCGCGCTCGTTCAGGGATGCCATGGGGTCCTGGAAGATCATCTGGATCTTGCGGATGACCTCCTGGTCCAGCTCTTTGGAGATCTTGCCGTTGATCTTCTGGCCTTTGAAGAAGATGTCGCCGCCGGAGGTCGGGTTGATGCGGCAGATGGCACGGCCAATGGTGGTCTTGCCGGAGCCGGACTCGCCGACCAGCGAGAAGGTCTCGCCCTTGTAGATGTCAAAATTGACATGGTCCACAGCCACAAATTTCTTTTTGCCAGAGCCAAAGGTGATCTGAAGGTCTTTCAGCTCAATCAGCTTTTCACGCTCAGCCATTTAAGTTGGAACCTCCCATCTTTCCCATTTTCTCACGAAGGTTCTGGATGGAGTGCGGGCGCTCGATCTTGGGCGCGCGCGGGTCCAGATACCAGGTCTTTGCTGCATGGGTCTCGGACACCTGGAAGAACGGAGGTTCTGCCACGAAGTCGATAGCCAGCGCGTGTTTGTTGCGGGGGGCGAAAGCATCGCCATGGATCTCGTTGAACAGGTTCGGGGGAGTGCCATCCACGGTGGGCAGGCTCTCACCCTTGGTGCCCAGCTGCGGCAGAGCCTGCAGCAGCGCCCAGGTGTAGGGATGCCATGCGTCGTAGAAGATCTCCTGAACGGTGCCGTATTCCACGATCTGGCCGGCATACATGACGGCCACGCGGTCTGCCACGTTGGCCACAACACCCAGGTCATGGGTGATGTAGATGACGGACATGCCCAGCTCTTTCTGCAGATCGCGGATGAGCTGCAGGATCTGCGCCTGGATGGTCACATCCAGTGCGGTGGTCGGCTCGTCGCAGATCAGGATCTGCGGGCGGCAGGCCGCTGCAATGGCGATGACGACACGCTGGCGCATACCGCCGGAAAACTCGTGCGGATACTGCTCGTAGCGGCGCTCCGGGTCGGGGATGCCGACCTTGCCCAGCATCTCAATGGCGGCCTTCTTGGCGGCTTCGCCTTTCAGGCCCTGGTGATGCTCGATGCTCTCCTGGATCTGCTTGCCGATCTTCTTCAGCGGGTTCAGGCTGGTCATCGGGTCCTGCATGACCATGGCGATCTTCTTACCGCGAACACCAAGCCAGTCCTTTTCGGTAAACTTGGTCATATCGCGGCCTTCGTACAGGATGGAGCCGCCGGTGATGGTACCGTTGGCATCCAGCATACCCACAAAGGTCTTGGTAAACACGGACTTGCCGGAGCCGGACTCGCCGACGATGGCGAGGGTCTCGCCCTCATACAGGTCCAGCGAGCACTTGCGGATGGCGTTCAGTTTGCGGCCGCGCAGGCTGAAAGTGATCTCCACGTCTTTGGCAGAGATAATCGGTTTTCTATCCATTTACGTTTCTCTCTCCAATCTATCAAACGTGGTTGCGCGGGTCTGCCGCATCCGACAAAGCGTTGCCCATGATGTAGAACGAGATCGAGATGATGGACACGATGGATGCAGGGAAGACCAGCAGGTACGGGTAATCCAGGAAGAAGCCGCGCACCTTGCTCAGGAGCAGGCCCAGAGACGGGGTGTCGATGCCAAGACCCAGGCCCAGGTAGGACAGCGTAGACTCCAGGTTGATGGTGCCGGGGATGGAAAGCGCCATGCGCAGGATGATGACAGAGACCAGATACGGCAGGATGTTCTTGGTCAGAACACGCCACAGCGGGGTGCCAAGGCAGCGGGAAGCGAGGTTGTACTCGCGGTCACGGAACATGAAGACCATGTTGCGGACACGGCGCGCCATGGACAGCCAGTTGATGGCGATCATCGAAATGGCCATGATCCAGAAGCTCTGACCGACCATCAGGGCGATCAGGGTCATATAGATGATATAGGGCACATTGTCGATCAGGTTGTACAGCTCCGTGAAGAAGCGGTCCAGGCTGCGGACGTAGCCCCAGATCAGGCCGAAGATGACGCCGACGATGCTCTCGCCAACGGCAACGACCAGAGCCAGACGGATGGAGACCTGGGTGGCGTACCACACCTGGCACCAGTAGTCACGGCCGAGGTTGTCGGTGCCGAACCAGTATTCGCTGTTCGGGTTGATGAATGCCTTGCTCGTATCCGAGATCAGGGTGGTGTAATCGTACTTGCCAATGGCCAGTGCGATGAAGGAGAACACGCTCAGTGCCAGGAACAGGATCAGGCAGAAGACCGCGACCTTCTGCTTGAGGAAGTTCTGGATGACGGAACCCCAGTAGGAATAGTTGGAATAGCCGATGCGCTCGGCTTCTTCCGGAGAGTATTCGACGAAGTAGAACAGTTCGTCCTGCTTCTTGCCCTCAAAATCCGATGCCTTAGCCATCAGCGAGCTTCCTCCTTTCCGGTCAGAGTAATACGCGGGTCGACCACCATCATCAGCACGTCGCCCAGGAAAACACCCACGATGCCCAGAACGGCATACAGGATGACCAGCGTCTGCACGACGTTCAGGTCATAACGCTGGATGGCGTCGGTCAGCAGGGGGCCCATGCCGGGGACGGAGAAGAAGCGCTCCATCAGCAGAGAGCCGCCGACCGTCAGCAGGATGGACTGGGGGATATACTGCACCATGGGGACCATGGCGTTGCGCAGCACGTGCTTGAACATGATCTCGCGGGAGCTCAGGCCCTTGACACGCGCCAGTTTGATGTAGTCGCGGGTGAGCTCATCGACCATGTAGCGGCGGGTCCACAGGGCATAGCCTGCAATGGAAGCCAGCGACAGGCAGGTGATGGGCAGCACGCTGGACGCACTCACATTGCGGGTGGAGTACAGCGTGGGGAAGCCCAGGTACTTGGAGCCGAAGACCAGGACCAGCGAATACGAAACCAGAGAAGGAACTGCGTTGACGAACACGGTGTAAGCCGTGCCGATCCAGTCGAACACTTTGTCCTTGAATGCCGCCTGCAGAATGCCCATCAGCACACCCAGCACCAGAGAGATGCCGGAGGCGGTGAGGCCCAGGCGCATCGAGACGCCGAACTTTTTGCCGATGACCTTGACCACCGATGCACCGTTCTGGATGCGGCGGGATGTGCCGAAGTCCAGATGCAACAGATCGTTGTAGAACTTGATCAGCTGGGTGGGGATGGGGTCGGTCAGGCCGGCTGCTTCCAGAGCAGCGGTCTTCTGCTGATCGGTGAACTTCATGAGCTGTTCCTCAGTGAAGTAGTAGTCCGTCGGCAGACAGCGCATCATCAAAAAGACGGCTGTTGCGATCAAAAAGATTGTGACAAGCGACTGGAGCAGCCGCTTAACCGTGTATTTTAACATGTTATCGAACCTTTAACTTTTATTTTGGGGTGCGGTGGAAAACTCAGGCCTTGGTGGCAGCATCGAATGCAGCAGCGAACTCCTCGTACTGCTCGGTGGTGTAAGCCTCTTCGCTGGTCTCCCAGTTGACAGCCTTGTAGTTGCAGGGGCCGTACATGGCGTTGATCTTGCTGTACTCGTTGGCGTGGGTCAGAGTCCAGGCCACATCGAAGTAGCAGGGGCAGGCCAGAACGTTGTTCAGCATGCAGGCCTCAGCCTTTGCGAAGGCAGCATAGCGGGCATCGGTATCATCGACGATGGCCTTTGCGGTGTTGACCAGATCGGTGAACTCCTCGTAAGCAGCGACCAGATCCTTCTGCCAGTCAGCGGGGCCGGCCTCGACGACCTTGGCGATGTTGGAGTAGTACCAGCTGTAGTAGGCGTTGTCGTCGTGCAGGATCTCCTGACCAACGAAGTTGACGGGGTCACCGAAGTCAGCGCCCCAGCCGTTGATGACGAAGCTCTGCAGCTGAGGATTGCGGACTTCCTGGGTGATGGAGGAAACGTAGGTCTTGATGTCCAGCACGATGAAGTCATCGCCGAAGCTGTCGGTGAAGCACTGCTTCAGGACGGTTGCGCTGTCCAGAGCGGTGGAGTTGCCGGCGATGATGTGGTAAGCAGCGTGGACGGGGAAGGTGACGCCGATGGCGCTCAGCTCGTCCATAGCCTGCTTCTTCAGGTCCGCGATGTCGCCATTGTTGGCGCGCAGACGGATCATGGTCTTGCCGTCATAAGACTCCTTGTCGAAGCCCATCTCCTTGGCGACCAGGGTGGAGTACTCCTGGCCCTGGGTGTTGTAGCAGACGCCCGGCATGGTGTAGTAGTCGTTCTCGCACTTCAGGGGGTTGATCTTGTTGGTACGTGCATACCAGTTGGTCAGCTCCAGGCCCTTGTAGAAGCACTGACGGAAGGCGGTGTTGGCGATGGCCTTATTCCAGTTGTCGTCGGGGGTGCCGTCCTCGTTGTTCTTCTGGTAGTTGAAGTGCATCTGGTAGCTGTACTTCTTGGGACGCTTCTCACACAGCTGAGCATTGTACTCGCTGTTGGGATCGGCCTGGATGGTGGTCAGGGTGCTCTCGCCCACATCCATCTCGTCCAGCTCACGGTTCTGATACAGCTGGAAGGTGACGGTACCGTCGCTGATCATGGTAACGGTGAAGCGGTCGAAGCGGGACACATCGTTTGCACCAAAGTAGTTGGGGTTGGGGATGTAGCTCTTGGTGTTCTGGCTGATGAACTCCTCCACCACATACGGGCCGTTGTACCACATGTTGGTGTAGTCGCAGGCACGGAAGCCCTCAACGCCCAGCTCGGTGATCAGATCCTCAGAGACGGGGTAGAAGCTGGTGTAAGCAGCCACGGTATCGAAGTACGGGCAGGGAGCCTTGCAGGTGAAGACCAGGGTGTAATCATCGGTAGCCTCAACGCCCACACCGGCGGCCAGCATATCTTCGTAGGTCAGGTCGGCAGCAGCGTCGCCCATGTCGCTGGTCTTCTGGTAGTAGTCCGCAGCGCCCACCAGGGTCTCGTTGGGCATGGAGGTGTTGTTGGCCTGGTTCTTGGCTGCGTTCAGCACCCACTCCAGACCCACGAGGAAGTCCTTGCTGGTCAGGTGAGCCTTGACCTCGCCGTTGACGTCCACCCAGTCGACATCGTCGCGCAGGTTGAAGGTCCAGACGGAGGAGTCCTCGTTGTGGCTCCACTCCTTGGCCACGGAAGGCACAGCTTTGCCGTAGCAGTCAAAGCTCAGCAGGCCCTCCCACAGGTTGGTGGTGACATTCATGTCGGAAGCCATCTGGCTGTACAGCATGTTCCAGCTCTCCAGCTCACGGTTGGTGGCCTCCCAGGAAATGAACTCCTTCAGCGGGGCAGCGCCGGTGGTGTTGGGGGCGCTGGTTGCGCCGGAAGAAGCAGAAGCAGCGGTGGAGCTGCTGGAGCCGCCGCCGCAGGCTGCCAGGATGCCGGCGGCACCAACAACGCCGGAAGCCTTCAGAAAGCTGCGGCGGCTGATTGCATGAGACTCGTGATTGATGTTCATTGTGTTATCCTCCCTAAAATTTTTTCCGTGCTTCGGTGCATGGTGCAGGGCACGTTGTCCTGCTTGTTTCCCACTCCTTTGCGGGAGCTTCGCATCTCCTGTACTGCTGAGGAATACAAAAGAGCGCAGATACAGACCCCTCTGTCTGTGCCTGTGCTCCTCCCGCAAAACCTTAACACGCTGATTATTATACCATTAAAAGAATAAGCTGTCAATGGAGCATGGACAGGAACCTCTTCAAAAAAGAAAGACAGACTGTGGAAATTGATGAAATATATTTGTTTTTGTCTGACGAAGGATGCAAAAAGTTTAACACTGTTTTTGAAACACAAAACAACCGAAATTGTTCTTCACAAACGAACAGGTGCGAAACGCTTTACATAATAAAAGAGCGGGAGCCATCCGCTTTGCGAACAGCTCCCGCCGGGGGAAAAGTGCTTAACTTAGAATGCGCTCAAAAACCGATCAGGCCTGGGTGGCTGCATCGAAAGCAGCGGCGAACTCCTCGTACTGCTCGGTGGTGTAAGCCTCTTCGCTGGTCTCCCAGTTGACCGCCTTGTAGTTGCAGGGGCCGTACATGGCGTTGATCTTGCTGTACTCGTTGGCGTGGGTCAGGCACCAGGTCACATCGTAGACGGTGGGGAAGATCAGGTTCTCCTCCAGGAAGTAGGCCTCAGCCTTTGCGAAGGCGGCGTAGCGTGCATCGGTGTCGTTGACGATGGCGCGGCCCTCGTTGACCAGGTCGGTGAACTGCTCGTAGGCAGCCACCAGATCCTTCTGGTAATCGGCGGCACCGTTCTCGGCGATGCCCTCGATGTTGGTCATGTTGCAGCTGTAGTAAGCGTTGTCGTCGTGGACGACGATCTGGGTCAGGAAGTTGATGGGATCGCCGAAGTCAGCGCCCCAGCCCATGTGGACGAAGCTCTGCAGCTTGGGTGCCACGACCTCTTTCATGGTGGAGGAGACGAAGGTCTCAATGTCCAGCACGATGAAGTCATCGCCGAAGCTGTCGGTGAAGCACTGCTTCAGGACGGTCGCGCTGTCCAGAGCGGTGGTGGAACCGGCCAGGATATAGTAAGAGCAGTGCACCGGGAAGGTGACGCCGATGGCGCTCAGCTCGTCCATGGCCTGCTTCTTCAGGTCGGTGATGTCGCCGTTGTTGGCGCGCAGACGCTTCATGGTCTTGCCATCATACTTCTCGCCGTCCAGACCCAGCTCCTTAGCGACCAGGCTGGTGTAATCGGTGCCGTCGGTGGTGTAGCACAGGCCGCTCATGGTAAAGAAGTCGTTCTCGCACTTCAGCGGGTTGATGGGGTTGTAGCGAGCGTAGAACTTGGACAGCTCCAGACCCTTGGAGAAGCACTGGCGGAATGCCTTGTTGGCGATGGCCTTGTTCCAGTTCTCATCGGCGGTGCCGTCGGCCTTGCGCTTGTCGTAGTTGAAGATGAAGCAGTAGCTGAACTTCTTGGGGCGCTTCTCGCACAGCTGCTGGTTGAACACGTTGGAAGGATCGGCCTGGATGGTGGCGATGCTGCTCTCGCCCAGATCGACCTCGTCCAGCTCACGATTCTCGTACAGCTGCAGGCTGATGGAGCCATCGGAGATCATGGTGATGGTCAGACGCTCAAAGCGGCTGACGTTGGCTGCATCGTAGTAGCTGGGGTTGGGGATATAGCTCTTGGTGTTGCCCTGGATATACTCCTCGACGACGTACGGGCCATTGTACCACATGGTGGTGTTGTCGCAGCCGCGGAAGCCCTCGATGCCTAGCTCGTCGAGCAGGGCGGGAGCGACGGGGTAGAAGCTGTTGTAAGCCGCCACGGTGTCGAAATACGGGCAGGGATCCTTGCAGGTGAAGACCAGAGTGTAGTCATCGGGAGCCTCGATGCCGACACCGGCAGCCAGCATGTCCTCATAGGTCATGTCGGCGGCAGCGTCGCCGGCTGCCTTGGTCTGCTCGTAGTAATCGGCAGCGCCCACGACGGTATCGTTGGGCATGGAGGTGTTGTTGGCCTCGTTCTTGTAGGAGTTCATGACCCACTCGAAGCCGACCAGGAAGTCCTTGCTGGTCAGGTGATCCTTCACCTCGCCGTTGGCATCGACCCAATCGACGTCATCGCGCAGGTGGAAGGTCCAGACGGTGGAATCGTCGTTGTGCTCCCAGCTGGAAGCGATGGCGGGCACGACCTTGCCGTAGCAGTCGAAGCTCAGCAGGCCGTCCCACAGGTTGGTGATGACGTTGGCGTCCTCAGCCTTCTGGGTGTACAGCATGTTCCAGCTTTCCAGCTCACGGTTGCCGCTCTCAAAAGAGATGAACTCCTTCAGCGGGGTGGCACCGGTGGTGTTGGGGGCTGCGGCACCGCTGGTGGAAGCAGCGCTGCTGCCGTTGTCGGACTTGCCGCCGCATGCGGCCAGCAGGCTGGCTGCGCCGACCATGCCTGCGCCCTTGAGGAAGCTGCGGCGGTCGAGCTTGTGAGACTCAAAATTGATACTCATGGATGGATCCTCCCAGATCTCTGGCACAGGCGGTCTTCCTGCGCCGTTTTTTCCTATTCCTGAACGAGTGTGGCCTGTCCTCCACGAAAAAATGCACAGGAAGGGCAAAAGTCGCACTTCGGATATTTTAGCACTGTATTGAAAAGAAGTCAATGGATTAAAGCAATGAATTGGAAACAAAAGGGTGACAGCCGCTTTTGCATGAAAAGCAACAGTGGAAAAATGCAAAAGAATCCAAAGCGCCGGGTGGCTGCGGGAAGCGGCAGGCTTCCAAAGAAAAAAGTGGACTGTTTTTTCACCACGGACGATTCTGCTATCTTTTTTCATAAAAACATGCTACAATAAAATGTATCTGTATCGGAATAAGGAGCAAACCATGAAAAAACTACGCGCGATGTACAAAGGCTATATGCTTCATCCCATCTTATATAAAACTGTGACCCGCACTTCCATCGTGGCTGTGCTGATGCTGCTGTGGGAGCGGTATGTCAGCGACGGCACCTTCTCCATGTGGGAGGCACCTGGCTTTCTGTGCGGCGTGGTGCTGCTCATTTGGGCGTGGGTGGACTATATGCGGCTGGACGGCCTGACCATCCACCACCTGCTCGAAGAGTTCAAGGGGATCAAGCCGCAGAAAAAGTTCCACGCCACCCGCTCCATCATGGACTATGCCGACGAGAAGATCGTCTCCTTTGAGGAGCTGGAGCCGGAGGAGCGTACCTATTGCAGTATGCTCTCCAATCTGGTGCTGGGGGTGCCGCTGGTGGTGGTGGCGCTCTGCATCAGCTTTTTATAAGGAAGGGTGCAGACCATGGAGAACCCGCACAAGCAGCTGGTGGTGGGCATCCTCGCCCATGTGGACTCCGGCAAGACCACCCTTTCCGAAGCCATGCTCTACCGCGCCGGTGCCATCCGGAAGCTGGGCCGCGTGGACCACAAGGACGCCTTTCTCGACACCGACGCGCTGGAAAAGGCGCGCGGCATCACCATCTTTTCCAAACAGGCCCTGCTGACGGCAGGAAACACCGACTTCACCCTGCTGGATACCCCCGGCCATGTGGACTTTTCCACCGAGACCGAGCGCACCCTGCAGGTGCTCGATTATGCGGTGCTGGTCATCAGCGGCACCGACGGCGTCCAGAGCCACACCGAAACGCTCTGGCGTCTGCTGCGGCGGTATCACATCCCGACCTTCGTTTTCCTCAATAAGATGGACCTGCCCGGCCCCGGCCGGGAGGCGCTGCTGGAACAGCTCAACCATCGGCTGGGGGACGGCTTTGTGGATTTCGGGGCCGATGCGGCCGCCCGCGACGAAGCGCTGGCCCTCTGCGACGAGCGGCTGATGGAAACCGTCCTCGACAAAGGGGAGCTGACCGATGCCGACGTTCTCCCGGCCATCGCCCGGCGGCATGTCTTCCCGTGCTGGTTCGGCGCAGCGCTCAGGCTGGAGGGTGTGGACGAACTTCTGGCCGGGCTGGACCGCTTCACCCGCCCGGCTCCCGCGCTGGAAGCTTTCGGCGCACGGGTGTTCAAGATCTCGCAGGATGAGCAGGGGGCCCGGCTGACCTGGCTGCGCGTGACCGGCGGCGAACTGAAGGTCAAGGCCCAGCTCACCGGCGAAGTGGACGGGGAGCCCTGGGCCGAAAAGGCCAACCAGCTCCGCCTCTACTCCGGTGCCAAGTATACGCTGGCCGAGCGCATCGGGCCGGGGCAGGTCTGCGCCGTCACCGGCCTGACCAAAGCCCACCCCGGCGAGGGTCTGGGCGCAGAGCGGGACGGCGACCTGCCGGTCCTGGAGCCGGTGCTGAGCTATCAGGTGCTTCTGCCGGAGGGGGCCGACGTCCACGCAGCCCTCGGCAAGCTCCATCGGCTGGAAGAAGAGGAACCCCAGCTCCACGTCGTCTGGAACGAGACGCTGGGCGAGATCCACGTCCAGCTCATGGGCGAGATCCAGCTGGAGGTGCTCCGGAGCCTGCTGGCAGAGCGCTATGGGCTGGAGGTGTGCTTCGGCCCCGGCGGCATTTTATATAAGGAGACAATCACCGAGGCCATCGAGGGCGTGGGCCACTATGAGCCGCTCCGCCACTATGCCGAAGTCCACCTCAAGCTGGAACCTCTGCCCCGCGGCAGCGGGATGCAGTTTGCGGCCGACTGTCGCGAAGAGGTGCTGGATAAGAACTGGCAGCGTCTGGTGCTGACCCATCTCGAAGAAAAACAGCACCTTGGTGTGCTGGCCGGTGCCCCGCTGACCGATGTGAAGATCACCCTCATCGCGGGCCGCGCCCACCTGAAGCATACCGAGGGCGGCGACTTCCGGCAGGCGACCTACCGCGCCGTGCGGCAGGGCCTGATGATGGCCGCGCAGATCCACAAAGTGCAGCTGCTGGAGCCGTGGTACGCCTTCCGGCTGGAACTTCCGGCCGAGAATGTAGGCCGCGCGATGAACGACATCCAGCAGATGGGCGGCAGCTTCGACCCGCCCCAGACGACCCCGGATGGTCAGACGGCCACCCTGACCGGCACAGCCCCGGCCTCCACGATGCGCAGCTATCCGATGGATGTGGTGGGCTACACGCGGGGCCGGGGGCACCTGAGTCTGACGCTGGATGGCTACCGCCCCTGCCACAACACCGACGAGGTGCTGGCGGCCATTGGCTACGAGCCGGAACATGACCTCGACAACCCGGCGGATTCGGTCTTCTGCTCCCATGGGTCCGGGTTCGTGGTGCCCTGGGAACAGGTGCGCAGCCACATGCACGTGGACAGCGGCTGGGGCAAGACCGCCCGCCCGGCGGAAGAGACCGCCACCCGGCCCCGCCGGATGGCCGCCTACCGCGCCACGCTGGAAGAGGACGCCGAGCTGCTGAAGATCTTTGAGCAGACCTATGGCCCCATCAAGCGGGACCCGCTGGCCGCATTCCGCCCGACCCGGAAGACCGAGCGCCCGGATTTTGACGCCGAGCAGTGGGAGATCGCGCCCGAATACCTGTTGGTGGATGGTTACAACATCATCTTTGCGTGGGATGAGCTGAACGAGCTCTCCAAACAGAGCCTTGATGCCGCCCGCAAGAAGCTGATGGACATCCTGTGCAACTATCAGGGGTTCAAAAAGTGTGTACTCATCCTCGTGTTCGATGCCTACCGTGTGCCGGGCAGCCCCGGCGTCATCGAGCAATACCACAACATCCACGTTGTCTACACCAAGGAGGCCGAGACGGCGGATATGTTCATCGAGCATGTCACCCACGAGATCGGCAAGGGGCGGCGGGTCCGCGTAGCCACCTCCGACGGCATGGAACAGATCATCATTCTGGGCCACGGTGCCCTCCGCGTCTCGGCCCGCATGTTCCATCAGGAAGTGCAGGAGGTCGAGAAGGAGATCCGGAACTATTTGCAGGGAGAGGTGTAAACCTTATGAAAACAGACGCCGCGTACGTTTGGACGTGTCTTCGCCCCCGCCCGCGGGACAGCCACAAGGGCACCTTCGGGGCCGTGCTGGCCGTGGCAGGCAGCGCCAGCTACCGGGGCGCGGCAGCGCTGGCGGTGGAGGGCGCTCTGCGCACCGGTGCGGGCATCGTCACGCTGGCCAGCGTGGAACCGGTGCTGGCGGCGGTGTCTGCCCGCCTGCCGGAGTGCTGCCTCTGCCCCTGCGAGGCCGGGGCCGAAGGCGGCATCGCGCCGGAAAACATCCCCCGCATCCAGCGCCAGAAGGCGACCGTCCTTCTGCTGGGGCCGGGGCTGGGCTACACGGCCCAGAGCGCGGCCCGCGCTGCCGAGACCCGGACGCTGGTGCAAACGCTCCTGCCCGGTTTTGCGGGCAGTGCCGTGCTGGATGCCGACGGCCTGAACGCCGCCGCCGACCTGCTGCAAGTTGGAAAAACGCTTCATCCGATGGGTGAATTGATTTTAACGCCCCACCCCGGTGAGATGGCCCGGCTGACCGGGCTGTCCGCTGCGGCCATCCACGCCGACCGGGAGGGCACCGCTCTGCGGTTTGCCAGAGCGTGGAACGCCGTGGTCGTGCTCAAGGGGGCGCAGACGGTCATCGCGGCTCCGGATGGCCGGTGCGCGGTGAACCCCACCGGTAACCCCGGCCTGTCGCGCGGGGGCAGCGGCGATGTGCTGGCCGGTATGACCAGCGCCCTGCTGGCCTGTGGGCTGCCTGCCTTTGAGGCCGCCGTCTGCGCGGTCTACCTTCACGGGGCCGCTGCCGACCGCGCCGCCGCCGTGCACGGCGAGGCCGGGATGCTCCCGCACGACCTCTTTGCGGCCCTCGGCACCCTGTTTGCCGAGAACGGCCGCTGAACCAGAGAACCAAAAGAAACGCTTCCTTTCCGCCGGATTTGTGTTATACTGGACGTGTAACCAAATCTGCTGGAAAGGGGCGTTTTTTGTTATGGTTCCTGCGCTGGAAAAGATCATCCAGGAGAGCGACAGCATCGTCTTCTTCGGCGGTGCAGGCGTCTCCACGGAGAGCGGCATCCCGGATTTCCGGAGCGTGGACGGGCTGTATCATCAGAAATACGATTACCCGCCCGAAACCATCCTGAGCCACACCTTCTGGGAACAAAATCCAGAGGAATTTTACCGTTTTTACCGCGATAAGCTCATCGTGAAAGGGGCAAGGCCCAATGCAGCCCATCTGCGGCTGGCCAAACTCGAACGCGAGGGCAGGCTGAAAGCGGTCGTCACCCAGAACATCGACGGCCTGCACCAGGCGGCGGGGTCCAAAACGGTCTATGAGCTGCACGGCAGCACCCTGCGCAACTACTGCACCGGATGCGGCAAGTTCTACGACATCGACTTCATCGCCAACAGCACCGGTGTGCCCCGCTGCCCGGACTGCGGCGGCATCGTCAAGCCGGACGTGGTCCTTTACGAAGAGGGGCTGGACGACGAGGTCGTCTCCGGGGCCGTGCAGGCCATCCGCCGGGCCGATACCCTCATCGTGGGCGGCACCAGTCTGGTGGTCTACCCGGCGGCGGGGCTGCTGCGGTATTTCCGGGGCCGACATCTTGTCGTCATCAACATGCAGCCCACCCCAGCGGACGAAAGCGCAGACCTGTGCATCGCCCAGCCCATCGGGCAGGTGCTCCGCGAGGACGTGGAATTGGAGGAGAAGCGATGAAAGCCGTCATTCTGGAACGCTATGTCATGCACGAGGACGACCTCGACTGGTCGGGGGTCAAGGCCCTCATCCCGGATACCACCAGCTACGTCCGCACGGCCTATGAGGAGATCGCGCCCCGCATCGGGGATGCCGAGGTCGTCTTCCTCAACAAATGCCGGATGGATGAAGCCATCCTGGCCCAGTGCCCGAACCTGAAGTTCGTGGGCATCATCGCCACCGGCACCGACAATTTGGATCTGGACGCCTGCCGCCGCCATGGCGTGGCCGTAGCGAATGTGCCCGGCTACTCGACCTACAGCGTGGCGCAGATGACCTTCAGCCTGCTCCTGGCCATCGTCCAGTGTGCCGAGCGGTATGACCGCGCCGTCAAGGACGGCCTGTGGCAGCTGGACATCCCGGCAGGCTACGGCCTGCTGCCCCAGATGGAGCTGTACGGCAAGACCTTCGGCATCTACGGCTACGGCAGCATCGGGCGGCAGACGGCCCGCATCGCCAGAGCATTCGGGATGCGGGTGCTCGTCTGCACCCGGACCGTCCGGCCGGAATATGCCGCCGACGGTGTGGAGTTCGTGCCGTTTGCCGACCTGCTGAAGGAGAGCGACGTCCTCAGCCTTCACTGCCCGGCCACGCCCCAGACGCGGGGGCTCATCGGTGCGGAGGTGCTGGCGCAGATGAAGCCCGGTGCCATCCTGCTGAACACCGCGCGCGGTGCCCTTGTGGACGAAGCAGCGGTCACGGCGGCGCTCCGCAGCGGGCAGCTGGGCTTTTACGGGGCCGATGCCTTTGCCACCGAACCCCTCCCGGCGGACAGCCCGCTCCGGAAGGAGCCCCACGCCCTCCTCACCCCGCACATTGCATGGACGACAAAGGAAGCGCTGCAGAACCTGATGGACATCACCACCCGGAACCTGCGCACCTTCCTGGACGGAAACGGCGAGCACATCGTCAACCGATAACAATAAAAAAGGAGAACGAATCATGCAGGCAACCATCCACAACGAATTTCTGACCCTGACCGTGGACACCCTTGGCGCGGAGGCCGTCAGCCTGAAGAACGCAGCGGGCGAAGAGCTGCTCTGGCAGGCCGACCCGGCGGTCTGGAAGCGTCATGCGCCCATCCTCTTCCCCTGGACCGGTAAACTGCCCGGCGGCACCTTCACCCATGGCGGCAAGACCTACAAGGGCGGCCAGCACGGCTTTGCGCGGGATCTGGAGCACACCCTGCTCCGCGCCGAGGGCGACACCATTGAGCTGGAACTGCGCTCGAACGATGCGATCAAGGCCGAGCGCTTCCCCTTTGATTTTGTCCTCACCAGCACCTTCCGGCTGGAGGGGAAGACCGTCCACCACACCCTGACGGTCGCGAACCCCGAAACCGCCGCAGAGGAGCTGCGCTTCGGCATCGGCTATCACCCGGCCTTCCGCATCCCCTTTGATGCCAGCCACACCACCACCGATTACGAGTTCCGTTTCGACCAGCCCGAAAGCCCGATGATTCTGGACGCTTATCCCAACGGCCTGCTGACTGGCAGGTGCGGCTACCGGTGGAAAAACGTCTCCGCCATCCCGCTCACGGACGACCTCTTCGCCAACGACAGCTTCTGCATGGCGGGCCTGCGCACCAGGACGCTGGGCATCTACGAAAAGGACACCGGCCGCCACATCGTCTGCAACGTTGAGGGCTACCCGTATTCCCTCATCTGGTCGGCCCCGGCAAAGCCGGTCCGCTTCGTCTGCATCGAGCCGTGGCAGTCCCTGCCCGGTGCCGAGAACGACCCGCAGGCCTGGACCGAACGCGCTGCCGCCGCCTGCCTCGCTCCCGGCCAGCACTGGGCCACGACCCTGAGCACGACATTCGAGCGCTGAAGCAAAATTTGGCAAAGAATCCGGAAAATCTCTTGACAGCGGGGATGCAGTCTGATTTAATAAGACCCGATAAAAGGGAGTAAGGGGCGCTCCGCAGGGTCTGCGGGGTGCTGCATGGCAGCGTCATCACGGCAGAAATGCCCGATGTCATGTGTTCGCTTGAGACTTTTGTCACAGACAGGGTGCTGTGGCAGGAGTCTCTTTTTTCTTGCCTTTGGCACCGGAACACGAGGAGGTAAAACTATGAACTTTCTGAACACGTTCGCCGGGCTCTTTTCCAATTTCGGGAATCTGACCTGGCAGATGGTGGTGATGTGGGGCATCGGTGCGCTGCTCATCTACCTTGCCATCGCAAAAAAGATGGAGCCGAGCCTGCTGCTGCCCATGGGCTTTGGTGCCATTCTGGTCAACCTGCCCCTGTCGGGTGCCATCACCCAGGGCGAGACCGTCGGCCCCATTTCGGCCCTGTTTGAGGCGGGCATGTCCAACGAGCTGTTCCCGCTGCTGCTCTTCATCGGCATCGGTGCCATGATCGACTTTGGCCCCCTGCTGGAAAAGCCGTGGCTCATGCTCTTTGGTGCGGCAGCACAGTTCGGCATCTTTTTCACGCTGTTCCTGGCGGGTTTCTTCTTTGACCTGAAGGATGCCGCATCCATCGCCGTGATCGGTGCAGCCGACGGCCCCACCGCCATTTTCGTGGCAAACACCCTCAATTCCCAGTACCTCGGTGCCATCATGGTGGCTGCCTACAGCTACATGGCGCTGGTGCCCATCGTGCAGCCGCCGGTCATCAAGCTGCTGACCACCCGGAAGGAACGCCGCATTCGGATGTCCTACGAGAAGGGCAGCGTTTCCCAGCTGACCAAGATCCTGTTCCCGATCGTTGTGACCATCATCGCGGGCATGGTGGCCCCGGCCAGTGTGGCGCTGGTGGGCTTCCTGATGTTCGGCAACCTGCTGCGGGAGTGCGGTGTGCTGAATGTGCTGAGTGAAACGGCGCAGAATGTGCTGGCGAACCTCATCACCATCGTGCTGGGCCTGACCGTGGCCGGGCAGATGACCGCAGACAAGTTTGTCCGGCCCGACACCCTGCTGATCCTCGCACTGGGTCTGGTGGCCTTTGTCTTCGATACCGCAGGCGGTGTGCTGTTTGCAAAGCTGCTGAACCTCTTCCTGCCGGAGGGCAAAAAGCTGAACCCGATGATCGGCGCTGCCGGCATCTCGGCCTTCCCCATGAGCGGCCGCGTCGTCAACAAGATGGGCCTGGAAGAGGACAACCAGAATTTCCTGCTGATGTACTCCATCAGCGTCAACGTTTCGGGGCAGATCGCGTCCGTCATTGCAGGCGGCCTGATCCTGACTCTGATGGCTTAACGGAGGTGTGTTTATGCTTCATCTTTCTTCGTGGATGACCACTCTGCCCATCATGGTGATCGGAATGGTCGGCATCATCCTCGTCATCGGTGTGCTGGTCCTGGCGGTGATGCTGCTGAACCGGCTGACGGGCCGGAAATAAGACCGGACCGGAAAAAACAGAAAAGGCGATGCAGTCGTACAAAAACTGCATCGCCTTTTTGCTTGCAAAAAATTACAGGGCCTGGATGGCGGTCTGGATGCGCTCAGCAGCGATCCGGGTCTTCTCCGCATCGCCGAAAGCGGTCAGGCGGAAATAGCCCTCGCCGCATGCACCGAAGCCGACGCCGGGGGTGCCGACGACGCCGCAGTTCTCCAGCAGCCAGTCGAAGAACTCCCAGCTCTTCATATTGCCGGGGCAGCGCAGCCAGATGTAGGGGCTGTTCTTGCCGCCGCAGTACCACACGCCGCATGCGTCCAGCGCATCGGCGATGACCTTGGCGTTCTGGCGGTAGTAGTCGAGGTTCTGCTGGATCTCGGCCATGCCGCTCTCGGTAAAGACGGCGGCAGCGGCGCGCTGCACGACGTAGGGCACACCGTTGAACTTGGTGGTCTGGCGGCGCAGCCAGAGCTTGTTCAGGTTCATGCCCTCGCGCTCCAGCTCCTTGGGCACGATGGTGTAGCCGCAGCGGGTGCCGGTGAAGCCTGCGATCTTGGAGAAGGAGCAGATCTCGATGGCACATTCGCGGGCACCCTCGATCTCGAAGATGCTGCGGGCCAGGTGCTCGTCGGTGATGAAGCACTCGTAGGCGGCATCGTAGAGGATGACGGCGTTGTTCTTGCGGGCATAGGCCACCCACTCCTTGAGCTGCTCGCGGGTGTAAGCGGCGCCGGTGGGGTTGTTGGGGCTGCAAATATAGATGATGTCTGCCTTCACATTCTCATCGGGCATCCCCAGGAAGCCGTTCTCCTGGCTGGTGCGGCCGTAGATGATCCTGCGGCCATCGGTCACGTTGTCGTCCACGTAGGTGGGGTAGACGGGGTCCGGCACCAGAACGGTGTTGTCCACATCGAACAGGCCCAGCACGTTGGCCAGGTCGCTCTTGGCACCGTCGGAGATGAAGATCTCATCCTCGTCCAGCCGGGTGCCGCGGCCGGCATAGTAGCCCTGGATGGCCTGCTTCAGGAAGGGGTAGCCCTGCTCCGGGCCGTAGCCGTGGAAGCCTTCCTTGGTGCCCATCTCGGCGGCGGCGTCCTGCATGGCAGTGACGACGCACTTGGCCAGAGGCTGGGTCACATCGCCGATGCCCAGGCGGATGATCTCTTTTTCGGGGTGTGCTTCCTGATAGGCGGCGACCTTGTGGGCGATGTCCACGAACAGATAGCTTGCCTTCAGCTCACCGTAATGATGATTCATTTTCATTGTATGTTCCCTCGATTCTTTCTAACGTTAGACTTCGATAACAGCTTCGTAAACGGTGGAGGCCGCGCCGGTCATGAGCAGCTGCCGGCCGGGCAGGACCCGGATGGTCAGCTCGCCGCCGCGCAGCGCCACATGGACGTCCTCGCCCGCGGGGCACAGGCCCTGCTCCACCAGAGCGGCCACCGTGGCGCAGGTGCCGGTGCCGCAGGCCCAGGTCTCGCCGCTGCCGCGCTCCCACACCCGCATCTTCAGGTGGGTGCGGTCCACAAACTCGACGAACTCGGTGTTGATCCGCTCCGGGAAGTTCGGGTGGGACTCGAACGCCGGGCCGATGGCCTCCAGCTTGAGGCCGTCCACCTCCGGCACAAGGGTGACGCAGTGGGGGTTGCCCACGCTGATGCAGGTGACCTCCCAGGTCTTGCCGTCCACCGTCAGCGGGCAGCGGACCAGCGGCCCTTCGCCCATGTTCACGGCGGGCAGGTCGGCGGCGCGGGTGGAATAGGCCCCCATCTCCACCTGCCACAGCTCCTCGCCCATCCGGGTCAGCGTCTTTCGGCCGCTGCGGGTGTCGATCTTCAGCACGGGCTTTGCTGCGCAGGCCGGTTCATGCACATGCAGCCACTCGGCCACGCAGCGGATGCCGTTGCCGCACATCTGCGCCTCGCTGCCGTCGGCGTTGAAGATGCGCATGGTGCCGTCTGCGCCCGGCGTTTCCGGGGCGCAGATGCAGATGATGCCGTCGGCACCCACCGAGAAGTGCCGCGCCGAGAGCTTCCGGGCCAGCGGAACGATGTTCTCCGGCACGCCGGAAGCCCGGCAGTCCAGATAGATATAGTCGTTGGCGCAGCCCTGCATTTTGGTAAATGAGAACTTCATCGCGTTCATCCTTTCGGTAGTTATAACGAACCTCTTATTATCATAAGAAGCAAACGGGATTCTGTCAAGCGGAAAACTGTGCTTTCCGCAATTTTTATCGGAAATTTCCGCCGCATCCGTGCCGGAATCCAAAACAGGGCTTGACAAGATGCGGCCCATGGGATATAAAAAATAGAGAGTGCTTTGCGCGGCCGGTCAGCTGCGCGGGGCGGACAACAAAGAATCGATGACAAAAGGAGACCGTGACAATGGATACCTTTGAGAAAATTCGTGCCCTGCTGGCGGAGCAGCTGGATATCGACCCCGCCAAGATCACGATGGAGAGCGACATCATGAGCGATTTCGAGGCCGACAGCCTGGACATCGTGGATATGGTCATGACGCTGGAGGATGAGTTCGGCATCGAGGTGCCGGATGACGCCATCGAGACGCTGCGCACTGTGGGTGACGTGGTGAACTTTGTGGACAGCCATCAGGGCTGATCCGGACGTTGCAAAAGGCCCCGTTTCCCGGCGCTGCACACGGCGGTGCTGCGGCGGGGCTTTTAATATGAGTTCGTGCGGAACGGCCTGGGAGCAGGGCGTTTGGCGCACGGCTTTGGAGGATAAAAGAAAATGGCAAAAGACAACAAGAAACTCGTGCAGGCGATCACCAGCCAGGAAGAGAACTTTGCACAGTGGTACACCGACATCTGTGTCAAGGCAGAGCTGGTCGAGTATTCCAGCGTGAAGGGCTTTATCATCCTGCGTCCCTACGGCCAGGCCATCTGGGAGCTGATCCAGAAAGACATGGATGCCCGCTTCAAGGCCACCGGCCATGAGAACGTGGCCATGCCCGTGCTGATCCCGGAAAGCCTGCTGCAGAAGGAAGGCGAGCTGGTCAATGGCTTCGCGCCGGAGGTGGCGTGGGTCACGATGGGCGGCTCGGACAAGCTGGAAGAGCGTCTGGCGGTGCGCCCCACCAGCGAGACCATGTTTTGCGACCACTGGTCCCGCGTGCTGCACAGCTACCGTGAACTGCCCATGAAGTACAACCAGTGGTGCAGCGTCGTGCGCTGGGAGAAGACCACCCGTCCCTTCCTGCGCAGCCGCGAGTTCTGGTGGCAGGAGGGCCACACCATCCACGAGACCGCTGCCGAGGCTGAGGCTGAGACCCAGCAGCAGCTGAACTGCTACGCAGACGTCTGCGAGCAGGATCTCGCCATCCCTGTTGTCAAGGGCCGCAAGACCGATAAAGAGAAGTTTGCCGGTGCGGAGGCGACCTACACCATCGAGGCGATGATGAAGGACGGCAAGGCCCTGCAGAGCGGCACCAGCCACTACTTCGGCGACAAGTTCAGCAAGGCCTATGACGTGACCTTCACCGGCCGTGACAACCAGCTGCACCACCCGTTCCAGACCAGCTGGGGCGTTTCGACCCGTCTGGTGGGTGCCATCATCATGACCCACGGCGACGACGACGGCCTGATCCTGCCGCCCGCTGTGGCTCCTATCCAGGTCGTGGTCGTGCCCATCGCCGCCCACAAGCCCGGTGTTTCTGAGAAGGCCGCGGAGCTGGCTGAGAAGATCAGCAAGTACGCCCGCGTCAAGCTGGACGACAGCGACAACGCCCCCGGCTGGAAGTTCTCCCAGTGGGAGATGAAGGGTGTGCCCCTCCGCCTGGAGATCGGCCCCAAGGATCTGGAGAAGAACCAGTGCGTTCTGGTCCGCCGCGACACCCGCGAGAAGGTCTTCGTCTCTCTGGACGAGCTGGAAACGGCCATCCCGGCCCAGCTGGAGGCCCTGCGCAAGGACCTGTACGAGCGCGCTCTGGCCAACCGCGAAAAGCGCACCTGGGCAGCCACCACCATGGACGAGGTCAAGGAGCTGGCCAAGGCCAACACCGGCTATATCAAGACCATGTGGTGCGGCGACCTGGCCTGCGAGATGAAGATGAAGGAAGAAGCAGGTCTGTCCAGCCGCTGTATGCCCTTCGCGCAGGAGCACCTGAGCGATGTCTGCCCCTGCTGCGGCAAGCCCGCCAAGGCTATGGTCTATTGGGGCGTGGCCTACTGAGCCGTTCGCAGGAACTGCATAAGAAAAACCAAAAGCAGCCGTTCCCGTTGGGAGCGGCTGCTTTTTTGCAGTTACCTCTTGACAACACTGTGCCATCTGTATATACTGTACATGTACAGACAAGACGGAGGGGGAGCAACGTGAATCTTTTTATCGACAACAAAAGCGGAGCACCGATCTATGACCAGATCTATACCCAGATCAAAAATGAGATATTGAACGGTAATCTGCAGCCGGACGAGGCGCTGCCGTCCATCCGGGCGCTGGCGCGCGACCTGCGCATCAGCGTCATCACGACCAAACGCGCCTACGATGAGCTGGAAAAGGAGGGCTTTCTGTATGCCATCCCGGCCAAAGGCTTCTTCGTGGCGGCGAAAAACACGGAACTGCTCCGGGAAGAGAACCTGAAAAAAATCGAAGCACACCTGACGGAAGCCGTCCGGCTGGCGGCACCCTGCGGGCTGGCAAAGAACGACCTTGTCGAAATGTTGGAACTGCTGTGGGAGGAATGAAGATGAACGCACTGGAACTGCACGGCGTACAGAAAACGTATCCGGGTTTCACCCTGGGCCCTATCGATTTGACCCTGCCCGGCGGCACGGTCTGCGGCCTCATCGGCGAGAACGGTGCGGGCAAGAGCACGACCCTGAAGCTGATTTTGGGAATACTTCCACCGGAGTCCGGCACCATCCGGGTGCTGGGGAAAGACGACCTGGAAGCATCCCCCTGCACCAAGGAGGACATCGGCGTGGTGCTGAGCGGCGAGGGCATCCCCACCTGCCTGACCGCCGAACAGGTGGGAAAGGTGATGGCGGGCATCTACCGCAATTGGGACGCCGGGGTCTATGCCGGATTTTGCAAGCGCTTTGAACTGCCTGCTAAGAAAAAGTATAACGAATACTCCACCGGCATGAAGATGAAACTCTGCCTTGCAGTGGCACTGTCCCACCATCCGAAGCTGCTGCTTCTGGACGAAGCCACCAGCGGCCTGGACCCTGTGGTTCGGGATGAGCTCATCGACCTGCTGCTGGATTTTGTGCGGGACGAAGACCACGCCATTCTTATCTCGTCCCACATTGTCAGTGATCTGGAAAAGCTCTGCGACACCATTGCCTTCCTGCACAAGGGGAAGCTCCTGCTCTGTGAGGACAAGGACACGCTGCGGGAGGAGTACGCCCTCTGGCACGGCACCGCCGCTCAACTGGAAGAGCTGGCTCCGGACGTCGTGGTCAGCCAGCGGGTCACACCCTACGGGGCCGAAGCGCTGGTCAAACGGGACGGGGTGCCCACTGGAAGCGCCCTGACGCCCGTGAGTATCGAGGAACTGTTTGTATTGATGGTGAAAGGGGAGAAGAACGCATGAAGGGCTTATTATTAAAAGATTGGTACCAGATAAAAAGCAACATGAAGACGATGTACCTTACAGTTCTGGCTGTTCTGGTGATCTGGACTCTGAGCGCATCGGGAGCGTCTACCTTTGCCATGAACTATGCGGCCATTTTTCTGGGCATCCTGCCGGTCTCCCTGTTGGCATATGATCATTCCAGCGGGTGGACAGAGTACGGCCTGACCTTGCCAATGAGCAGAAAAATTCAGGTCGCGGAAAAATATCTTATCGGGGTGATCTGTGCAGCGGTCTCCGTTGGGCTGAGCGGCGTGTCATGCGGCGTGATCGTTCTGCTGGGAAAACCGCTTCCAGATGCCCCGGTTAGCATCTGGATGGAGTTTGGCGTGCTGGCGATACTGCTGATGAATGGCATTATGCTTCCGCTGTATTATCGTTTTGGTCCGGAAAAAGCCCGAATGCTGTACATGCTGATGTTTGCAGGAATGGGGGCCATGCTGGGCGGAGGAATTGCCCTGATGGATGCCTTTTCCGGTGCCAGTGCGACGGTTCTTGTGAGCGGGCTGCTGGCGGCGGCACTGGTGCTGTACGCCGTGTCGTGGCGGGTATCGGTGGCGTGGTACGGAAAATACAAAAAGTGACAAAAACCGGAACGTATCTTTCGATACGTTCCGGTTTTATTATGTCTTGAAATTCGGCTCAGAATCGGTAAAAGTTTTGTAAAAGGGCTTGAAAAATCCGCCCGGCCGTAGTATCATAACGAGGCCGAACGGCAAATCTCAGTTTCAGGAGGCGTTTGATTTCCATGTCCAGTGACCATACGGATCACCCCAAACAACGTTTCTCCTGCGATGCGGGCCAGGCGAATGAGTCTGCCGCGTCCTGAACTGCATGTGCCCATGATACACCGCAGGAGTCGAGCTTGACCGACGCGGTGTATTTTTTATGCCCGGAATGGGCAGGAAGGGAACCAAGATGCAGAAGAAGAATTACCAAGAAGAGATCCTGAACCTCATCCACAGCGGTATGCCGCAGGCAGAGCTGGCGGAAAAGCTTTCCGACTACCACGAAAATGACCTGGCCGATGCGCTGACGGCGCTGACGCCGGACGAGCGCCAGAAGCTGTACCCGGTGCTGGGCATCGAGCGGGTGGCCGAGATCTTCTCCTACCTCGACGATGCAGAGCCGTATCTGAAAGAGCTGCCCTCGGAAAAGGCGGCGAAAGTCGTCTCCAACATGGACTCGGACGATGCGGTGGACGCGCTGGATGACCTCGAAGAAGAGGACAAGGCCAAGATCGTCGGCCAGCTGGATCGCGACTCCGCTGAGGACGTCCGGATGCTGCTCTCCTACGGCGAGGATGAGATCGGCAGCAGCATGACCACCAACTACATCTCCATCCGGAAGGATATGACCATCCGGCAGGCGATGAGCGAGCTGGTGAAGCAGGCGGGCGAGAACGACAACATCTCCACCCTGTATGTCGTGGACGAGAACGACAAGTTCTATGGTGCCATCGACCTGAAAGACCTCATCATTGCCCGCGCGGACGACCGGCTCGAAAAGCTCATCGCGCGGTCGTACCCCTATGTGACCGACCACGAGAAGATCAGCGACTGCATCGACCGCATCGTGGACTACGCAGAGCGCTCGCTCCCGGTGCTGAACGATGCAGGCAAGCTGGTCGGCATCATCACCTCGTCCGACGTGGTCGAACTGGTCGATGACGAGATGGGCGACGATTACGCAAAACTGGGCGGTCTGACCAGCGAAGAGGACCTGAACGAGGGCGTTTTCGAGAGCGTGAAGAAGCGCCTGCCCTGGCTGATCGCCCTGCTCTTCCTCGGAATGCTCGTCTCCTCGGTCGTCGGTGCGTTCGAGTCGGTGGTGGCGGTGCTGCCCATCGTCATCTGCTTCCAGTCCATGGTGCTGGATATGGCCGGCAACGTGGGCACCCAGTCGCTGGCCGTGACCATCCGTGTGCTGGTGGACGAGAACCTGACCACCGCCAAAAAGCTCCAGCTGCTCTGGAAGGAGATGCGGGTCGGTCTGGTGAACGGCGCACTGCTGGCTGTGATGGCGCTGGGTTTCCTGGGCTGCTACATCCATTTCTTCAAGGCGTATGCCTGGGGCGAAGCCTTCCTGCTGTCCGGCTGTGTCGGCGTGGCGCTGATCATCGCTATGGTCGTTTCCAGTCTGGTGGGCACGGTCATCCCCATGCTGTTCCACAAGATCCACATCGACCCCGCTGTGGCCTCCGGCCCGCTCATCACCACCATCAACGATCTGGTGGCCGTTGTGGTCTATTACGGCCTTGCCATGGTCGTTCTCATTGATCTGTTCCATCTGGGTTGATCACAATACAAAACCCTCTCCGTCAAAGCCTGTCGGCTTTACCGGAGAGGGTTTCTTTATGCTTCGTTTTCTTCGGCGTCCTCGTCCAGCTCGATGCTGAACACGGCCTTTTTCAGCTTGCCGCAGCCCTGGGCTTTCAGGCCGGATTTGTACGGCTCCCCGGCCAGATAGAGGGCGAAGCGGCCTTCGCAGAGCATCCCGGCGATGCTGGTGCCCGCACTGCCGACCGTGACGTCAGCAGCCTCATCGGTGGGTTTGGTGGGGCTGAACTCGCCCAGCGAGACTTCAAACAGCTCGCTGCCTTCGAGGTCGGTCTCCAGCGTCAGGTGGGTGTCCCGGCGGACGAAGGGGGCCTTGTCGCCGGGCTGCGGGGTCACGGTGCTGACCGTGACGACGGCCTTCTCGCCGAGGATGCGGGTCTTTCCAGCGGGGAGGTTGTTGATGTCCCGCGCCATGACGAACTCAATGACGGCGTCCAGATTTTCGCTCATGCCCAGATAGTTGGGCAGGTTGTTCAGGGTATCGTAGATCATAAACAGGCTCCTTATTCTGCGTCCTTCGGGTCAGTCAGCAGCTCTTTGATGCTGGGCACCACGCCGCCGAGGTTCTGCAGCTCGGACGGGATGATGATCTTGGTGGCCTTGCCGTTGGCGACCTTGGCCAGCGCTTCCAGACTGCGGATGGCCAGCACCTTGTCGCTGGGCATGGCCTCGTTCAGCAGGCGGATGGCGTCGGCGTTGGCCTGCTGCACCGCGAGGATGGCCTGTGCCTCGCCCTCGGCTTCGAGGATGCGCTGCTGCTTGACGGCGTCAGCGCGGAGGATGGCGGCTTCCTTTTCGCCCTCGGCGGCGGTGATGGCGGCCTGCTTTTCACCGTCGGCCTTCAGGATGACGGCGCGCTTCTCGCGCTCGGCCTTCATCTGCTTTTCCATGGCCTCCTGGATCTCACGCGGGGGGATGATGTTCTTGACCTCGACGCGGTTGACCTTGATGCCCCACTTGTCGGTGGCTTCGTCCAGGATGGCCGTGATCTTGCCGTTGATGACATCGCGGCTGGTCAGGGTGTGGTCCAGCTCCATTTCACCGATGATGTTGCGCAGGGTGGTGGCAGACAGGCTCTCGATGGCCGCAATGGGCTGGTTGACGCCGTAGGTGTAGAGCTTGGCATCCATGACCTGGAAGAAGACCACGGTGTCGATCTGCATGGTGACGTTGTCGCGGGTGATGACCGGCTGGGGAGGGAAGTCGGCGACCTGCTCCTTCAGGCTGACCTTTTTGGCCACCCGCTCCACGAACGGGATCTTGACGTGCAGGCCGGCGCTCCAGCTGTCGGAGTAGCTGCCCAGCCGCTCGATGACGTAGGTCATGGACTGGGGCACGATGACGATGTTGGTGATGACGATGAGAAGGATGACGAAGACCAGTGCAAGGATCACAAACAGCATGATGGGCATAGGGACGCTCCTTTTTTCAGTGGGTGGATGATTCGGTCAGGACAGGCTCCACGATGAGCAGGGTACTGTGGATCTCGGTCACACGGCAGGTCTGGCCCGGCTCCAGTGCGTCGCCGGGGGTGGCGCAGCGGGCGTTCCAGTCCACGCCGTCCAGCCGGACACGGCCGGTCTTCCCGGCGGAGACCGGGGTCAGGACCTTTGCCTCGCGGCCAAGGCTGCGGTCGCCGTTGGTGGGGGTGTGCTTCCGGCGCAGCTTGTCGGCCAGCGGCTTGAACGCCGCCAGGCAGAGGATGCTGACCACGATGAACACCACCGCCTGCACCCGGAACGACGGCCAGAACAGGCAGCTCAGCAGAGCGGCCGCGCTGCCCGCTGCAAACCAGATGGATACCATGCTGAAGGTCATTCCCTCCAGCACCAGAAAGCCGATGGCTGCGATGAGCCAGAAGATGGGGTCAATGGGCATAGATACTCCCTCCCTTGCAGATGGAAACGAGACGAAGGGCCTCTTTTTGTTTATTATATAATAACGAGGGCGGGATTACAAGATGTCCTGATTTAAGAAAACAAGGCCCGCGGTCTTGCGATCCCACGGGCCTTGTTCGTTGAGGGTCAGATATAATCGTAGTAGCTGTGGTTCGGGTTGTGGCCGACCTCTTCCACCACGATGGTGAAGCCCATGGGGTTCACTTCGGTGCTCTTGCCGCTGGCCAGCGTCTCCACGATGATGTGTTCGGTGCGGTTGACGATGATCTCCGCCGTCTCCGCCTCGCCGATGCGCTGGTAGTGCAGGATGCCGCCCTCGGCCCGCAGGACGTTGAGCTTGCCGGTGCGGAACGCCTCGCAGGTGTGGCGCAGCTGGGCCAGCTGTGCCAGAACGGGGCGCAGACGCTGCTCGTGGGCGTCCCAGCGGAAGAAGGCCCGGTTGAACGGGTCGCGGTAGCCCTGCATGGCGATCTCGTCGCCGTAGTACAGGCAGGGCACACCCGGCAGGGTGTAGATGATGGCGTAGGCCATCCGGAGCCGGAGTAGCCCCTCCTCGTAGGCGTCGCCGGTCACACAGCGGCCGCTCTGCCATTCCCGGCCCCGGCCGTTGGCGGGCTCGTCGGCGATGACGGTCAGGGCGCGCTCGGTGTCGTGGGTGGAGAGGAAGTTCAGCGCTGTGTCCATGGCGGGGGCAGGGTAGTGCTCGCAGATGGTCAGGATCTCGTTGGCAGCCTGCTCGGCGGGCTTGCCCTTGACGAAATCCAGCACGGCATTCTTGAACGGATAGTTCATCACGCTGTCCAGCCCCTTGCCCAGCAGGTAGGTGCGGCGCTGGTTGAAGCCGTATTTGGTGGTGGCGTCCTCCCAGACTTCGCCCAGCAGGAACTTTTCGGGGCTGACCCGCTTGACGGCGGTGCGGATCTGTTCGATGAACTCGTCCGGCAGCTCGTCGGCCACATCCAGCCGGAAACCGGCGGCACCGCGCCGCAGCCAGGTATCGATGACGCCGCCCACGCCGGTGATGAACTCGACGTAAGAGGGGGTCTCCTCGTTGACTTCGGGCAGGGTCTCGAAGCCCCACCAGCTGCGGTAGCCGCCCTTGTACTTCGGGTCGAAATCGTACCAGCTGCGGTACGGGGAGCTGGGATCGCGGTAAGCGCCGCCTTCGCCGTAGCGGCCCTCGCGGTTGAAATAGCGGCTGTCGGAACCGGTGTGGCTGAACACACCGTCCAGCACGATGCCGATGCCGTACTTCTTCGCCTCGGCGCACAGCGCCTCGAACTCTTCGTTGGTGCCCAGCAGGGGGTCTACGTTGAGGTAGTCGGCGGTGTTGTAGCGGTGGTTGGAGTGGGCCTCAAAGATGGGATTCAGGTAGAGGAAATCCACGCCCATCTCGTGCAGGTAGGGCAGCTTGAGCTGGATGCCCTTCAGGTCGCCGCCGAAGTAGTCCTCGTTCAGGTGGCCGCCCACCTCATTGGGCTGCCAGAAGGGCTCGGCGTGTTTGTCGGCCTGATAGATGCGGTCCGGGAAGGGCATGGGCTTGTTCTCTACCCCTTCGCAGAAGCGGTCCGGGAAGATCTGGTAGAACACTTTGCCCTTGATGGACTCCGGCGTCTCGAAGGCGGCATCGTAGACCGTGATCTGCCATTTCTCACCGTCCTGCCAGCTGACCATGCCGCAGTTGTCCGGCCCGCGCACGATGCGGCGAAAGTCGGTATAGAGGTCAAAATAGTAGAAGTAGAGGCCGGGGTCGTTGAGGGTGACTTCGACCGAGAAGTGGTTCTGCTTGGGGGTCTGGCCGTTGAAGTTCATCCGGTAGTACACCGGCACGTCGAACCGGCCTTCTTTCTGAAGGACGAGGTGCGGGTCCACATAGCCGAGTTCTTCGGGGATGCAGAGGGAGAGCCGGACGCTCTGCCCGGCCCGCACGGCACCGAAGGGCTGCTTGAAATAGGGATCGTAGCTGTTGAACAGGCAAGACAAGTCGGGTCGTTCCTTTCTCGAAAAAAGCTCCGGAGCCGTTGTACAGTCCGGAGCTTTTGGTATCATGAGGTTAAAGCAAAGCCGCGCCGCAGAACGTTTTCTGCGAAACTGCGCTTTACCCGTCTGCCAATGGCTCCCACTTCGGGGGAGCTGGCAGCACGAAGTGCTGACTGAGAGGTTTATTTCACGACAGGTGCGTTCCAGATGTCGCGGGCGTAATCCAGGACGGAACGGTCGGCGCTGAAGATGCCGCTGTTGGCGATGTTCTTCAGGCTCATGCGGGCCCAGGCCTCACGGTCGGCATACAGACGCTGCAGGTCGGCCTGTGCACGGCGGTAATCCTTGAAGTCGGCCATGACCATGTACGGGTCGCTGCTGCGCAGGTTCTCGGTGACCTCGTGGAAGTTCTCACCGTTCCAGCCGCGCTCCAGGAAGTTCAGGGCTGCGTTGGCCACATCGTCGCCCATGATGAAGGCGTTGGGGTGATAGCCGACCTGCTTGAGGTTGTTGACCTCAGGCGTCAGCATACCGAAGATCAGCTCGTTCTCCTTGCCGGCGGCATCGGCGATCTCGACGTTGGCACCGTCCAGAGTGCCCAGCGTGATGGCACCGTTCAGCATGAACTTCATGTTGCCGGTACCGGAAGCCTCGGTGCCTGCCAGAGAGATCTGCTCAGAGACCTCGGCAGCGGGCATCAGGTGCTCGCTCAGGGAGACGCAGTACTCTTCCAGATAGACCACGCGCAGCTTTTCGCGGACGGCGGGGTCGTTGTTGATGAGGTCGCCCAGCTTGCAGATCATGCGGATCATCTGCTTGGCCATGTAGTAGCCGGGAGCAGCCTTTGCGCCGAAGATGTAGGTCTTGGGGATGAAGTCGGCGTTGGGGTTCTCCTTCAGATACAGATACTGAGCAGCGATGTTCAGCGCATTCAGGTGCTGGCGCTTGTACTCGTGCATCCGCTTGACCTGGCAGTCGAAGATGGAGTTCGGGTCGATGGACTGGCCGGTGCTCTTCTCCAGATAGGCGGCAAAGTTCTTCTTGTTGTCCAGCTTGATCTCGTTCAGCTTCTTCAGCACGGTCTTGTCATCGGCATACTTGTTCAGCTTGCTCAGGTCGGCAGCGTCGTGCTTGTAGCCGTCGCCGATGGTCTCATCCAGCAGCTTGCACAGCTCCGGGTTGGAGGCCAGCAGCCAGCGGCGGTAAGCGATGCCGTTGGTCACGTTCTTGAACGCCTTCGGCTTGAACAGGTAGTAATCGTGGAAGACGCTGTCCTTGATGATCTCGCTGTGCAGCTTGGACACGCCGTTGATGCTGTGCGAGGTATAGGCGCAGATGTTGGCCATGCGGACCTGGTTGTCGCCGATCAGGGCCATGTAGTTGATCTTGCCCTCGTCGCCGGGGAAAGCCTTCTCCAGCTCTTCGCGGGCGCGGCGGTTCATCTCGACCACGATCTGGTAGATGCGGGGCAGGGTCATCTTGAAGATGTCCACGTTCCACTTTTCCAGAGCCTCGGCCATGACGGTGTGGTTGGTGTAGGCGAAGACCTTCTGGCAGATGTCGAAGCTCTTGTCCCAGCCAAAGCCGCACTCGTCCAGCAGGATGCGCATCATTTCGGGGATGGCCAGGGTCGGGTGGGTATCGTTCAGCTGGATGGCCACCTTGTCACCCAGGTTCTCCAGGGTGCCGTAGGTAGCCAGGTGACTCTGGACGATGTCGCCGATGGAAGCGGCAGACAGGAAGTACTGCTGGCGCAGGCGCAGGATCTTGCCCTCGACGTGGTTGTCGTTGGGGTAGAGGACCTTGGAGATCAGCTCGGCGTTGGCGTTCTTGCTCATGGCCGTGTTGTAGTTGCCCAGAGAGAAGCTGGACATATCAAAGTCCGGGGCCTTTGCCTGCCACAGGCGCAGCTTGGCAACGCCCTTTCCGTCGTAGCCCTGCACGTACATATCGGAAGGAACCGCCATGACGCTGTTGTAGTTGGTGTGCTGGATATAATGGAAGCCGTGATCCCAGTTCTCGTGGATCTCGCCGTCAAAGCGGACCTCGATGGCCTGGTCCGGGTGGCTCTTCAGCCAGACCTGACCGCCGGGCAGCCAGTTGTCGGCGCGCTCCTGCTGCCAGCCGTCCACGATCTTCTGCTTGAAGATGCCGTACTCGTACAGGATGGAGTAGCCGGTGCCGCAGATGCCGGTGGTGGCCATGCCGTCCAGATAGCAGGCTGCCAGACGGCCCAGACCACCGTTGCCCAGACCGGCATCGGGCTCTTCCTCGAAGATGCCGTCGATGTTGATGTCAGCAGCGGCCAGAGCCTGCTGCGCCACATCGTTCAGGCCCAGATTGAACAGGCTCATCTTCAGGCTGCGGCCCATCAGAAACTCCATGCACAGGTAATAAACCTGCTTGGCGCCGGTGCCGATCGCCTTGGACTGGAACTTTTGGTGGTTCTCACTCATCATCTGGCGGCAGATCAGAGCGAGGGAACGATAGATCTGCTGGTTGGAAGCAACGCTCAGATCCACGCCGTACTCGCTGGTCAGCTTGTCCTGAAGAATTTTTGCAAATTCTTTCGTAGTCATAAAGGAACTCCTATCCGCACACTCACGGGTGCTTTTTCTGAATTTGAACGCAGCAGGGAAACTCTCCTCTTTCCCTCAGCCCTGCCACACAACAATGATATTATAATCAGTTCTGCGCATGAATGCAAGGAAAAGAGCCAATTTTTGCCGTTACTGCTATTTTTGGACCCGTCTTTCTGACAAATCTGCTAAAAATTCAGATTTAGCACTTTTTCTTGCGCTCCATTTATATTATAATAAGGGTACAGCGGGCCGGGAGCTGCTGCAGGAGAACGGCGGCACCCCGGCAATTCGGAGAGAAATTCCGCTCAGAACGAAAAAGCCGCGCCCCGGTTTTCGGGCGCAGGCGGGTTTGTGCCCGAAAATCCCGAAAATGAGTCCGAAAAACCGGGAAACTCGGAACCGCTCCCGCCGTGCAGAAGCCGCGCGGCGTGCAAAGTGAGGATACGATGGTTAATAAAGTGCGAGTGAACATTGCGGGCGCGCCCTATGCGATCGCAACGACGGATTCGGAAAAGTATATCACCTCTCTGGCCAAAAAGCTGGACGAGGATATCGCAAAGCTGCTGGACGGAAACGAAAATCTTTCGGTGACCAAGGCGGCGGTGTTCTGCGCCATGGACTATCTGGACGAGTACAAAAAAAGCACCGGCAGCGCCGAGAACATGCGCAGCCAGATCCAGAGCTATATCGCGGATGCAGCCCATGCGAAGCTCGCGGAGGATAAGGCAAAAGCTGAGAATGAGACGCTCCGGCGCGAAAATGCAGCCCTGCGGGAGCAGCTGGCCCGCCTGAAGGCAAAACAGGACCGCGAAAAGGCCGCGCAGACCGAGCAGGAACAGGAAAAACAGAGGGAACAGAATGTCGAAGATTGAGATCCTTGCCCCGGTGGGCAGTGAAGAGATGCTCCATGCCGCTGTGTTCAGCGGTGCGGACGCCGTGTATCTGGGGTTTTCGGGCTTCAACGCCCGCACCAGCGCGGGAAACTTTGATGCGGACAGCCTGAAGGAGGCCGTCCGCTTCTGCCATGTGCGCGGGGTCAAGGTGCATGTGGCGCTGAACACCACCGTTTACGGAACCGAACTGGCCCAGCTGGCGGATGCCGTGCGGGCAGTGGCCGCCAGCGGCGCGGATGCCGTCATCTGCCAGGACCTGGCCGTGGCAAAGCTCATCGGGGAGATCGCCCCGGAACTGCCCCGCCACGGCTCCACCCAGATGAGCGTCCACACCTTGCAGGGCGCGCTGGAGCTGAAGGACCTGGGTTTCACCCGCGTGGTGCTGGCCCGTGAGCTGAGCCTGCCGGAGGTGGAAGCCATCACCCGGAACTGCGGCATCGAGACCGAGTGCTTCGTCCACGGGGCGCTGTGCATGTGCGTCAGCGGCCAGTGCTACATGTCGGCTTTTCTGGGCGGGCGCAGCGGCAACCGCGGCTCCTGCGCAGGCCCCTGCCGCCTGCCGTTTGAGGCGAACCCCCTGCCGGAGGGCAGGCCGGGCCGCCTGCATCACCTGTCCCTGAAGGACAATTCCGTCATCGACAAGCTGGACAGGCTGCAGGCCATCGGCGTGGCCTCGGCCAAGATCGAGGGCCGTCTGCGCACACCGGAATACGTGGCGGCGGCGGTCAATGCCTGCCTGGCGGGCCGCGAAGGCCGCGCCTATGACCGCGACCTGCTGAAGAATGCGTTCAGCCGGTCCGGTTTCACGTCCGGCTATCTGGACGGCAAGATCGACGGCACGATGTTCGGCGTCCGCAGTGAGGCCGACGCGGAACTGACCCGGAAGACCCTGCCCGCCCTGCGGGAGCTGTACCGCCGGGAGCGCTCCCGCGTGCCGGTGAAGATGAAGCTGGAGATCGAGGAGGGCGGCGAGAAGCTGACCGTCACCGATGCAGACGGCAACCGCGCCTTTGCCTACGGCGACGCCGAACCCCAGCCCGCCCGCACCGACCCCACCGAGAGCTTGCAGCGCAGCCTGTCCAAGACGGGCGGCACACCGTTCGCGGTGGAAAAGATCGACGTGGAGATGGACGGCGGGCCGTGGTTCGTGCCGAGCAGCGCCGTCAATGAACTGCGCCGCACCGCGCTGGAGGGCCTGCAGCAGAAGCGCGAGACCCTGCGCCCCTGGCCGATGCACGAGGTGGAGCTGCCGCCGCTGCCGCAGCGCACACTGCCGCCCCATCGGACCCTCCGCGCCCGGTTCGAGAGCTGGGACCAGGTGCCGGAACAGGCACTCTCCGGCCTCGAAGCGCTCATCCTGCCCATCGCGCAGGCAGACCGCGTCCCCCGTGCGTGGCGCAGCAAGACCATCCTCGAACTGCCCCGCGTCATGTTCGGCGCGCTGGAAGCGGACACCGCCCGCCGCATTGCGGCGACGCAGGAGGCCGGGTTTGCGGGCTACGAGGCGGGCAACATCGCCCACCTGCGGATGTGCCGGGGCCTGCCGCTCTCCGGCGGTTTCGGCCTGAATGTGACCAACCAGCTGTCGGCTCAGTTCTATGCCGACCACGGCCTGAACGCCATCCTCATCCTGCCGGAGGTCAAGGACAGCGACATCGCGTCCATTGCTCCGGCGCAGAACGGCCAGCCGGTGCCCACGGGCGTGATCGTCTACGGCCACATGCCGCTGATGGTCACCCGTGCCTGCCCGCTGCAAAATATCCACGATTGCGCCCACTGCGACAAGACCGGCCTGCTGACCGACCGCAAGGCCAAAAAGTTCCCGGTGCGCTGCGGCATGGGGGTGCGTACTATTTATAATCCGGTGCCCATCTACATGGGTGACAAGCCCGGTGCCCTGACGGTGGACTACGGCGTGGCCTATTTCACGCTGGAGACCCGCGAGGAAGCCGCCGCCATTCTGGACAGCATCCGCCAGCATGCCCCGTTCGAGGGCGAGTTCACCCGCGGGCTGTATTTCAAAGGAACGAATTGAGGTATAACATGGAACCCATCACGGTAAACTATAAAGTATTGGATGCGCGGGCGAAGGTGCCCGCCTACGCGACGCCGGGCGCGGCCGCAGCCGACCTGTGCGCTGTGCTGGACGAACCCCTGACCGTGGCCCCCATGCAGCGGGTGCTGGTGCCTACCGGCCTTGCCATCGAGCTGCCCGGCGCTCACTGCGTGGCGCTGGTCTATGCCAGGAGCGGCCTGTCCATCAAGCACGGCCTGTGCATGGCCAACGGCGTCGGTGTCGTGGACAGCGATTATCGCGGGGAACTGAAGGTGCCCATGGTCAATCTGGGCGGCGAGGCCTACACCATCCAGCCCGGCGAACGGGTGGCGCAGCTCTGCATCACGCCGGTGTACACCGCAGCCTTCGCGCAGGTGGAGGAGCTGGGCGGTACCCAGCGCGGCGAGGGCGGCTTCGGCTCGACGGGAAAATAAAATGAAACAACTGATTTTGGCCTCCGGCAGCCCCCGGCGCAGAGAGCTGCTGAGCCTGTACACCACCGATTTTACCGTCTGCGCCAGCGATTTTGACGAGAGCACCGTGACCGCCGACACCCCTGCTGAGCTGGTGGAAATGCTGGCGCGGGGCAAGTGCCAGGCAGTCTCGGCCCAGCACCCCGGCGCGGTGGTCATCGGCTGCGACACCGTCGTGGATGTGAAAGGGGAAGTGTTCGGCAAGCCCCACAGCGTGGAGGACGCCAGACGGATGCTGCGGGCCCTTTCCGGTGCGGTGCACGAGGTCCACACCGGCGTCTGCATCTCGGACGGCACCCGCACCGAGAGCTTCGTGGACACCTGCCGCGTGAAGTTCTTCCCCATCTCCGAAGCGGAGATCGAGCGCTATGCCGCCACCGAAGAACCCTACGACAAGGCCGGTGCCTATGCCATCCAGGGCCGTGCGGCCCTCTGGCTGGATGGCATCGAGGGCGACTATTACACCATCATGGGGCTGCCCGTCAGCCGCACCATCCGGCTGCTGGAGCGATTTTGAGCGGCTTGGCGCGGAGATTTATGAAAAAATCCGGAAAAACCTGTAAAAACGCTTGAGAAAACTTCTACTTGCGGCTATAATATAGTCGTGTTATTCTGCGATCGGCGGCGGACTGGTTTGCGCCGCCCTGCGTTTTGGATAGACCGGAAATACGAAGGAGAGCTTCATTATGAGTTTGTTTTCAAAAGACGTTGGCATTGATCTGGGTACAGCCAACACCCTGGTTTACATGAAGGGAAAGGGCATCATCATGCGCGAGCCGTCCGTTGTGGCGGTGGACACCAAGACCGATGAGGTCCGCTGCGTGGGCACCGAGGCAAAGGCCGTCATCGGCCGCACCCCCGGCAGCATCGTGGCCGTCCGCCCCCTGAAGGACGGCGTTATTGCGGACTTTGACATCACGGCCAATCTGCTGGAGAACTTCCTGAAGAAGGCCTGCGGCAACAGCATGTTCTCCCGCCCCCGCGTGGTCATCTGCATCCCGTCCGGCGTGACGGAAGTCGAGCGCCGCGCGGTGCGTGAGGCGACCCTGAAGGCTGGTGCCCGCCAGGTCTCCGTCATCGAGGAGCCCATGGCTGCGGCCATCGGTGCAGGCCTGCCCATCAGCGAGCCCACGGGCAGCATGATCGTGGACATCGGCGGCGGCACGGCTGAGATCGCCGTCATCTCGCTGGGCGGCATCGTGGCGTCCCGCAGCGTCCGGATGGCAGGCGACATGTTCGACCAGGCCATCATCGCGTTCATCAAGCGCAAGTACAACCTGCTCATCGGTGAGCGCACCGCCGAGCAGATCAAGATCGAGATCGGCTCTGCTTACCCCCTGGACCCCGAAATGACCATGGAGATCAAGGGCCGCAATCTGGTGGACGGCCTGCCCAAGAACATCGTCGTCCACTCCGAGGACGTGCGCGAGGCTCTGCTGGAGTGCCTGGTGAAGATCACCAGCGCCATCAAGGAGACGCTGGAGCGCACCCCGCCGGAACTGAGCGCCGACATCATCGACCACGGCATCACCCTGACGGGTGGCGGCGCACTGCTGCGCGGTCTGGACCAGCTGATCCAGAGCGAGACCGGCATCGACGTGCATGTGGCTGAGGACCCGCTGGACTGCGTGGCCAAGGGCGCAGGTGCCGTGCTGGATCATGTGGACGTCCTGCATGACGTTCTGGATACCGACGGGCCCCATATGTAACAGAGAGTGCGGACGGCTCTGGCTGTCCGCGCTTTTTTGCAACCGGAGGAAGTTCCCTTGAAAGATTTTTTCGAAACCTGGAAATTTAAGATCCTCATCGGCATCGCGGTGTTCCTGGTGGGCATCATGGCCTATGCCGGTGCCAACGACCGCCTGACCGCCGCCCCGCAGGAGCTGCTGAGCGTGGCTGTGGCCCCGTTCCAGAAGGCGGCTGCCATGGTGGGCGACCGCGTGGCCTCCCTGTGGGAGAACTATACCAACATCGGGGCCATTCTGGACGAGAACGAGCAGCTCACCGCCGAGAACGCCGAGCTGCGCAAACAGATGGTGGACTACGACCGGCTCAAGGCGGAGAACGAAGCCTACAAGGCGCTGGCCAACATCCAGAACACCCGCCCGGAGATGAGCTGCGTCTCAGCCTTCGTCATCGGCCGCGACCCGCTGGATGCCTTTTACGGCTTCACGCTGGATCAGGGCTCGGTGGACGGCGTGGAGCTGAACGACACCGTCGTCAGCGACGAGGGTTATCTGCTGGGCGTGGTGGTGGAAGTGGAAACCACCAGCTGCAAGGTCATGACCATCCTGCACCCCAACTTCAACGCGGCGGGCGTCGTTTCCCGCACGCGGGACAACGGCATCATCACCGGCAGCTCGGACTATGCGGCCGACGGCCTGTGTGTGCTGACCAACCTGAACCGCAATACCCTGACGCAGAAGAGCGACCAGGTCATCACCACGGGGCTGGGCGGCGTTTTCCCGGCGGATGTGCTGGTGGGCGTGGTCCGGGAAGTGGTGCCGGAGGTCAGCGGCAAATCGTCCATCGCGGTCATCGAGCCGGGCGCAGACCCGCGCACGGTGCGCCACGCATTCATCATTACCAATTTCTGAGGAGGCCCTGCCATGGAATCACGCCGCAAGCGCAAGCGCAGCCAGATCACCAAATGGGTCTGCTATGCGCTGCTGATGCTGCTGTGCACGGTCTTGCAGACCCTGCCGGGGCTGTTCCGGCTGGGGGAGGCAAAGCCCCTCTGGCTGTTGCCGCTGGCGCTGGCCGTCGCGGTGGAGGAGGGCGAGTTCGCGGGGGGCATCTTCGGTGCCGTCTGTGGCCTGATGTGGGACTACACCGCAGGCCGCACCGCCGGGCTGCTGGCCTTTGAGCTGCTGCTGCTCTGCTTTCTGCTCTCGGCGGTCATGCAGCTCTACTTCAAGACCTCGGCGGCGAATGTTGTCCTGCTGGAAACGGCGGCGGTGCTGCTGGTGCTCTCGCTGGACTGGCTGTTCTTCTACTACATGCCCGGTTACAGCGGGGCAGTGGAGCGGTATCTGTGGTTCGTGCTGCCCACGGCGGCGCTGACCATCCCGGTCTGTCTGGTGCTGTTCGGGGCAGTGCGCCGCATCCATGCGGAATTCAAGATCGACAACGACGTAGTCTGAACCGGCTGCGCCAAAAGGAGAACGGATGAACCAAGACGAACGCAAAACGGCCGCGCGGCGGATGATGCTTCTCATCGCCGCCGCAGGTGTGATCATCGGGCTGTACGGCTTCCGGCTGATCTTTCTGCAGCTGGTCAACGGCGACAGCTTCAAGGCGCAGGCCACCAACACGACCGATTATAAATTTACCGTCACGGCCGCCCGCGGCAACATCGTGGACAGCAAGGGCGAGCGCATCGCTTCCAGCGTGACGGGCTACAACGTGGTGCTGAACAAGCTGCTGATGGGCGACGAAGATCTGGACGCCCTGCTCCAGAAGCTGGTCGGCCTGCTGGGCGAGAACGGCGAGAGCTGGAACGACAGCCTGCTCATCGGGCAGGCCGATGCCGCCGGGCACTATGCGTACACGGCGGAGAGCGACAACGCCGCCGAGCAGCGCTCCCTTGCCGCCATGAAGGAGAACCTCGGCCTGCAGCAGTATGCCACCGCCGACGATGTGATGGAAAAGCTGGTGGAGGACTATGACCTTGCCGATTTCTCTTTCTACTGGCAGCGCATCCTGGGCGGCATCCATTACGAGATGCAGCTGCAGGCGTTTTCCAACGTCAACAACTTCATTCTGGCGGAAAACGTCAGCGAGGCCACTGTGGCCACCATCAAGGAGAACAGCCTCACCCTGCCGGGCGTGGAGATCGTGGAGACGAGCGCCCGCAGCTACGAGCAGGGCACGGTTCTGCCCCATGTGCTGGGCCGGGTGGGCAAGATCACGGCCGAAAAGTGGAAGGTGACCGACGAGAACGGTCAGGTGACCTATCCGCTCAAGGAAAAAGGCTACAACATGAACGACGTCATCGGCATTTCCGGCCTGGAATCTGCCTATGAGGACGAGCTGCGCGGCAAGGACGGCGTGGAGACCATCACCCGCAACTCGGACGGCGTCATCGTGAACACGGCCCTGACCACCGTGCCGGAACCGGGCCACACCGTCCAGCTGACCATCGACAGCGAGTTCCAGAAGGCCGTCGATCAGGCGCTGGCAAAGAACGTGGAGTGGATCCGGAACAGCTATGGGGACAGCAAGCAGGCCAGCGCCGGTGCGGTCGTCGTCATCGACGTCAAGACCGGCGGTGTGCTGGCAGCGTCCAATTACCCCAGCTTTGACCAGAACCTTTACGCCGCCAATTACAGCGCATACAGCGAGGACGAGAACATGCCCCTGTTCAACCGCGCATTGCAGGGCCTGTATACCCCCGGCTCCACCTACAAGCCCAGCGTGGCGGTGGCGGCGCTGGATACGGGGCTGATCAACCGGTATTCCACGGTGCTGTGCAACGGCGTCTATACCTATTATAAGGACTATCACCCCAAATGCACCCGCCATGGCCACAGCGGCAACATCGACGTCGTGACTGCCATCAAGTGGAGCTGCAACATCTTCTTCTACGATGTGGGCCGGCGCCTGACCAGCGATGTCTACGACGCCTATGCCTACAAGCTGGGCTTGGGCCAGCGCACCGGCGTGGAGGTCAGCGAGGCGCTGGGCCGCCTGACCACCAAGAACGACTCCAACTACACCGAGTCGCTGGACGTACAGGCCGCCATCGGCCAGGGCAACACGGCGGTCACGCCCATCCAGCTGGCGACCTATGCCGCCACGCTGGCCAACCGCGGCACCCGCTACCGCACCCACTTCGTCAAGGCCATCCTCGACTCCAACACCGGCAAGACGCTGGAAGAGACCCAGCCGGAGGTCATGGATGTCGTCGAGGACAAGGGCGAGACCTTCGACCTGGTCAAGGAAGGGATGCTGGGGGTGGCCCAGACCATCCCGGCATTGGCCAACTATCCTCACACCATCGCCTGCAAGACCGGCAGCCCCCAGCGCAGCGAGGGTTACTATGCAGGCAGCACCTATAAGCACTACACCAACGCCGCCATGATCGCCTACGGCCCGGCAGAAGACCCGGAGATCGCCATCGGCATCGTGGTGGAATACGGCGGTGCCGGTGCCCGTACCGGCACACTGGTGGCGGACATCTTCAACGCCTACTATGCGATGAAGGACGGCACCCTGACCGTGGACGAGGCGGCAGCAGAGTCGCTGGCGCAGCCCGAAACGGCAGCCGATGCGGCCGAGGCCCCTGCGGACGGCACAGCCGACCCTGCCGCCGGGGAGACAGAGGATGCCGGGCAGAACGACACAGCTGCGGCTCCGGCGGATGCCGCAGCCACGGCAGGTGCGTGACGATGATGCGCGGATTTCGGTGGAAATTGGAGAAACTCCCGAAAAAATCGGCGCTTTTGTCCAAAAACCTGTTGTAAAAAGAGAGAAATTATGATACTATGATATGTGCAAGGAAATGGCCCAGCACATGGGAAACGTAAAGGAGAGGTTGACCGATGACGATTGCACTGATCGCGCATGACTCCAAAAAGGAGCTGATGGTTCAGTTCTGTACGGCATACTGCCGGATCTTGAGCCAGCATAAATTGGTGGCCACCGGTACGACCGGCAAGATGATCGCCGAGGCAACGGGCCTGCAGGTCCAGCGATTCCTGGCGGGCATCCAGGGCGGCGACCAGCAGATTGCGTCCCGCATCGCCTGCAACGAGGTCGATCTGCTCCTGTTCTTCCGCGACCCCATCAATGCAAAGCCCAGTGAGCCCAATGAGATGACGCTGCTGCGCCTGTGTGATGTGCACAACATCCCGCTGGCCACCAACATCGCCACCGCAGAGGTGCTCATCCATGGTCTGGAGCGCGGCGACCTCGACTGGCGCGACATCGTCCACCCCCAGAACAGCTGAAATCAAAAAGAAAGAGGCTCTGGACCGAACGGTCCAGGGCCTCTTGTGCGTTTCCGGGCAGGATCAGAACTGGAGCTCTTCGGCCAGGTCGGAAAGCTCATCGGGCGAGAAATCGCCCAGCGGCAGGATGAGCCGGGCCAGCGTCTCCTGCGGCAGAGCGGCCAGAGCGGCGCTCTCGTCGCTGGCTGCATCGGCGGCGGGCAGCAGGTGGCTCACGCCGTCTGCATCCGTCTCCACCCGCGCATGGTGGCCGGTGGCGATGTACTGGATGCCCAGCCGGTCGGCAGCGGCCAGCAGGGCAGGGAAGCGCAGGTCGCCGGGCAGCGCTTCTTCGGCCAGCTGGCTTGCCAGCTCAGAAGCGTTCAGGGTGACGCACTCGATGCCGAGGGCCTTGGCCGCGTCCTTTGCGGCCTGCACGGTGTCGTCGGCGTCGGTCAGGCGGACCACTGCGCCCGCCACGGCAAAGCCCTGCTGCTGCAGGATGCGGACGGCGGCCCGGCAGCCTCTGCCGCCGCACAGGCCCACCAGGACCTTATCCTGTTCTTCGTAGGTGTCGAACCCGCTGCCGGGCAAAAACGTATCGCTCATCGTCCCTGTCTCCCTCCGTGTGCCTGACTTTGTGCCACGGCCAGCTGGTCGCAGCGCTCATTCTCCGGGTGGCCTGCGTGGCCCTTGACCCAGACATAGGTGATCTTGTGGCGGGCCTCCTGCTCCAGCGCCTGTTCCCACAGGTCCGGGTTCAGGGCAGGGGAGCCGTCGGATTTTTTCCAGCCCCGGCGCTTCCAGCCTTTGGCCCAGCCTTTTTCCAGCCCGTTGATGACGTACTGGCTGTCGGAGCACAGGCGCACCTCGCAGGGCTCTTTCAACTGGCGCAGCGCCTCGATGAAGGCCGTCAGCTCCATCCGGTTGTTGGTGGTGGACGCGTCGCCGCCGCTGAGCTCCTTCTCGTAGACTTTGCCGTTGAAACGGTAGCGCAGCACCGCACCCCAGCCGCCGGGGCCGGGGTTGCCGCTGCATGCGCCGTCGGTGTAAACTTCAACTTGTTTCATGTGGTTCTCCCGGTGTATTGTTGTAGATGCTTCTATTTAGAGCCATTTTTCCGTTTCTGTCAAGAGGGGGACGCATAATTTGCTGCCGCACAGCCCAACCTTGGAATTGACAAAAAGGGTGAGAAATACTATACTGTTTGTAACAAAATGCGTATAGGGGTGCACCGGAGGGGTGCGCTCAGGGGGCTGCACGGCTGCGCCGCGGTCGCATCGAACAGATGGACTGACAGGTTGCAATGTGCTGCGCAGACCCGACTCTGCGCTCGTGAAACGGCGCTGAAACGATAAATTCTATACGATGGTTTGGTGGAAGCGGCAGAGCTTGCCCGCTTCTTTGTGAGGACAGGCCGCCCGCAGAACGGGCGAGCCTGCGTTTTGTGATTGATTTTTGGAGGTACGAATGGCACAGGCAAAGGAACAGAGCCAGACCATGGCACAGGCTCAGAACAGAAACACGGAATCCACCGGCGAAAAGCGGCCCCGCACCCGCCGCCCCTATTATCAGCGGCGGCCCCGCCGCCCGCAGCAGCCCAAGGAGGCCGCTGTGCCCATCCACATCTACCCGCTGGGCGGCCTGGGCGAAGTGGGCAAGAATATGACGGTCTATGAGTGCTGCGGCGATATGATCATCGTGGACTGCGGCCTCGTCTTCCCGGACAGCGACATGTACGGCGTGGATCTGGTCATCCCGGACTTCACCTTCGTGGTGCAGAATAAGGAGAAGATCAAGGGCCTGCTCATCACCCACGGCCACGAAGACCACATCGGCAGCATCCCCTATCTGCTGCAAAAGTTCGATCTGCCCATCTACGGCACCCGCCTGACCTGCGGCCTCATCCGGAATAAGCTGGAAGAGTTCGGCCTGGCAGGCAAGACCAAGTTCGTGGAGATCACCCCCAAGCAGAAGCTCAAGCTGGGCTGCTTTACAGTGGAGCCCATCCATGTGAACCACTCCATCCCGGATGCGGTGGCCTTTGCCATCGACAGCCCGGCAGGCACCATCATCCAGACCGGTGACTTCAAGATCGACTACACCCCGCTGGCCTGCGGCGTCACCGACCTGACCACCCTGTCCGAGTACGGCCAGAAGGGCGTTCTGGCCCTGCTGAGCGACTCCACCAATGCCGAGCGTCCGGGCTTTACGGCCACCGAACAGAAGGTCGCCGCCGGTGTGCGCAACCTGTTTGCCCGTGCCCGGAACAAGCGCATCATCATTGCGACCTTTGCATCCAACATCTACCGCGTCCAGCAGATCATCGACCTGGCCGTGGAAGATGGCCGCAAGGTGGCATTCAGCGGCCGCAGCATGGTCAACAACACGGCCATGGCGCAGGAGCTGGGGTATATGCACATCCCGGAGGGCACCCTCATCAGCGTGGAAGAACTGAACCAGTATCCGCCGGAACAGGTGGTCCTCATCACCACCGGCAGCCAGGGAGAGCCGCTGAGCGCCCTTTCCCGCATGGCTTCGTGCAGCCACCGTCAGGTCCGCGTCGGCCCCGGCGACTTCATCATCATCTCCGCCAACCCCATCCCCGGCAACGAGAAGAGCGTGACCAAGATCGTCAACGGTCTGCTGCTGCTGGGCGCAGAGGTCATCTACGAGAGCATGTATGATGTCCACGTCTCCGGCCACGCCTGCCAGGAGGAGCAGAAGCTGATGCTCACCCTGACCCGGCCCAAGTATTTCCTGCCGGTGCACGGCGAGTACAAGCAGCTGAAAAAGCATGCCCTCACCGCCGCAAGCCTCGGCATCCCCACCAGCAACATCCTCATCGCAGAAAACGGCTCCAACGTCATCCTGACCAGGGATGAGATCAAGCTGGGCGAACCGGTCACCGCCGGTGCCGTCATGGTGGACGGCCTCGGCGTGGGCGACGTGGGGAATGTGGTCCTGCGGGACCGCAAGCACCTGTCGGAGGACGGCCTCGTCATCATCGTGGCCACCGTGGACAGCAAGACCGGCAAGGTGCTGGCCGGCCCCGATCTCGTGAGCCGCGGTTTCGTCTACGTGCGCGAGAACGAGAGCCTGATGGACGGTGCCCAGAGCATCGTAGAAAACGCGCTGGATCGCTGCGTGGACGAACACGTCCGCGACTGGAACAGCGTTAAGACCCGTGTGCGCGAGGCGCTGAGCAGCTATATCTACCGCCGCACCAAGCGCAGCCCGATGATCCTCCCCATCCTGATGGAGGTCTGATAGAGGCCGCCCGACGCGGCGGCAGATCAGGAGGCAGAAGATTTGATGAAACGAAAACCGAGATGGACGCTTGAGATACTGACCGGCGCGCTGGCCGTTCTGTGCGGCCTGCTGTTTCTGGTGCTGCTCGTCCAGCGCCCGGCGGGCTGGCCGGTGCTGGCGGTGCTGGTGGTGCTGTGGGGCATCGGGATGGGGCTTTTCCGTTACCGGCTGCGCAGCTGGCTTGCGCGCTGGGTAACGGGCGGGAGCTTTGAAAACTCCAAGACCCAGTACAGTCTGGAATCCCTGTCTCAGCCGGCGGCGGTGCTCTCCGGCGAGACGGTGCTGTGGTACAACACGGCATTCCGCCAGCGGCTGCTGGGCGGCGAAGACCGTCTGGCCAGCCGGGCGCAGAAGCTGCTGCCCGGCCTGGACCTGCAGCTCTGCCGCACGGCGGACGGCCAGCAGCTCAACCTGGCCGACGGCGTGTGGAGCATCCACAGCTCCACGGTGCCGGGCCAGAGCGAGAGCGTCACGCTCCTGATCTTCAACGAAGAGACCGCGCTGCGCCGGGTGGAGGCCGAGTACAAGGCCAGCCGCCCCGGCTACATGGTCTTTCTGGTGGACGGCTACGACGATGTCTTCAGCGATATGCTGGACAGCGAGCGCGCCCGCCTGCTGGAGGGCATCAACCGTGTGCTGGAGGATCTGATCGGGCGGGGCACCGGCTTTCTGCGCCGGGTGGCCAGCGGCCGGTATATCGCCGTGGTGGAAGAGCGCCATCTGGAGCAGTACGCAAAGCGCGGTTATGATGTGCTGGATAAGATCCGCGCCCTCGACCCCAGCGTGAACCTGTCCATCTCCATCGGCATCGGCCGCGGGGCCAAGACCCTGCGGGAGGCGCAGGATATGGCGGTGCAGGCGCTGGATATGGCGCAGGGCCGCGGCGGCGACCAGGCCGCCGAGATGACGCCGGACGGCTTCACCTTCTACGGCGGCGTCAGCCACGGCGTGGAAAAGCGGAGCAAGGTCCGCAGCCGCATTGTGGCCGACCAGCTGGTCAAGCTCATCAAGGAGGCCGACCATGTGGTCATCATGGGCCACCGGATGAGCGACCTCGACGCCATCGGCGCGGCAGAGGGTGTGCTGCGCATCTGCAAGATCTGCGATGTGCCCGCCGTCATCGCCGTCCGCCGGGACGCCACGCTGGCAGGCTCCCTCATCGACGCTCTGGTCCGGGCCGGGCAGGAGGATGACTTCATCGACCCCAAGGGGGCGCTGCCCATCGTCTCGAAAAAAACGCTCTGCATCGTGGTGGATACATACCAGACCGGCCTCGTGGAGAGCAAGGAGATCCTGGAAAAGTGCGGCAAGGTGGCCGTCATCGACCACCACCGCAAGGGCGTCGGCTTCATCGAGAACCCGGCTCTGGTCTGCCACGAGCCGTATTCGTCCTCGGCCAGTGAGCTGGTCACGGAGCTGCTGCAGTATGTCGGCACCCGCGACGACAAGCCCAACCGGGTCGAGGCCGAGGGCCTGCTCTCCGGCATTATGCTGGACACCCGCGACTTCACCCTGCACACCGGTGTGCGCACCTTTGAGGCCGCTGCGGCCCTCCGCCGCTATGGCGCGGAGACCGAGCGGGTCCGCCAGCTGTTCGATGTGACGATGGTGGAATACAACGCCAAGGCTGCGCTGGTGGAAGCCGCCCAGATGTACAAAGGCTGTGCCATCTCGGTGGGCGGCGAGCTTGCCCCGGAGGCCCGCGTGGCCGTGGCGCAGGCTGCGAACGACCTGCTGACCATTCAGGGCGTCGATGCCAGCTTCGTGGCTGTTCAGGTGGGCACGGGCGTGAACGTTTCGGCCCGCAGTCTGGGGGCCGTGAATGTGCAGGTCATCATGGAGTCGCTGGGCGGCGGCGGCCACCAGACCATGGCGGCGGCCCAGCTCAAGCACATCACCCCGGAGGCGGCGCGGGCGCGCATCCAGACCGCCATCGACCAGTACCGGGAGTCGCAGAAAAAGAGCGCCCCGGATACGAAAAAATGAGGAAAGGGGAATCTTCCCATGAAGCAGTATGATTATCTCATCGTGGGTGCCGGTCTGTACGGCGCAGTGTTTGCCCATGAGGCGAAGAAGGCCGGCAAGCGCTGCCTCGTCATCGACAAGCGCGGCCACATCGCGGGCAACATCTACACCGAGCCGGTGGAGGGCATCAACGTGCACCGCTACGGCGCCCACATCTTCCACACCAACAACAAGTCCGTGTGGCAGTATGTGAACCAGTTCGCGGAGTTCAACCGCTACACCAACAGCCCGGTGGCCAACTACCACGGCGAGATCTACAACATGCCCTTCAACATGAACACCTTCAACAAGATGTGGGGCGTGGTCACGCCGGCCGAGGCCAGGGCCAAGATCGAGCAGCAGAAGGCCGAAGCGGGCATCACCGAGCCGAAGAATCTGGAAGAGCAGGCCATCAGTCTGGTGGGCACCGATATCTACGAAAAACTGGTCAAGGGCTACACTGGCAAGCAGTGGGGCCGCCCCTGCACCGAGCTGCCCGCGTTCATCATCAAGCGCCTGCCCGTCCGTTTTACCTACGACAACAACTATTTCAACGCGCTGTATCAGGGCATCCCCAACGGCGGCTATACCGCTCTGGTGGAGAAGATGCTGGACGGTGTGGAAGTCCGCCTGAACGTGGACTATCTGGCCGAGAAGGCGTCTCTGGACAAGCTGGCGGAGAAAGTCGTCTACACCGGCCCCGTCGATGCCTACTTCGGCTACCAGCTGGGCGCATTGCAGTATCGCAGCGTCCGGTTCGAGACCGAGGTGCTGGACACCGACAACTATCAGGGCAACGCCGTCGTGAACTACACCGACGCCGAGACCCCTTACACCCGCATCATTGAGCACAAGCACTTTGAGTTCGGCACTCAGCCCAAAACGGTCATCAGCCGCGAGTACAGCGCCGAGTGGAAGAAAGGCGATGAGCCGTACTACCCCGTCAACGACGAGAAGAACGGTGCGCTCTACGCCGCATACAAGAAGCTGGCCGATGCCGAGCCGGGGGTCATCTTCGGCGGCCGTCTGGGCGAGTACAAGTACTACGATATGGACAAGGTCATCGAGGTGGCACTGTCGGTGGCGGAAAACGAACTGGCATAACAGCGGTTTCCCGGTTGCACGAGGGAAAAGCACCCGGCGATGCGGCCTGATATCAAGTTGACGGAAGCGGTCAATTGCTGTATACTAGAACTTACAAGAACGGCACCGGTTTTTCCGGTGAGAAGTGAGGGATACTATCATGAAAGTGATTCTGAAGCAGGACGTCAAGGGCATTGGCAAGAAGGACGAGATCCACGAGGTCTCCGACGGCTACGCCCGCAACTTTCTGTTCCCGCGCAAACTGGCCGCTGTGGCCGACGCCAGCGCGGTGAATATCGCACGCGGCAAGGAGGCTGCTGCGGATTTCCACGAGGCCGAGACGGTGGCTGCTGCCCAGGCTCTGGCGGCGAAGATCAACGGCAAGACTGTGACCATCAAGGCCAAGGGCGGCGCATCCGGCCGCCTGCACGGCAAGGTCACCGGCAAGGAAGTTGCCGAGGCTCTGGCCCAGCTGGCCGGTGCTCCCATCGACAAGAAGAAGATCGAGCTGGAGACCAAGGACATCAAGGACGCAGGCGTGTTCAACGCCAAGGTGCGTCTGCATGTCGGTGTCGTGGCTTCCTTCAAGATCATGGTGGAAGTGGAGCAGGCCTGATTCCAAAATGCCTGTCAGCGCCCCCTCAGTGCAGGGGGCGCTTTTTGGGTTTCTGAGAGGAAAACGATACCATGCCGAACGAACGACACTATTCCAATGAACTGAATCTGGAGAGCGTGGGCATCAACCTGCCCTACAACATGCAGGCCGAACAGAGTGTGCTGGGCGCGGTGCTGCTCAAGCCGGATACCCTGACCGACCTGGTCGAGATCATCCGGCCGGAGATGTTCTACACCCGCCAGAATGCACAGATCTATTCCGAGATGCTGCGGCTCTTCACGAGCGACCAGACCATCGACTTCGTCACCCTGCTGGACGCAGTCATCTCGGACGGCGTCTTCCCCAGCGCGGACGAGGCGAAAGTCTACCTGACCGGTCTGGCCGAGACGGTGCCCAGCATCTCAAACGTCAAGGCCTATGCCCAGATCGTGCAGGAAAAATATCTGGTCCGCCAGCTGATGGGGGTGGCGAAGGATATCTTGCAGGATGCGGGCGATGAACCGGACGCCGACCTGCTGCTGGAAAACGCCGAGCAGCGCATCTACGAGATCCGCTCCGGGCGGGATTCCAGCGCACTGACGCCCCTTTCTTCCAGCATGGTGGAAACGCTGACCAACCTGCAGAAGATCAGCGGCCCCGATGCCGACAAATACAAGGGCATCCCCACCGGGTTCCGCCTGCTGGATACCGTCCTGACCGGCCTGGGCCGCGGTGACCTCGTCATCCTGGCTGCCCGCCCCGGCATGGGCAAGACCAGCTTTGCGCTGAACATCGCCACCCGCGTGGCCATGCAGCAGAAGGTACCGGTGGCCATCTTCAGCCTCGAAATGACCAAGGAACAGCTGACCAACCGCATCCTCTCGGCGGAAGCGGGCATCGACAGCCAGGCGTTCCGCACCGGTGCCCTCCGCGCCGAGGACTGGGAGTATCTGGCCATGGCGACCGAGAAGCTCCACGATGCGCCCATCTATATGGACGACACGTCCGGTATCACCATCACCGAGATGAAGGCGAAGATCCGCCGGGTCAATCAGGACCCCACCCGCCCGAACGTCGGGCTCATCGTCATCGACTATCTGCAGCTGATGACCACCGGCCAGCGCACCGAGAACCGTGTGCAGGAGATCAGCTCCATCACCCGAAATCTCAAGATCATGGCCAAAGAGATGAACGTGCCCATCATCGCGCTGTCGCAGCTGTCCCGTGCGGTGGAAAAGCAGGGCAACAACTCCAGCCACCGGCCGCAGCTGTCTGACCTGCGTGACTCCGGTTCCATCGAGCAGGACGCCGACTGCGTCCTGTTCCTCTACCGCGATTCCTATTACGCCAGCCAGAATCCCGACGGCGGCGAGGTGGACGCCGATACCGCCGAGTGCATCGTGGCCAAGAACCGCCACGGCGAGACCAGCACGGTGCCGCTGGGCTGGGATGGAGCGCATACCCGCTTTATGGATGTGGATTTCAAACGCTGATGAACGAGATCGTGAAAAAAGTGCGCGCCTTCGCGCAGGAAAACGAGCTGTTCGCGCCGGGGCAGCGGCTGTGCGCCGCCGTTTCGGGCGGGGCCGACAGCATGGCGCTGCTCCGGCTGCTGCTACTGGTCCAGCCGGTGTTCGGCTACGAGCTGACGGCCTGCCATGTGAATCACGGCCTGCGGGGAGAGCCCGCCGACCGGGACGAATCCTTTGTCCGCGCCGAATGCGCCCGGCTGAACGTGCCGCTGCGCGTATTCCATCCGGCTGACGTGGGTGCTGCCGTCCCGGCGCATCCGGGGGAGGACTGGGCGCGGAAGCTTCGCTATGCCTGCTTCGATGCTCTGCGGGCCGGTGGGATAGATGCGGTCGCCACCGCCCATACTGCTACTGACCAGACCGAGACGCTGCTGTTCCGGCTGGCGCGGGGGGCCGGTCTCCACGGCGCAGCGGGCATCCGGCCCAGCCGCCCCGGCTTCTGCCGCCCGCTGCTCTGCCTGACCCGCGCGGAGACCGAGCAGGTCTGCACGGCATGCGGCCAACGCTGGGTGACGGACGAGACGAATGCCTCCGACGCCTACGCCCGCAACCGGCTGCGCCACGCGGCGCTCCCGGCTCTGCGCTCGGTGAACGAGGCGGCGGAGGAAAATTTCGCCCGCTTCTGCGAAAAGGCCGCCCGCGCGGATGCCTACTTTGCACAGCGGGCGGAAGAGCTGCTGGAAGACGCGGAGGTCCTGCTGCCGCCCGCCCTCCCGGCGGGGGCGCGGTATGCGCTGCAGAGCGGCCGGCCCGTCTGGGGGCTGGAAGGGCTGCAGGAGGCCGACCTGCTGATCCTGGAAGCCGCCCTGCACAGTTTGGTGGCCCCAGTGCGGGACGCGGAGGAAAAATACATCCGCCTGCTCTGCGCGCTGGTGGAGCAGGGGAGCGGGGCCGTCCAGCTGACCGGAAGCGTCCGCTTCTGTGCGGGCGGCGGAGTGCTCTGGATGGAAGAAATGCCTACCGCGGCAGCCCCGGACGACCCGGCGGCTGCGGTGCTCCCGCTGCCGTTTGACCCGGCAGGACCGCTGGAAATTGCCCTTCCGGGGGGCTGGATGCTCGCAGCCCGGCAGATTCCGGGCGGTTTTCAAGAAAAAACACAGGGTGTTCATAAAAAAGACTTAAAAAATCAGGCAGATTATGCTAGAATAATAATGTTATATTCTGCGCTCACGCTGCGCTGCCGCCAGCCGGGGGATACGTTCCGCCCGGCGGGACGCGGCATCCGCAAAGAGCTGCGCAAATGGATGAACGAAGCGGGCATCCCGCCCGAAGAACGAGACCGTCTGCCGCTGCTTGCGGCGGGGAGCGAGGTCGTGTGGGTCTGCGGTGCAGGCTTTGCCGACGGGCTGGCTCCCACGGCGGACAGTGAAAACGTCTTGCAGATGGAAGCGCAAAAAATGGAGGAACAACAATGAGTATGCACGACGATATCGAGAAAGTCCTGGTCAGCGAAGAACAGCTGAAGGCCAAGGTCGCGGAACTGGGCGCCCGGATCAGCAAAGACTACGAGGGCAAAAACCTCGTCCTCGTCTCCATCCTGAAGGGCTCGGTGGTCTTCATGGCTGACCTGATGCGGGCGGTGAGCATCCCGTGCAGCATCGACTTCATGGTGGTGTCCAGCTACGGCGGCAGCAACACCACCTCCAGCGGTCTGGTCAAGATCATCAAGGATCTGGACGGCGACCTCTCCGGCAAGGATGTGCTGATCGTGGAGGATATCCTCGACACCGGCGTCACCCTGTCCAACCTGGTGCCGATGCTCAAGATGCGCAACCCGAACTCCGTGAAGATCTGCACCATCCTCGACAAGCCCAGCCGCCGCAAGGCCGACATCCAGCCCGACTACGAGGGCTATCAGGTGCCGGACGAGTTCGTGGTGGGCTATGGCCTGGACTACGATGAGAAATACCGCAATCTGCCCTATGTCGGCGTGCTCAAGCCCGCTGTCTACGAAAAATAAGTAAGAATAGAACTGGAGTTGATCCCTTTTGCAACCGAAACGACCTCGCTTTAACCCCCTGATCCTGGCGCTGGCGCTGGCGGCTGTGCTGATGATCTGGTCGGTGCTGGGCACCGGCGGCAGCAGCACGAGCGGCTCGACCATGAGCTACTCCACCGTGGTGCATTACTTTGAGCACAATCAGGTCACGGACTTCACACTGGACCGGAACACCAGCATCATCACCCTGACGCTGAAGGAGGGCGACCTGGCCCTGCCGGACACCGCGTCCGCAGCCGGCACCACGCAGGCTACCGGCGGCCTGCTCAGCGGGATGTTCTCCACCTCCTCGGCGGCTTCCGTCGGCGCGGTGAAGAACGACGACGGCACCGTGACCGTCCGTTACAAGCTGCCCTATGCCTACGTTTTCATTGAGAATGTGGACAAATATATCGCTTCCTACGATGCGGCGAACCCCGACGCACCGATGACCTACGACTACACCACCCTCAAGGAGACCATCCCCTGGATGGAGATCCTGTTCTATCTGGGGATGCTGGGCTGCACCGGCTTCCTGCTCTTCTCCATGATGCGGGGCGGTGCCGGTGGCGGCGGCATCATGAACGTCGGCAAAGCCAAGGTCAAGGATGAGCATGAGAACAAGAAGACCGCGACCTTCGCCGATGTGGCCGGTGAGGACGAGGAGAAGGAAGAGCTGAAGGAAGTCGTCGAGTTCCTCAAGAGCCCGGACAAGTTCAACTCCCTCGGTGCCCGCATCCCCCACGGCGTCCTGCTCGTGGGCCCTCCGGGTACCGGTAAGACCCTACTGGCCCGCGCCTGCGCCGGTGAGGCCGGTGTGCCGTTCTACTCCATCTCCGGCTCGGATTTCGTGGAGATGTACGTCGGCGTCGGCGCTTCCCGTGTGCGTGACCTGTTCGATAAGGCCAAGAAGACCATGCCCTGCATCATCTTCATCGACGAGATCGACGCGGTCGGCCGCCAGCGCGGCGCCGGCCTGGGCGGCGGCCACGATGAACGCGAGCAGACCCTGAACCAGCTGCTGGTCGAGATGGACGGTTTTGAGGCCAACGACGGCGTCATCGTCATGGCGGCCACCAACCGTGCCGACATCCTCGATAAGGCGCTGCTCCGCCCCGGCCGCTTCGACCGTCAGGTCTATGTCGGCCTGCCGGATGTCAAGGGCCGTGAAGAGATCCTGAAGGTCCACACCAAGAACAAGCCTCTGGCCCCGGATGTGTCGCTGAAGGTCATTGCCCAGCGCACCGCCGGTTTTGCCGGTGCAGACCTCGAAAACCTCGTCAACGAGGCCGCGCTGCTGGCAGCCCGCCGCAGCCGCAAGGCCATCACGATGGAGGACATCGAGGAGGCATCCATGAAGGTCATGGCAGGCCCTGAAAAGAAGAGCCGCGTCGTGACCCCCGAAGAGAAAAAGCTCACGGCCTACCACGAGGCAGGCCACGCGGTGGCGGGCTTCTACTGCAAGCACCACCCCCGTGTGCATGAGATCACCATCATCCCGCGCGGTCAGGCAGGCGGCTACACCATGTATCTGCCCGAAAAGGACCGCAGCTACGTGACCAAGGGCGAGATGTTCGAGGACATCGTGTCCAGCCTGGGCGGCCGCGTGGCCGAACAGCTGATTTTGGAGGACATCTCTACCGGTGCCTCCAACGACCTGCAGCAGGCCACCAACATCGCCCGCCAGATGATCACCAAGTACGGCTTCTCCGAGCGGCTTGGCCCGGTGGTCTACGGCACCTCGCAGGAGGAGACCTTCCTGGGCCGCGACTTCGGCCAGGGCAAGGGCTACAGCGAGACGACCGCCGCCGAGATCGACAGCGAGATGCGGGATATCATCGACGAGGCCTACGAGACCTGCCGCCGCACCCTGACCGAGCACATCGACCAGCTGCATGCACTGGCACAGGCCCTGATGGAGCGTGAAAAGCTCAACGAGCAGGAGTTCAATACCGTGATGGCGGGCGGCAAGCTGTCCCCGCGTGACGGGGACGAACCCAAAGCGGAGGCATCGGCCCCCGTGGAGACGGCCCCGGTGGAGCCTGCTGAGCCGGCCGAACCGGCAGAACCTGCCGAGCAGGCCGAGAATGCCCAGCTCGGCGAAGCGTTCATCCCGGAGCAGGATGCTCCGACGAGCGAAGAATAAACCACGAAGGGAGCGAGTGTTGTGGAGGAAAATTTTGATCCGGTCGCACGGACAAGAGCGAATTACTACACTCCCGGCAGCCCGGTGCAGTTCGTCTGCGTGGAGCTGCTCAAGGGCGAGGCCAGCGGCGACCATGCGGTCTGCCTGACCTTTAAGAACATTTCCCGCGTGACCCTGACCGCACTGGAGATCCATTTCAAGTGCAAGGGCGTGGATGGCGTCATCCTCTGTGAGGACCAGTTCGAGTACCGCGACATCGAGGTCAAGCCCGGCGAGAGCTTCGGCATGGACGATGCGGTGTTCGTGACCCAGAAGGCCATCACCAGCGTGGATGTGTCTCTCCGAAATGTTTACAGCGGCAAAAAGGTCGTGCATCTGGACGCCATCAAGCGCGTCCGCCTGCCCGCCCCGCGCCGCCTGAGCCCGGAGCTGCAAAAGGCGCTGGAAGCCCGGATGAACCGTCAGGGCCTCAAGTATATGCCCCAGGTCTTCGAGAACGGCTGGTACTGCGCCTGCGGTTCCTTCCACCCGAAGGAAGAAGACACCGTTTACTGCACCGAGTGCGGCTGCGACCGCATCCTGCTGCAAAACGCATTGAACACCCTGCTGCAGCCGGAAAAGAAGGAGCCTGTGCCCGCCGCCGAGCCGGTGCGGCCTGTGCAGACGGAGCCGGACGAGCGCACCCGTGTTGTGGGCGCTGCCCCGGTCCCGCCGGAAGAGCCGACCCGCATCGTGGGCAGTGTGCCGCCCCGGACAGAACCGGATGCGGAGGCCACCCGCGTGATGCCGCCGCGCACGACCCTGCGGCCTTCGGCTGAGGAAGTGGACAGGCCCGCTTCCTTTGCGCCGCCGCTGGAGAACGCGCCGGATGCAGAGAGCACCCGTGTGCTGGATGCTTCCACCCGTGCGGCATTTCCCGGCAAAACCAGCCCGGCCCATGCGGACGACGAGGGGACCCGCGTCATCCCGGCCAGAGGGCGGGAGGCTGTTCGCCCGGCCGAGCCGGAGGACGCCGAAGAGGAAGAGCAGACCGAAGCCCACGACGGCGTGGCCGAAACGCTCATCCGCTGGGTGCCGCCGCTCACGGCCATCATCTGCGCCGGCATCGCGCTGTGGGGCTTTGTGTACTATCAGTTCATGATGTAAAAAACGAACGGAGGAGGCCCAACGCTTCCTCCGTTTTTGGTTTTCTCAAGGGAGGATACTATGCCAGACGAAACACTGCAAGTGGCATTTGAGATCAAAACAGCCTGCGACGAGATCAGCCGCAAGCTGCTGCGCTGGCACTGGGAGCGAAAGCCCGGTGCCCACAGCCTGAACGCCCTGCTGGAACACATCGCCCAGCGCCAGCAGGAGAGCCCGGAGTATTACGAGCGGATGCCCGACCTTTCGGGCAAGACGAGCTGGAGCCAGCTGGACACCACCCTGTGTATGCGGGTGCTGCTGGACCCCGAAAAGGACGCTGCTCATCCGCTGGACCTGCTGGGCAATACCGAACACCCCGGTGCTGCCCGCCGCGCCTGCAACGCGGTGCGCACGGCCCGCAACGAGGCCGCACACGCATCGGACCGCACCGCCGGGACCCAGGCGGCCATCCTCTTTAACGAAGCCGTGGAGGCGCTGGAAGAGAGCTATGCGGGTACAGCCCTGCGCACCAGTGAGCTGGAGCAGTATTACCGGCAGGCAGAGGCATTTCTGAACCGCTGCGGGGCAAGAAAGCCCGTCGCCAGGGCATCGCAGCCGGAGGGACAGGAGACGCGCAGCACCGGAAAAACCCGGAACGCCAGCCAGCGGAACGGATCAGGTTCGGGCAATGCGGCCAACCGCAGACCGCGTTCCGGCAGCGCGGGCCGCACTGCGGGCAGCCGGAACGGCACGGCCCGCAAAAACACGACGAATCGCAAACAGGGGGGCGGCAGACGCAGCCGGACGCCCCGCACGAATTACGCGGTGCTGGGCCTGCTGCTGGCTATGCTGGTGCTGGGCCTGCTCTTCCGCTGGATGGGGATGGGAAAATGAAACAAAAACTGATTTTTCTGGATATCGACGGCACCCTGCTGCCGCCGGGTGAGATGACCGTGCCGGACAGCGCGGTGGAGGCCCTCCGCCGTGCCCGCGCCAACGGGCACAAGCTCTTTCTCTGCACCGGGCGGAACCTCCGGATGACCGAACCGCTCTTCCACTACGGGTTCGACGGCTTCGTCTGCTCGGCAGGCGGCTATGTGGGCTGTGAGGGAAAGGTCCTGGTGGACCTCCCCATGGAGCCGGAGCAGGTGCGCGGCCTGCGGGCGGCGCTGCAAGCATGCGGGGCCGAGTGTACACTGGAAGTGCGGGACGATACTTATGGCGGCATCAAAATGATCGAGCGGTTTGCCAACCTCTTCCCCAAAAAGCCGGGCCAGACCAACAGCGAGGCCGAGCGCTGGCGGAAGATGATGGAGTTCGGGATGACCATCCGCCCCATCGAGGAATACCACGGCGAGCCGGTCTACAAGATCGTTTTCATTGCGCCCAACGAAGCCTGCCTGACGGAGGTGAAGCGGCAGTACGAAGACCAGTTCGTCTTCTGCGAATCCCGCCTTGGCGACGAGGGCGGCGGCATCGTGAACGGAGAACTCATCAACCGCAAATTCAACAAGGGGAGCGGCATCCGGGCTATTTGCAATCACCTGGGCTGCTCGCTGGCCGATACCATCGGCTTTGGCGACAGCGACAACGACTTGCAGATGACGGATGTTGTCGGCATCAGCGTCTGCATGGCCAACGGCTCAGACAACCTGAAAAAACGCTGTGACCGCATCTGCCCCGCCGTCACCGACGACGGCATCGCGCGGGAGTTCGCAGCGCTGGGGCTGATCTGAGGACAAACCAATGAATAATCTTTTTGACTATGCGACCAGTGAATTGTCGCAGGATGCAGTGATCTGCTGGTGTTTGAATTGGCTGAATGAACCGGCATCGAATCTGTACCCGCTGGCCGTAGACCTTTTGAAGAAAATGGGCGAGGTGACGATCGAAAGCGGACAGACGCTTCAGACGATACAGCAGTTTTATAAAACGGACATTCTGATCTGCCTGACGGGAAAAAATCGTGTGATCCTGGTGGAAGATAAGACGGACAGCTCGGAACATGGGGAACAGATCCGCAGATATCGCGAACGAATGACGCAGCTCTCCGAAGAAGAGCGGCGGCTCTGCGGCATCCATGAGAATGTGGAACTCAGGACGGTTTATTTCAAGACGGGCTTTCTCTATGATGCAGACCGACTCGTAGATGCAGACGTCACCATTACGGGCGAAGCGTTTTTACAATGCCTGACACCTTATCAAGGAAAAAGCGAGATTTTGGACGCCTATCTCACCTTTCTGGAGCGAAAACTGGAGCAACAGGCGCGGGAAAAGGATTTTTTGCAGGAGCCGGAACGGCTGAATAACAGTGCGATCGCGCAACATACATTGATGCGGATGATCTTTCCGGAAACGCTCTGGAAACGAGGCAGTGTTCTTTATGAGGTCTACCATGGCTCCAGTTTTGGCAGGCCCTGGACGGAAATGGTCATTGCGGAGTATTTGTTTCCCACTCAAAAAGACGGATATCGCATTTTCTGGCGGATGGATAGTGATCAGGACGGGACCTATCTTTCACTTCGGTTTTATGATCCGTACAATAAGAAAGATGTGGCAGAAAAGCAGACGCATGTGGAGGCGTATCGGAAGCACCGTGCGCAGATCAAGGCAATCTGTACATACGAATTTGAACCGGACAGCATGTGGGCGTGGGAAAATGTTCGGTGCGGCCACACGGAAAATTACTACGAAGCGTCTCTTTTGACGCTTCATCTGGAACAGGTCCTGAAGCATTGGGACACCGAACGAGAAGTGTTGGTCCAAGGCGCAAGGGCACTCACCGAACAGTTCCGGAGAAAAAATTAGAAGATCAAACAGAAAAACGACCGGGGAGCCTCGTTGGAAAGAGACTTCCCGGTCGTTGCGCTACATCTCTGCCCCGCCGTCACCGACGACGGCATGGCGCGGGAATTTGCAGCGCTGGGGCTTATCTGAGCCGGAATGCCCCATACAAAAAGAGCGCACAATGGTGCTGGATAGCCCAGTGGAGCACCTGCTTGAGCCGGGGCAGCTGGCTCTCATCCAGCTCCCGGAGAACAGCCTGCACAAGAGGATCCCGGCAGATGGCCGCGATGTTCCGCAGGCTGTTTTTGTTGTGTGCGGCCTCCTGCGCGATGCAGCGGCGGACCCGGCCTAAAAAGGCCTTGTCGAGCCGCGGACGGTAGACTTCGGGCGGGAAGCGCAGGGCAAGCTCTGCCGAGACCTTCTCGTAGAACCGCTTTTCCCGCGCAAAGCGGTCGGCCCGGTATACACCGGTGAGGGAGGCAGGGTTCTGGCAGTAATAATAGAGAGGCTCCGGTACGATGGCGACTGCCCCGGCGTGGGCAAGATAGTCCAGATGGAACAGCAGATCTTCGGACAGGTACTCCCGCTCGGAGAGGAACCGGATGTGGTGCGCCCGGAGGATGGGCAGGGAGTAGAGCCCCTTCCAGACCGACATTCCGATCTCCACATCGTGGGGATGGTGCGGCCGGGAGCCGACCATGCCGAGAAGAAGCTGGTCGATCTCAGCACCGGTGTAGAGGGAACGCGCATAGTCCTCCGGGGCAAGGCGGACACTGCCGTCGGCGGAGACATCGTAATAGCGGCAGAAGCAGGTGTCGGCCTGCGCCTGGGTGAGCGTGGTCAGAAGCCGTTCCAGCATGTGGGGGTCGGCGTAGTCATCCGGGTCAAGGAAGGCGACAAAATCGCCGACTGCATGGTCCAGCCCGGTGTTGCGGGCTGCACTGAGGCCGCCGTTGGGCTGGTGGACGACCCGAACGCGCGGGTCCTGCCGGGCATAGGCGTCGCAGCGGGCGGCGCAGCCGTCGGTGGCACCATCGTCGATAAGAAGGATATCAAGGTCCCGGTGGGTCTGCCCCAGCAGGGACGTCATGCTGCGGTCCAGATAGGGCAGAACATTGTAGGTCGGGACGATCACGCTGATGCAGGGCATTCAGGCCACCTCGCTTTCGGAAACTTGTGCGCCGACTTCTTTGCCGGCATGGTAATAGGTGAACCGGGTGCGGAACGCCTGCTCTGCGTTGGCGCTCAGCCGGGCGGCAAAGGCAGGGTCTGCGGCCAGCCGGTCCATCGCCTCGTGCAGAGCCGCTTCCTCCTTGGGCACCACAAGGCCGGTGACGCCATCGGTGAGATAGTCGTCTGTCAGGCCCTGTGTCTGGGTCACGATGACGGGTACACCGAGATCCATGGCCGTGAGGAAGGTCAGCTGCCCGGAGGCGACCTGGTCGTTTTCAAAGGCGAAGAGAACGGCTCTGGCGTTCCGCATCCGGCGCAGCATGGCCTCGCCGAACAGGTTCTGTTCGACCTGGATGTTGGGTTCCGGGCAGGGGGCGAGGACATCGCAGGCGATGCAGAGCGTTTCCGGGCGGCCCCGGAACGCCCGGATGAGGAAGTCATAGTCGCGGTTGCTGCGGCCGGTGGCAAAATAGTAGCCCTGCGCTTTCAGTGCCGGGTCGTCGTAGGCGGCGGGGTCGTGCGGGATCGAGCCGCAGTGGGCAAAACCGAATCGGGAAAGGGGCAGACCGAAGGTCTCGGCGTAGCGCGGGGCCTCGGCGCGGGTGGTCAGCAGGATGCGGTCCACTGCGTCGGAAGTGACGGAGTACCGCACAAAACGCTCGAACAGCCTCCCGGCAAAGCCGGACCGCGGCTTGTAGATAAAGGTCATGATGACGAGCCGGAACCGCTTTTTGAGGTGGAACAACCGGCAGAAAAACGCGATGGCGATGCCGTAGAACTGCTGCCAGCAGAGCAGGGTCTTGCCGGAATACCGGGCCGGGTGGGTGACCACATGGAGCGCCACCGTGAAAAACTTGAGGTAGCGGCGCAGACCGTAGGTCGTGTTGTTGGGATAAAGCTCGACTTCCCAGGGGGAAGCGGTCGCTTCTTTCAGCCCGCGCACAAAGCCCTCGGCCTCCTCATAGTTACTGTCGATCAGCAAAATGTATTCTGCCATATCCTGAACCTCCGCAATGTGATCTTGTCAGCCCCTCGCAGGATCGGGATCTCCGTGAAAAGAGGGAATTAGACTAAAATCATTATAAAGGATTTGCACATAAAAATCCATCTTTTTATCAAAAAACCGGGAAGCCTCTTGGGTGAGAGACTTCCCGGTCGTTGGTTTGATGGGAGTTAGTAGTGCAGCTGGTCAGCGGTCAGCGCTTCCAGAACAGGGAGCATGGCGGCTGCCTCGGCCTTGGCGGCGGGCAGGTCCATGTCGCGGTAGTTGCCGCATTCCACTTCGCTGGCACCGGGGACAGCGCCCTCAAAGGCCGCCATGAAGCGGAAGGACTCCACCGTCAGCTTCAACGCTTCGGCAGGGGCAAGGCCGCGCGTGAGCAGATAGAAGCCGGTGCGGCAGCCCATGGGGCCGACGTAGATGACGCCGTCCCGGAAAGCGCTGTTCCGCGCGTAGGTAGCGAACAGGTGCTCCAGCGTGTGGGCGGCCCCGGTGGAGAGATAATCGCCGTGGTTCGGCTTCTTCATCCGGATGTCCCAGGTGAGCACATCGCCGTCCTGACGGCTCAGGTACATGCCGCGGTCCAGTTTGGTGTGGTCCACGCAAAAACTCGCGATCCGTTCCATCTCGTGCACCTCTCAGGCCTGCAGGCGCTGGACGCTGCCGTGGGCGCAGTCCACAGCGATGTCCAGACCGTCGCGGATGTGGCTGCAGGCACCCAGGGCACCCACGATGGTGGGCTTGAGCAGGGCCTTGCCGGCAATGGCGGCGTGGCTGTTCAGGCCAGCCTCCTCGACCACCAGAGCGGCAGCATCGCGGACGTACTCCAGCATCTCGTTGGTGGTGGAGGGCACGACCAGCACCATGCCAGGCTTGAACTTGGCGCGGACCTCGTCCAGCGTGCGGCAGACGCAGGCCTTGCCGGAAGCGCTGGTCAGGTCGGCGTTCTCGCGGCCGACGCCCACACCGGTGGACAGGCAGTTGCCGACCATGTGGATCTTGATCATGTTGGTGGTGCCGGAAACGCCCACGGGGACACCGGCGGTGACGACGGCCAGCTCACCGTTGTGCAGGTAGCCGTTCTTCTGGGCCAGCGCGGTGGACATCTCGATCAGCTCGTCGGTGCTCTTGGCGGGGCCCATCAGCAGGGTGGTGATGCCCCAGCTCAGGGAGAGCTGACGCTGGACCTGCTCGTTCATGACGCAGGCGATGATGGGCTGGGTGGGGCGGTACTTGCTCAGCAGGCGGGCGGTGTTGCCGGACTCGGACACGGTGACGATGGCGGCAGCGTTGACGTCCCGTGCGGTCAGGCAGGCAGCGTGTGCGGTGGCATCGCTGACGCTGATCTGGCCGTGGGCGGCATCCTTGAAGCGCTCGTCGCGGTAGTGGGGCTCGTTCTCGGTGCGCTCGGCGATGGCGGACATGGTCTTCAGGGCCTCGACGGGGTAAGCGCCCGCAGCGGTCTCGCCGGAGAGCATGATGGCAGAGGTGCCGTCATAGATGGCGTTTGCCACGTCGGAGATCTCGGCGCGGGTGGGGCGGGGGTTGACCATCATGCTGTCCAGCATCTGGGTGGCGGTGACGATGGGCTTGCCGAAGGAGAAGGAGCGGTCGATGATGTTCTTCTGGATGCCGGGCAGCTCGGTGAAGTCGATCTCGACGCCCAGGTCGCCGCGGGCGACCATGACGGCGTCGGCAGCGGACAGGATGCTGTCGATGTTGTTGACACCCTCACGGTTCTCGATCTTGGCGATGATGCGGATGTTGGAGTCGTACTCGTTCAGCAGGTTGCGGATATCGTAGACGTCCTGTGCGGTGCGCACGAAGGAGGCTGCGATGAAGTCGAAGCCGTTCTGGATGCCGAAGATGATGTCCTCGCGGTCCTTCTGGCTCAGGTACGGCATGGACAGATGGACGCCGGGCACGTTGACACCCTTCTTGGTCTTGATCTTGCCGCTGTTCAGCACGGTGCAGGTGATGTCGGTGTCGGTGACCTTCTCGATGCGCAGCATGATGAGGCCGTCGTCCAGCATGATGGTGCCGCCCTCGTGCACATCGTGGGGCAGGTCCTTGTAGGTGATGGAGCAGATCTCCTTGGTGCCCTCCACCTCACGGGTGGTCAGGGTGAAGGTCTGGCCGGCTTCCAGCATCTCGACGCCGTTCTTGAACTCCTTCAGGCGGATCTCAGGGCCCTTGGTGTCCAGCAGGGCAGCAACGGGCTTGCCCAGCTCTTCGCGCAGTGCCTTCAGATTGGCCAGACGGCCGCCGTGCTCCTCATAGGAGCCGTGGGAAAAATTGAAGCGGGCCACGTTCATGCCGTTGGCGATCAGCTCGCGCAGGACATCCCCTTTGTCGGTGGAAGGGCCCAGGGTGCAGATGATCTTCGTTTTTCTCATGTTGATTACCTCGATCTTTCTCTATTCTACTCTCTATCTTAACGCAGCAGCCCGATCGGCTGCATTTGGCAGGCTCCGGCATTCGGGGCCTGCCGCGGCGAAAGACGCCAATATGGTCGTTCTCAAAACCATACCATATTATATTATAAACGCTTGGATACAATAGGGCAAGAGGGAGTTAGCAAAGAATTGGTTAAAATTTCGTAAGGAATGCCTGCATCCGGAAAGCCCTTGCATCCGGGAGCGGAACTGCTTATAATGGAACCAGAAAAAGTCTCACTTTCGGGTGGGACGCTCTGGAAATGAAATGGAGAACAAAACTATGGAAAAACGTGTGTTTCTGATCGTTCTGGACAGCTTTGGCATCGGTGCAGAGCCGGATGCAGCCGCCTTTGGCGACGCGGGCACCAATACCCTCGGTGCCATTGCAAAGCACCCGAACTTTCACTGCCCCAATCTGCAGAAGCTCGGCCTGTTTAACATCGACGGTGTGACGGCAGGGGAGAAGACCGCTGCCCCGGCAGGGGCCTTTGCCCGCCTGCAGGAGCAGAGCATGGGCAAGGATACCACCATCGGTCATTGGGAGATCGCCGGTGTGGTCAGCCCGAAACCGCTGCCCACCTTCCCGAACGGCTTCCCGGAGGAACTCATCCATGCGTTCGAGGAAAAGACCGGCCACAAAGTCCTCTGCAACAAGCCCTATTCCGGCACACAGGTGCTCCGGGATTACGGCGAGCAGGCCATGCGGGAGGATGCCCTCATCGTTTACACCAGCGCCGACAGCGTCTTTCAGGTGGCCGCGCACGAGGAGCTGGTGCCGGTGCACGAACTGTACCGCTACTGCGAGATCGCCCGCGCGATGCTGAAGGGCGAATACGGCGTGGGCCGCGTCATCGCCCGCCCCTTCCTGGGCAGCACGGCGGAGACCTTCTACCGCACCACCAACCGCCACGACCTGAGCCTGAAGCCGCCCCGCGCCACCATGCTCGACCTGCTGAAGGACGCAGGCAAGGACGTCATCGCCGTGGGCAAGATCTTCGATATCTTTGACGGCGAGGGCGTGACCGAGAAAATCAAGACAACCGGCAACACCAACGGCATCGCCTTCACCAAAGCCTTGCAGACCCGCGATTTTGAGGGCCTGGCCTTTGTGAACCTCGTCGATTTTGATATGCTCTATGGCCACCGCCGCGACGTGGCAGGCTATGCCGCCGCTGCCACCGAGTTCGATGCGTTCCTGGCCGACTTCATCCCCGGTATGCGGGAGGGCGACCTGCTGATGATCACGGCAGACCACGGCTGCGACCCGTCCTATACCAAAACCACCGACCACACCCGCGAGTATGTGCCGTACCTCATCTGCGGCAGGGGCGTCAAGCCCGGCGTGGACCTGGGCACGAAGCTCTGCTTCGGCACCATCGCCCACACCGTCTGCGACTACCTCGGTGTAGACGCTTCGACCCTGGACGGCCAGAGCGTATGGGAGAAGATCCGGAAGTAAAAGTCACAGTTTGAAAACAAATGCGCTGAAGATGCTTGAAGTATGGTTGGGGTTGTGGTAAACTAGGCCCTGTGCCTGTTCGTGAGGGAAGAGCAGAACCGCTCCTGCTTCCGGACAGAAAAAGGATTGGTTCAAACAAAGGAGATCATACAATGAAACTGAATCGTGCAATGGGTCTGGCACTGGCCGCTGCTGTTCTGGCTTTTGCTGTGACCGGCTGCTCCAGCACCGCATCTTCCACCGCTTCCTCTGCTGCTTCCTCTGCTGCTTCCAGCGAGGCTGCCTCTTCTGTGGCTGCTTCGGAGGCCGCATCCAGCGAGGCTGCCGCCGCCAGCGTGGTCAGCACCGAGTCCCTCGAAGTGAACGGCAAGACCTACGATGCCGACTGCTACGGCGAGTTCACCCTCTCCAACGGCGACACCATGAAGCTGTGGAAGCTGAACGGCGCATACGACGACCTGAGCGCCCTGCCCATGAAGGGCATGGTTGAGGAGTTCCCCATCGAGGCTGAGGAGAACACCGTGTATGTGGCAGACGTGACCGCAAACGGCGAGACCACCCGCCAGTATCTGCGCGCCGATAAGGCTGGCCGCAACGGCACCGCCTCCGTCAAGACCTTCGAGCTGGAGTCCGCTGAATAATCCGCTCCCACATGAAACAAGAAAAAGTCCCGACCGGTCTGGTCGGGACTTTTTTTGTAACTGGGTCTTATTCTGCGGAGCTGCTGGAACCGAACAGGGCATCCAGAACGGTGGACGCCGCCTGATGGAGCGAGGAGGCCGCCTGCTCGACCTGCTCCTGCGTGGGCAGGGAAATGGACGGTGCTTCGGTGGAGCTGCTGCTCTCGGCAGGAGGCTCCTCGGCGGGCACTTCGGTGGAGGCCGACGGTTCGCCGCCGGCCGGGGTTTCGGCAGGGGTCTCAGCCGGAGCCTCTGCGGGCTGCTCGCTGCTGGCAGGGATCTCCTCCGGGACGCTCTCCGCAGGCTCGTCCAGGACAACGCTGTCCGCCGGGGTCTCCGGCACGGAAACGGCGGCGTTGGGGTCTGCCGTCGGCGTGTGGACTTCGGTCTTCTCCGGGGTCTGTTGGGTGTCGCTGACCGTGCCCTCACCGCCCAGCACGGAGGCAATCAGCTCCTTGGCCTGCGCCACCGAGCTTTCGTCCGGTTTCATGACGTAGAGGCTCTGCCCCTTAGCGGAGTAGCACTGAGAGCTCTTGCCGCTGGAACCGGTGACGGAGTAGCTCTGGATATCCCAGTTGGCGAGGTCGCTCAGCTGCATCCGGACCAGCGCGGAGATCTGCTCCTGCGACAGGCTGGTGACGAAACAGTCCGACACGGCGTCCATCAGCTTGGAAAAGCTCATCAGGACGGTGGGGGACTTGAGCTTGTTCACCATGGCGTCGATGACCTTCATCTGGTTGATGCCGCGCTGGATGTCGCCAGAAGCGAAGGCGTGGCGCTCGCGGGCAAAGGCCAGCGCGCTCTTGCCGTCCAGATGGTTCCAGCCCTCGGCAAAGGTGGTGGGGTCATAGTAACCGGGGCTGCCCACCGAGGTGAACGCCTGGTCGGAGTAGACATCCACACCGCCCACGGCGTCGATGATGCTGATGAAGCCCGCAAAATTGATGCGGATGTAGTGCTCCACATTCACGCCGTAGAGGTTGCCCAGGGTGGCCATGCTGGTCTCCACGCCGTACAGACCGGCGTGGGTCAGCTTGTCCTTACTGCTGGTGCCCGCCAGATCGACGTAGTAGTCGCGCGGGGTGTTGATGAGGGCCACCCGTTTGGTGGCGGGGTTGACCACGGCCAGGATGTTCACATCGCTGCGGGCCTTTTCGGTCAGCTCTCCGCGGGTGTCCACGCCGCTGAGGTAGACGACGAACGGCTCCTTGGTGATCTTATTCGCCTCGGCACCGGTGAGCAGGCCGGAGGTCACGCTGCCCAGCGCGGCAAGGCCCTGCTGCGCCCAGACGCAGCCGAGGGCCAGCGCCGCGCACAGGAAGACCGAGAAGACGCGGGAGACTCTGCCGGGGGTCCTGTACTCCTGGCAGCGCTTGACCAGCAGCCAGAACAGGGCCAGCAGCGCTGCAATGATGACGAGGTAGAGCGCGGGAAGCATCTGGGTGCGGCAGAGCTGCACGAAGGCTGCCACGCTGAGAACGGCCTGCAAGACCAGCAGGAACGACCCGAATTTCGAGCCGGAGCCTTTCCTTTTGCCGGGCTTTTGGGGCGGCCGGGCCGGGGAGTTGTTCTGCCGGGGCGGCTTTTTGGAGGGCGGCGGCGTCACCGGCTGGGCAGTCTGCGGCGCAAAAAATGCGGAGCTGTCCACCTCAACGGTGCGGTCCGGGTCCTTCCGTGCGCCCCGGTGGATGTGCCGGGTGGTGTCTTTTTCATCGAACATGGAAACTCTCCTTTTGACTGTGCCCTCAGGACAGCGGCGCGATGGTCAGCACGGCGCGAGCGGGCAGGCAGGTGGCGGTCTGATCTTCCGCCGAAAGCCAGCCGAAACTTTCGCAGATGTGGTCCGGGCAGGGCGAATTCACAAAGCGGGCGGCCCCGTCCTTCACCTCGATGTGGACGGTGTAGTAACCGGTGTCCACATCATAGGTGGCGTCGTTGTCCAGAGAAAACTTCTGCACCGTGTTGGCGTCGCCGTAAATGAGCTCGGCTTCCAAGGTGCTGCCGGTGGCGTGTGCGGCCCGCAGGGCGAACAGAACGCCCGCAATGGCCAGCACGGCCAGAACAAAGATCAGGTTGACGAAAAGCTTGGAATGTTGTTTCATGGGTCATCCTTTGTGCGGAAACAGTTGTTCGAGTTCGGCCAGCCAGAGCGCTGCCGCCGCATCGCTGGGCATCCGCCAGTCGCCGCGGGGCGAGAGGGTCACGCTGCCGATCTTGGGGCCGTCGGGCAGGCAGCTGCGCTTGAACTGCTGGGCAAAGAACCGCCAGTAGAAGTTGCGCAGCCATTTGTACAGCACTTCGTCCGGGTATTCGGCCCGGCCTGCAAAGGCAGCTTTGGCCAGCCGGAAGATCTTGGCCGGGCCGAAGCCGAAGCGCAGCACATAATAGAGATAAAAGTCGTGCAGCTCATACGGGCCGACCAGGTCTTCCGTCTTCTGCGCGATCTCGCCGTCCTTTGCGGGCAGCAGTTCGGGGGAGACGGGGGTGTCGAGGATGTCCAGCAGCACGGTCCGGAGCGCATCGGTGGCGGCGATGTCGGCTTCGTACCGAACGAGGTGGCGCACCAGCGTTTTGGGCACCCCGGCATTCACGCCGTACATGCTCATGTGGTCGCCGTTGTAGGTGGCCCAGCCCAGCGCCAGCTCCGAGAGGTCGCCGGTGCCCACCACGAGGCCGCCGGTGCGGTTGGCGGTGTCCATCAGCTCCAGTGTGCGGACACGGGCCTGACCGTTCTCGAAGGTGACGTCCAGCACGCTCTCGTCCTGGCCGATGTCGGCAAAGTGGCTGTGGACCGTGTTGGCGATGTCGATCTCGGAGAAGGAAACATGCAGCTCCTCGCACAGGATCTCCGCGTTGCTGCGGGTGCGCCGGGTAGTACCGAAGCAGGGCATGGTCACGGCCAGCACATCGGTGGTGGGGCGGCGGAGCTGCTTCATGGCGCGGACGGCCACCAGCAGAGCAAGGCAGCTGTCCAGCCCGCCGGAGATGCCAATGACGGCCGTTTTGGCGTGGGCATGTTCCAGCCGCTTGGCCAGACCGTCGGCCTGCATCTTCAGGATGAGCTCGCAGCGCTCAGCGCGGCGCTGCGGGTCGCCGGGCACAAAGGGGGTCGGGTCCACGAAGCGGGTCAGGGTGGTGTCAGCCAGCGTCAGGCTGAAGTCCACGGTCTGATAGCCGTCCGTGGAAGGCTCGAAGCTGGTGTTGCGGGCCCGCTCGGATTCCATCCGCTGGCAGTCCAGCTCCGTCTCGGCGTGACCGCCTGCGAAGGGTGCCGTTTCAGCCAGCAGGGTGCCGTTTTCCGCAATGAGGTCGTGGTCTGCGAACACCATGTCCTGGGTGCTCTCACCGTGCCCGGCGGAGGCATACAGGTAGCCGCAGAGCAGGCGGGCGGACTGGTTGGCCACCAGCGCCCGGCGGTACTCCGCCTTGCCGACCGTCTCGTCGCTGGCGGAGAGGTTTGCAATGACGGTGGCTCCGGCCAGCGCGTGGAAGGTGGAAGGCGGGAGCGCGCTCCACAGGTCTTCGCAAAGCTCCACGCCCAGCACGAAGCTGGGCATCTCGCGGCAGCGGAAAAGCAGCGAGGTGCCAAAGGGCACCTGCTGGCCGCAGACCGTGAGGGTCTCGACCTCGGTGGAGCCGGGGGTGAACTGGCGCTTTTCGTAGAACTCGCCGTAATTGGGCAGGTACGTCTTGGGGACAAGGCCCAGCAGCCGGCCGCGGCAGAGCACGGCGGCGCAGTTGTACAGCTTGCCCCGCACCAGCAGTGGCAGGCCCACCAGCGCCACGACGTCCAGCTCCCGGCTGGCGTCCAGCAGTGTCTGCAGGCCGGTCAGCGCGCCCTGCTGCAGCGTGCGCTGCAAAAACAGGTCGCCGCAGGTGTAGCCGGTGAGGCAGAATTCCGGGAATACGGCCAGCTTCACGCCGCGTGCAGAGGCTGCGCGCAGCTCCTGAAGGATCTGCTCTGTGTTATAGGCGCAGTCCGCCACCCGCAGTGCGGGCGAGAGAGCGGCTGCTTTCAAAAAACCATCTTTCATCGGAGGATTTCACATCCTGTCTGTTGTGTTTGACCACGGCGGACAGATGAATCGCCGTGGTGCACATAGTATACCACACTCCGGGCCAAACGGAAAGTCACAGAGTGGTAAAAGTTGCGGGAACAAACAAAAAGAGCCGCTGCGGGGCCTCCGCAGCAGCTCAGACAAAACCAAACATGGAAAACGAGATGGACCGTAAGCCGGGTTCTGTATTAAACGACGATCTGTCTCGACCTGCCATTGCTGACAGGCTCATGCCACCATCGGGACACGCGAGCAGCGCTATCCGTCCCATATAGGTGTTGCTTCCGGTAGGGTTTACAAAGCCGCATGGTCACCCATACGCTGGTGAGCTCTTACCTCGCCCTTTCATCCTTACCGCATTGCTGCGGCGGTTTCCTTTCTGTTGCACTTTCCCTGAGGTCACCCTCGGCTGCCGTTAGCAGTTACCGTGCTCTGTGAGGCCCGGACTTTCCTCAGGGCGGTCAAAGCCGCCCCGCCGCCGTATGTTCCACTCGTTTTCCGTTCCTCATGATACCATAAAAAAACAAGAATTGCAAGTGGAGGCGAAATTTGTTATAATAATTTATATATGGCGTAAAGATTTCGGGGAGGTGGCACAGGGATGAAACTGATCTTTCCGGTGCCGCCCGAAGCCGACGGCGCGCTGCTGCGCAATTTTCTGCGCCGGTGTGCCGTCTCCACCGAGCTGGCCCGCGCGGTCAAGTTCCACGGCAGCGGCTTCTGGGCTGGTGGACAGCCCATCCTGGCGAACCGCCGGGTCGAAGCCGGGCAGGACATTTGGTTCGAACTGCCTGCTGACGGGGCCGGTGTGGCCCCGCAGCCGGAGATCCCGGTGCAGGCCGTCTATGAGGATGCGTTCGCCATCGTGCTGGACAAGCCGCCGCACCTGGCTGTGCATCCTACGCTGAACTATCCGCTGGATACGCTGGCCAACGGCTATGCGGCCCGGATGGAGGCGCGGGGCGAGAGCCCGGTCTTCCGCCCGGTGAACCGGATCGACAAGGACACCAGCGGCCTTGTGCTGGCCGCAAAGAATGGCTACGCCGCTCCGCTGCTGGCCCGGAACGTCGAAAAGCTCTACTATGCCGTCGTGGAGGGCGAACTGCCCCTCGGTAAAGGCGTCATCGACGCCCCCATCGGCCGTCAGGCCGAGAGCATCATCGGCCGGTGCGTGACGCCGGACGGCAAGCCCAGCCGGACGGAGTATACCATAATAAGAGCAGAGCACGGTTTCAGCCTGGCCGCCTGTGTCCCGGTGACGGGGCGGACGCACCAGATCCGGGTCCACTTTGCCTCCATCGGCCACCCGCTGGCCGGAGATGACCTCTACGGCGGGAGCCGGGAGCGGATCGGGCGGCAGGCGCTGCACTGTGCAGAGCAGCGCTTCTGGGTGCCGGAATACGAGGTGACGCCGGAGGGCATCCGCATCACGGCCTCGCCTCTGGAACAGAGCCGGGCCGTCACCGTGAAAAGCCCGCTCCCGCCCGATCTGCGGGCACTTTTCGGGGAAGACCCCCTGGAAATATGAAAACTAAGTGAAAAGTCCGTGAAAGGTCTGCCCAATTTTTGTGAGGAACCTTGTTTCAGCGCGGACGGCGTGTATAATTGAAATGAATTTGTGATTTTTGATCCTTACAGTCAGGAAGGAGCACCCCCTTTTGATCGATGAAAAGACAAAGGAGCCGATGCAGGAGGCTCCGTCAGCACCGCCGGTGAAGCACAAGCGGACGCTGCGGTCCCTTTGGGCACAGCTCCAGTGCAGCCGGCTGCTGCAGAAACACCGCTTCCGCCGGAAGACGCAGCGCCGCATGAACGACCTTTCGCAGAAGCTGCGGGGGAGCGCTTTGGTGCTGCGGGTGGGCGAGACCCTGTATGCGTTGGGCTTTGCCGCCGAATATGCCGTGGTGCGCACGGGCCGGAATCTCTCCGCCGTCGCGCGGTGGCTGGCGCACGGCATCCGCAATGTATTCCATGAACTGGCCGCGCTGGCGTTCCCCGGCGTTGCCCAGATGTTCCGGGACCTGTTCGGCCCGGTGATCCTCTTTTTCCGAGGCACGGGGGCACTGCTGGTGCATGCCCGCGCGGTCCGGAAGGAGAAAGGCTTCGGCACGGCCGTCAAAGCCAGTGTCCATTATCTTACCAGCGGCATCCGGCGCAACTTTCGGCTGTTGCCCCGGATGGCCATGTACATCCTGCCGGTGTGTATGCTGGCGGTGTTCGTGACGGTGTATGACCGCACCATCCAGCAGCCCTATGCCTTGGCGGTGCAGGTCAACGGGAAGACCGTCGGCTATGTGGCCAACGAAGAAGTCTTCAACCTTGCCCGTGAGGACGTGATGGAGCGTATCAATTACGCCGGTACGGACAAGACCGACTGGACCATCGAGCCGAGCTATACCATCACGGTGGCGCATCAGGTCATGGACGAGAGCGAGACCGCCGACGCCATCCTGAAGAGCGCCAGCGATGAGATCAGCGAGGGCACGGCTCTCTACCTGAACGGTGAGCTGACGGCCGTGTGCGCAGACGGCGACGCCCTGCGCAGCTACCTGAACAGCCTGCTGGCCCCCTACGAGGAAGAGTACAAGAACGATGGAAACGTCACCGTCGGCTTCAACAAGACCGTTCTGCTCGAAGACGGCATCTATTTCAACGACAGCTTCGAGGACGACAATTCCATCGAGGATATGATCTCCGGCGTCCGCCAGCAGGAGAAGACCTACACGGTCCAGACCGGCGATACCCTGTGGTCCATCGCCCAGAAGAATGACCTGACCTTCCGCGAGCTGTGTGCGCTGAATACGAACTTCAAGGGCGCAGCTCTGACCGAAGGCTCCAACATCCAGGAGGGCGACACCCTCATCGTGACCAAAGAGGAAGCGACGCTGGAAGTGCGCATCACCAAGATAGAGACCCGGCAGGAGGAGGTGCCCTTCACCACAGAGACCACCCAGTCGAACGAATATACCAAGGGCACGACCAAAACCTTGCAGGAGGGTGAGAACGGCTTGCGTCTTGTGACGCTGCAAAATGTCTACGACGCGAACGGCACCCTGTTGGAACAGACCGTCGTTTCCACCCAGACCCTCAAGGAAGCCGTGCCCAAGAAGGTGGTCGTCGGCACCAAGAAGGTGACGAACAAGACCGCCTACATCACTGGCAGCGGCCAGTTCATCTGGCCGGTGCCCAACTACCGTTACTGCTCGCGCTGGTACGGCAGCGGCCACAAGGGCGTGGACATCTGCGCACCGGCCGGTACGCCCATCTATGCGTCGGCAGGCGGCACCGTGACCAAGGCGGGCTACAACAAGGCCGGTGCCGGCACGGGCTATGGCTACTCGGTCATCATCAGCCACTCCGGCGGCTACACCACGGTCTATGCCCACTGCCTGTCGCTGACCGTCAGTGCAGGCCAGAGAGTCCGTCAGGGCCAGCTCATCGGTTACGTGGGCAGCACCGGGCGTTCCAGCGGCAACCACTGCCACTTCGAGATCCGCCGCAGCGGCTCGTATCTGGCACCGCAGAACTTCTTCCCCGGCAAAAGATAAGGAAAAAACCTCTCGTTCTGCTGCGTGATGCCTGAGAGGTTCATTATAACATAATCAAGGAAAAGGAGACGATTACTATGGCAACTCCCCACATCAGCGCCGAAAAAGGCGACTTCGCAAAAACTGTCCTGATGCCCGGTGACCCCCTGCGCGCAAAATTCATTGCAGACACCTTCCTGCAGGATGTCCGCCAGGTGACCGGCGTCCGCGGGATGCTGGGCTTTACCGGCACCTATGAGGGCCGCCCCATCAGCGTGATGGGCAGCGGCATGGGAATGCCCTCCATCGGCATCTACTCCTACGAGCTGTTCAAGTTCTACGATGTGGACAACATCATCCGCATCGGCTCGGCGGGCAGCTACACCGACAAGGCCAAGCTGTTCGACGTCGTGCTGGCCAACGGTGCGGTCAGCGAGTCCAACTATGCCCGCGTCCAGAGCGGCTTCGAGGGGGACATCACCCTGCCCAGCCAGACTCTGAACGACAAGCTCCGCGCTTCGGCGACCAGGCAGGGCATCCCCCTCATCGAGGGCAACATCCACTCTTCGGATGTCTTCTACCGCCAGCCCTCCGAGGAAAAGCCTACCTACTGGGAGAAGCTGCGGGATGAGCGCGGCTGCCTCTGCGTCGAGATGGAGAGCTTCGCTCTGTTTGCCAATGCCCAGGTCCTGGGCAAGAACGCCGCCTGCCTGCTGACCATCTCCGACAGCTTCGTTTCGCCGGAGATCACCACCGCCGAGCAGCGCCAGACCAGCTTCACCAATATGATGAAGGTCGCCCTGGGGGCAGAATACTGATTATGGGTTGAAAAGAAAGAGGGGGACGGCTGCCACACGGCAGCTGCCCCCTCTTTTCAGGTGTCATCATAATGCCCGAAGCAGGACGCGATGATGATGTTTCCGTCCTGCTCTTTATAAACGATTCGGTGTGTGTCGTCGATTCGGCGGCTCCACCAGCCGCTCAGATCGCCCTTCAACGGTTCGGGTTTTCCAATGCCCTCATAGGCGTTCCGTTGGATGTCCTTCAATAGAGTGTTGATCCGTTTCAGCAGCTTTTTGTCCCGCGTCTGCCAAAGACAGTAATCCTCCCAGGCTTCCTCTTCCCAAAGCAGTCTCATTTAATCTACCTCGATCAGGTCATGTTCGGTCAGCTTGGCTTTTCCGGTATCAATATCGTGCACGATCTGACGCAGGTGATTGATGTTGCTCTCTGCGTAGAACGGGTCAGCAGAGACCTCAAACGGAATGCGGTGCTCGCGCGAGACTTTCTTTGCAAAAATCGTGAAAGCGGTCGTCATGGAAAGGCCCATCTCGGCGCAGACCTCTTCCATACTGCGCTTCAGATCCGGGTCCATTCGAAAATTCACGTTGACTGCGTTTGCCATATATCTCAGCCTCCTTCTCAAACCTATTATATGCATATGTAATGAAAAATGCAAGAAATCTCATTACAGAAAATGTGAAAAATCGGAACGCTTGCGGGAAAAGAAGAAATGGGGTATACTTTAATTGATATGAAAAAGGAGGAAGGACAATGGAAAAGCAGGGAAGGAAAACTATTCCCATCACTCCATCGCTCCGCCTCGTTCCCTATTACCCAGCCTACGAGACTACGCTTCCGTGGTATCAGGATGCAGAGCTATGTCACCAGGTGGACAATCAAAACCGCATTTATGATTTGTCCATTTTGAAAAACATGTATGAGTATCTGAACACCCATGGCGATCTGTTTTACATCGAGTGCGAAGGAACCCTCTGCGGCGATGTTTGTTTACAGACCAGCGGAGAAATTGCCATTGTGATCTGCAAGGCATACCAGAACCGGCACATCGGGCGGGCCGTGATAGGAAAGATTTTGGAGCTGGCACGGGAAAAGGGCAACCCGGAGTGCTTTGCGGAGATCTATTCGTTCAATGCACAGTCCCAGGCAATGTTCCGCTCAATAGGATTTGTGCAGAAGGATGCAGAAATGTTTGTTTATCCGCTGAGATAAAAAGGAGGAATACACCATGACGAATCTGACGCTGGAAGAAAAGAAGGAGCTGATCCGGATGGCGCTGAAGGCCCGCGAAGGGGCCTATGCGCCCTATTCGGACTTTCTGGTCGGTGCGGCGCTGCGGGCGGAGGACGGCCGCGTCTTCACCGGCTGCAATGTGGAGAACGCCGCCTTTACCCCGACCAGCTGCGCCGAGCGCACGGCGCTGTTCAAGGCGGTGAGTGAGGGCGTAACCCGGTTCACCGACATTGCCGTCGTGGGGGCCCGCCGGGGCGAGGTGAACAAACAGATCACGTCGCCCTGCGGGGTCTGCCGTCAGGCACTGTTCGAGTTCGGCGGGCCGGAGCTGAACGTCATCATGGCAAGGACGCCGGATGATTTCATCGAGCGCAGCATGGACGAGCTGCTGCCCTTCGGCTTCGGGCCGTCCAACGTGGCGGGCAACAAAGCGGTGGAGGAATGAGGCCGCAGACCGGGCAGAAAAAGCGCAAAATTGGACAAAAAGTGAGACTTTCACGCGAATTTTACAAAAAATCTGTAAATATTTTGTAATCAGAAATTCCTTGCTTTCGTCACAGATCCCGGCTATACTTGGTTCAGTAAATGTGCCAGTGTGCACATTTGGAACGTAAAACGCAAGTTTTCAAATCACATAAAAGGAGAGTTTTCACTATGATGATTTCTCGTCGTAACTTCCTGGCTGTGGCTGGTGCCGCTGCCGCTGCTGCCGCTCTGACTGCCTGTGGTGGTTCTTCCTCTTCCACCAGCACCGCTTCTTCCGCTGCTGCTTCTTCCGCAGCATCTGCTGGCTCTGAGGCTGCTGGTAAGATCACGAAGGTCGCTCTGACCTGCGATACCGGCACGATCGATGACGAGAGCTTCAACCAGGCTTGCTGGACTGCTGTTTCCGGCTACATGGGCGATGATTGCCAGTACTACATCCCCGAAGCAGATGCTTCCGATGAGGACCGCGAGACCATGATCCGCCAGGCTGTCAACGATGGCGCTGAGGTCATCGTCTGCGTCGGCTATCTGTACGGTGCTTCTCTGGCATGGGCTGCTGAGCAGTATCCCGATGTCAAGTTCATCGCTATTGATGTCACCCAGGGCGACATCGGCACCGATGCCATCCCCGCAAACTGCTACTGCATCACCTTCAAGGAGGAGCAGGCAGGCTATCTGGCAGGCTATGCCATCACCAAGGACGGCAAGAACAAGCTGGGCTTCCTGGGCGGCATGGCAGTTCCCGCTGTTATCCGTTACGGCTATGGCTTCGTGCAGGGCGCTGACGCTGCTGCACAGGAGCTGGGCCAGAACATCGAGATCAACTACTTCTACGGCGGCCAGTTCTACGGCGATGCCAACATCACCTCCCGTATGGAGGGCTGGTACTCCAACGGTACGCAGGTCGTCTTCGCCTGCGGCGGCGGCATCTACACCTCTGCAGTTGAGGCTGCTCTGAAGAACAACGGCTATGTCATCGGCGTTGACGTTGACCAGAACTACATCGGCGCAAACGGCGTGGCAGATGGCACCTATGCCTACAATCCGTTCATCACCTCTGCCATGAAGGGCCTGTCCGCTGCGGTTGAGACTGCTCTGACCGACATCGAGGGCGGCGAGTGGAGCGAGATCGCTGCCACCAACGGCAACTTCGGTCTGGAAGATGGCGATTACATCGGCCTGCCCACCGATGACGACAGCTGGAACTTCGAGTCCTTCACCAAGGATGAGTACGAGGCAGTCAAGGCCAAGATCGCTTCCGGCGAGATCACCGTGGACAACAGCTCCGACGACGCAACCAAGCCCACCGTCAGCGAGTTCACCACCGTCACCTACATCCAGTAATTTTTCTGTAGTCTGCGAGGCTGCTGCATCACTCTTTCCGGCATTGCTTGTGCAATGCTACCTCCCTCAATGAGGGAGGCTTTGATTGCGGGCCGTCACGTTCAGGCTCCCTCCCAGAGGGAGCAGACGCGGCGGAGCTGTGACGGAGGGAGTGGGTGCAGCAGCCTCTTTTTGCAATTTCTGGAGAAGAACGTCTCGCAGAAAACTGTTCAGGTTGCACAAAAGTCATACTTTTGGCAGGACAAATCCTTAAAAATTCAAAAAGAAGTGTGCAAACCGGCAAAAATACGGTATAATGAGAGACAGAATAGTATAGGTGTCGAACCGGCACGAAAGGAGAGTGAGCAGATTGGCAGAGGATTTTGTGATCGAGATGCTCCACATTACCAAGGAATTCCCCGGTATCAAGGCAAACGACGACATCACCCTGCAACTGCGCAAAGGCGAGGTACACGCTCTGTTGGGCGAGAACGGCGCGGGCAAGAGTACGCTGATGAGCGTTCTGTTTGGCCTGTACCAGCCGGAACAGGGTAAGATCCTCAAAAATGGCAAGGAGGTCGCCATCCGCAACCCCAACGATGCCAATGCACTGGGCATCGGCATGGTGCACCAGCACTTCAAGCTGGTGGAGTGCTTCAGCGTTCTGGACAACATCATCCTGGGTGTGGAGCCCAACAAGCTGGGCTTTTTGCAGAAGGCGGAGGCCCGCAGGAAGGTCATGGCCCTGAGTGAGAAGTACGGCCTGCGTGTGGACCCGGACGCCCTCATCAGCGACATCTCGGTCGGTATGCAGCAGCGCGTGGAGATTTTGAAGATGCTCTACCGCGACAACGAGATCCTGATCTTCGATGAGCCCACCGCAGTTCTGACCCCGCAGGAGATCGACGAGCTGATGGAGATCATGCGCGGGTTCAAGAAGGAGGGCAAGTCCATCCTCTTCATCACCCACAAGCTGAACGAGATCATGGCCGTTGCAGACCGCTGCAGCGTTCTGCGCAAGGGCAAGTATATGGGCACCGTGGACATCAAGGACACCACCAAGGAAGAGCTTTCCCGCATGATGGTCGGCCGCGATGTCCAGCTTCAGGTCGAAAAAAAGCCCGCAGCCCCCGGCAAGGTCGTGCTGGACGTGGAGAATGTCACCATGCACAACGCCCAGCACAAGAAGGATTCCGTCAAGAACGTCTCCTTCCAGGTGCATGCCGGTGAGATCGTCTGTCTGGCAGGCATCGAGGGCAACGGCCAGACCGAATTCGTCTACGGCCTGACCGGTCTGGAAAAGTTCAACTCCGGCAAGGTCACGCTGGACGGCAAGGACATCACCAATGCCTCCATCCGCGAGCGCTCGAAGGACGGCATGAGCCACATCCCCGAAGACCGCCACAAGCATGGTCTGGTGCTGGATTACAGTCTGGAAAACAACATCGTGCTGCAGCGCTACTGGCAGCCGGAGTTCCAGAAGAACGGCTTCATCCGCAGCGAGAAGGTGCGGGAGTATTCCGACCGGCTGATCGAGCAGTACGACGTGCGCAGCGGTCAGGGAAGTGCCACCATCGTGCGCAGCATGTCCGGCGGCAACCAGCAGAAGGCCATCATCGCCCGCGAGATCGACAAAGACCCCAAGCTGCTGGTGGCCGTGCAGCCCACCCGTGGCCTGGATGTCGGCGCCATCGAATACATCCACCGCCAGATCGTGGCCCAGCGCGATAAGGGCAAGGCCGTGCTTCTGGTCAGTTTGGAACTGGACGAGGTCATGAACCTGTCCGACCGCATCCTTGTCATGTACGAGGGCGAGGTCGTGGGCGAATTCGATCCCAAGACCACCACCGTGCAGGAACTGGGCCTGTATATGGCAGGCGCGCGCAAGCAGGGAAAGGAGAGCAATTAACAGATGAAAAACAAAAAACTTTCCCACAGCAATCTGAACAGCTCCATCACGAGCGTTCTGGCCGCGCTGCTGTGCATCGTGATTGGCATGGCCGTCGGTTTCCTGGTGCTGCTGGCCATCAACCCGGCCCACGCCTGGGGCGACGGTTTCGTCCGCATCTTCAAGGGCGGCTTCTACGATACCCCCTACGGCGTCGGCAAGGAGCTGGCCAATGCGGCTCCCCTCATCATGACCGGCCTTTCGGTCGGCTTTGCCTTCAAGACCGGCCTGTTCAACATCGGCGCAGCCGGTCAGTATACGCTGGGCGCTTACGGTGCCCTCTATTGCGCCATCATGCTCAAGCTGCCTTGGTTCGTCTGCCTGCTGGTTGCGGCGGTTCTGGGCGGCCTCTGGGGCGCGATCCCCGGCTTCTTCAAGGCCTATTTCAACATCAACGAGGTCATCACCTCCATCATGTTCAACTGGATCGGCCTCTACCTCGTCAATGAGCTGATCTACCAGAACGGCACCGGCCCCATGTACGATGTGCGCAACACGCGCACCCTGAACCTGGGCAAGAATGCAGATTTTGCGCAGTCCATCATCCCGGATTTCGGCCTGAACAAGCTGTTCCAGACCAACAGCACTACCATCGCCATCTTCCTGGCGGCGGTCGTGGCGGTCCTGGTCTGGGTAGTGCTGAACAAGACCACCTTCGGCTATGAGCTGAAGGCCGTCGGCCTGAACAAGAGCGCTGCCCGCTATGCCGGCATCAACGAGAAGAAGAACATCATCCTCTCCATGGCCATTGCCGGTGCACTGGCCGGTTTTGGTGCGGGCCTGTTCTATCTGTCCAACGTGGGCCAGTGGAACCCGCTGAACTCCACCAGCCTGCCCGCCATGGGCTTCAACGGCATTTCCGTTGCCCTGCTGGCAAGCTCCAACCCCATCGGCACCATCTTCTCGGCCATCTTCATCTCCCACATCTCGGTGGGCGGCACCTTCCTTTCCACCAAGTATTACCCCACCGAGATCGCAGACCTCATCAGTGGTATCATCATCTATCTGTGCGCATTCTCCATGCTCTTCCGCGGCAAGATCCAGAAGCTGCTGTTCAAGAACGCGGACAAGACCAACGTGAACGCAGAGCCTGCCCCGGCGGAAAAGGCCAACGTGAAGAAGGAGGGCAAGTAAGATGCTGCTTTTGATCAAATATACCCTGCTGTATGGCATCGTTCTGATGCTGGTGGCGCTGGGCGGCATGTTCAGCGAGCACTCCGGCATCATCAACATCGCGCTGGAAGGCATCATGGTCATCGGCGGCGTGGCGGGTGTGCTCACCCTGACCATGCTCCCGGCCGAGCTGTCGCCGTTCCTCACCGTGCTCATCTCGGTGCTGGTGGCTGCGCTGGCGGGCGTGGTGTACAGCCTGCTGCTGGCGTTCGCTTCCATCAACCTAAAAGCGGATCAGACCATCGGCGGCACGGCCCTGAACCTGCTGGCGACAGCCATCGCGGTGGTCATCGCCAAGTATTTCAGCGACAGCGGCAGTGCCAAGCTGAATTATTCCAACAAGCCCTTCCTGTTCAGCATCGGCGGGCTGGAGCTGAGCATCTTTGTACCGCTGGGCATCGTGCTGCTCATCATCAGCTATGTCGTGCTGTACAAGACTCGCTTCGGCCTGCGTCTGCGGGCCTGCGGTGAGCACCCCCAGGCAGCCGACTCGGTGGGCATCAACGTCTACAAGATGCGCTATGCCGGTGTGCTCATCTCCGGTGCGCTGGGCGCCATCGGCGGCATGGCCTACATCGTGCCGCCCGTCCAGACCTGGAACTTCGAGGTCGGTGTGGCCGGTGCAGGCTTCCTGGCCATGGCCGTTATGATCTTCGGCCAGTGGAAGCCGTTCAACATCTGCGCTGCCGCCATGTTCTTTGCGGTGTTCAAGAGCCTGGCCAACATCGCCGACTCCACCTTCCTGGCCCAGTTCCACTGGTCCAGCAACATCTACAACATGATGCCGTTCATCGCCTCGATGATCATTCTGGCGTTCACGTCGAAGAACAGCATGGCCCCCAAGGCCGAGGGCATCCCCTACGACAAGGGCTCCCGCTGATCCGTTCGCATCGCAACAGTTCCACAGGGCGCAGCTGCTTTCGGGCGGCTGCGCCCGTTTTCGTGGAAAACGAACAAATGCAGCTTGATTTTGCGGCAGGATTTGATATACTTGAGACAAGAATATTCGAGGAGTGTGACTTTATGCGCATTTATGATCTGATCGCCAAAAAGCGCGACGGCGGCACCCACACCCGTGAGGAGCTGGAAGCCATCGTCAACGGCTTCGTCAGCGGGGAAGTGGCCGACTACCAGATGGCCGCCTGGATGATGGCCGTCTACCTGCGCGGCATGACCGACGAAGAGACCGCCGAGCTGACCAATGTGATGGCCCACAGCGGCGTGATGGTAGACCTTTCGCCCATTCCCGGCATCAAGGTGGACAAGCACTCCACCGGCGGCGTGGGCGACAAGACCACGCTGGTCATCGCGCCGGTGGTGGCGGCCTGCGGCGTCAAGATCGCCAAGATGAGCGGCCGCGGCCTGGGCCACACCGGCGGCACCATTGACAAGATGGAGAGCGTGCCCGGTACCCGGACGGCCCTTTCGCAGGAGGAATTCTTTGCGCAGGTGAACAAGATCGGCCTGTCGGTCATCGGCCAGAGCGAGGGCATCGCGGTCGCCGATAAAAAGATGTACGCTCTGCGGGATGTGACGGCCACCGTCAGCTGCATCCCGCTCATCGCGTCGTCCATCATGTCCAAAAAGCTGGCGTCCGGCTCGGATGCCATCCTGCTGGACGTCACCACCGGCACCGGTGCCTTCATGAAGACCGTGGACCAGAGCATCGAGCTGGCCAAGCTGATGGTCTCCATCGGCACCCACCATGGCCGCCGCGTGGCCGCGATGATCACCGATATGGATACCCCGCTGGGCCACAACATCGGCAACAGCCTCGAAGTGATGGAGAGCATGGACGTCCTCAAGGGCAAAGGCCCGGCAGACCTCACCGAGGTCTGCCTGCAGCTGGCCGCCAACATGCTGGTGCTGGCCGGTAAGGGCACGCCGGCAGAGTGCCGCGCCATGGCCGAAGCGGTCATCGCGGACGGCTCCGCCTTCGCCAAGTGCAAGGAGATGTTCGCGGCCCAGGGCGGCGACATCCGTGTGCTGGACGATTACGACCGGTTCGAGAAGCCCGCTGCCCGTTATGAGCTGCTGGCCGAACAGGATGGCTACATCACGGCCAATGACGCCGAGAAGATCGGCTCGGCCAGTGTGCTGCTGGGTGCAGGCCGCCAGAAAAAAGGCGACCCGCTGGATTTTGCCGCCGGTATCGTCCTGCACAAAAAGCGCGGCGACTACGTCCACAAGGGCGAGAGCCTGGCGACCTTCTACGGCGCAGCGGACAAGTTTGCTGCTGCCGCCGAGGAGTACCGCAGCGGCCTTGTCTACGGCACCGAAAAGCCCGAAGAGGCCCCGCTGGTGTATGCCCTCGTCACCAAAGATGGTGTGGAACGGTATTAAGAGATCAAACAAAAGGCAGGGCCGGGAGAAATCCCGGCTCTGCCTTTTGTGTCAGTTCTGCTTTTGTACGATCAGCCCACTGAGGGCAACGGCAAGTCCCAGAAGAACGAGTCCGGCCCCGGCCTGCCCGAAAATGTCCCCGATTGCACCCACGAGCGGGCTGGCGGGAATCATCAGCAGACTGTAGGCTATGTTGTCCATGCTGATGAGAGTGGCCCGCTGGTCACTGGGGATGGCATCGTTCAACAGTCGGTTCTCGTGCAGGAGCCAGGCACCCAATACGCCTTCGGCCAGCATACAACCCAAAATGCCCACCAGTGCAGGCGCGGCACCCACGCAGAGGCATCCGATGCCGCAGAGCAGGGCACAGAGGGTATAAAACCGCCGGAAACTGTGCAGGTGGATTCGACGACCCCATTCCGTACCCAGCATAGCAGCCAGATTGCTGAGCAGTAACGGAAGAAACAGCAGCGAAGTGGGATATCCCAGTTCTACCAGACGCTGTTGAAAGAACATGATGCTCAGATAGTTGGAGCCGCTGATGACGGCGCTGGACAGAATGAGTCTCCCGACTGACGGGCAGGAGCGGAGGACCCGCAGGCTGTCCTGGATCAGCTGAGCAAATTGGGCGGGCAGCTCCCGCAGAGGATGCTGCTTCCGGCTGGCCTGCATTTCGGTGACGATGGGTTCCTCTAAACGTGTGATGGCAAGGGCAGAAATGCTCTCAAAAGCGGCGCTCAGAAGATAAAATCCGGAAAAGCCCAGAAATTTGTGCAGAAGACTGGTCAGTGAACCGAGGGCATTGGTAACATTTGTGATCTGGTACTCATTGGCCGATACTTGAATATAATCTTGTTCGCGGCCCGCTTGCTTCAAGCTGTCGTAGGTCAGTGCAGAACTGGTGCCAGAGAACAGGGCGTTGGACAGTGCGTTCAACGCCATAGCAAGGCAGATGACAAACAGGTTCGGGGCAAAGGCTATCAATAAGTTGTAGGCCACGACCAGGACACCGCCCAAGACGAGGGCGCGCTTACGGCCGAACAGGTCAGCGGCCATCCCGCTGGGAATCTCGGCTAGCAGACTGACCGTATAATAGATGCTTTTGGCAAGACCGATCTCCAGCAGTGAGAAGCCCCGCGCGGCCAGCAGGGCCACCCAGACCGCATCCGTGATGCGCAGGCCGGAGAAGAAATCGGAAAGATAAATACAACGGAGCTGTCTTTTCAGGTTGAGTTGATGGTTCATGGGAACACCCTTTCTATTGAACAAATCGATGTCAAAATAGAAAGTGCGCCTTTTTGATGATCCTTCGTACAACCTCTCAGTCTTGCTCACGCTCGACAGCTCTCCTGGTAGGAGAGCCTCTGGCGAAACCGGACACGCGGTGTGGACTGCCAAGGCCTCTCCTACAAGGAGAGGTGGCAATGCGAAGCATTGACGGAGAGGTTGTATCAAAACTGCGTTTGGAAAAGAAAAAACGCACAGCAAAGCTGTGCAGCGCAAAATTTATGCTCCACGCTTTGCTGGAAGGAATATCTGCCAATGAGGACAAGGCCCGCACGTTCACGCAAAAAAGACCTGTGTGTTCCGCAGGGCCTGCCCGGTATGCCAATGGCTTCCCCTTCGGGGGAGCTGGCTACACAGCAGACAGAGAGGGATATCCCCTAAAAATGGGCGCACTTCGAGCCGGAAACGCTTAATCTACGACGCGGGATTTCGAGTAAACCACGCAGCAGTTCCGACCATTCAGGTGCACCCTCCTTCCAGTAAATCGTTGAATCGACTATACCACATTTCCACACAAAATGCAAGAACGGTTGGGAAACCCCAGAAAACCGCATAAACAGTGGAACTATCCGTCGAACTGTGCTATACTAAATCTGTATTTTCGTTTGGCAATACACTTCCCACAGGGGAAGAAAAGGAAAGGAATTTTCGACTATGAAGATCATTCTGGTGGGCGGCGGCAAGGTCGGCACAGCGCTGGCGCGGCAGCTCAGCGAGGAGGACCACAACGTAACGGTCATCGACACGAACAAGGCCCGCGTGGAGCACCTGAGCGAGTCCTACGACGTGATGGGCATTGTGGGCAATGGCTCCTCCATCACCACCCTGTCCGAAGCCGGAATTGAAGAAGCCGACGTGTTTATCGCGGTCACCGGCTCGGATGAGCTGAACCTGCTGTGCTGCATGTTCGCGAAGAAGGCGGGCCACTGCCACGCCATCGCCCGTGTGCGCAACCCGTCGTACAGCCACGAGCTGGACTTCATCAAGAAGCAGATCGGCATCTCGGCCATCATCAACCCGGAAATGGCGGCAGCGCGTGAGATCTCACACCTGCTGCGCTTCCCCGGCGCCAGCAAGATCGACACCTTTGCGGACGGGCGCGTCCGGCTCATCAAGTTTACTCTGACCGATGCGCAGGAGCTCGACGGCGTGGCCATCCATGAGATCCCCACCCGCCTGAAGAGCGATATCCTCGTCTGCGCCGTGGAGCGCGCGGGCGATGTCATCATCCCCAACGGCAACTTTGTGCTGCAGACCGGCGACCAGGTCACCTTCCTGGCCACGCAGGAGAAGGCGCACGCGTTCTTCCGGCGCATCCATCTGGCGGTGCGCCCGGTGCGCAATGCCATGATCGTGGGCGGCGGTGCCATTGGCTTCTATCTGAGCCAGGAGCTGCTGGAAAACCATGTCCGCGTCCGCATCGTGGAGCGGGACCCGGAGCGCTGCAATGTGCTGGCCGAGTCCCTGCCCGAAGCACAGATCCTGTGCGAGGACGGCTCGAACCGGGAGTTCCTGCTCTCGGAAGGGCTGGAATCCACCGAGGCGTTCGTGGCCCTGACCAACATCGACGAGGAGAACGTTCTGCTGACCCTGTTTGCCAAAAAGCATTCCAACGGCAAGCTGGTCACCAAGATCAACCGCCTGGAATTTGACGACATTCTGGCCGGGCTGGACCTGGGCAGCATCGTCTACCCAAAGTACATGACCTGCGACTACATCGTCCAGTACGTCCGCGCCTTGCAGAACGAGGCGGGCAGCAACATCAAGACGCTCTACCGCATCCTGGACGACCGCGTGGAAGCGCTGGAATTTACGGTCCATGAGGAGAGCCGGGCCACGGGGGTGCCCCTGAGCCGCCTGCACCTCAAAAAGAACACCCTGCTGTGCTGCATCACCCGCGGCAATGAGATCAAGATCCCTCGCGGCGGCGACCAGATCCAGGTGGGCGACAACGTCATCGTGGTCACGCTGGAACACGGCCTGCACGACCTGCGGGACATCGTGGAAGACTGACGGAGGCGCGGCATGAATTATGCGATCGTTTTGCGGCTGCTGAGCTACATCCTGCTGACGGAGGGCGCTCTGCTGCTGCTGCCCGCTGCGGCCAGCCTGTGCTATGGCGAGTGGTTCGTGATGGGCGTCTTCCTGTTCACAGCGGCGCTCAGCGCGGCGCTGGGGGCACTGCTCCACCGCATCAAGACCAAAAGCCAGATCTTCTATATGCGCGAGGGCTTTGCCACCACGGCGCTCTGCTGGCTGCTCATCAGTGTGGTGGGCGCGGTGCCCTTTGTCCTGACCGGCTGCATCCCGAACCCGGTGGATGCCCTGTTCGAGACGGTGTCCGGTTTCACGACCACCGGCGCGTCCATCCTGCCCGGTGTGGAAGACCTGCCCAAGGGCATCCTGTTCTGGCGCAGCTTCACCCACTGGGTGGGCGGCATGGGCGTTCTGGTCTTTCTGCTGTCCCTGCTGCCGCTGACCGGCGGCTCCCACGTCAACCTGATGAAGGCCGAAAGCCCCGGCCCCCAGGTGGATAAGCTGGTGCCGAAGGTGCAGTCCACAGCAAAGATCCTCTACGGCATTTATTTTGGTCTGACCGTCATTGAGTTCGTGTTCCTGCTGTTCGGCGGGATGCCGGTGTTTGAGTCTCTGCTCACGGCCTTTGGCACAGCGGGCACCGGCGGTTTTGGCTTCCGGAACGACAGCTTCGGCAGTTTTTCGCCCTACATCCAGTGGGTCGTGACCATCTTCATGATCCTGTTCGGCGTCAACTTCAACGCCTACTTCCTGCTGCTGATGCGCCGGTTCCGCCGCGCAGCCGCCAGCGAAGAGGTGCGCGCCTATTTCCTCATCATCGCCGTGGCAGTCGGCATCATCACCTGCAACATTTACAGCATGTACAACGGCCTCGGCGAGGCGCTGCGGCAGGCGGCGTTCCAGGTGGGCTCCATCATCACGACCACCGGTTTTTCCAGCTGCGACTTTGACCTGTGGCCCACCCTCTCGAAAGAGATCCTGGTCATGCTGATGTTCGTGGGTGCTTGTGCGGGCAGTACAGGCGGCGGCATGAAGGTCAGCCGCATCCTGATCCTGGGCAAGACCCTGAAAAAGGAGCTCAAGCAGGCCCTTCACCCGCAGGTGGTGGCCCCGGTCCGGATGGACGGCAAGCTGCTCAACCACGAGACCATTCGTGCAACGAACGTCTATGTGGCAGCGTACATCTTCATCTTTGCAGCGTCCTTCCTGCTCATCAGTCTGGACGGCTTCGACATGGTGACGAACTTCACGGCCATTGCCGCCACCCTGAACAACATTGGTCCCGGCCTGAATCAGGTCGGCCCCATGATGAACTTTGGCAGCTACTCCAACCCCGCCAAGCTCGTCATGATCTTCGACATGCTCGCCGGCCGTCTGGAGATCTTCCCGATGCTGGTGTTCTTTCTGCCCGATACGTGGAGGAGATTCTGATTGAAATCGACGCGGAACCGTGATATACTGAAGCAAAGAGGTGATTTTCATGAGCGTTCGGGAACAACTGAATGAACTGACGGCGGCATTGCCGGATTATAAGCTGGCCTATGTGCTGGCCTATGTGCAGGGACTGATAGCAGATGAGACAACAGACCAGGCGGACGATGCCTACTGTGAGCAGCTCCTGAAAAACTACCAGGAGAATCCTGACCCGCACAAGCATGATGCGGTTCCGCTGGAAGAGCTTGCACAGGAACTGGGGATCGCACTATGAAGTATCACATCGTAGTGGAAAAGTGGGCGGCAAAGTTTATTCGCAAACAACAGCCTGCACAGCAAAAGCGAATCATGCAGGCACTTGCACAGCTTCCATTTGCAGGGGATATCAAGCCGATGGCGGGTTCAGAAGGATTCTACCGACTGCGTGTCGGTGACTACCGCATTCTGTATACCGTGGAAGAAGAAATCATCACAGTCCGTGTGACCGATGCGGGAAATCGCGGCGATATTTACAAGTAAGAAAAGCAAAAGGACTGTCACCCATTTGAGTGGCAGTCCTTTTTGTGTGCAGCAAATGCAGCAACGTTCAGAACGTCAGATCGACTTTTTCCTGTGCGCGGTACTGCAAGGCTTCCAGCACAGAATCTTCGTCGAGGAGCTGCTTTCCAGCCAGGTCGGCGACGGTGCGGGCCACCCGGAGGATGCGGTCATGGGCGCGGGCAGAGAGGCCCAGCGCGTCGTAAGAAGCGCGGAGGAGCTGCTCGGCACCGGGGGTCATCCGGCAGATCCGGCGCACCTGACCGGCCGTGAGCTGGGCGTTGCAGCGGACGCCCTCGAAGCCGGGGGCGGCGTAACGCCGGGATTGGATCTGGCGGGCCTTCAGCACCTGCTGGCGCAGGGCGGCACTGCTCTCGGCAGGGGAGGAGGCGTGAAGCTCATCGAAGGCGACGGGGTCCATCTCGACGCAGAGGTCGATGCGGTCGAGCAGTGGGCCGGATACCCGGCTGCGGTACTGCCGCACCGCGCTGGGCGAGCAGGTGCAGGCGCGGGTGGGGTGGCCGTAGTAGCCGCACTTGCAGGGGTTCATGGCGGCTACCAACTGAAACCGGCTGGGGTAGGTGGCGCTGCCAGCGGCGCGGCTGACCGTGATCTGGCCGTCTTCCAGCGGCTGGCGGAGCACTTCGAGGCTCTCGCGGGAAAACTCCGGCAGCTCGTCCAGAAACAGGACGCCGCAGTCAGCCAGACTGCACTCGCCGGGGCGGAAATTGGCCCCGCCGCCAGCCAGAGAAGCAGCACTGGCCGAGTGGTGCGGGCTGCGGAAGGGCCGATGGGTGATGAGCCCGCGCCCTTTGGGCAGCTGCCCGGCGATGGAGTAGATCTTGGTCGTCTCCACAGCCTCTTCACGGCTGAGCGGCGGCAGGATGCCGGGCAGACGCCGGGCCAGCATGGACTTGCCGGTGCCGGGTGCGCCGATCAGAAGCACGTTGTGCCCGCCTGCGGCGGCAATGACCATGGCCCGGCGGGCGAGGGGCTGGCCCATGACGTCTGCCAGGTCCGGGGCATTGTTCCAGCTCTCGGCGGGGGCGAAGGGGATGGGCACTGTGGGGGCGATGGGGGAGAGGCCGCGCAGCGCGTCCACCACCTCCCGCGCGGTGCGGGCCGGGTAGACCTTCATCGCGTCGCCGCCCGCCTCGGCTGCTTCGGCGGCGTTCTCGGCGGGGACGTACAGGGCCCGGATGCCGTCGGCGGCAGCGGCCAGCGCCATGGGCAGCACACCGGACACCGGGCGGAGCGTACCATCCAGCGCCAGTTCGCCGAGGAAGGCGGTATCCTGCGGCGGGGTTTCCAGCTGGCCGGAGGCGGTCAGCACCGCCAGCAGCAGGGGCAGGTCGTAGACCGGCCCGGTCTTGCGGACATCGGCAGGGGCCAGGTTGACCGTGATGTGCCGGTCCGGCCACTTGAAGCCCAGATTCTTGACGGCGGCACGGACACGGTCGCCGCTCTCGCGGACGGCGGAATCCGGCAGGCCCACCAGCGAAAATGCAGGCAGCCCGCCGGAGATGTCGGCTTCGACGGCCACAGCAAAGCCGGTCAGGCCATTCAGGCCGTAACTTCTCAGAACAGAGTACATAAGATCCTCCTCAGGGAACCACCGAATGAAGGCAAGTTCCCAATTTTTGGCAAAGAAACGGCTAAGAAATCGTCAGGACTCGAATTTCGACAGATTATCATCTTGATTTTCATTATAGTTTGGGGTATTGATAATGTCAATGAGTGAAATGAGGGAGGAAAGACCATGATCGTAAAGGAATTCTGTCAGTATGTCCGCTCTTATTCGGAGCTGGAGGGGCTGCAGCATGCCCACACGCTGTATTACTCTGCCCGGCGCATCGAGATGGGCATCGTGCTGGAACTGGCACAGGAACAGAGCGGGAGCTGCATGGTCAGCCGGGTGCTGTGCCCGGCGGGGAATTTTCCGCAGGCCATGCGGGTGATGCGGTACCTGTGTGAAAACGGCATCGGCCCCGGCCAGTGGCTGGAGATTCTGGACGACCTGCACCAGCCATTTTGTCTGCTGACGCCGCCGGACACGGTGCAAACGCCCCAAAATGCGGATCTTGGGAAGCGATTTGTGGTATTTGTATGATTTCTTTGGCAAAACTTCTTACATAATATGGAATTGACACAGACGAGCCAAGAGTTTATAGTATAAGTAGGTTTGGAAAAACTACCCCTTGGCAAAAACAATAAAGGTAAGGTGTGTGTAATATGTATCTGGATGAGTATAAGCGCTGGCTGGCAGCGGATCTGGAAGACGCTGACCTGAAGCCGGAACTGGCCAGGATCGAGGGAAATGACGAGGAGATCAAGGACCGCTTTGCGGTGGCCCTGAAGTTCGGCACCGCCGGTCTGCGCGGCGTTCTGGGTGCTGGCACCAACCGCATGAACATTTATGTCGTCCGTCAGGCCACCCAGGGCCTGGCCAACTGGGTCAAGACCCAGGGCGGCAATCAGACCGTTGCCATCAGCTATGACAGCCGCCTGAAGAGCGACATCTTTGCAAAGACGGCGGCCGGTGTTCTGGCAGCCAACGGCATCAAGGTGCGCATCTATGATGCCCTGATGCCCGTGCCGGCCCTGAGCTTTGCCACCCGCTACTACGAGTGCAACGCCGGTATCATGGTCACGGCATCCCACAACCCCGCCAAGTACAACGGCTACAAGGCCTACGGCCCGGATGGCTGCCAGATGACCGATGACGCCGCCGCCATCGTCTACGACGAGATCCAGAAGACCGATGTGCTGACCGGCGCAAAGTACATCTCCTTCGCCGAGGGCGTGGAGCAGGGCCTCATCCGCTTTGTCGGCGATGACTGCAAGAAGGCTCTGTACGACGCCATCGAGGCACGTCAGGTCCGCCCCGGCCTGTGCAAGACGGCCGGTCTGAAGCTGGTGTACAGCCCGCTGAACGGCTCCGGTCTGGTGCCTGTGACCCATGTGCTGAACGATATGGGCATCACCGATATCACCATCGTGCCGGAGCAGGAGTACCCCAACGGCTACTTCACCACCTGCTCCTACCCCAACCCGGAGATCTTCGAGGCCCTGAAGCTGGGCCTGAACCTGGCCACTGAGACCGGCGCCGACCTGATGCTGGCGACCGATCCCGATGCCGACCGTGTGGGCATCGCCATGAAGTGCCCGGATGGCAGCTATGAGCTGGTCTCCGGCAACGAAATGGGCGTTCTGCTGCTGGATTACATCTGCGCCGGCCGCATCGAGAAGGGCACCATGCCCAAGAACCCCGTGGCCGTCAAGTCCATCGTTTCCACCCCGCTGGCCGATGCTGTGGCAAAGCACTACGGCGTGGAGATGCGCAACGTCCTGACCGGCTTCAAGTGGATCGGCGACCAGATCGCCAACCTGGAAGCTGCCGGTGAGGTGGACCGCTTCATCTTCGGCTTCGAGGAAAGCTACGGCTACCTGGCAGGCCCCTACGTCCGCGATAAGGATGCCGTCATCGGCTCCATGCTCATCTGCGAGATGGCTGCTTACTACCGCAGCATCGGTTCCTCCATCAAGCAGCGTCTGGAGGAGATCTACGCACAGTATGGCCGCTATCTGAACAAGGTAGACAGCTTCGAGTTCCCCGGCCTGACCGGCATGGAGAAGATGGCTTCCATCATGCAGAAGCTGCGCGACGAGCCTCTGACCGAGCTGGCCGGCCACAAGGTCGTCAAGGTCACCGACTACAAGAAGCCCGAAGAGACCGGCCTGCCCGCCGCAAACGTCCTGATCTACACGCTGGAGAACGGCGCTACCGTCGTGGTCCGTCCCTCCGGCACCGAGCCGAAGATCAAGACCTATTTCACCACCCTGGGCAAGGACCTGGCTGAGGCACAGGCCCAGAAGGATGCTCTGGCTGCTGCCATTGAGCCGATCCTGAAGTAAAAGCAAACGATTTTTGGAGCTGTTGCAGGACTCCTTCCGGCATCGCTTGTGCGATGCCACCTCCCTCACAGAGGGAGGCTTCATAGCTGACCGCAGCGTTCAGGCCCTCTCCCAGAGGGGGCTGGCGCGGCGAAGCCGTGACTGGGGGGAGTTTCTTCAACGGCTCCATTTTTTATTGCCCGGTGCAGTTGCAGTTTGCCGGGCAATACGCTATAATATTCAATGTATCATTCTGTGCTTTCTGGAAGGCACGAAAAACGGAAGACAGGGTAGGTGTCAGAAGTGGAAAAACGTGTGACGGCGGTCCTGGTGGCCGCAGGTTCCTCCACCCGGATGGGGTTCGACAAACTCAGCTTTGATCTGGGCGGGGAGACCGTAGTACAGCGGAGCATCCGCGCCTTTGCGGAGTGCCCGCTGGTGGATGAGATCGTGCTGGTGGCGGGTAAGAACCGCGCCTTTCTGGAGCAGCAGGCTGCGGCCTGCCCAAAGCCGGTGCAGGTAGTGCCCGGCGGGGCCACCCGCGCCGAGAGCGCGAAGAACGGTGTGCTGGCGGCGCACGGCGACCTCGTGGCCGTCCACGATGCAGCCCGCCCCTTTGTGAGCGAAGCCGTCATCGAGGCGGCCGTCTACGCCGCAGCGGCCTGCGGGGCTGCGGCCCCGGCGGTCCCGGTGAAGGACACCGTCAAGCGGGCTGTGCGCGGCGACGGCAAGACCGTGCCGGAGGCCTGCATGGTGGCCGAAACGCCCGACCGCAGCACACTGTATGCGGTGCAGACCCCCCAGTGCTTCGACCGTGCCGCCTATCTGGCTGCGCTGGAAGAGCTGGACGCAGAAAAGGCCCGCCTCGTCACCGACGATTGCAGCCTGTTCGAGCTGACCGGACGCCCGGTGCAGCTGACCCAGGGCGACTACGCCAATCTGAAGATCACCACGCGGGAGGACCTGCCCCGCCCGCAGCAGAAGGAAGGAGAACCTATGCGCATTGGTCATGGTTATGATGTTCATCGTCTCGTGGAGGGCCGCAAGCTGATCCTGGGCGGTGTGGAGATCCCGTATGAGAAGGGCCTGCTGGGCCATTCCGACGCCGACGTGCTGGCCCACGCCGTCATGGACGCTGTGCTGGGCGCAGCGGCGCTGGGCGACATCGGGAAGCACTTCCCGGATACCGACCCCGAATATGCCGGGGCTGACAGCCTGATGCTGGCCCGCCATGTGGCCCGCATCGTCCGGGAGAACGGCTGGAAGGTCGAGAACATCGACTCCACCATCCTCTGCCAGAAGCCGAAGCTGGCTCCCTACATCCCCGCCATGCGCGAAAAGCTGGCCGAAGCCTTCGGGATGCCGCTGGACGCCGTGAGCGTCAAGGCCACCACCGAAGAGCATCTGGGTTTTACCGGCGAGGGGCTGGGCATCGCCGTCCATGCGGTGGCTCTGATCGAAACGCTGTAAGCAGGAGAAACTTTCATGACTCTGAACTCGATCATCGCGAATTTCCAGACGTTCAAGCTGGCGGACCTTCTGGATATCATCATCATCGCGTTTCTGATCTATCAGCTGCTGGGCATCATCAACCGCACCCGCGCCGGGCAGCTGGCCAAGGGTGCCCTGCTGGTGCTGGCCGTCTATCTGGTGGCGAACGTGCTCAACATGCGCACGGTCACCTGGCTGCTCAACTCGCTGCTGCAGGTCGGCCTGCTGACGCTGGTCGTGCTGTTCCAGCCGGAGATCCGCCGTGCGCTGGAACGGATGGGCCAGACCGACCAGTGGGCCTCGAAGCTTTTCAACGTGAAGGGCCGCTACAACGACCCCAGTTTCAAGGGGGCCTGGCGCAGCGCCATCATCGCCATCTGCGACGCCGCCGAGCGCTTTTCCGAGACCAAGACCGGTGCGCTCATCGTGCTGGAGCGCAGCACCAATCTTTCTGAGATCGTCCGCACCGGCACACCGGTGAACAGCGCGGTCAACCTGGAAGTGCTGGGCACCATCTTCTACGAGGGCACCCCCCTGCACGACGGTGCCGCCATCATCGAGAACGGCCGCATCAAGGCAGCGGGCTGTGTGCTGCCGCTGTCCAATAACCTGGACCTTGGCAAGGATATGGGCACCCGCCACCGCGCCTGTCTGGGCATCGCGGAGAACTCCGACGCCATCGCCATCGTCGTCAGCGAAGAGACGGGCATCATCTCCATGGCCAAGAACGGCGTCCTCATCCGCCACTTTGACCGCCAGACCCTGTACACCCGTCTGGTGGATGAGATGATCCCCAAGGAGACCGCCAGCGAAAAGACCGACAACAGCTGGAAGGGCAGAGTCAAGCGCCTGCTGAGCTGGGTGAACCAGAAAGAGGAGGACGAGCAGTCATGAGCAACGAGCCGAACAAGAGCGGCACAAAGCCTGCCATCCAGCACAGCAAGAGCATCCTGGATGACCGCCGCATCCGGTTGCTGCTGGCCATCGTGGGTGCCATCGTGGCCTGGATGGTCGTCACCATCGTGGTCCAGCCCGGCACCACCAAGACCATCGCCAATGTGCCGGTGGATTTCACCTACGATTCTGCCGCGTACACCTCCCGCGGCCTGAGCATCGTCAGCGCCCCGGAAAAATACGTCACCCTGAAAGTTTCCGGCGACGGCTACGCCATCGGCAGCCTCACGGCATCCGATTTCGTCGTCTACCCGGACTGGTCCGGTGTGCGCGACAGCGGCGAGAAGACCCTGCATCTGCAGGTGCGGGGCGTCAACGGCCTGCTGAACGGCGTCACCGTCTCCATCGAGGGCGGCGACAACAGCGTGGACGTGGTCTTTGATGTGGTGGAGGAAAAGACGGTCCCCATCACGGTGACCACCAACTACCTGACCATTGCCGATGGGTATATTTTGTATGGAACGGAGCTTTCGAAGGAGAGCGTGACCCTCTCCGGCCCCAGCACCGAGATCGACAAGGTGACCACCTGCACCGCCGAGGTGACCCACAACGGCGAGCTGACGGAATCCGTCACCCTCGATACCGCCCTGCGGTTCTACACCAACAGCGGCAGCGAAGTCGAGTTCGCGTACACCACGCTGGAAGAGTCGAGCGTGGAGGTCACGCTGCAGGTCTACAAGATGGCCACGCTGCCCGTCAGCGTCAGCTTCATCAACGCCCCGCGCGACTTTGACGACTCGGTGTTGACCTACACGCTGAGCAAGAAGACCCTGAACGTAGCGGGCCCGGCCAGCCAGATCGACAAGCTGTCCACCCTGTCCGTCGGCACCATCGACCTGTCCACCTTCTCGCTGAACAAGGTCTATGAAATGCCCATCGAGCTGCCCAGCGATATCCGCTTGCTGGACAACATCTCCACCATCACCGTCAGCTTCGATTCCTCCAAACTGGAGACCAAGACCCTGAATCTGCCCGCCGCGTGTGTGCAGGTGGTCAACCTGCCCTCCACCTATACCCTGACGGTGGAGACCGAGCGGCTGATGAACGTGACCCTCTGCGGCCCGGCAGGCGCGATGGAGGCCCTGACGCCGGAGCAGGTCGTCATTGAGATCGACGCGGACGACTTCGCGGTGGCCATCGGCCAGCAGAACATCGCATGCAGACTGTATGTGCCGTCCGACGGCAAAATTTTCGCGCTGGGCAGCTATGTCATCCAGTGCAAGATCGAGAGCAACTAAAACGCAGCCCGCTCCGTCCATACTGTATGCAGGGGGCGGCAATGAAAAAGAAAGCAATCATCGTATGATTTTGGTAAGAGACATCAGGCTCCCCCTTTCCGCCGGGGAGCCGCAGGCCTTTGAAAAAGCGCTGCACCTGGCCCGCATCCCCCGCAGCAAAGCCGCCCATCTCGGTGTGGCAAAGCTGTCGGTGGATGCCCGCCACGGCCAGCCCAGACTGGTCTATACCGTTGCGGTAACGCTCAAGGACGAGGGTGAGGAATCTGCATTTGCAGGGGCCTCGCCCTGCGTTGCTCTCCGCAGCAGGACCGATTTTTCCGTCCAGAACGGCACCGAGCCGCTGGCCCACCGGCCCATCGTCTGCGGGCTTGGCCCGGCGGGGCTGTTCGCGGCGCTGCTGCTGGCCCGGCAGGGCTACCGGCCCATCGTGCTGGAGCGCGGCCCGGCGCTGGACGAGCGGGTGAAGGCGGTGGAGCATTTTTCCGCCACCGGCGAGCTCAACGAGAACGCGAACATCCAGTTCGGCGAGGGCGGCGCAGGCACCTTTTCGGACGGCAAGCTGACCACCCGCATCGGCGATGCGCTGTGCGGCTTTGTCACCGAAGTGTTTTTGCAGCATGGTGCCCCGGCGGAGATCGCCTGGAAGCAGAAGCCGCATGTCGGCACCGACCTGCTCCGGGGCGTCATCACCTCCATCCGGAAAGAGATCGAATCTCTGGGCGGCGAGGTGCATTTCAACACGGCTCTGACCGGGTTTGTGCGGAAGGACGGCAGGCTCGTCGGCGTCCAGACCACGCAGGGCAGCTTCCCGTGCGAGGCGCTGGTGTTCGCGGTCGGCCACTCGGCGCGGGATACCTTTGAAATGCTGATGGACAGCGGCCTTGTGCTGGAGTGCAAACCGTTCAGCGTGGGCTTCCGGGCGGAGCATCTGCAAAGTACAATCGAAAAGAGCCTCTACCACGAGGCGGCGGGCCACCCGGCGCTGCCGCGCGGGGAATACCAGCTGTCCCAGCATGTGGGCAGCCGGTGTGTCTACACCTTCTGCATGTGTCCCGGCGGGCAGGTGGTGGCCTCGGCCAGCGAGGTGGGCCGGGTGGTGACCAACGGCATGAGCTACCACGCCCGCAGCGGCAAAAACGCCAACGCGGCGGTGGTGGTCAGCGTGGGAGCCGAGGATTTCGGCAATGACCCGCGCCGGGCCATCGCATTCCAGCGGGAGCTGGAAGCCAACGCCTATCAGGCGGGCCGCGCCGGGGGAGCCTATGCGGCCCCGGCGGAAAACGTCCGGAGCTTCCTCGAAGGCCGGGGAGAACTGCACATCGGCACGGTGGAGCCGACCTACGACCGGGGCGTCGTGGCGGCAGACCTGGGCGCTTTGCTGCCTGGGGAGCTGGCCGACACCCTGCGGGCCGGTCTGCGGGCGTATGAACGCAAGATCGCCGGGTACACCGCGCCGGACGCGGTCCTGACCGGTCTGGAGACCCGCACCAGCAGCCCTGTGCGGCTGAAGCGGGAAGAAGATCTGGAATCGGCCCAGCTGGCAGGGTTGTACCCCTGCGGAGAAGGCGCGGGCTATGCAGGCGGCATCATGAGCGCCGCCGTGGACGGCCTGCGGGTCGCCCGCGCGATCATCGGCCGGTATCGTCCGGCAGAAGGGTGAGAAGATTTTGATGAACGATCGTGAAAACGATAGGATGAAGGAGACCGAAGGCCAGCAGGTGCAGCGGGAACTGGAAGACCAGCTGCGTGAGTTTGGCGACACCATGTCCGATGCGTTCCGCTATGGCTTCGAGGGCCGGGGCATGGAGATCGGAGACCGGGTCTGGGATGTGGGAAAAGCAGCCGTCCATGCGGCCAACTTCGGCATCTCGGAAGCGGGAAAAGCCCTCCGGAACAGCCGGAACGAATACTACAAAGCCCAGCAGGAGGCACAGAAAACCGGGCCTCAGAACGCGGGCGGGATGCCCCAGTGGGCCAGACAGATCTTTGGCCTGAAAGGGGAGCAGACCCCAGTAGACCTGCTGCGTGCAGACGGCAAAAAGCGCCAGAACGGCGGTGCAGCCCTGCTGGCCGTGGGCATCACCTTCATGGTGATCTTCGGGCTGGGGACGCTGGGCTGCCTCATTGGGTTGGGCGTTGTGTCGCCGGACGTTGTGATGACGGCTACGGAGGACGGCGGCATCCTGATGACGGGCACGGACTACGTTATGAACACCGCCTACAACGCGCTGGGCATCGTCGGCAGCGTGCTGGCCCTTGTCACGGCGGGCTTTGGCTGGATGACGGCCTGCGGTTCTGCCTGGGTGAAAGCCGGAAAGCAGCTGGGGCAGTTCGCCGATCTTGCGGACACCACCGACTACCACAAGGGCCTTTCGGTCCGGATGCTGGCCGACCTCGTCCACCAGAACCGGAAAAAAATGCTGAAGAAGCTGCAAAAATACATCCGCAAAGGCTGGCTGAACGGATGGCTGGATGAAAAAGCGGAAACACTCTATCTGACGGCGGAGGATTACCGCGCCGCGCAGGAGGCCAGAGCCGCCGTGCAGGCAGAGCCGGAACCCAAGACCGAACCGCGGGCGGAACCCCAGGAGACCCCGCTCAACCTCGAAACGACCCGCCGCTTCGCCAAAGTGCTGGCGCAGGAGCAGCAGCTCATGCAGGATGCACAGGGCGTGGAGGAGCTGGCCCACATGCAGAAGACCACCGAGGCCATCTGCGACTGGCTGGAAGCCCACCCCGAAAGCCTGCCGAAAGCACGGCGGTTCGCGGAATACTATATCCCGACCACCCTCAAGCTGCTGCACACCTACAACGATGTGCAGGGCCAGAAAGGCGATAATGCCGAGAGCATCCGCCGGGACATCGCGGGCATCCTGCATACGCTCAATCAGGCGTATGACAACCTCTACGATAATCTGCTGAGCGATGTGGCGCTGGATGTCTCCAGCGAGATTGCGGCATTGCAGGGAATGCTGGCCAACGACGGCCTGACCGGGGAGGGATTGCGATGACCTGCCGGGCATGGACCTTAAAAGAATTTGACCGCACCGCCCTCAAGGAGCTGACCGCCGCCATTGCGGAACAGAACACCGAAGAACTGGAGCAGAACGCTCTGGACGACGAGCCTTGGAGCGAGCAGAAATACGCCGCCACGCTGGCGGCACAACAGAAGGAAGCGGGCCTGCTGGCGGGCGTCCTGGCCGCGCGCGGCATCACCGACCCCGCCGAGGCGCTGACGCTGCTGGCGGGCGAGGAAGAGCTGAGCGACCCCATGCTCCTGACGGACATGGACAAAGCCTGTGCCCGCATCCTCGAAGCCATCGACAAAGAACAGACCATCGTTGTTTACGGCGATTATGATGTGGACGGCGTGACGGCCACGGCCCTGCTGTACCAGCACCTCAAGGGGATGGGCGCAAACGTCAAGTGCATGCTGCCCAGCCGCGAGGGCGACGGCTACGGCCTTTCGAAAAACGCCGTCCAGTCCATCCACGACAAGGGCTGTCAGCTCATCGTCACGGTGGACAACGGCATCTCCGCGCTGGAAGAAGCCGACTTTGCGGCTTCGCTGGGCGTGGACCTCATCGTGACGGACCACCACCTGCCCCACGACACCCTGCCCCACGCAGTGGCCGTCGTGGACCCCCGCCGCGCCGACGATCACAGCCCTTTCAAGGGCCTGTGCGGCGCGGGGGTGGCCTTCAAGCTCTGTGCGGCGCTGGACGGCTGCCCGCCGGAAGAGATGCTGGACTACTGCGGCGACCTGGCCGCCGTGGGCACCGTGGCGGACGTCATGCCGCTGACCGGCGAGAACCGCACCCTCGTCAAGGCGGGCCTGAAACTGCTGCAGCAGACCGACCGGCCGGGCTTTTCGGCCCTGCTGGAAGAGGTCGGTCTGGCGGGCAGGCCCATCACGGCCGAGAACGTCAGCTATGCCATCGCGCCCCGCATCAACGCGGCGGGCCGGATGGACAACGCCGTCACCGCGCTGCAGCTCGTCCTCTGCGAGGAGGAAGAGCGCGCCGAGGAGCTGGCGCATAAGCTGAACGAGATCAATGTGGCCCGGCAGGAGACCGAGCAGGAGATCGTCCGGGCTGCGCAGGAGCAGCTGGATGCGGAACCCGCCATCCTCGAAGACCGGGTCATCCTCATCTGGGGCCGGGACTGGCACCCCGGCGTCATCGGCATCGTAGCCTCCCGGCTGGTGGAAAAGACCGGCCGCCCCGTCATCGTCGTCTCGGTGGATGAGCACGGCGAGGGCAAGGGCAGCGGCCGCAGTGTACAGGGCTTCAACCTGCACGCCTGCATCGCCTCGTGCGAGGACATCCTGCTCCGCTTCGGCGGCCACGCCATGGCGGCAGGCCTTTCGGTGCGGGAAGAGAACCTGCACGAGCTGCGCCGCCGCCTGAACGAGTGGGCCGCGCGGGAGTGCCCCGTGCTCCTCACGCCGCCGCTGGAATGCGACCTGTCCATCCATCTGGACCGCATCACCGTGGAGTCAGTCCGGCGGCTGGAACAGCTGGCTCCCTATGGAGCCGAGAACCCCACCCCCGTTTTTGTGCTGGAAAAGGCCGTTATCGATGGCATCTACCCGGTGTCAGAAGGCAGGCACTGCCGCCTGCGCCTGCGGCAGGGCAGCGCCAGCATATATGCCGTCTGGTTCGGGATGCACCCGGAGCAGCTGCCCTATGCCATGGGCGATGTCGTGGACGCCGCGCTGAACCTTTCGGTCTACGATGCGCCGCGTGGGGCACAGCTTTCGGGCCGCATCCTGGAGCTGCACCCGGCGGGGCTGGGCAATGCGGCCGCCGAGCAGACGGCGCTGGTGCAGGCGCTCCGGCGCGGCACCCCGCTCACGGCGGAACAGAAAGCAGCCGTGGCGCCCAAGCGGAGCGATATCATCACAGTGTACCGTGAACTGCAGGCCCGGCGCTGGCACGCTGAGGATCTGCAGCCCCTGTTCGCAAAGCTGGGGGAGCAGAACACCGGCAAGATCCTGGTCGCGCTCACCGCTCTCGAACAGGTAGGGCTCATCGCGGTGCAGGAATGCGGCGGGGCAAAGTTCTGGGAACTGGTGCCCGCACAGGGCAAGAAGAACCTTGCCGACGCACCGATCTTGAAATGTCTGGAGGAAGAGTAAATGCCAGAGGGAAAAAGTATGCTGGACCCGGTCAAGCCGGAGGATTCCTATTCCGCAAAAACACACCTGCATCAGGCCGTGAGCAACCCGCCGGAAGTGGCGACGGTCGCAGCCACGGCTCTGCCTGCCAATGCCCCCGAAGGGGCGCTGCCCAGTGAGGTGCGCCCGGAGATCATCACCTGGGAAAAGCTGGTGGAGGCCATCCAGGCCAGCGGCAAAGCCTACAATATGGAGATGATCCAAAAGGCGTATGACCTGGCCAACAATGCCCACAAGGGCGTCTGCCGCCGCAGCGGCGAGCCCTACATCTGCCACCCGCTGGCCGTGGCCCGGCTGGTGCTGGACCTGGGCATGGACACTGAGAGCATCGCCGCCGCCCTGCTCCACGATGTGGTCGAGGACACCCCCACCACCCTGGACGACCTGAAGGCCGCCTTTGGCGAGGAGGTGGCCCTGCTGGTGGACGGTGTCACCAAGCTGACCAAGATCCAGTTCTCCAACATCGAAGAGCTGCAGGCCGAGAACCTGCGCAAGATGCTGCTGGCCATGAGCCGCGACGTCCGCGTGATGATCATCAAGCTCTGCGACCGGCTGCACAACATGCGCACCGGCGATGCCTGGCCCGAACAGAAGCGCCGCGACAAGGCCCGCGAGACGATGGAGGTTTATGCTCCCATCGCCAACCGTCTGGGCATCCTGAACGTGAAGGAAGAGCTGGAAGACCGCAGCCTGCACTATCTGGACCCCGTGGGCTACAACGAGATCAGCAAGATGCTGAGCGAGCGCGCGGGCGAGGAGTTTCTGGCCAGCGTGTCCGGCGTCATCGAGCAGCGGCTGGAAGAGAGCGGCATCGAGGGTGCGACCATCAAGCGCCGCGTCAAGAGCATCTACGGCATCTACCGCAAGACCATCATGCAGAACAAGTCCTTCGACGAGATCTACGATATCTATGCGGTCCGCATCATTCTGGATACCCTGGCCGAGTGCTACAGCACTCTGGGCCTCATCCACGATATGTACCACCCGCTGCCCAACCGCTTCAAGGATTATATCTCCACCCCCAAACCCAACGGCTACCAGAGCCTGCACACCACCGTCATCGGGCACGAGGGCATCCCCTTCGAAGTCCAGATCCGCACCCGCAAGATGGATGAACAGGCCGAGTACGGCGTTGCGGCCCACTGGAAGTACAAAGAGGGGCTGGACGGCCACGACAAGCTCGATGAGCGTCTGGCCTGGGTCAGCCAGCTGCTGGAAAATCAGCGCGTCAGCGAGGATTCCGGCAACCTGCTGCACGACCTGAAGAGCGACCTGCTGCCGGAGGAGGTCTTCGCCTTCACCCCGAAGGGCGATGTCATCAACCTGCCCGCCGGTGCCACCTGCATCGACTTCGCCTATGCCATCCACTCTGCCGTCGGCAACCGGATGGTGGGCTGCAAGGTGAACAACCGGATGGTCCCCATCGACCACATCGTCTCCACCGGCGAGATCATCGAGGTCATCCTCGGCCCGGCGGACAAAGGCCCCAGCCGCGACTGGCTCAAGATCGTGCGCACCAGCGAGGCCAAGAGCAAGATCCGCAACTGGTTCAAGAAGATGCGCCGGGAAGAGAACATCCAGCAGGGCCGCGATGCGCTGGCCCGCGAGCTGCGCCGCGAGATGATCTTCATCCCGGACGACGAGCTGGATGATTTCATCGGCAGCTGCTGCCGCCGCCTGCGCCAGAACAACGCCGAGGAGCTGTATGCGGCCATCGGCTACGGCGGCATCACCATCGCCAACTGCCTGCCCAAGCTGAAAGAGGAGTGGCAGAAGCTCAAGGCCGAGGAAGGCAAGACCGAACAGCTGGCCAAAGTGGACCTGAGCAAGGTCCATGCCACCGACGGCGTCGTGGTGGAAGGGTTCGACAACACCCCCATCAAGTTCGCCAAGTGCTGCTCGCCGCTGCCCGGCGACCCTATCGTGGGCTTCATCACCCGCGGGTTCGGCGTCTCCATCCACAAGCAGAGCTGCGCCAACGCCATTTCCAGCATGAAGGACCCCACCAACGCCCCCCGCTGGGTCAAGGCGTACTGGGCCGACAGCGTCAAGGACAGCTACAAGGCCGGCCTTGAGATCGTGGCGCTGGACCGCAACGAACTGCTGCGGGACGTGCTGAGCGCTCTGGCCGACATCCGGGTGCCCATCTACACGATGAACGCCCGTCAAGTGGAAAACAACTGCGCCGTGGTCAGCCTGACCATCGGCATCAACAACACCGAGCATCTCAACCGGGTGGTGGCCCGCCTGTCCAAGGTCAAAGATGTGCTCAAGGTCACAAGGAGTTAAACCATGCGTGCAGTCATTCAGGCCGTTTCGTCGGCCAGTGTCCGGGTCGATGGGGGCGAGCCCCGCGCCATCGGCCCCGGCCTTGTCATCCTGCTGGGCGTCCGCGACACCGACTCGCTGGACATCGTGCCCAAACTGGCCGAAAAGTGCGCGGGCCTGCGCATCTTCAAGGATGAGAACGACAAGCTGAACCTCAGCGCAAAAGACCTTGGGTATTCGGCGCTGGTGGTCAGCCAGTTCACCCTGTATGGGGACACCCGAAAGGGCTTCCGGCCCAGTTTCATCCACGCAGCCAAAGCCCCGCTTGCAGTGGACGCCTACGAGCTGTTTCTGGCTGAGATGAACAAACAGGGCCTCCGGGAGGTCCGGCACGGAGAGTTCGGGGCGGATATGCAGGTGGCTCTGGTCAACGAGGGGCCCTGCACCATCGTCATCGACACCGACGAGTGGAAAAAGAAGGATTGAGAGGGATAACATGCAGGCATTTCATCTTCTCGGCTCTGCGCCGTTTTACACCAACAGTTTTCTGCTGCTCACCAAGGCAGGCCATGCGGTCATCATCGACCCGGCGGCCGGGGTGCAGGAGTACGATAAGATCCTGCGGGACCACGGCGCCGTACTGACGCACATCCTGTGCACCCACGGCCACTACGACCATGTGGGCAGCGCCGGTGTGCTGAGCCGCGAGTGGGGCGCAAAGATCTGGTGCGAAGCCGCCGACTGCGCCGGGACCCAGCTCTTCCCCCTGAAGAGCGCCGATTTCGGTTATGAAGAGGGGGCCAACCTTTCGGTGGATGAGCTGACCTTCACCGCATGGCACACCCCCGGCCACACCGAGGGCAGCGTGGTGCTGCTGTGCAGCGAATATCTCTTTGTGGGCGATACGGTCTTTCAGGGCAGCATCGGCCGCACCGACCTCGAAGGCGGCAGCGACCGCAAGCTGGAGGCGAGCCTGCGCAAGTTCGCGGGCCTGCCCATCCCCAAAGAGACCCAGCTTCTGCCCGGCCACGGGGATTTCTCGACCTATGGCGAGGAGCTGGAGACCAACTACTATATCAAAGCCGCACTGCGGAACGCATAAAAAAGGCAGGAACACATGAAGATCTATATCACAGGGCTTGCATCCGGCTACGAGGTCGAGCATCTGGTCCGGCTGTTTTACCCAATGGCACCGCTCACCCTGACTCCGCCCGAAGCCGGGGAGGACTGTGTGTGGGCCGAGCGGAAGCCGGACGGTCTGCTGGCGCTGGTGCGGGAGCACGGCGGACAGGAGGCCGTCTCCGCCCCGCTGCCGGGGCCGGACGGCGAGACCGAAGCCTTTGCTCTTGCCAGCCTGACCTATGACCTGCTGCGCCGCTGGACGGGCATCCGCCCGCCCTGGGGCAAGATGACCGGTGTGCGCCCGGTCCGACTCATCCACGACAAGCGCGCCGCCGGTTGGAGCGAAGCGGAGATCGACCGCTTTTTCCTGGGCCGGTTCGACTGCTCGGAGCAGAAATACCAGATGGCCAGAGCCATTGCCGATCTGCAGGAGCCGATCCTGCGCCTGGGCAGCGAGCCGAAGACCTACAGCCTGTACATCGGCATCCCGTTCTGCCCCTCCCGGTGCAGCTATTGCAGCTTCGTCAGCTGCAATCTCGACCGGGACCGCAAGCTGGTGCAGCCCTATGTGGACTGCCTCTGCCGCGAGGTAGAGGAGATCCGGGCGCAGGCAGAGCAGGCCGGGCTGAAGCTGTGCAGCATCTACATCGGCGGCGGCACGCCCACCAGCCTTTCGGCAGATCAGCTCCGCCAGCTGATGGGCACCGTGCGGCAGTGCTTTGACCTTTCCCGCGTCGTGGAATACACGGTGGAGGCAGGCCGCCCCGACTGCACCGACGCCGAAAAGCTGGCCGTCATCAAGGAGTATGGGGCGACCCGCATCTCCATCAACCCCCAGACCTTTTCGGACGAGGTGCTGGCCGGCATCGGCCGCCGGCACTCGGCGCAGGACATCCTGGACTGCTTCGCCGACGCCCGGCGGGCGGGCCACGACGACATCAACATGGACCTCATCGCGGGCCTGCCCGGCGACACCGTGGAGGGCTTTGAGCGCAGCCTGCGGCAGGCCATCGCGCTCGACCCGGAGAACATCACCGTCCACACCCTGACCCTCAAGCGGGCCTCCCGCATTGTCATCGAGGACCAGAGGGAGAACGACTACGCCGATGTGGCCGCCATGCTGGAACGCTGCCATCTGCTGGCAGAGGCGGGCTATCGGCCCTACTACCTCTACCGCCAGAAGAACACCCTGCAAAATCTGGAAAACGTGGGCTGGTGCAAGCCGGGCCACGAGGGATATTACAACATCTATATCATGGAGGAAGTCCAGACCATCCTTTCCGCAGGCGCGGGCGGCAGCACCAAGCTGGTGGCCGACGGCGGAAAACGGATGCAGCGCATCTTCAACTTTAAGTATCCGACCGAATACATCCAGCGCTTTGCGGAGGTTCTGGAACGGAAAAAAGGAGTGGCTGATTTTTATGATCACGATTTGGGTCCCGAAACGTCTGGTGGAGATCGACCTTTATAACATTGCCGCCCGCAGCCCGGAAGCGCTGGCGGAGATGAGCGAGCGCAGCTACCGCGAGCGGGTCCGCTACGCGGCCGAAAAAGTCCGCTTTTCCGGCACCAAGATCGTCATGCTCACCGGCCCGTCGGCCAGCGGCAAGACCACCTCGGCCCACAAGCTGGCCGAAGAACTCATCCGGCAGGGCACACCGGCCCATGTGGTCAGTCTGGACAATTTCTTCCGGGGCGCGGAGTTCTACCCCCGGATGCCGGACGGTACACTGGACTACGAGAACCCCGACACCATGGATCTGCCCCTCATCCGGCAGTGCCTCCGCGAGCTGAGCGAGACAGGAAAGACCGTGCTGCCGATCTACGATTTCACCAGCGAGAAGCGCTCGGATGCGACCGAACCCGTGGACCTGCAGGGCGGCGTCTGCATCGTGGAGGGCATCCATGCCCTCAACCCGGAGCTGACCAGCCTTGTGCCCGGTGAGGAAGTCTACCGCATCTATGCCGGTCTGCGGGAGGAATACTGCATCGACGGCCGCCGGGTCATCAACACCCAGGACATCCGCCTGTGCCGCCGCACCCTGCGCGATGCCGCCGCCCGCGGCCGCAGCCCCGAAAAGACCCTTGCCATGTGGGACCGCGTCCTGGACGGCGAGACCCGGTATATCAAGGGCTTCAAGACCACGGCAGACTTCCTGCTGGATACCTCCTTCACCTACGAGATGGGCCTCATCGCCCATCTGCTGCAAAAGGTGCGCCGCCAGTTCGTGCTGGAAGGCCACAATGCCGAGCTGTGGGACGAGACGGCCCGCCGGTTCGAGCATGTGGCCCCCCTGCCGCTGGACCTGCTGCCTGCCGACAGTATGCTGCGGGAGTTCTACGGCAGCGAGGCGAACTGACGAAGGGCTGTCCGGAGTTTGTGTAAATGCGAAAAATCTGTTTCCAAATCCGCACGAAACTGTAAAACTTGCGGCAAATTCGTTGCAATCAGAGGTGGAGTGCGCTATAATGAAACCATCATCTGAAAGCACAGGAGGGGAAGTACCCTTCCGCTGAGAGAGGTGTCTGTTATGGATTTCAACAAGATCAAGGAAATGGGTCTGGAATATGCCGAAAAAGGCAAAAATGCAGCAATGGATCTGGCCGAGCGCGGCAAGACGCAGGCAAAGATCGTGAACGAGCAGACCAAGCTCGCCCGCGCACAGCGCCAGCTGGGTGCGCTGGTGTACAGTCTGGCCAAGGGCAACGAGGAGAACCAGCCCCTTGTGGATAAGTACATCGAGATGATCGATGCCATCGAAAAAAATCTGGCCGCTCTGCGCGAGAGCATCGGGACGCCCGCAGCGGAAGCTGCCCCGGAACCCGAAGCACCGGCGGACAGCGTGACCATCGAGTTCCCCATCGACGCACAGCCTGCTGCGGAGGAAAAGAAGACCTGCCCGCAGTGCGGCGCTCCGGTCTCGGACGATGCACTGTTCTGCAACAAGTGCGGCGCGCAGCTGTGACCTGAAACTGAAACAGCCCGAAGCGGGCGGTGTCCGTGCGGGATACCGCCCGCTTTTGTACCAAAGTGTGAAAAATCTGGAAACATTTGAAGCGAAAAACCAGGAAATGCGCTTGTCCCCTTGAAAAATGGCGGATTCTGCGATACAATAAAGCCCTACTTTTGGAGCAGAAGGGAGCGTTTGCCCATGCTGGACTGGCCGGAGCGGGAGCATTATACGGCAGAGGACCTCATCGAGATCCTACGCATCCTGCGCGACCCCGAAACAGGCTGTCCGTGGGACAAGGTGCAGACGCACCAGTCCATCCGGAAAAATTTTCTGGAGGAAACGTATGAGGCACTGGAAGCCCTGGATGCAGACGACCCCGCGATGCTGCGGGAAGAGCTGGGCGATGTGCTGATGCAGGTAGCCTTCCATGCCGTCATGGAGGAGGAGCGGGGCCGGTTCGATTTTGAGCAGGTCTGCCGTGAGGTGTGCGAGAAGCTGGTGTTCCGTCACCCGAACATCTTTGCCTCCTCTGCGGCGGAAAATGCCGGTATAAACAGCTGGGATGCGCTCAAAAATAAGGAAAAGGGACGCCGGACGCTGGCCGATGAGCTGGGCACCGTACCGGCCACCCTGCCTGCTCTGATGTATGCTCAGAAACTGCAGAAGCGCGCCGCAGGCCATGGCCTCGGTGCAGTGGACCAGGAATGCGCGGCTGCTGCCCTGCGGGCGGCAGAACAGAACTGGGACGCCGCTGCACCGGAGGATGCCGCCGCACGGGCGGGAGAGCTGCTGTTCGCAGCGGTCAACGCCATCCGGCTGGCCGGTGTGGATGCCGAAGAAGCACTGACCTTTGCCTCGAAGCGGTTTCGGGACGAGCTGCTGGCCCCACAGGTGGGAGCGAACGGGTATCAGGCCGAAACGCCTGCTCCGATAGATAGAAAATGATGAGTACAAATTTTGTGGAGGTTTTACTACTATGACCAAGACTGATCTGATCGCACAGGTTGCGGCAAACACCGAAATGAGCAAGAAGAGCGCTGAGCTGGCTGTCAACGCTGCATTCGAGGCACTGGGCAAGGCCATGGCAGAGGGTGAGAAGATCACCATCTCCGGCTTCGGTACCTTCGAGATCCGTGAGCGCGCCGAGCGTCAGGGCATCAACCCCCGCACCCGCGAGCCCATCACCATCGCTGCTTCCCGCAGCATCGTGTTCAAGCCGGGCAAGGCTCTGAAGGACACCCTGTAAGTTCGATCTTTGCCGCCGGGGCCGCAGCTGGTTCCGGCGGTTTTTGTTACCCCTCTCCGTCAAAGCCTGTCGGCTTTGCACGAGCAGAACACGAGCAGAATACGAAAAAGCCCCTTGCTGCGGGAGCCTGTGCGCTTTTGCAGAAACGGGCGGAAAGATACGATCATGCGATTGGACAAATACCTGAAAGTTTCGCGGCTCATCAAGCGCCGCACCGTGGCAAACGAGGTGGCCGATGCAGGCCGCATCCTCATCAACGGCAAGGTCGCCAAGGCCAGCCAGGCCGTCAAGGCGGGCGACCTCATCGAGGTCACCTTCGGCAACCGCCCCATCAAAGTCCGTGTGCTCTCCGATGTGGAGCCCCGCACCAAGGATGTCGCGCGGGAGATGTACGAGATCCTTTCGGAATAAGACGGAAACGTGTATTCGATTCGGAGCTGTTCCGAAATCTGGAACAGGAAGTCAAATAACGAATAACGGTACCCTGCCCTTCATACAGTGAGAAAAAGGGGAGTTGTGCCATGAACAAGACCGCCGAAAAAACGCCCGCTCCGCCCCACGACCTGATCCTGGAAGGCCGCAGCAAACTGACGGTGACCGGTGTGAAGCGGGTGCTGCGGTGCGATGCCGACAGCGCCGCGATGGAAACGGGCAAAGGGGTGCTGCACCTGACCGGAGCCGAGCTGAACGTGACCAGCCTCGACCTGGAGAGCGGGGAGGTGCGCCTGACCGGCCGCATCGACGCGCTGGAATATACGGCCGAGCGGACGCCGGGCGGCCTGTTGCGCCGTCTGCTGCGCTGATGGCCCCGGCACTTCCGGCGGGGCTCATCGGGCAGGAGGCAGTAGCCTGCGTTCTGCTGGGGGCCGTTCTGGGCGGGGCAAGGGCGCTGTTCCCGGAAAAAGGCCGGGGAGCCTTTCTGCCGGATGTGCTGCTCGTGGGGGCGCTGCTGCTGGGGCTGCAGTCCTATGCGGCGTCGCTGAGCTTCGGCGGGGTGCTGCGGTGGTATCAGCTGGCGGCGGCCGTCTTTGGCGCGTGGGCGGCAGAACGTGTGCTGCGCGGGCCGGTGCGGGGTGTGCTCTTTGTGCTGGGGCTTCCGCTGCAAGGAGCCCGGCGGCTCCTCGCGCCGGTGCTGCTGGCCCGAAAAGTGCGTTCAAAACGTGCCAAAGAACGCCGGAACGCAAAAAGGAACGCAAAAAAACAAAAAAAGAACTTGCCAAGACCACAGCGGATGTTGTATAATTCTAACGTATCAAAGTAAGACCACAGGCGCATCGGGCCTGCTGATTTCAGGGGGCACTGAGTTATGACGAATCCGAGCCGCAAAAAACGCAGAAAGAACACGGTGCTGCGCACGGTGTTCCGGCTGTTCTTTCTTTTGCTGCTGCTGAGTATGCTGGCAGCATACATCTCCAATCAGGTGGCCATCAGCTCCAAACGTGCCGAGCTGCAGACCCTGAACGAGCAGATCGAACAGCAGCAGACCAAAAACGAGGAGCTGCAGCGCATCCTCAGCGGCGACGCGGATGACGTGACCGAATGGGTCGCCCGTGATTCTTACAACTACGCCGCCCCCAACGAGCGCATCTTTGTGGATGTGACCGGCAACTGAGGGCGGGTCCTCCGGGAGGGTCTGCGGCCCGCCCCGGAACAGCCACCCAAAAAGAGAGCAAGGAGTATTGAGTTTTGGCGATTGAGGTAGGGAACGTATTTGAAGGCCGTGTGACCGGCGTGAAGCCGTTCGGCGCATTTGTTGCGCTGCCGGAGGGCCGGGTGGGCATGGTCCACATTTCCGAAGTGTCCAATGAATATGTGCAGGACATCAACACTGTCCTGCACGACGGCGATACCGTGAAGGTGCAGGTCATCCAGGTGGCACCGGATGGCAAGATCGCATTGTCCATCAAGCGGCTGCTGCCGCGCCCGGCCCGCACGGACCGAGGCCCCCGCCCCGGCGGCCCGCGCAGCGGTGCCCCGCGTGAGGGCGGACATTTTGGCGGTTCCCGCGGCGGCGGACGCCCCCCGCGTGAGGGCGGCAGAGGCCCGGCCCGCGAGGCTGCGCCCCGCGTCTGGCAGCCCAAGGCGCCCGCTAGGAGCGACAACCTGAGCTTTGAGGATATGATGAGCCGCTTCAAGAGCCAGAGCGAAGAGAAGATGGCCGACTTGGACCACGAGACCAACAACCGCCGTGGCGGCGGTTATGCCCCGCGCTCCCGCCGCGGCCGCTGAACCCAATGAACTGATCGGGCCTGTCCCCAGCCGGGACGGGCCTGTTTTTGTGAACTGCGCCCCGGCGCAAGAAAGGAACGCTAAATGCCTGCAAAATTTGAACTGATCGCGCCCTGCTTCTTCGGCTGCGAGTCCACGGCCAACTTCGAGCTGCGCCGCATCGGCGCGGAGAACATCCGGGTCAGCGATGGCCGTCTGACCTTTGAGGGCGGTGCGGAGATGATCGCAGCCGCAAACCTCAACCTGCGCACCGTTGAGCGCGTCATGCTGCTGCTGAACACCTACCCGGCCTCCACCTTCGATGAACTGTTCGATGGCGTGTACGCCATCCCCTGGGAGGAACTGCTCCCCGCCGATGCGGCCTTCCCCGTCACCGGTTCGTCCCTGAACAGCCAGCTGACCAGTGTGCCCGCCTGCCAGAGCATCATCAAGAAGGCCGTGGTCAAGCGGCTGATGACCAAACACCACACCTCCGTTCTGCCGGAGACCGGCGCGGAGTATAAGATCCGCTTCATGCTGCGCAAGAACGTCTGCGAGATCATGCTGGACACCACCGGCGACGGTCTGCACAAGCGCGGCTACCGCCGCAACGCCATGGAGGCCCCCATCCGCGAGACGCTGGCGGCGACCATCGCCGACCTGGGCCGTGTCCGCCGCGACAGCCTTGTGGAAGACCCCTTCTGCGGCAGCGGCACCCTGCTCATCGAAGCAGCCCAGAAGGCTATGAACATCGCCCCCGGTCTGAAGCGCCGCTTTGCCGCCGAGCGGTACAGCTTCGTGCCTGCGTCCATCTGGGCGGAGCAGCGCCAGAAGGCTCTGGCCGAATCCAAGCTGGATGTCGGTTTTGAAGCCTTTGGCTACGACATCGACCCCGCCGCCGTGGCGCTGGCCAACGCCAACGCCAAGCTGGCCGGTGTGGAAAAGCGCTGCCACTTCGAGGTGGCCGATGTGGCGGCCTTTGAGGCCAGACCCGAAGCCATCGTCCTGACCAACCCCCCGTACGGCGAGCGGATGAGCACCATCGAGGGGGCCGCTCAGCTGGCCCGGACGCTGGGCCGCCAGATGGAAGCCCACCCCTGCGCGGGCGTCTACGCCATCACCGCTGACATGGAGTTCGAGAGCCACTACGGCAAACGGGCCAACAAGCGCCGCAAGATGTACAACGGCATGATCCCCTGCCAGCTGTATATGTACTACGAGGCTCCGAAGTTTGAGCACAAGGCGAAGCCCATGCCCAAACAGGGCTTTGACGGCAAGCGTTCCACCGGCCGTTTCGAGAAAAAATAAGCAAAAGTAATACTTTTTTAGCCGCACTGAACGGGAAAGTTTGGTGCGGCTGTTGCTTTTCCGGGGCTGACAAGGTGCGAATCTTTTACATTTCGTCAGTTGCATCCAAGACCGAAAAAAGGTATACTTGTATTATTGTAAGAACATGCAGCGCGAGGCTGCTGGAAAGGGAGGACGGCAATGGAAGGGCGCATGAGACCCTATCTTCCGGAGCTTACCATCCGCGATTATAACACATATCTGTGGTATCTGCGGGGGGTGCGCTGGCAGATGAGCCGCAGCTACGGGTTCTACTCCTGTCGGCTGCTGCAACACAACGGTGTGCTGTTCGCGCTTCTGGCGGACAGTCTGGCCGGCCGGTCGGCCACCTGCGTCAACCAGCGTCTGCCCGGCACACTCTGCTACAGGCAGATGATGTGCCAGACCCAGGGCATCCGCCTGGCGGCACAGGTGGAAGTGATGATGGGCTGGCATAAGCTGCAGGACCGCCGCTGGGACGAGCTGCCACTCCGGAACCAGCTGTTCCGCGCGGTGGATCACGCTCTCCTGCGCCGCGCCTACGAGAAGGCAGTGAACGAAAACCCTGCGCTGGAACGTCTGTTTGGGCAGGAACAGGCCCAGGCCGTGGTCCAAATGAACCTGAACGCGAAGAACTACAGCGTGGCGGCGGAGCCGATGAGCAACATCTACGGTGCGCTCTACTCCACCCTCGCCACCGATGACCCCAGCCAGCGCAAGAGCATGCGCTACATCGGCAGCTGCATCGGGCGGGTGTTCTACCTGCTGGATAAGGCCAGCCGGGTGGAAGAGGACCGCAAGGTGGGCCGGTACAATGTGTTTCTGGTCAATGGCATCCATGAGAAGGATGCTGCCATGGAAAATGCCCGGCGGCAGGCGCTGGCCGCAGCGAACGACCTGGTCCGCGCCTACGGGATGCTGGACGTCAAGCTGAACAAATCGCTCATCGACAACATTATGATCCTCGGCCTGCGCCATGCGGTGGACCCGCTGGACGCCGAGAACCAGCCGGTGCGCTGGGAGCTGCCGTGAAGGGCCGCAGCAGCTGGGCTATGGCCTACTGCGGCATGGCGGCGGCGCTGAGCGTCGCGCTGATGCTGCTGGGGGCCGTGGTGCCGGTGCTGATGTTCATCGCACCGGCCGCAGCCAGCCTGCTCATCGCCACGGTCTGCATGGAGTGCGGCATGAAGATGGCCCTTACGGCCTACGGCGCGGTGAGCCTGCTCAGCCTGCTGTTCGTGCCGGACAAAGAGGTGGCTCTCGTCTTCGTCTTTCTGCTGGGGTACTATCCGCTGGTCAAGCCGAAGTTCGAACGCATCCGCCCGAAGCTGCTGCGGGGCGTGTGCAAGCTGCTGCTCTGCAATGGGGCGCTGGCGGCGATGTACGGGCTGGTGCTGCTGCTCGTTCCGGCGGGCAGCATCTCGCAGGAGCTGCGCACCACAGCGTGGGTCGTCTCACTGAGCACACTGGCCATGGGCAATGTGGCCTTTCTGCTCTACGACCGGGCCATCCATAATCTATTGCAGGTCTACCGCCTAGTCTGGCAGCCAAGGCTGCATAAGATGCTGGGAAGGTGACCCTCTCAGGCAAAGCCATCAGGCTTTGCCAGCTCTCCCAAAGGGAGAGCCATTGGCAGGCCGGTTTTGGCCGTGCTGGATGAGAAAGATATTGCGTTGTGAAAAAGCATCCGGGCTCCGCGACCGAGGTCAGCAACAGCTGCCAGAGAGAGCGGGGGCCGCTGCTTTACGACAGAACAGACCCATACGAACAGCAGGAGCTGCCCGAAATGCCAAGGGCTCCCCCTTTGGGAGAGCTGGCGAGCGCAGCGAGACTGAGAGGGCATTGAAAGAAGGAATGTGGGCTTTTTGTTGACACAAAGCGCCGGGCCACGCGGGTGACAGCCGTGAGGGTGACGAGGAGAGGAATCATCGAACGATTCGGCGGATGTTTCTCCGGTCGAACAGGCTATACCGATCGCAGCAAGGGGCAAAAAGCGGCAGCAATACCGTAACAGATCCCCTTTCACGCAAGCCATACAAGAACATAAACTGGAAGAGAAGCTGACAGCTGTTCTGTGCGCATGTTGAGCGCCGGGCTGTCGGTCTGGAGGTATTTTGTATGTGTGGCATTGTTGGTTATGTTGGCAAACGCAACGCGCAGAACGTTCTGCTGGATGGTCTGGAAAAGCTGGAGTACCGCGGCTATGACTCCGCCGGTGTCGCGCTGGCACTGGACGGCGGCATCCGCGTGGTCAAGAGCAAGGGCCGCCTGGCCGAGCTGCGCAAAAAGCTGGAATTGCAGGCCCTGGCCGAGAGCGGCTGCGGCATCGGCCATACCCGCTGGGCCACCCACGGCGAACCCAGCGATGTGAACAGCCATCCGCATTCGACGCCGCGTGTGAGCATCGTGCACAACGGCATCATTGAAAATTACGGCATCCTGAAGGAGCGGCTTATCGCAAAGGGCTACACCTTTGAGAGCGAGACCGACACAGAAGTGCTGGTCAAGCTCATCGACAGCTGCTACGAGGGCGAGCCGCTGCAGGCCATCCACGAGGCTCTGAGCATGGTGCGCGGCAGCTACGCGCTGGCCGTGCTCTTCCGGGATTTCCCGGATACCGTCTTTGCCGTCAAGCGGGAGAGCCCGCTCATCGTCGGCTGGGGCGAAGGGGAAAACTTCGTGGCGTCGGATATCCCGGCCCTGCTCAAGTATACCCGCCGCTACAGCGTTCTCGAAGAGGGCGACCTTGCCGTCGTGACGCGGGAGGGCATCCGCTTCTACAACGAGTTCGCCGAGCCGGTGGAGCGGGAGGTCCTGACCGCCGATTGGGACATGGAAGCGGCGGAAAAGGGCGGTTATCCGCACTTTATGCTCAAGGAGATCAACGAACAGCCCGCCGCCATCACGGCAACGGTCAGCCCCCGCGTGGAGAACGGCCTGCCCGACCTGCGCATCCCGGAGCTGTCGGATGAAAAGCTGCGGGGCATCGGCACCGTCCATCTGGTGGCCTGCGGCACGGCCATGCACGCGGGCATGGTGGGCAAGTCGGCCATCGAAGCGCTGGCCCGCGTCCCCGCCGAAGTGGACATCGCCAGCGAGTTCCGTTACCGCGACCCCATCCTGAACAAAAACGATCTGGTCATCATCATCAGCCAGTCGGGTGAGACCAGCGACACGCTGGCGGCTCTCAAGCTGGCAAAGAGCCGGGGCGTGCCGGTGCTGGCCATCGTCAACGTGGTGGGCAGCTCCATTGCCCGCGCGGCAGACTATGTGCTCTATACCTACGCCGGGCCGGAGATCGCGGTGGCCTCCACCAAGGCTTACATGGTGCAGATGTGTGTGCTGTACCTCTTTGCGCTGCGGCTGGCCTATGCGCGCGGTGCCCAGACCGAGGCTGAGACCCGCCGCCTGACCGCAGAGCTTCTCCGCGCCAGCGAGGTCATCAAGCCCCGCCTGGCCGACTGCGAACAGATCAAGTACCTGGCCAGCCGGTTCGTCAACACCCAGAGCTGCTTCTTCATCGGGCGCGGGTTCGATTATTCGCTCTCGCTGGAAGGCAGCCTGAAGCTGAAGGAGATCAGCTACGTCCACTCGGACGCCTACGCTGCCGGTGAGCTCAAGCATGGCACCATCAGCCTCATCACGGACGGTGTGCCGGTCATCGCGCTGGCCACCCAGAAAAAGGTCTACGAAAAGACCATCTCCAACGCCAAGGAGACCAAGAGCCGGGGCGCGAAGGTCCTGCTCTTCACGACGAAAGACGCTGTGGTGCCGGACGGTGTGGCAGACTATGTCGTCCGTCTGGACGATTACGACGACCTGCTCATGCCGCTGCAGCTCATCGTGCCGCTGCAGCTGTTCGCCTACTATATGGCTGTGCTGCGTGGCTGCGACGTGGATAAGCCCCGCAACCTGGCCAAGAGCGTGACCGTGGAATAAAGACAGACGCCTCCGGATGGAGTGTGCCCCTCCCATGGAACCGGGAGGGCGCGCAGACCGTCCGGAGGCGTTTTGAATGGACAGCAAACAAGGCCGTTCCCGTGCATTGTGCAGGGGAGCGGCCTTGCGTGTTTCAGCCTATTTCCACCCTCTCGCGGTGGGGTCCAGCATTTCGGCGGCAGAGTAGACCAGCGCGTTGCAGATGGCGGCGGCGACATTGCTGCCGCCCTTGCGGCCCATGGCGGCGATGGCGGGGACGCCGTGGGCTTCGCAGGCGGCGAAGAGGATCTCTTTGCTCTCCACCACGTTCACAAAACCGACCGGCACCCCGATGACGAGCGCGGGCCGCAGCCCGGCCTCGATCTCTTCGGCGATGGTCAGAAGGGCTGTGGGAGCATTGCCGACGGCCAGGATGGCACCCGGATGCTCCTGCGCGGCCCGGTGCATGGAGGCCACGGCGCGGGTGGTCCCGGCGGCCTTGGCGGCAGCGGCGACCTCCGGGTCGGCCATGTAGCAGAGCGCCGCGCTGCCCACTTTGGCAAGGCCGGGCCGTGTGATGCCGGCCAGCGCCATGTTGGTGTCGGTGACGATGGGCGTCCCGGCCCGCAGGGCGGCGACTCCGGCGGCGACGGCGCCCGGCGTGAAGCGCAGATTCCGGGCGTAATCGAAATCCGCCGTGGTGTGGATGACCCGCTTGACCACCGCAGCCGTTTCCGGCGGCGGGGTCAGGCCCAGCGTTTCCAGCTCGGCGGTGATGATGGAAAGGCTCGTCCGCTCGATGTCGGCGGGGAGATGATGCTGCGGTGTCATGTGCGGCTCCTTCCGTTCAGGCCCATTGCGGCGTAGAGGGCATCCAGATCCAGAGCGCTGCGTACCCCGTCGGCCAGCCGGTCGAACTGCTGCTGGCGGTATTGCTCCATCGGGATGAGCGCGGCACTTTCGGGACGGATGCCCTTTTGTTTGCACAAAAATTCCACGAGTTTTTCGGTCAGTTCGCCAGTGTCAAAGAGGCCGTGCAGATAGGTGCCGAAAACATCGCCCTGCACACAGCCTTCGGGGTGGCCATCGGCCTGGGTGCAGAAGGGGAGGCCCTGCACCTCGGTGCGGCCGGTGTGGATCTCATAGCCCGTCAGCGCGGCCCCGGCAAACGGCCCGGCCACGGCGGTGGCGCGGGTCTGGGTGCGGCGTTTTTGCGCAGTAAAGACGGTGCGGGTGGGCAGCAGACCCAGCCCGCGCAGGGTCTGCGGACGGCCGCTCTCGCTGCCCATGGGGTCGGCCAGCGTTTCGCCCAGCATCTGATACCCGCCGCAGACGCCGAAGACCGGGGTGCCCCGCGCAGCCAGCTTGAGCAGGGCCGGTTCCAGACCGGACTGCCGCAGCCAGAGCAGGTCGTCGATGGTGTTCTTGGTGCCGGGCAGCAGGATCAGGTCGGGTGTGCCGAGGGTGCGCGCGTTTTGTACATACCGCACACCGAGCAGAGGGTGCTGCTCCAGCGGCATGAAATCGGTGAAGTTCGAGATGTGGGGCAGCCGGACGATGGCGAGGTCCAGCGGCTTGACCGCTTTGTCGGCGTCCAGCCGTTCGGAGAGCGAATCCTCGTCCTCGATGTCCACCTTCAGATAGGGCACGACGCCCAGCACCGGCAGATGGGTCTTCTCTTCCAGCATGGCAAGGCCGGGGCGCAGGATCTCGACGTCGCCCCGGAATTTGTTGATGATGAGCCCCTTGATGCGGGCGCGTTCGTCCGGTTCCAGCAGCGCTACGGTGCCGTACAGCTGGGCAAAAACGCCGCCCCGGTCGATGTCGCCCGCCAGAAGCACCGGTGCGTCCACGAGCCGGGCAAGGCCCATGTTCACGATGTCGTCGGCCTTCAGGTTGATCTCGGCGGGGCTGCCGGCCCCCTCGATGACGATGATGTCCACATCCTCAGCCAGGCTGTTGTAGGCGGCGAGGATGTCCGGGATGAGCGATTTTTTCATCTTGAAGTAGGCAGCGGCGGGCATCTGGCCCCGCACCTCGCCGTTCACGATGACCTGACTGCCCACATCGCTGCTGGGTTTGAGGAGGATGGGGTTCATCCGGACATCCGGCTCGATGCCGGCTGCCTGGGCCTGCACCACCTGCGCCCGGCCCATTTCAAGCCCGTCGCGGGTGACGAAGCTGTTCAGCGCCATGTTCTGGCTTTTGAAGGGGGCCACGCGGTAGCCGCCCTGCGCAAAAATGCGGCAGAGCGCCGCGCACAGCAGGCTTTTGCCCGCGCCGCTCATCGTGCCCTGGACCATGATGCACCGGGCTTTGCTCATGAAAACACCTCCGAAAGGGTCTGGAGCAGCTGCTCGTTTTCCGCCGCTGTGCGCACGGCGGTGCGGTACCAGCTGCCGTCAAGGCCCGGATAATTTGCGCAGCTGCGCAGGACAACGCCCTTCTGACGCAGGGTCTCGCCCAGCGTTTCGGGGCCTTGGAACAACAGATAATTGGCGCGCCCGTCCAGCACCCGCAGCCCCAGGGCCCGCAGGCCGGAGGCCAGCAGGGGCCGCTGCGCCGCGATGAGGGCGCGGACCTGCTCCACGTAGGCGGTCTCGTCCAGTGCGGCCAGCCCCGCCGCCTGCGCCAGGCTGGAAACAGCCCAGGGCTGGCCGGTGTGCTGCATGGCGTCCAGCAGGGCCGTGTCCGCGCTCAGAGCGTACCCCAGCCGGACGCCTGCCATGCCGTACAGCTTGGTGAAGGCTTTCAGGATCAGAAGATCGCCGCTGCCCAGCAGCGGCTTTGCGGTCAGCTGCGCATGGTCGGGCAGAAAATCGAGGAAACATTCGTCCAGCACGAGCAGCGCCCCGCAGGCGGTGCAGCGCTGCAGGATGCGGGCCACGAGATCCGGCGGGGTGAGCTGGCCGGTGGGGTTGTTGGGCTGGCAGAGGAAGACGAGGTCCACCCGGTCGTCGATGGCGGAGAGGAACGCTTCCGGCACCGTAAAATCGTCTGCCGCCTGCAAGATGAAGCGCTCCACCGTGCAGCCGACGGTTTCGAGTGCGGCGGCATATTCGGCGAACGTGGGGGCGGTGACCAGCGCCCGGCGGGGCTTTTTGGCCCACACCAGCCGGAAGATGAGGTCGGCCGCGCCGTTGCCGCAGAGGATGTGGTCTGCGGGCACGCCCTCGTCCAGGGCGAGCTTTGCCCGCAGTTCCCGGCAGAGCGGGTCCGGGTAGCGGTCTGCGGTGGGGAGTGCCGCCGTGATGGCCTTTGCCACCCCCTCCGGCAGGCCCAGCGGGCTCACGTTGGCCGAAAAGTCCAGCGCATCCCGCCCGAACTGCGCCCGGTATCCGGCCCAGTCGCCGCCGTGTACCAAGTTTTCCATGGGTCGTCTCCTTACATGAATCTACAGACCGCCAGCCGGATTGCCAGCCCGATGGCCAGTGCCAGCAGGCTTTCGGCATACATCATCCGGTTGGCGCGGCGGATATCCTTCGGCTCAATGGGCCGCAGAGGGTCGCCGATGGTGGGTTTGTCATAATATTCGCCAAAGTAGCAGGCGGGCCCCGCCAGCTGGACGCCCAAAGCCCCGGCGCAGGCGCTTTCGGTCTGGGCGCTGTTGGGGCTGGCATGGTTCCGGCGGTCCCGCCGCCAGATCTTCCACGCGCCCGAAGCGCTGTTCCCGGTAAGCGCCGCCGCAGCGGCCCAGAGCAGCCCGGCGATCCGGCTGGGCAGATAGTTCGCCACATCGTCCAGTTTTGCGGCGGCGCGGCCGAAATAAAGATATTTCTCGTTTTTGTAGCCGAGCATGCTGTCCATCGTGTTGATGGCCTTGTAAGTCAGGGCCAGCGGGGCACCGCCCAGCAGCATATAGAGCAGCGGCGCGATGACGCCGTCGCTGGCGTTTTCGGCCACGGTCTCCACGGCGGCTTTGGTCACGCCCTCCAGCGTCAAATTCTGGGTGTCCCGCCCCACGATGCGGCTCACGGCCCGGCGGGCGGCGGGCAGGTCCGGCTTGATGAGCTCCCGGTAAACGCGGGTGCTCTCCTGCGCCAGCCCCTTTGCGGCCAGCGCCTGCCCGCACCAGAACATCTGCACGGCCAGGCCCAGCCAGGGGCTGAGCGCTGCGGCCCCCAGGCAGACGAGGCTCGTCAGCAGGAAGGTGCCCACCGGCAGGCAGAACGCCAGAATGGCACCGCCCAGCAGTTCGCCCTGCGGCGTCCGGGGCAGGCGGGCCCGCAGCCGCTGTTCCAGCGCCGAGATGGCCCTGCCCATGTACACCACGGGGTGGGGGAGCCACGCCGGGTCGCCAAAGAGAAGATCCAGCACGAACCCGCCCAAAACGGCTGCTCCGATCATTCTGCCGCCTCCTTTGTGTATTGCACGGTGCGCACGAGGTGGAGCACCCGCTGTTCGGCCCAGTCGCGGGCATCCAGCAGATAGCCGCCCGCATTCGGGGCGCACCAGTGGTAGTAATCTGCATGGGGCAGGGCATAGCGCTCCATAGCGGCCATCTGGGTGCCGCCGTGGGCCAGGATGACGAGGGTCTCCTCGCCGTCGGCAAGGGCCTGGTCCACCAGTGCGGAGAACGCCTTACAGACCCGCTCGGAGAAGACCGCCTTCGTCTCACCGTCGGGGCAGGGGCTTTCGCAGTTGGCGTTCACCCAGGCGAGGTAATCCGGGTCGTGCTCCATCTCGATGAAATTCCGCCCCTCAAAGCTGCCAAAGCACATCTCCTGCAAATCGCGCACCTCCACGAGGTCGGCGTCCGGGAAGAGCACCTCGGCAGTTTGGCGGGTGCGGCAGAGCGGGGTGATGTAGACCGTCCGGGGCCGGAGGTCGGCCTGGCGGAGCTGGGCCCGCCCTTCGGGCGAGAGCGGGATGTCCCGCTGGCCCTGATAGCGCTTTTCGGCATTGTAGGCGGTCAGGCCGTGGCGCAGAAGATAGATCAGCATGGGGGAAGTTCTCCTTTCAGGACGGTGGGCAGGCCGCAGAACATCTGGACCACGCAGTCGGCCCGCGCGGCCAGCAGGCAGGCCAGCCGCCCGGCGGCTTCCCGCGCGGCGCGTTCGGCTGCGTCCATGGGCACGACACCGCCGCCCACCTCGGTGGCGAGGACGAGGTCATATGCGGCGAGGCGGTCTGCAAGGCGTTCCAGATCCTCCGCCGCTGCGGCCAGCTCCTGCACATCGGTGATGCGGGTGCCGGGAAAGTTCTGCGCAAAGGTGCGCTTGCCGCTGTACAGCGGCCCGGTGATGAAGATCATAACAGCCCTCCCCATTGGCAGGCGGCCAGTGCCGCCAGCATCCAAAGCTCCGCTTTCTGCAGGAACCATCCGGCCAGATCGCCGGTGATGCCGCCGAATTGCCGGTCAGAAACAACACGATAGCGCCAGAAAACAAGGAGCGCCGCAAGGACGAGCGCCCCGCCGCCCAGCAGCACCAGCGCAGCGCAGAGCAGGCCCGCCAGCACCAGCAGGACGCTGCAAACGGCCTTGCGGTCTGCCGCAGAAGCGAACGTGTGGGCAAGGCCGGTGTTCCTGGCCAGCGGGAAGGAGGCGATGGCAAGGCCCGAAAGCGCCCGTTCCAGCACCAGCGCCAGCGTCCAGCAAAGGCCGATGCGCGGCGTGAACTGCACGGCCGTGCACAGCGCGAAATAAGCCAGAAAATAACTGCACAGCCGGATGACGGCAAAGGCCCCGCAGTGGGGGTCTTTCAAGATCTCCAATTTCTTTTCCCTGCCGCCGTAGCTGGAAAGGGCGTCGCAGGTGTCGGCGTAGCCGTCCAGATGGATGCCGCCTGTGACCCAGACAGGGACGAGGCAGAACCCGCCCGCCCGGACGAGTGCCGGGAGCGGCAGTGCTCCGCACAGGCACCACAAGGCCCCGCACACCGCGCCGATGAGCGGGAACGCGCACATCGCGTAGCGCATGTTCTTTTCGTTCCAGTCGAACTGCGGCACCGGGATGGCTGAAAACATGGCAAATGCCACGGCAATGGTCTGCAAAACGATCATGACGGGCCTCCTTTATAATAGACCGGGATGCCGCACCCCCCCCGCACCACTGCATCGGCACGGGCCGCAGGGGCGTTGTTGACCTGCGCCAGAGCCTTCAGATCCCGGTGGGTGTCGCCCGCGTAGTTTGCCCCGCCGCTGAACACTTCGTTCGAAACGACGACGAGGTGTTCACATTGCGCGGCCAACCGGTCCAGACCGTCCAGAATGGCCGAAGCGGCGGCTTCGCCCGCCCCGGCGGGGTCGTAAAGTTCGTTGGCGGTCAGGTTGCCGAGGTCTTCCAGCAGGGCGGTGCCCCGCGCGGGCAGGCGCACCGTGCCCAGATGCAGGGGGCACTCCAGCGTCTCGAACTGCTTTTCCGCCCGCATCTGGCGGTGCTTTTCCACCCGTGCGGCGCACTCGGCGTCCCATACCTGCATCGTGGCAAGGTAATAGCGCGGGAGCGCGGTCTGCAGCACAAGACGTTCGGCGTACGCGCTTTTTCCGCTGGCTGCGCCGCCGACCACCAGCGTCAGCATTGGGGGGTATACGGCGGGATGCCGCCCTCCGTAAAGGAATAGCAGTGGTCGTAGACCGCCAGTGCCAGATCCCACAGCGGAAGCGAGGCCACAGCCCCGGTGCCCTCGCCGAGGTGGAGCCCCGCCGTCAGGAGCGGGGCCTTGCCCAGCGCTTCCAGCACCAGCCGGGCCGCAGGCTCGGTGGAACAGTGGCTGGCGAACACGGCCTTGGCGGCGGCGGGGCAGAGCCGCACCGCGCACAGGGCTGCCACCCCGCTGATGAAACCATCCATCAGGATGGGCAGGTCTTCCAGTGCGCCGCCAAGGAAGACCCCGCACAGCCCGGCGATGTCAAAGCCGCCCAGTTTGGACAGCACGTCCAGCGGGTCGGCAGCATCGGGCTGGTTGTGGGCGATGCCGCGCCGGATGGCGTCCAGCTTGCGGGTCAGCCCGGCGTCGGAAAGGCCCGCGCCCCGCCCGGTCATGACCTCGATGGGCTGGCCGAGCAGGACTGCCGCCACAGCGCTGGACGTGGTGGTGTTGCCGATGCCCATCTCGCCGGTGGCGAGCAGCTGGCACCCCTGCGCTTTCTGTGCCCGCACCAGTTCGATGCCCGCCGCGATGGCCTCCACAGCCTGGGCGCGGGTCATGGCGGGGCCTTGGGTGAAGTCTGCCGTTCCGGCGGCGATGCGGCGGGGGATGACGCCCGGCACCGGGGCGCCTGCCATGCCCATGTCCACCGGCACGACCTCGCAGCGGGCCGTTTTTGCCATCTGGCAGACGCTCGTCCGCTGCGCCGCAAGGTTTTCGGCCACGGCGCGGGTCACACTCTGGTCGGTCTGGCTCACGCCCTGGGCCACGACGCCGTTGTCCGCGCAGAGCACGAGGACGGCCCGGCGGTCAAAGGCGAGCTGCGCCGTGCCGGTCAGGGCGGCGGCATCTTCCAGCAGGGTCTCCAGTGCGCCCAGCCCGCCCAGCGGCTTGGCCAGGCTGGCCCAGTGGGCGTGTGCGGCCGCGCGGGCGGTCTCGCTGGGCGGGGTGATGGCGGTGAGAAGCTGTTTCAGTTCCGGTTCGGTCATGGGGTCTGCTCCTTCTGGTGATTGAGTACGGCGGCTTCCACGAACCGCCGGGGCAGGGGGGTGCCTGCCCAGTACAGATGCGGAAAACCCGCATAGAGATGTTCATTGGCAAAGCTGCAGGCCCAGCTGCGGCCGTTGGCTTTTGCGGCGGTCAACGCTGTGCCGTTCGCGGTCGAGTCCCAGTGGTGGAACTCGTGGGCGGGGAAGGACTCTCCGTCGCGGAACAGCAGGCTGTCGGCGCGGGCGGTCAGCTCCGCGTACCCGAACCGCACCAGCCGCCCGACCGGGAAGCCGCTGCCCGGCAGGACGCCCGCCATGGGCCAGACGGTGCCGTCGGTGTCTTCGAGTGTCTGCCCCAGATAGAGGAAGCCGCCGCACTCGGCCACGGTGGGCAGACCATGCTCCACGGCCTGCCGCACAGAAGCCCGCATCGAGCGGTTCTCGCTCAGCGGCCCTGCGTACAGTTCCGGGTAGCCGCCCGGCAGATACAGCCCGCCAAGCTCCGGCGGAAGGGCCGCATCGTGCAGGGGGCTGAATGGGACAAGCTCGGCCCCGGCGGCGGTCAGGGCCTCCAGTGTTTCGGCATAGGCAAAGCAAAAGGCTTCGTCCTGCGCAACGGCGATGCGGGTGCGCGCCGGGGCGCGGGCGGCAGGCTGAGCCTGCGGTGCAGGCCGGTCGGTCAGGGCCTGAAGCTGCACCCAGTCCAGCACCAGCGCATCCGCAAGAAGGGCGATCTTTTGCTGAAGCCCGGCGATCTCCCCGGCGGTCTTCAGCCCCAGATGACGTCTCTCGATGGACGCCTCCGGCAGGCGGGGCAGATGCCCCAGCACCGGCAGGCCGGTCTCGCGTTCCAGCATCGGTTTGAGCATCTTGTACAAAGCAGAGGTGCAGTCGTTGAGCAGAACGCCGACGATGCGGCTGGGGGTGCGGAACGTTTTCAGCCCGTTGATCTGCGCGGCCAGGGTCAAACTGGCCCCTTTGGCCGGGACGACCAGCAGCACCGGCAGGCCCAGCGTGTCGGCCAGATGCCAGGCGCTGGCCGTGTCGGTCACGCCGCCCAGACCGTCGTAAAAGCCCATGGCCCCCTCGCACACCGCCGCCCCATGCCCGGTGGCACCCTGTGCATAAAGGGCGCGCACGGTATCCGGTGCGGAGAAAAAGAGGTCAAGGTTGTGGCTCTCGACCCCCAGCACGGCCCGGTGGAACATGGGGTCGATGTAGTCCGGCCCGCTCTTGAATGCGCAGGGGTCGGCCCCGCGCCGCTTGAGCGCGGCCAGCAGCGCACAGGTCAGGGTGGTCTTGCCGCTGCCGGAACAGGGCGCTGCGACGAGAAATTGCATCATTGGCGTTCACCTGTGATGAGGAAGATGGGGTTGTTGGCCATCAGCAGATGCAGCCGGCCCGCCGGTTTTGTGCGGCTGACGGCGATCTGGGTGACTTCGGCGGTGAGACCCCGCGCCGTCAGGGCCGCAACGGCGGCGCTCAGCGTTTCCAGCGCGATGGCGGAGATGCAGAGGCGGGCCTGCGGGTTTTTGGCCAGCACAGCGTCCACCACGGCCTCCATGCTGCCCTTGGTGCCGCCGAGGAAGACGGCGTCCGGGGCGGGCAGAGCTTCCAGCGCCTGGGGGGCTTTCCCCTCGATGAGGGTCAGATTCCAGGCTGCGAAGCGCTCCCGGTTCTTCCGGATGAGAGCGCAGGCCACCGGGTCGCATTCCACGGCATAGACCCGCCCGCGCGGGGCGGCAAGGGCCAGTTCCACACTGACACTGCCGGTACCGGCCCCCACATCCCACAGCGTGTCCGTGGGGCGGACGGCCAGCTTTGCCAGCGCGGCAGCGCGGACTTCCTGCTTCGTCATGGGAACATCTCCCCGGAGAAAGGCTTCGTCCGGGAACCCGGCACAGCGCCGGGGCGGCTGGGGCAGATGTTCGATGAGCAGAACGCTCAGGGATGCCGTGCTTTTTTGCGAAACTTCCTGCGCGGTGCCGAAGAAGATCTTCTCCTCCGGTGTGCCGAGCTGTTCGCCGACCAGCGCATGGGCCTGCCCCAGCCCGGCGGCGGTCAGGGTGCGGCAGAGGGTGGCAGGGGTCTCGGAGCCGCCGGTCAGGAAGAAGACCGGTCGGCCATCCGCTGTCAAGCACTCGGCCACCGGGTCGCAGGCACAGCCGTGGGCGGAGACGAGTTTCCAGTCCTGCCAGGGGCGGCCGACCGCCGCCGCGAGCAGCTGGACGCTGGAGAGGCCGGGCAGGACGCGGCAGGAGATGCCGCAGGCCCGCAGCATGGGCAGCAGCCCGGAAGCCCCGGAATAAAATCCGGTGTCGCCGCTGTAAAGCAGGGCTGTGTCTCCCTCCGGATGCTCCGCAAGGCAGGTCAGGATCTCCTCCGGCTTGTACAGCGCCTTCCGGTGTTCGGTGCAGCCGTCCGGCAGGTGCTCCAGCAGCCGCCGGGCGCCTAAAATGAGGTCGGCCTGTTGCAGGGCCGCAAGCCCTTCGGCGGTCAGGGAGCCGGACAGCCCGGCCCCCATTCCAATCAGTGTGACCATGTCAGCACCTCCTTGCAGCGGGTCAGGATCTGCTCCGCCGTTTCGCCCTGCTCTGCGGGGCGGCGGAGGACGATGAGCTGTGCGCCGGTGTCCTGCGCGGCCTGTGCCTTCTCGGCAAAGCCGCCTGCTGCACCGCCGTCCTTCGTGACGAGGAAGCGGATGTGGAACTGCTCCAGCAGGGCCCGATTCAGCGCATAGGAGAAGGGGCCCTGCATCGCAATGATGTTTTTGTGGGGGATGTGCGCGGCCTCGCAGGCTGCGATGCCCTCCGGGGTGGGCAGCACACGGGGGAACAGGCGGGCAGGCTCGATGCCGGAAAAGGCCGCGAGCTCCTTGGCCCCGGTGGCCAGCAGGAGATTGCCGCAGGTGTTTGCAAGAAACTCTGCCGCGTGTGCGGCCGACTGAAAGACCATGCTCCCCGCCGGGAGCGGGCTTTCGGCCCGGAGCAGGCGGTGGTATTCGATGCAGGCGGTTTTACACGCAGACCGGATGTTTTTGGTGGCGTCCACCGCATAGGGATGGGTGGCGTCCACGCAGAGGGCGGCCCCCTGCAGCAGGGTGGTCATTTCCTCCGGCGTCAGCCGCCCGCAATGGACGGTGACACCCTGCAGCCGGCCCTGCTCTTCGGCTCCCAGCGGGGTCGCTACACTGACGAGGACTTCGGCCCCCTGCGCGGCCAGCTGGCGGGAGAACAGACGGCCCTCGGTGGTGCCGCTGAACACGACGATCTTCATGCGCGATACCCCCTCGGTGTGACCATCTTTCCGCTCAGCTGCCGGGTGGCGGTGTTGCCGATGAAGACGGTGGTGAACATATCCACCGGGGCGGTTTCCAGTTCCGCCAGGGTCAGGATGCGGTGGGTCTGTCCCTCGCGCCCGATGTTCCGCACCAGCCCGCAGACGGTCTGCGGCGGTTTGCCGTGGTCCAGCAGGATGCGGACGGCTCTGGCCAGATAGTCCGGCCTGCCCTTGGAAGAAGGATTATACAGTGCGACGCAAAAATCGCCCATCGCTGCTGCCGCCAGCCGCCGCTCGATGACGGCCCAGGGGGTCAGCCGGTCCGACAGGGAGATGACGCAGAAATCGTGGGCCAGCGGGGCACCCAGCACGGCCCCGCCGCTGAGAGCCGCCGTCAGGCCGGGCACCACCTCCACGGCGACCTCCGGGAACTGCTCAGCCAGCTCCAGCAGGGGGCTTGCCATGCCGTAGACCCCGGCGTCGCCGGAGCAGACCAGCGCGACGACTTTGCCGTGCCGGGCCGTTTCCAGCGCCCAGCGGCAGCGGTCGATCTCCTGGGTCATGCCGGTGGAGTAATATTCTTTTTCCGGGAAATAGGGGCGCACAAGGTCCAGATAGACCGTATAGCCGCACAGCACCTCGGCTTGTGTTAAGGCGCTCTGCGCCTGTGCGGTCAGAAACTGCGGGCCGCCGGGGCCAAGCCCGACCACAAAAACGGTGTTCGTCATGAAGAAACCCTCCAATCTGGGGCAAAGGGGGAAAGGGCCAGCGCAAAGGTCACGCCGCCGCCCGCCTGTTTGGGGATGCGGATGCTCCCGCCGGACGCCAAAACGGCTGCCCGCTCGCAGACATTGTCCACACCGGTGACGTTCCGGACAAAGGCAGAAGGGGTAAAGCTGCCGGGGGCGGTCTGCAGCGCTTCGGCAGAGAAGAACGAGAGGCCCCACCGGTGCGCCGCGCAGAACGCAAGAAGCCCGGCCTCGTTCTGTTTCAGGTCGATGCTGGCGGCGGCTGCGATGCACTGCGGGGCCAGTGTGTGGGCGGCACAGAAGGCGGAAAAGGCGGCTTCCAGCTGCTCTGCCGTCGTCCCGCGCCGGCACCCGATGCCCAGCACCCCGATGCGCGGGGTCAGATGCAGGGCATTTCCGGCAGGGGAGAGGGTCAGGGCAAAGTCGGCAGCTTCCGGCGTTGGTGCCGCGCGCACCCCGGCCGGGGCCGGGCCTGCGATGGGAAACTCCGACCAGAATAAGACCGGCTCCCCGGCCAGCAGTTTCCCGCTGACGGTCTTGATGCGTTCGGGTTCCAGCACCCGGCAGTTTTGATGCCTTGCCCACTCGTCCACGGCAAAGAGGCCGTGGGCATCGGTAGCCGTGGTGATGACCGGGACGGCCCCGCAGAGGGCGGCGATGGCCCGCGCCAGATCGTTGGCGCCGCCCAGATGGCCGGACAACAGCGGCACCGCAAAGTGTCCGCATTCGTCCACGACCACGACCGCCGGGTCGCTGGCCTTGCTGCGGCAAAACGGCGCGATGGCCCGCACCGCAATGCCCACGGCCCCCACAAAGATCAGGGCCTCGTTTTGGGCAAACGCGGCGGCGGTCCACTCCGCCAGGGAAGGCCCGCCGTGCCCGCAGCGGGTCACAGGGCCGGGCAGCGCGCGCGCCAGTGTTTCTGCCAGCGCCAGCCCGGTCTCAGTAAAGGCGGCATAGGCGCGGCTCATGCGTCGGCTCCTTTGCGAAACTCCGTCGTGAAGGCGGGGTCGTAGAGCCGGCTGCGCTCATACCGGGTGCCGAGGAAGTCGCCCACCACGATGAGCGCGGTCTTGGTGATGCCCGCTGCATGGACGCTTTCGGCCAGCGTTCCCACGCTGCACCGCACGATCTTTTCTTCCGGCCAGGTGGCTTTGTAGACCACAGCGGCAGGCGTTCCGGGGGTGTAGGCCCCTTGCAGCAGAGCCTCCTGCACCTTGTCAACGAGGCCGATGGAGAGGAAGATGACCATCGTGGCCCCGTGGGAAGCAAGGCGGGCCAGCGTTTCCCGTTCGGGCACCGGGGTGCGGCCCTCCATCCGGGTGATGATGACCGTCTGGCTGACGGTGGGCAGGGTATACTCGGCGTTCAGCGCGGCCGCCGCGCCGCAGAAGCTGGAAACGCCGGGCGTGTCATCGTAGGCGATCCCGTCGGCGTCCAGCGCATCCATCTGCTCCCGGATGGCTCCGAACAGGCAGGGGTCGCCGGTGTGGAGCCGCACGGTGGTCTTGCCGGCGGCTTCCATCTGCCGCAGCACACCGAGCACCTGCTCCAGCGTCATCTCGGCGCTGTTGTAGATGGCGCAGCCCGGCTTTGCCAGCCCCAGCAGGGCCGGGTTGACAAGGCTGCCTGCATAAATGATGCAGTCGGCCCCCTGCAACAGGGCCGCGCCGCGCTGGGTGATGAGGTCCGGCGCGCCTGGCCCGGCACCAACAAAATGTACCATATTATCGCTCCTTCCAGTCGTTTAGGATCTGTGCCGCCGTTTCAGTCTGGCCCAGCGGGCCGTGCTGGTTCGAAAAGAGGATGGCACCCACCCGGAACGCCCCGGCGGCGCGGCGGTCCAGATGGAGCTGCACCGCTGCCAGCAGGCTTTCCAGCACCGGGGCGCGGAGGCCTGCCGCATCCAGAAGGTCGAGGCAGGCGTCGGTGGTGGCGGCTTCGAACAGGGCGCGGCAGGTCTCCCGGCTGGCCCCGCAGAGGGCGGCGTGGGTGCAGAACAGCTCGGTGCGGCAGTCCGCCGTGTGGGAGTGGGTGTTCATGATGCCGCCCGCCAGTTTGCAGAGCTTGCCCACATGACCCACGAGCAGCACGTCCTCAAACCCGGCAGAAGCGGCCATATCCAGCGTGTCGCCGATGAAATTGGAGGTCTTGACGACCGGGATGGAAGCGAACTCCGGGTAGGCCGTGCCAAGGTAGTCCAGCCCATAGTTGCCGGGGGCCAGGATGAGCCGCCGTGGCCTGGCTTCGGTTTGGACGCGCAGCGCTGCCTGGTTCATCTCCAACTGGATGGTATCCAGAATGGCCTGCTGGCTCATGGGCTCCACGATGCCGCTGGTGCCGAGGATGGACAGCCCGCCCGCGACCCCGATGTGGGGGTTGAAGGTGCGCCGGGCCACCTCTTCGCCGCCCGGAATGGAGAGGGTCACGGCAAAGCCGCCGGTGTAGCATGCCGTCTCGGCCTCCCGCTGCAGGGCCTCGGCGATCATCCGGCGGGGGACGTGGTTGATGGCGGCTTCGCCTACGGGCTGGTCCAGCCCCGGCCGGGTCACCCGGCCTACGCCTGGCCCGCCCGCGATGCGGACTTCAGTGGTGCCAGGCAGCAGCTCCACCGTGGCGACGATGGGCAGGCCGGTGGTCACATCCACATCGTCGCCGCCGTCCTTTTCGATGGCGCATTCAGCCCCCGGCCCGGCGCGGCGGCAGAACAGCGGGGCTACCTCCACGACGATGCCCTTCGGTGTGCGCAGCGCCACCGTCTCCGGGGCCTTTCCGGTCAGCAGCAGCCGGGCCGCGCCCGCAGCGCCCAGCGCCGCACAGGTGCCGGTGGTGTAGCCGCAGCGCAGCAGTTTCTGCCCGCTGCGGACGTAGTGCTCGAATCTGGGTTTCGCAGGCTTCGGGGGGCCGAACAGCGTTTCGTACTGCTCCCGGCTCAGGCGGTAGAGGGTCTGGATGTTCTCCGGCGCAAAAGCCTCCTGGGGCGTCAGAACGCCGGAGACGCCCTGCGGGGAGACGCAGACCACGGCGTCCGCGATCTTCTGCGCCATGTCCAGCTCGTGCAGGCTGACGAGGACGGCAAGGTGCTGCGTGTGGGCCAGTGTTTGCAGGATGCTCAGCAGCTCGATCTTGCCCTTGATGTCCAGAAAAGACGTCGGCTCGTCCAATAGGATGACTTCCGGCTGCTGGCAGATGGCGCGGGCCAGCAGGATGCGCTGGCGCTGGCCATCGCTGATGCAGTTGAAGTCCCGCTCCGCGAGAGCGGAAGCCCCCACCAGAGCCAGCGCGTCGCGCACGGCCTGCCGGTCGGCCTCGGAGAGGAGGCCCAGCCGCCCGGTGTAAGGGATGCGCCCGGCTGCGGCAAATTCGAAGCAGGTGGTCAGCTCGGTGCGGCGGGTGTGGGGGAGCATGAGGGCGAGCCGCTGTGCGCGGGCGCTGCCGGTGTAGGCGGTCAGATTCTGTCCGTCCAGCAGCACTGCGCCGCCCATGGGCGCCAGCTGGCCCGCCAGTGTTTTGAGCAGGGTGGATTTACCCGCGCCGTTCGGCCCGATGAGGGTCAGGATCTGCCCTGGTCGGACGCCCAGCGCGATATGCTCGGCCAGCGGTGCTTTGCCGTAGCCGACGGCGAGGTCCTGTGCCTCGCAGGAAAATTCGTTCATCGTGCACCCTCCTGATTCCGGCGGATGAGCAGCCAGATGACCACCGGTGCGCCGAACACCGCCGTCACGGCGCTGATGGAAAGCTCGGTGGGGGCGAACAGGCTGCGGGCGATGAGGTCGCACAGCAGGCAGAACGCCGCCCCGCCCAGGCAGCAGCCCGGCAGGACGAACAGCGGCCGGGCGCTGCCCAGCAGCTGCTTGACGAGGTGCGGCACCGCGATGCCCACAAAGGAGATCGGCCCAGCAAAGGCCGTGACGCAGGCGGCCAGCAGGCTGGAGAGCAGCACCAGTGTGCGGGAGAACCGCTTGACGTTGACGCCGACGCTCTGGGCGTAGGCCTCGCCCATCTGGTAGGCGGACATGGGTTTCGACAGGCAGAACGCTGCCGCCAGCGCGGGCAGGACTACGAGCGCCGCCGCCCGGACATTGCCCCAGGTCATGCCGGAAAAGCTGCCCTGCGACCAGTTGTGGAGGTTGACGATGTTCGAGTCCTGCGCAAAGGCCACCACAAATTCGGTGATGGCCGAGCAGATGTAGCCGATCATGACGCCGCAGATGACCAGGATGCTCATCCGCTGCACCCGGCGGGAGACCGCCAGCACAAAGGCCATGGCCGCCATGGCCCCCGCGAACGCGGCCAGGATGAGGGTGAGGGAGCTTGTGAGCAGCCCCTGGTTCAGGAACACCACCATGACCAGCGCTACCGCCAGCTTGGCCCCGCTGGAAATGCCCATGACGAAGGGCCCGGCGATGGGGTTGGCGAAAAAGGTCTGCAACAGATAGCCCGCCGCCGAGAGCGCTGCGCCCAGCAGCACGACCATCACGGCGCGGGGCAGACGCAGCTGGGTGATGATGCGCACCGAGAGCGCGTCCTGCCCGCGGCCCAGCAGGGCCGAAAGCACGGCCTCCGGCGTCAGTGCCACGCTGCCCCAGAAGAGGTTGGCGGCAAAGAGCACCGCCAGCAGAACGGCCAGGATGCCATAGGAGAAGAGAAGGCGTTTTTTGGTAGTCATGCGGGTCCTTTCTGGGGAAGTTACGTCACCGGTGTCAGGAATTGCAGGCCGTCGGGGGCGTCCTCGGTCAGAACGCGGTGCAGCTCGATCACAAAATCGGCCAGCGCCATGCTCTGCTGAAAAAAGCTCTGGGTGGTGCACCAGACGTTCCCGTTCTGCACGGCCCGGAAGTCGGCCAGCAGAGCACATTTTGCCACCAGCTCGTCGATGGTGGTGACCATGCCCTCGATGGTGCTGTTGTAGATGAGAACATCGGCGTCCTTTGCCCCGGCGTAGAAATCCTCCAGCGGGAGGTTCATGGTGGAAAGGTTATTGCCGCTGTCGGTCAGGTCGGAGAACACATAATCGGCCCCGGCCATCCCGATCATCTGGGCCACGTAGTCGCCGCCCTTGCGGACGTTGGCGAGGTTGTTGGCCGTGATGGAGAAGAACGCACAGGACTTGCCGGTGGGGGCCTGTTCCAGAAGCGGCTGGATGCGCTCCACCTGCTTTTGGAACACCTGCTCGGCGAGGGTCTCCCGGCCCAGCAGGATGCCCCAGAACTTGATCCACTCCATCCGGGCCAGCGGACTGCTCTCGTAACTGGAGCGCTCCACCACCACCGGGATGCCGAACCGTTCCAGCTGCTCCTTGACCTCCGGTGTGTGGAGGATCATCGTGTTCTCAATGGCAAGGCCGCAGTTGGAAGCGAGGATCTGCTCATAGTCCGGGGCGCTGTACTTGCCCGCGTAGGCGATGCGCCCGGCCTCCATGGCGGCTCTGGCTTCGTCGAGATGCCAGCCGGCAGCCTGGGTGCCGGAGAGGGTGATGCAGTCCAGCGCGTCCAGATGGAGGAACAGGTCCATCACTGAGGTGGAGACGAGATAGATATTCTGCACCGGCTGGCGCAGAGCCGTGACCCCGGCGGGCAGGCCATCCACCTCGGCGGCATCTTCCGGCAGGACGAGGAACTGTTCCCCCGACCCGGTCAGGGTCAGCAGGGTAGAGCCGCCTTCGTAGCAGTCGGCGGTGAACTGCCGGGCGTAGTCCAGCGGATAGGCGTGGTCGAACACCAGCGCTTCCGTGTTGGCCGGGGCCGTCTGCTTTGCCGCACAGCCCGCCAGCAAAAGCGCAGAGGCGGGGAGCGCTTTTAAGAATTGTTGTCTGGTCAGTTTCATGGTATCAGCCTTGCGCCTTCGAAGGTGCGCGGACAACAGCTGCCCCACGAGGGGGGGAAGCCGTTACGCCAGCGTGAACGTCAGGGTGTATTCGATCTCGTGCGGGGTGCTCATGGCCACGGTGTCGGCCGTGACGGAGAGGGGCGTGCCCAGCGCGGCAACGGGGATCACAAAGGTGGAGTTGCCCTCGGTGTTGGTGGGCAGATACTTCTCGCCGTCCACGATCATGTAGTCGTAGTTGGGGCTGCTCCAGACGATGGTGGCGGTCATCTTGCCGTCGGCTACGGTCAGCGCAGCGGGGCTGTCCACCGTGGCGCGGCCGGAACCGCCTTCCAGCACGACCTGGACGTTGTATTCGCCGTCGGCGGGCGTCTCAGCCGCCGCTTCCGCCTTGGGTTCCGCATTGCGGATGCTGACGGTGTGGTCGTACCACTTGCCCTTGGTGCCCAGAAGAGCCAGCTGGAAGTCCTCGTCCACGGCGGCGACGGGGATGTCGTAGCCGTAGACCTCTTCGGAGGTGCCGTCGGAGTAGGTGACGGTGTCGGTGGTGGGCAGCAGCCAGTCGGCTTTGTTGGCGTCGGCGTCTGCGGCCATACCGACATACAGGTTGACGATCTTCTTGGAAGCGAGGCTGACGTGGAAGGTCATCGTGCCGTTTTCGACCGTCAGGGTGCCCTTGCCGTCGCAGGCTTCGTTCGCGTGGAACATGCCGCTGTCGGTGTCAAATTCGGCGGTATAGACGCCGTCCGGCAGAGCGGCGGCAGCGGTCTCGGATGCAGCAGCAGAGGAGGCCACGGACGAAGCGGCCTCCGAGCCTGCGGCAGAGCTTGCAGTGGAAGAGGCCGCCCCGCAGCCGGTCAGGGCAGCAGCCAGCAGCAGGGAAGCGACGGACAGGGAAAGAAACTGTTTGCAGTGCATAGATCAAAATACCTCGCGATCAGATTTGAGCGGGCAGAGAACTGCCCATGGGGGAGGGTGCCTCCTCATGCGGGGGCATCCTCCATAAAAAATGCCCGAAAAGATCACTCCCTTCGGGCATTGGGGCACACGATATCAGCCGTTCAGGGACTCAATCGCAGCCTTGGTGTGTGCGATGTAGAGCTGCTGGATGTCGGAGATCTCGCCCAGACCGGCGATCTGGGTGTCCACTTCCTCGAATGCACCGGAAGCCTTGAACTGGCTCAGCCAGGAGTCATCATCCGCACCGGCCATATCGTTGTTGGCATGGTCACCGGCAACGACCATCAGCGGGCGCAGAACGACCTTGGTGTAACCGGCAGCCTTGACGGCCTCGATGACGTTCTCGCAGGCGGTCTCCTCCGGCTCGCCCTCGACGGTGCCGATGAAGACATTGTCATAGCCGAGGGTCTGCATGGTGGTCTGCATCTGGCTGTAGCTGACCTTTGCGGTGTGCGAGGTGCCGTGGCCCATGAAGACGAATGCGGTCTTCTCGGCAGCGGCGGCATCCAGGCTGTCGAAACCGGCATCCTTCACGGCAGCAGCGGTGATGGCCTTTGCGACAGCTTCCTTGTCGGAGTTGATGACGGCGGCGTCTGCGCCGACCTCACCCAGCAGGGGCTCGGCCACCGCGACGGACTCGAACTTGTCGCGGTAGCTGTCGATCATCTCCATCATTTCGTCGTACTCGGCACCGTGCATCAGGTGAGTGGGCTGGACGACCAGATTCTTCACGCCGTTGGCCACAGCGCGGTCCATGGCCTGCTGCATGTTGTCGATCTTCTCACCGTCGCGGGCCTGGACATGGTTGATGATGATCTGAGCGGTGAAGGCGCGGCGGACAGACCAGTCCGGATAGGCTGCCTGCAGAGCATCCTCGATGCCCTTGATGTCGGCGGCGCGGCTAGCGTTGAAGGAGGTGCCGAAGCTGACGACCAGCAGCTCGTTCTCGCCGATGTCGTCCGCGTTGCGGGGGTCATCCTTGGAGGCATCGCCGGTGTCGCGGCCAAAGTAGTCGGGGTCGGCCTCTTCGCCTTCCACCAGCTCCTTCTGGGCGTCGGTCAGGGCGTCCCAGGCAGCCTTGGCGGCAGCGCACTGGGCGTCCGTGTCATCGGTGCGCTCCTGCACGTAAATGGCATCGATCAGGTCTGCGACATTCTTTGCGGCCAATTCATCGGCCTCCTCGCTCGAAACTTCGCTGCTGGCAGCGGCAGAGCTTGCCGTGCTGGAGGCAGCGGTGGAGCTTGCGGCCCCGCCGCAGCCGGTCAGAACACCGGCGCAGAGTGCCAGGGCGGTCAGGGCGGCCGCCGTCTTGTGGAGAGTGCGTTTTCTCATGTGTGAGCTTCCTTTCCTGTCTGAAATATTGCGGCGCTGAACAGAAGGGCACAGGAAAGAGGACCCGAACAACGAAAAAAGAGCCTTTTTGCTTGCGGGACGGCAAAACAAAAAGACCCCTTACAGTGGTTCGGGCTTTTTGGTACAACCAATTCCTCGTGATCTGGGGCAGATGCCCCCGTACCAACAGCGGGCAGGTTTCCTGACTGAAAGTTCAACGCCTGCTGCCGCCTTCCCAGACCGGACGGTTCAGTGGCCGGTGCCCAAAGCACCCGGACAGTAGACTCCCTTATCACAGTGACGAGATCGTGCGGGATCTGCACCCGCTTCCCTTTTAACGTTCCTGCCGCTGCCCGGAGGCATGGGCGGAACGCACCTGCTGTTTTCTATTCAGTTCGAGGAAAAGTATAGCACACACCGGGGGAAAAGGCAAGAAAAAAGAAACCCGGCAAACAGGGCCGGGCCGACAAAAACGCCCCCGGAGCGCGGCGGGCGCATTCCGGGGGCTGGGGGTCATGATTGGTTCCCGTTGGTTTGCAGGCGTCGGCAGGCATCCTCTTTCACAAGCTCGATGACCACCGCCGTCAGCGGGATGAAGAAGATGATGCCGAGGATGCCGAAGAGGTTGCCGCCGATCATGGCGGCGATCAGGGTGTAGAGCGGCGAAAGCCCGACGGATTTGCCCACGACACGGGGGTAGATAAACTGGTTCTCAATGAACTGAACCGCGAGGTAAACGATGAGGCAGCGCACCGCCAGCATCGGGTCCACCAGCAGCACAAGGAACACGCTGACCACGCAGGAGATGAGGGCACCCACATAGGGGATGATGGCACAGATGGCGGTCAGCATCCCCACCAGACTGCCGTAGGGGAGCTGGAAAACGGAAAACGCAAAGGCCATAAGAACGCCAAGGATCACCGCCTCGCTGCACTGGCCGGTCAGGAAATTGGCGAAGGACTGCCGGAACAGGCGGCAGAACCGGAGCAGCCCGGCGGCGTGGCGGGGCTTCAGATACGCGCACACCAGCGTATGGGCCTGTCGGCCAAGGCTCTCCGTCCCAAGCGACAGATAGACGGAGATGATGAGGGCGAAGGAGGCCGTCACGATGACGTTCACCGTGGCGGATACGGCACCCACCGCATTGACCAGCACCTTGTCGATGCTGTCGGCGGCTTTGTGGAGCAGCTGCTCCCAGTTGATGCCCTCCAGCCAGTGCATCAGCCAGCCCATGTCGGCGTCCTGTGCGCTGAGGTAGGCGGTCCAGCGGGGGATGTTCGACTCGATCTGCAGATAAAGGCTGTGGAACGATTTGACCAGTTCCGGCACCAGCAGGGTCAGCGCAAGCACCAGCACCAGCACGATGCCGACCAGCGTGATGAAAAAGCTGAGGAGATGAAGGGTCTTGTCCGGTGGCTGCTTTTTGGCCTTGCGGAACAGCTGCTTCAGCCGCTTTTCCAGCCCGGTCATGGGCACATTGATGAAAAGTGCCAGGATGCCGCCCGCCAGTATGGGCAGCACCAGATCCACAAGACGTGCCGCAAAGGCGAGCACATCCGAAAACCGCAGCAGTGCAACAAAAAGTGTTACCCCCACAACGGTGACGAGCAGAGAGCGTTTGGTGTTCGAATCCATGATGAAGTTCCTTTCCCGGAGTGTACGGCCGCAAGCTGTAAAGAGGCCGCCGCAGAGCCTTTGTTGTATTGTACCAGATGCGCCGGGCTTGTCAAGACGGCGGGAAAGGGGAGCGCGCATCTGATAAGATCTTGTGCAGCTCCTGCACCAGGTCGCCGACGATGATCGGCTTGGACAAAAAGCCATTCATGCCGCTTGCCAGTGCGTTGCGGCGGTCTTCGTCAAAGGCGTTGGCCGTCATGGCGAGGATGGGAATCCCGGCCAGCGCCGGGTCCTCCAAAGCGCGGATCTGCCGGGTGGCGGTGTAGCCGTCCATGATCGGCATCTGCACATCCATCAGCACCAGATCGTAGCGGTCCGGTGCGCTGGTGCGGACTTTTTCCACCGCCACCGCGCCGTTTTCGGCCGTATCGACCTGGAAGCCGTACTCGCGCAGAATTTCCAGCGCGATCTCGCGGTTCAGTTCGTTGTCCTCCACCAGCAGGACGGTGCGGCCCTTGAAGCCTTCCTCTTTTTCGGGCAGAAGCTCCTGCGTGGCGTCCGTCCGTTTCGGACCGAGGGCGCTCATCAGGGTCTCGCGCAGGTCGGAGAGGAACATGGGCTTGGAGCAGAACGCCGTCACACCGGCGGCCTTTGCCTCCACCTCGATGTCAGACCAGTCGTAGGCGGTCAGGATGATGATGGGGGTGTCGTCGTTCAGGCTGCGGATCTGGCGGGTGACTTCGATGCCGTTCATATCCGGCAGACGCCAGTCGATGATGTAGGCATGGTAGGCATCGCTCATCTCGATGGACTGCCGTGCGCGCAGCACGGCCTCCTTGCCGGAGAGGGTCCACTCCGAGCGCATCCCCACCTTGGCCAGCATCTTGGTCATGCTGTCGCAGGTGTTGAAATCGTCGTCCACCACCAGCGCCTTCAGGCCCTCCAGCTCGGTGATCTTTTCCACCGGGCGGTGTTCCGCCTGCGTGCGCAGCGGCACACGGATGATGAACTCGGTGCCCTTGCCCTGCTCTGTCTGCACCTCGATGGTGCCGCCCATCATATCCACGATGTTTTTGGTGATGGCCATGCCAAGGCCGGTGCCCTGGATCTTGCTGACCGTGGAGGTGCGCTCCCGCTCAAAGGGTTCAAAGATCTTTTGGGCAAACTCCGGGCTCATGCCGATGCCGTTGTCCTTGATGCGGAACTCATACTGCCCGCAGCCGTGCATCGGGCCCGCAAGCTGCCGCACCCGCACCGAGACCATGCCGCCCGCTGGGGTGAACTTGATGGCGTTGGACAGCAGGTTCAGCAGCACCTGGTTCAGCCGGGTCTTGTCGCAGTAGACGTCCTCGTCGGTCACATCCATGGCGTCCATATACAGATCCAGCTGCTTTGCGTGGATCTGCCCGCTGACGATGGTCTTCAGGTCGTGCAGCACATCCGAGAGGTTGACCTCGGTCTCTTCCAGATGGATCTTTCCGCTTTCGATGCGGCTCATGTCCAGCACATCGTTGATGAGGGAGAGCAGGTGGTTGCTGGAAGCGAGGGTCTTGGTGAGGTAATCCTTCACCCGCTCCTTGTCGTCGATGTTGCTGACCGCCAGTGTGGTGAAGCCGATGATGGCATTCATGGGGGTGCGGATATCGTGGGACATATTGGAAAGGAAGGTGCTCTTGGCGCGGTTGGCGGTTTCGGCGGCCGCAACGGCCTCCAAGAGGGCCTGATTCGCCTGTTTGTCGGCGGTGCGGTCCGACAGCACCAGGATGTACTTCGTCCGGCCCTCTACCTCGCTGCCTATGGCGATGTTATGGAACCAGCGGCGCTCCCCGGTCTTTTGATGCTCATACTCAAGATCCCATTCGCGCTGCTGCCCGCTGAGAAGCCCTTCCAGAACGTTTTTGCCGTGCGCCGGGGAGCCTTTCGGGTGCAGCCTGTCCAGCACAAAGACATCCTGGCGGACTTCTCTCCACGGGATGCCCAGCAGGCGCTCGACGTTCGGGCTGACGTAATCCACCTTGGAGGTCTCTGCGTCCAGCATCAGGAACACGTCGTCCACGTTCAGCGAGAGCTTCTGGAACAGCTCGTCACGGTACAGGATCTCGGTATTCTTCCGGTGCAGGGTGGTGCGGTTCCGGCGCAGGATGAGCAGGATGATGGCGGCGGCAAGACCGACGGTGATGCCCGTTACGATCTGTGCCGTGCGGAACCACAGCTTGTCCAGACTGGCGTTGACGATGTTGACCGGCACAAGCCCCAGCATCGTCCAGCTCTGCACCGCCGTGCCCTCGTAGACCAGATAATAACGGGTGTCGCCCAGCGTTAACTTCCGGTTTCCGCTGCGGCCCTGCGCAAAATCATCCGAAAGCGTAAGGATCTCCTCCTCGGAAAGGTCGGAAGAGTCGCGCAGCATCGCAATGAAGTTGTAGATCGTTTTCTTGCGGTTTACGGAATTGTCGATGACGACCCGTCCATCCGAGTAGATCACATAGTTGCTGGCGTTGCCCTGAAACGCAGAGTTGTCCAGCAGCTTCAGCACCGCATCATTATAATAAGAGATGGCAACGGCATCGTAGGCAAAGCCCCGGTAGCTGCCCTGTGTTTCGGGACAGATGAACACAAGCATCTGCGTCTTGCCGGGCAGTGCTGTGTTCATCACGATATCTTCGCCATCGGCGAGCTTTTCGTCCAGATTTGTCTGCAAGCCAAGGTAGCCTGTTTCCCCGGTCACAGTCATGTAGTTGCCGTCATAGGAAAGGAAGTAGAAGCCGGCAAATCCGATGTCCTGCTGCGCTTTCTCGATATATGCCTGGATTGCGTCCGCGTCCGAGGTGCTTTCCAGAAAGCTGTTGTACAGGTGCAGATAGCTCACGTTCTTGCGCACCATCTCTTTCAGCATATTGTTGGATTTGTGCAGCAATTCTTCCAGATGCGAGGTGCTTTCCTGATAGATGGTCTGCGACACGAACGAGAGATACTGAATGCTGAAACTGGCTGCCAGCAAGACCAGAAGAAGGATGGCAGCAGCAGAGAGCAATTTTTGCCGGAAATGGCCGTTTCGGTTGGGTTCGTGCTTTTCGTCTGGCATTCTGTTCACCTCAGTGTCATGTAGTGTTCCGGCTCTGCAAGCACCACGCCGCCGCCGGAGAGAGCCTCGCGCCAGGCCTGCTTGACCGGCGTGTCAAGGCAGGGGAACGCGCCGTTTTCGCCGGAAAACAGCGGTGCCATCTGGCTGGCCGTGGCCAGACAGGTCACGGTCACGGTGTCGTCATCCCGGAGCGGCTGGCCGTTCCGGGTGATGCCGGTCAGGGTGTAGAGGCCGCTGCTCTCCTGAACATTCAGTGCGATGCCGCTGGCCACCGGCAGGGAGCCGCGGTTGAAGGGCACAAAGCCGCCCTCGCAGCCTTCCACAAAGGCGCGGACGGTCTCCTTCAGTTCCGCGCCGGTCATCGTGCGCTGGTAAGCCCGCAGGCCGTTCGGCATGATCATGGAAGCTGCCATTTGTTTGGTGTAGTCGGCCTGCAGCACACTGCCGGTAAAGCTGTTTGCGGCGGCGAGCAGCACATCGGTGCCGTAAAGGCCGCGCAGGGTGTTCGCCATGACGGAGAAGGAGGCGGTGCCGCCGTCTTTGTGGAACACGTTGGAATAGCGTTTCTCAGAGGTCAGCACGACCTCGTCCGCAGCAGGCTCCTCGTCTGCAAGAAGCTGGGCGTTGAACGCCTGATAGGCCTGCTTTGCCGTGAGCTTGCCTGCAATCATCTGGGAGACCACGTCCTGGGAGATGGAAAAGAAATCGTTGGAGGCGATGCGGATGTACATGTGGTTTTCTTCCACCACAGAGCGGGTGTCCTTCATGGCATCGGTCAGGCGCAGGGGAACGTCCTGGCTGTAGCTCAGAATGTCCTGCCCTTCCGAGACGATCCGGTTCTGTGCCTCCGCGGAGAGCATGACGTCCAGCACCTTCATGGCTTTTGCGCGGCGGGCCGTGTCCTGCTCCAGGTCACGGTTCAGCGCCACCTGGAAATAGGGAGTGGTCATGATCCACGGTTCGCCGTTCTGGCTGAAGAAGGGCAGGAAGGTGGTGTCGATGCCCTCATCCTGGAACATCTTCACGCCGGCAGAGCTGCCAAAGTACATGGCCACTTTTCCGTTCCGGAACAGGTCCATCACGTCATCGTAAAACAGGTTCAGGTCGTCTGCCGTGAGGTGGGTATCCTGAATGAACTGTGCCATCCGCTCGAAGGCACCCGGCCAGATGGTATCGTCCAGCCCGACTCGCGTGGTGTTGGCGGGGTCGCTGTAAGCGGTGCGCCACTTGCGCCCGTCCACCGTGGTCAGCTCGGCAGCAGAAAGCCCCTGCAGCGTTTCCATGCAGGTGTAATCGTAGGCGTAATCGGCGGTAAAGCCGCGGATGCCCACCTTCTCAAATGCCTGACAGGCCGAAACGAAGCTCGCGTAATCGGTGGGCAGCGGGATGTCATACTGCGCAAACAGGCTGCGGTTGACCACGAAGCCGTGGGCGTCGGCGCACACCGGCAGCCAGTTCACACTGCCGTCCTCATTTTTGAAGCTGTTGAGGTAGGTGTTGTAGACGGCACCCGCCTCGTTGGTGGTGGAAAGATCCATCAGGCTGTCCTTCAGGGGCGCTGCATCGTGCAGTGAGAAGCGGCAGCAGGTGATGATATCCGGCAGACCGCCGTTCTGCTGCAAAAATTTGTAAAAATCCAGATCGTTGTTGCCGACGATGAACTCAATGTTCACGTCCGGCAGCTGGGCCTGGATGTAGGGGGCGTAGGTGTCGTACAGGGCGGCAGTCCACAGATATACCTGAATGGTCTCGGCGTCTTCCTGTGCTTCCACCTGTTCGGTGTCCGCTGCGCCGCAGCCGGTCAGCAGACAGACTGCCATCACCAGGGCGGTCAGCAGGGCAAACAGGCTGTGCAGTGTGTTCTTCTTCATTTTTTATGTTCCTCTTCCTCACGGCCCGCTGCCAGCCGCCGCAGTGCAGCGGGCTGGCCCGGATTCTTGTATGATGATACAGCCCACCCCACGGGAATGACGCCGCCTCCCTGCGTGCGGCCTGCCCGGCACTCTGGCAAAAAGCCGTTCGAAAGCCGGAAAAAAGGCGCAGCATGATCGAGACATAAGACCATTCTACCACCCCGACAACGGCATTTCAAGAAATCTTAACGTGTTTTTAGGAAAAAGCAATGAAAAATGGAACCCTTTGCGGAAAATTCCGGACTTTTGTTGCAATCTGCCCGAAAAATGGGGGAGCGCGGGGCACCGGAGAAATGTTTACCTGATTGGAAAAATGGCTTGAACGGGTGACTGGACGGTTGTATACTATAATTGTCATTGTATGCCGTCTGGCGAGGCCGGAACGCACGGCAGATTCGAACATGTGCGAGGATGAAAATGAAGTTTAACAATCGACTTACGGATGAGATCTATACATCCGATACGGAAAAATTGGGAGAGAACGTGCTTCAGGTGATGCAGAACACGATCCATCAGAATGGCGGCATCGGGACCATGACCGGGTACTATGATGCGGGCCTGCCGATCCTGTCGGTCAGCGAACTGCTGCTGCATAACCTGAACCACAGCTATGCGTCCCTGATGGAGCAGACGAAGGGTTCGCTGAAGAACCTGTTTTATGGGGAAAATGTCAGCTTCCTCGAGCCGGAGCGCTTTCGTCAGATCCGGGGCGCAGGGGAGGGCCAGATCCTCACAGCCGATGGAACACCGGCCTACGTGCGTCTTTATAAGGAAGATACCGTGGACGCAGACGGCAGGCCGCTTTGGGTGCTGTCGGTGCAGGTGAACTGGGCGTATGAAGACCTTGCGCTGGTCAATGAGTCCATCCACTCGGCACCGTGGACCTTTGAATGCGATGAAACGGGCCGGATCGTCCGTGTGAGCTGGAGCCATGCCTTCCGGCAGATCCTGGGGTACCATGACGCTCTGGATTTCCCGAACCAGCTGGATGCGTGGTCGGAGCTTCTGCACCCGGAGGACAAAGACCGGGTGATGACGCTGCTTTTGGAAACGGTGGCCGACAAGACCAACACCACAAAGTTCAGCATGGAGTACCGGCTGAAGCTGCAAAACGGCCCATACCAGTGGTTCCGGACCTCGGCAGAAGTGATCCGCCGTCTGGATGGCACGGCCAGCCGCGTCACCGGCATCATCCGCAACATTGAGGAAGAAAAGCAAAGCCGGATGCAGGCGCAGCGGGCGGCAGCGTTCCACCGCGCGTTCACCAACGCGAACCTCTGCGAATATTATGTGAATCTGGAACAGAACACCTTTGATGCCTTCAAGGTGGAGGCCTCCCTGATGACGGCCTTTGAGCAGAGCCAGACATGGGACGAGCTGATCAAATTCTTTGTGGACAACTATGTGGTCGAACCGGACAAACAGAAGGTCACGGATTTCTACGACCGCGCCTACATCACCGAAAAATTGAAGGGGCTTGAGACCGAGCTGTGCCAGGATTGCCGCATCGTTCTGAATGGGGAGGAACGATGGGTCAGCAATGTGGTCATGCGCGGCGAGATCGGGGACTCGGACTATGCGATGATCTTTTTGCGGGACATCACAGAGTCCAAAGCAGAGACGGCACAGCGGATGCAGATGGCCTCGGACAACGCATCCATGGAGCTGCTGATCCAAAGCATGGTGCGCCTGCTGGACCGCTTCGTCGTCTGCGATCTGGAAAATGACCGCTATCGGTTCTATAACCTGCAAGGTGAAATGATATACGCGCCGACCGGAACCTACCATGATTTTGTGGAGCAGGTAGCTGCAAAGTATAAGACACTGGAATCGCTGGACGCATTGGATGCTAGAATCTCGCCGGAAAATATCCGCAGGAATTTGCAGGGCGAGAACGACATCTACAAATTTGAATACTGCTCGCTGGACGAAAACACCTATAAGATCGCGTCCTTCATCCCGCTGGAGTGGGACGGCACGAAGCTGGTCAAAGCACTGTTGGCATCGATGGATGTGTCACAGGAGAAAAAGGCCGAGATCGAATCCCATAAGGCACTGAAGGAAGCGTACCGCGTGGCCGAGAACGCAAGCCGCGCCAAGACGGATTTCCTCTCCAATATGTCCCACGACATCCGGACGCCGATGAACGCCATCGTGGGCCTGACGGCCATTGCGGGGGCCAACATCGAAAATCAGGACAAAGTCGTCGAATGCCTTGGCAAGATCACCAAGGCGAGCCGCCATCTGCTGGGCCTGATCAACGAAGTGCTGGACATGGCCCGGATCGAGAGCGGGCGGATGAGCCTTGCCGAGGAGGATTTCAGCCTGCCGGAGCTGGTCGATAACCTGCTCACCCTCACAAAACCGGCAATCGACGAGCACCACCATCAGCTCGAAGTCCACGTGGAGCACATCGAGCACGAGGCTGTCTGCGGCGACAGCCTGCGCATCCAGCAGGTCTTTGTGAACCTGATGAGCAACGCCATCAAGTACACCCCGGATGGAGGCAGCATCACCTTCTCCATCAAGGAAAAGCCGAACGGCTTCTCGGAGCTGGGCTGCTACGAGTTTTCCATCGAGGACAACGGCATCGGCATGACGCCGGAATTTCAGAAGATCATGTTCGAGCCGTTCAGCCGGGCGGACGATCACCGGACGACCAAGGTGCAGGGCACCGGTCTTGGCATGGCCATCGCCCGGAACATCGTCAACCTGATGAATGGCGACATTCAGGTCGAAAGCGCCCCCAACAAGGGCACGAAGATCACGGTCACGGTCTATCTGAAATTGCAGGAAGACGAGAAAGAGCAGGAAAAAGAACTGTTCGACCTGCCGGTGCTGGTCGTGGACGACGACCAGACCTGCTGCGAAAGCACCGTCGATACCCTGCGGGAGATCGGCATCGCAGGCGAATGGGTCCTGACCGGCAAAGGAGCCGTGGAACGCTGCGCGGCGCGGCACAAGACAGGCCGCGACTATTTTGCGGTGATCCTGGACTGGAAGATGCCGGAGATGGACGGCATCGCAACAGCCAGAAGGATTCGGGAATGCGTCGGGGAAGACGTCACGATCATCATCCTGACCTCCTTCGAGTTCAGCGAGATCGAAGAAGAAGCCAGAGCGGCGGGCGTGGATGCGTTTATAGCAAAACCGCTGTTCCGCTCCCGCCTGACGGCGACCCTGCGGCAGTTCACCTCCGGCAAGAAAGAGAAAAACGCCCGGAATTATCTGGAAGACTTTGCAAAAACGGACTACACGGGCAAGCGGCTCCTGCTGGTGGAAGACAACGACCTGAACCGCGAGATCGCGACCGAGATCCTGGGCATGACCGGCGTGACGGTCGAAACGGCCGAAAACGGAAAGATCGCCGTCGAAAAGGTCGCGGCGGCCCCGGAAAACTGGTACAGCCTCGTCCTGATGGACATCCAGATGCCGGTCATGAACGGCTACGAAGCAACGGCGGCGATCCGTTCCCTTCCGGGTAGCCGGGGCAAAGTGCCCATCATCGCCATGACGGCGAACGCCTTCGCCGAGGACGTGCAGCTGGCCAAGAACACCGGCATGAACGAACATATCGCAAAACCGCTGGACCTGAATAAGCTGAACGACGTGCTGAAACAGTGGCTGTGAGTGAGCTGCTGAAAAAGAACAATGGAAAAGGGCTGAACCGAACGACGCCATCTACCGCACCACCGAGGACATGCTGAAACAGTTCGGCTATCTGCCCAAAGAAAAGGCGTATCCATCCCACGCGGCACCTACCCGCCCAGCACCCCGGCGGTATGGTCGTCGTGCCCTCGGCGACCTGCCGGAGAGCAGCCAGGTGAGTTTCTTCTAAAAATGCTTGACACCATATGTGACACCATGTATAATGGGAACAGGGGGATTCGGAATGTCAAAATGGGATAAGTTGCTTGCGCGCATCTGCGCCTTATCGAAGGACTTGCGGTTCGACGAACTGCGAAAAGTGTTGGAAAGCTATGGCTACGACATGACAGCCCCCAGAAGCGGGAGCAGCCACTACACCTTCCGGAAAGCAGGCTGTATGCCCATTACGATCCCCAAACATGAACCTATCAAGAAAGTTTACGTGGAAATGGTACGGCAGATCGTGGAGAGTGAGGCGAAGAACGATGAAGACGCTGAATGAGTATTTGAAGATGCCTTACCGGATGGAGTTGGTGGAGGACCCGGATGAGGGGGGATTTGTTGTCTCTTATCCGGACTTGCCGGGCTGCATTACCTGCGGCGAAACGGTCGAACGCGCGATCGCAAATGCACAGGACGCAAAAAAAGCATGGCTGGAAGCAGCGCTGGAAGAGGGGATCGAGATCCATGAGCCGGATAGCCTGGAGGAATATTCCGGGCAGTTCAAACTGCGGCTTCCGCGCAGTCTGCATCGCTCGCTTGCCGAGCATTCGCAGCGAGAGGGGATCAGCATGAATCAATATTGCGTTTACCTCCTCGCGAAAAATGATGCGATGTACGTGAAATAAAGGTTTCCAGAACCACAAAGCCCCCTGCATCCGGGATGGATGCAGGGGGCTTGTTCTGTGTTCTGCAAGCGCAGGAGTGAAAATTACTCCACGCTGATCATATAATAATAAACGGGCTGACCGCCGCGGATGTGGCTGACCTCAACGTGGTTGGGGCACTTTGCCTTGACGATCTCGGTGACCTTTTCGGCATCCTCGTCGGAGACATCGCAGCCGGAGATGATGGTGACGAAGCTGGAGTCCTTCTTGCACATGCCGCGGGCCAGACGGTAGGTGGCCTTGGTCAGGTCATTGGAGGTGGCCACGATCTTGCCATTCTCCAGAGCCATGATCTCGCCCTTCCGGATGCGCTTGCCGTCGAACTCGCTGTCGCGGGCGGCGTAGGTGATGAGGCCGGTGGAGACCTTGTCGGCCGCAGCCATCATGTTGATGGTGTTGGTCTCAACGTTGGCGGAGGGGTCAAAGTTCAGCAGTGCCGTGATGCCCATGGGCACGGTGCGGGTGGGCAGAACGACGACCTGACGGTCGGCCAGCTTCTGGGCCTGCTCGGCAGCCATGATGATGTTCTTGTTGTTGGGCAGAACGAAGACGGTCTTGGCCGGGACGCTCTGGATGGCGGCGAGGATATCCTCGGTGGCAGGGTTCATGGTCTGACCGCCGGAGACGACGGCGTCGGCCGCCAGGTCGGTGAAGACGGCCTTCAGGCCCTCGCCCGCAGCAACTGCCACAAAGCCGTAATCACGGCTGGGATCCACAGCGGCGTAGATGAACTCAGAGGTCGGGTCGGGCTTCTTTTCGGCAGAAGCCTGCTTTTCCAGGCTCTTGCCCTGCTTCTGGCGGGCCAGGAACTGCTCGTGCATGTTCTCAATCTTGAAGTTGGTCAGGTAGCCGTACTTGATGGCCTCGCTCAGAATCTTGCCGGGGTCGGCGGTATGGACGTGCAGGTTGATGACGTCATCGTCCTCGATGCAGACGACGCTGTCGCCGTTGGACTCCGCGAAAGCGCGCATCTTGGCGGCGCTGGCACCCTCATTCTTGTTGATGAGGAACTGGGTGCAGTAGCCGTTCTTGATGTCCTCGACCTTCATCAGGTCATCGGTGAAGACGCCGCGGCCGGCGTTCTCGGTGGAGAGCTTGGCCTTGTTGGGGACAGCCTCGCCGCCTACGACGATGGGCTCACCGTGGAAGACCTTGCCCATGCCCTCGAAGATGACCATGATGCCCTGGCCGCCGGCATCCACGACGCCGGCCTTCTTCAGGACGGGCAGCAGGTTGGGGGTGTCCTCCAGTGCTTTCTGACCGGCGGCGAGCACCACGTCCCACAGAGCGGGGACTTCGCTGGCATCGCAGGCAGCTGCTTCTTCGGAGGCCACGCGGGCAACGGTCAGGATGGTGCCCTCGGTGGGCTTCATGACAGCCTTGTAAGCGCCCTCGACGCCCTTCTTCAGAGCCTCAACGAGGTCGTCTGCACCGGCTTCCTTCTTGCCTTCCAGCGCCTTGGAGAAGCCGCGGAACAGCAGGCTGGTGATGACGCCGGAGTTGCCGCGCGCACCGCGCAGCATGGCGGAGGCAGCGGTCTTGGCGGCCTCGCCGACGGTGCAGCTGTCGTCCAGAGCTTCCAGCTCACGGACGGCTGCGCCCACGGTCATGCCCATGTTGGTGCCGGTGTCACCGTCCGGGACGGGGAAGACGTTCAGCTCGTCCACGCGGGAGCGCTGGTTGTTGATGTTGTTTGCGCCGGAAATAATCGCGTCGCGCAGGATCTTACCAGAAATCATTTGAATTTTCTCCTTATTCTCTTGTCCGATCAGGCGATCACGTCGTCCACGGAGACGATCACGCGGGCGACCTTGAGGCCGGTAGCCTGCTCCACCTCGTCCTTGACGCGGTGCGAGATGCTGCGTGCAGCGGTCGAAATGTTGAGCCCATAGCTGACGGCGATGTGCAGCTCGATCACGAGACGGCCCTCTTCCTGGGTGACGCGGACGCCCTTTGCAGAAAAATCAGCGCCGTGTACCATGCTCCGCACCTTGTCGGTCAGATCGCGGGGGGTCATTGCGGCCACACCGTAGCATTGTTTGGTTGCTTCGCCCACGAGCGTCGAAAAATACTCGGCGGAGAAGCTGACATCTCCCAGCGGGAAACGGGAAGTGATCATAGTCGCTCTGCTCCTTTTATCAGATTATTTGATTTGGCCCGGCGAACCGGGAAAGGAATCTTACACGCTTATTATACCTCTTTAGCGGCCCGGTGTACAGCGGAAAATTGCAACTCCTGTGCCGGACATACCCCATTGCACCCGATTTCGAGCGCCGCAGTGGGTATCCTGAGAACAGGGCCGCAGTGCCAGAGGGCCCGGTGGGCAGTTCCTTTCTGCTTAGTATAGCACAAAATGCGCCAGAGTGCATGGTTTTTCCGCATGTTTTGAAAAAGAGCGAAAAATGACTGTGAATAAAATCTAAAAAGTATGATTATTCCCTTTAACTTGCTGTGAAAAAGTGCTAAAATCAAATCAGAGAGACGGGGCGCTGCGCCCACAACGGCAGAATTTGTTTTTCGATAGGAGAGCTGATGATGAACATTTTGTTTTTCCTTTCCCCCAAGCAGGACCTGATGTATGTCTACGATGACTTCACCCTGCGGCAGACCTTGGAAAAATGGGAGAACAACCGCTACGCATCCATTCCGGTGCTCAACCGCAAAGGCGAATATGTGGGCACCCTGACCGAGGGGGATATCCTCTGGGGGCTGAAAAAATACCATGGCCTGGACCTGGAAGCCGCCGAGGACGTGCCCATTTCCAGCTTTGCCCACAAGCGGGATTACAAAGCCGTGACCGTGAGCACCAGTATGGACCAGCTCATCGAAGCGGCCATGAACCAGAACTTTGTGCCGGTGGTGGACGACCGGGGCATGTTCATCGGCATCGTCCGGCGGCAGGCCATCATCCGGTATTGCTACGATAAGACCCGCGCTGAGCAGTCCGCCGCAAAACCGGCCCGGCGGCGGGAAATGGCGTCAGCTGCGGCAAACTGAATCGTTTGTAAAATCCATGTAAAATCTGCGAAAAGAACTGTGGCAAAACCCGGCGAAATGCGCGAAAATGTATCAAAAACGCAAAAAACATGTAAAATAAGGCTTGTTGAAACAGGCCGCTCGATGCTATAATAAAAAGGACGGCGTTCAGGCAGAAAGAGCCCGGCGGCCGTCCTTTGTCTGTTCAGAAAGAAAAGGAAGAACATTTTTAGGAGTATCGAGATGGATATCACACACATCACCTCTCTGTTGGGCGGTATTGCGCTGTTCCTGTACGGCATGTCGATCATGGGCGCCGGCCTGGAGAAGCTGGCGGGCGGCAAGATGCAGGGCGTATTGCAAAAGCTGACCTCTTCCACCATCAAGGGCGTCATTTTCGGCACCCTTATCACCGGCGTCATCCAGTCGTCGGCGGGCACGGTCGTCATCTGTGTCGGCCTTGTCAACTCCGGGATCATGACCCTCACGCAGTCGGTAGGCGTGATCATGGGTGCGAACATTGGTACGACTGTCACCGGCCAGCTCATCCGCATGGCGGATATCTCCGGCGACAGCCTGTGGCTGACCTTGATGCAGCCCAAGACCTTCGCACCGGTGGTCGCGTTTATTGGCTGCATTTTTTATGTATTCCTGCGCAACGCCAAGAAAAAGAACATCGGCCAGATCATGCTGGGCTTCGGCATCCTGTTCACCGGCATGAACCTGATGGATACCGGCGTTTCGCCCCTGCGGGAGAGTGCGGCGTTCCAGGACCTGTTCGTCAGCATGACCAACCCCATCCTCGGCGTTCTCGTGGGCGTGGTGGTCACGGTCATCATCCAGTCGTCCTCGGCATCGGTCGGTATCTTGCAGGCACTGTCCAGCACCGGCCTTGTCACCTTCGGCTCGGCCATCCCCATCATCCTGGGTGCCCACATCGGCACGGCCTTCACCCCGCTGCTGACCATCGGCGGCTCCTCCAAGGATGGCAAGCGCACCGCGCTGATCCACCTTTATTTTAATATCATCGGCAGCGTGGTGCTGCTGGCGGCCATCTATGCGGTGCGCTACACCATCGGCATCCCCGTCTGGGGCGATGTGATGAACAAGAGCTCCATCGCAAACATCCACACCATGTCCAGCGTGGCGGCAATGCTCCTCTTCCTGCCGTTCAGCAGTGTGCTGTCGAAGCTGGCTGTCCTCACCGTGCCCGACAGCGCCGAGGAAGCGCAGGAACTCAGTATGCCTGTGCTGGACGAGCGCCTGTTCAAGAGCCCGGCCGTTGCCCTGCAGCAGGCCAAGAACGCAGTGGTTAAGATGTCCCGCCGCGCTGCCCGCAACGTGAACCTGTCGGCTCCGCTGCTGCTCAAGATGGACGAAGACGTCGTGAGTGCGGTGAACGTCCGGGAGAACCTCATCGACCGGATGGAGGTCGAGATCTCCAACTACCTCATCAAGATGACCGACCAGGAGCTGGGCGACGACGAGAGCCATGCTGTGACCGAGCTGCTGAACTTCGTCACCGAGTACGAGCGCATCGGCGACTATGCCGTCAACATCATGGAAAAATCCGAGGAGCTTTATGAGAAGGAAGCGTCCTTCAGCGACCACGCAAAGGAGGAGCTCAAGCTCCTCACCGGCGCGATGGAGCGTGTGCTGGACCTGACGAATGACGCCTTTGAGAACAATGACGTCGCATTGGCCCGCCAGGTGGAGCCGCTGGAAGAGGTCATCGACATCATGGTCGAAAAGCTGCGCGACCAGCACATCAAGCGCCTGAAGAACGGCATCTGCTCCATCGACACCGGCGTCGTCTTCCTGGATGTGCTGAACAATGTGGAGCGCATCTCCGACCACTGCTCCAACATCGCGGCCCGTCTGATCGGCATGAACCAGGGCGAGGACTACGACTCCCACACCCTGAAGAGCCTGATGCACCACAACCCCACCAAGGAATACTCGCTCCATTACGAACAGTGCTGCAAGGACTACCTTGTGCCGCTGGAAGCCATGGAAGCGTAATGCACCGATGACAGCAGAGACCCTCCCCGGCGGGAGGGTCTCTGTCATTCTCCCAGGTCCTCCAGCACGGTCCGCAGCTCGGTCTCGCTGTAGACCGCAAGGCCCTGCTTGATGCGGAGGGCGTCGTTTTCGGGCAGAAGGTTGACGTAGATGCCAGTCTCCTCCAACCGGTCGGCGGGTTCCCCGTCGGCCCCGCAGGCATAGACCGTCAGCATCCCGCCCTCGTCGCAGAGGTAGTAGAGGGCCGTCCGCTCCGGCAGGGCCTGCGCCGCCAGACTCAGCGGCACCGAGTCCGGCGCTTCGTCCTGCGGGGCAGGGGAGGGCAGCGTCAGCCGGGGGAGGGCCATCCAGAACAGGCTGAACGCGATGGCAAAGGCGCAGAGCGCATAAAACAGACAGAGAACGAGCTTGCGCACAGGGAAATCACTCCTTTGCAGGGAAAGTTTCAAACGGTAGTATGCGCAAAAAGAAAGTTTTCCAGACAGAAGAACAGAATTTTCACAGCAGAATGCTGTACTTTGCAGGGCAAAATGTGCTATACTACCTCTATCCGGGGAAAATTCTGCTCTTTTGCCGGTCGGACCGGGCGGGGCAGCTTGTCGTATAACCAGCGAATCATCGGCCCAGTGGCCGGTCAGGAGGCGATCCATATCGAACCAAGAAAGATCCACCAGAGCGGGGCAAAGAGAGAACCCCAGCCTTCCGTGGGACGTCAAGTCAATGTGAACAACAGCCGCCGGGACCCGGCTCCCAGCGGGAAGCCCCCCAAGGAGCCGAAGGAGAAGAGCAGGCACCCCCTGCTGCGGTTCCTGGGCCGCACCCTCGCGATGCTGATCTGTCTGGGCATCATGGCGGGCAGCCTGCTGATGGTGGGCATGGTCTATTACGCGGTGCAGGCCACGGCCAACGACGGCGACCTGCTGAATCTGGATAACATCGAGCTGAGCCAGTCCAGCACGGTGGTGGCCACCGACCCCGACACCGGGGCACAGGTGGAGTACGCCACCCTGCGTTCCTCCAACAGCCACCGTGTCTGGGCAGACCTGGAGCAGATCCCCACCAACCTACAGTATGCGTTCATCTGCACCGAGGACAAAGATTTCTACAATGAGCCGGGCGTCAACTTCAAGCGCACCATCGGTGCCATGGTCAACGAGTATGTGCTGCCGATCTACAGCTCCAAGCAGGGCGCGTCTACGCTGGAACAGCAGCTCATCAAGAACCTGACCTCGGACAAGAGCGCCAGCGGCATCGGGGGTGCCCTGCGCAAGGTGCGCGAGATCTACCGCGCCCTCTGCCTGAGCCGCACCTACTCCAAGGAGACCATTCTGGAAGCCTACCTGAACACCATCAGCTTCACCGGCACGATCCAGGGCGTCCAGACGGCGGCAAACGAATACTTCAACAAGGACGTCAGCCAGCTCACCCTGTGGGAGTGCGCGGCCATTGCGTCCATCACCAAGAACCCCACCAACTACAACCCTTATACGAACCCCGAAAACCTGATCCACCGCCGCAATTTCATCCTGTATAATATGTGGCAGCAGGGCGTGATCTCGGAGGATGACTACCGGAACGCCGCTGCCCAGCCGCTGGTGCTGGCGGAGGATACCAGCAAGAAGAACACCTCCTCCGTGACCAGCTACTTCACCGATGCTCTGTTCAACGAGGTGGTCGGCGACATCATGGAGAAGGAGGGCGTGGACGAAGCCACGGCCCAGAACATGCTCTACACCGGCGGCTACACCATCGAAGCCACCGTCAACCCCAAGATGCAGACCGCCATGGAGAATCTCATGCTCAACACCGACGATGCCTATTTCCCGGCAGGCTGGCATGAGGAAGAAGTCACCTCCATCTCGGACGACGATGTGCAGGTGATGAACGAGGACGGCACCCCCAAGACCCGCACCGGCGACGACGGCACGGTCTACTATTACCGCAATGTCCGCACCCAGGCGGCCATGGTCACCCTGGACTATGACGGCAATGTGCTGGCCATGGTGGGCGGTCTGGGCAAGAAGACCAAGAGCCTCTCCCTGAACCGTGCTTACAGCGTCACCCGGCAGACCGGTTCGACCATCAAGCCCATCGGCGCCTACGCTCTGGGCATCGAGTACGGCCTTGTCAACTGGTCCACCATGCTGAACAACTCGCCCCTCTACCTCAAGCAGGATATGGTCATCCGCGATGAGGAGTACTGCCGAAAGAACGGCCTGATGGGCATGTCCGACACCCAGCTGAAGGCCTACCCCAACGCATGGCGCAGCTGGCCCCGCAACTATGGCGGCAACTACGGCGACAACTCCGACCTGCCGCTGTGGAACGGTCTGGCCCGCTCGCTGAACACCATCGCCATCCGCGTGGGCGACCTGGTGGGCGCAAGCAACATCTTCAATTTCGTCTATAATACCTTGCAGCTGGACACGCTGGACCCCTCCAGCGACGTCGGCCTTGCCCAGATGGTCATGGGCAGCCAGACCCACGGCGTCACGCCCACGGCGCTGGCCGCAGCCTTCCAGATCTTCTACGACGGCCAGTACACCACCCCGCATCTGTACACCCGTGTGCTGGACCGTGACGGCAACATCTATCTGGAAAACAACTCCACCAGCTATCAGGCCCTGACCCCGCAGACGGCCTATGTCATGAACCGCCTGCTGAAGAACGTCCTGTACTCCAACGTCGGTACGGCCAGCGGCCGCTACCCCAACTCCAACGGCATGGAGTCCTTCGGCAAGACCGGTACGGCCAGCGACGAAAAGGATCTGTGGTTCGTGGGCGGCACCCCGTATTACGTCACCGCTGTGTGGTGGGGCTACGATGCGCCGTATGATATGACCAACACCCTGAGCAAGAATCAGGCCAAGACCCGCACCTGCGTCACGGCGTGGAAGGCCTATATGGAAGAGGTCCAGAAGAACCTGCCCTATAAGGCGTTCCCGGCGGCAGACGGCGTGGTGGAGCGCGCCTACTGCACCCAGAGCGGTCTGCTGGCAGGCCCCAACTGCCCCAGCCGCGCTACTGGTTATTACCGTGCGGACGACCTGCCCGATACCTGCAATTACTCCCACTCTTCGGGCGTGACGCAGGCGGCCCAGCCCGCAGCCGACCAGACCACCATCCCGGCGGACACTTCCGGTCTCGACACCGACTGAGCGCAAAACTCATACTTTTTCCCATGGGATGGGTGCCATTCCGGCAAGGCGATGCGCCACTTCACGCATCAAAACTGGACAATCTGACAAAAACACATCCGGCCTCTTGCAATGCAGGGGGCCGGATGTTATTATATTCTCTGCAAGAACACTTGTGTTTGTGAGGTGAACAAGTTGGAACGCCGCTTTTATCTGGTGGATGCACAGGTCCTGCCGGAAGTCTTCCTGAAGGTCGTCAAGGCCAAGGAGCTTCTGGCCAGCGGGGAGGCGCGCAGCATTTCGGCTGCGACCCGCAGCGTAGACCTGTCGCGCAGTGCTTTCTATAAATACAAAGACTGCATTTTTGACTCCGAAAACGGCCGCGAGGTCATCACCGTGATGGCCACCCTGCGGGACGAGACCGGTGCGCTGCAAAGTCTGCTGGCCGGCATCAGTGCCGCAGGAGCCAGCATCGTGACCATCAACCAGTCCACGCCGGAAAATGGCGCTGCGCTGGTGGCTGTCACCATCCGCACCGACACGATGCAGATGACCCCGGAGGAACTGACCGAAAAGCTCTCCCGACAGCGGATGGTCGTCGGTGTGCACTGTGGATACAATCTGTAAACAACTAAGAGAGAGGAACGAGGGTTTACCATGGCAAAGATCGCGATCTTAGGTTTTGGCACGGTTGGCAGCGGTGTGTACGAGGTGCTGTGCCGCAATGCAGCGGGTGTTTCCCGCCGGGCAGGGGAGCCCGTTGAGGTGAAGTACATCCTCGACCCCAAGGATTTCTCCGGCCACCCGGCCGCGCATCTCTTCATCAAGAACTTCGACACCATTCTGGAAGACCCGGAGATCAAGGTGGTGGTCGAGACCATCGGCGGCACCCGGTTCGCATACCCGTATGTGAAAGCCTGCCTGGAGAGCGGCCGCAGCGTCTGCACCTCCAACAAGGAGATGGTGGCCACCTACGGTGCCGAGCTGCTGGGTCTGGCCAAGGCGCACGATTGCGCTTTCCTGTTCGAGGCCTCGGTCGGCGGCGGCACCCCCATCATCACCCCGATGCACCAGTGCCTCGCGGCCAACGTCATCACTGAGGTGGAGGGCATCGTCAACGGCACCACCAACTTCATGCTGACCAAGATGATCCACGAGAATCTGGGCTTTGACGAGGCGCTGAAGATCGCACAGGAGCTTGGCTATGCCGAGACCAAAGACCCCGGCGACGATGTGGACGGCCGCGATGCCTGCCGCAAGATCGCCATCCTGTCCTCGCTGGTCTGCGGCCACCAGATCTACCCCCAGAACATCCCCACCCGCGGCATCCGCGAGATTACCATCGCTGATGTGGCGGCGGCGGAGAAACTGGGCTGCGTCATCAAGCTCATCGCCTGGATGAAGCGGGGCGGCGACGGCAGCGTGGCCGCAGGCGTGGAGCCCTGCCTGGTGCCCCGGTCGAACCAGCTGGCCGGCGTGGACGACGTCTTCAATGCCGTTCTGGTCAAGGGCGATATGCTGGGCGACGTCATCTTCTACGGCAAGGGCGCGGGCAAGCTGCCCACCGCCAGCGCCGTGGTGGCCGATGTGGTGGATGCCATCAAGGAAGGCTCCAAGGTCCACGACAGCCTGTTCTGGCAGCCTGCCGAGCCGGTGGAGGGGATGCTCACCGACCCCGCGCCCGCCGCATATTATGTGCGTGTGGCAGGCATTGCACCGGCTGTGGTGGAGGCCATCTACGGCACCGGAAAGGTCGTGGAGGAGCGGTTCGACGGCTGCTCGTACTTCGTGGAGAAGGCCGACGCCAGAGCGCTGGCCGAAGCAGCCCGGAAGGTGGAGGCCGTGGGCGGCAGCGTGAAGCTGCTGCTCAAGCGTCTGCCGGAGGAAGCATAAAAGGAAAGGTGCAGCCATCATGAAGATCAAAGTCTCTGTCCCGGCCACCAGCGCCAATGTCGGCTCCGGCTTCGATGCCCTGGGCCTGGCGGTGACCCTGTACAATACCGTGACCTTTGAAGAGAGCGAGAAGCTGGACATCTCGGCAGCGGATGGGACCCGCATCCCCCGCAACGAGTCCAACCTGGTCTACCGCTCGGCCAAGGGCCTGTTCGACAAGGTGGGGAAGAAGATCCCGCCGCTCCGCATCGTGCAGACCAACCCCATCCCCATGGCACGTGGTCTGGGCTCCTCGTCGGCCTGCATCATTGCGGGCCTGCTGGGGGCCAACCGGATGCTGGGCGATATCCTGAACACCCAGGAGCTGCTGACCCTGGCCACCAGCATCGAGGGCCACCCGGACAATGTGGCACCGGCCCTGCTCGGCGGCCTGACCAGCAGTGTCTACGAGGACGGCGTGGTCTACTCCGTCAAGCGGGATGTGGATCAGAGCCTCTGCTTCGCGGCCATCGTGCCGGACTACAAGCTCCTGACCGAGGCCGCCCGCGCAGCCCTGCCGAAGCAGGTCTCCCACAAGGATGCGGTCTACAACCTGTCGCGCGCAGCGCTGGTGCCTGCGGCCTTCTGTGAGGGCCGCCACGAGCTGCTGGCCATTGCAACGGAGGATAAGCTGCATCAGCCCTACCGGATGCCGCTGATGCCCGGCTCGAAGGAAGCCTTCGCGCTGGCAAAGCAGTGCGGGGCAAAGGCCGTGTATGTGTCCGGTGCCGGTTCCACCGTGATGGCGGTGGCCGAGCGCGCCGACGCAGAGGAATTTTACAAGGGCCTGGAGGCAGGCCTCGAACAGCTGGAAGGGCTGGACGGATGTGAAGCATTTACGCTGCTGCGCCTGGATGCAGATAATACCGGCGCAACCGTGGAATGATATTAGGCGTACGCCCTGCGCAGAAAAGCAGGGCAGAAGAAGAGGAGAGTGACAAACTATGGCGTTGATCGTACAGAAGTTCGGCGGTTCTTCCGTGAAGGACCGGGACCGTATTTTCAACGTGGCCCGCATCGTGGCCAATACCCACAACGCAGGCAATGACGTGGTGGTCGTGGTGTCCGCCCAGGGCGATACCACCGACGACCTGATCGCAAAAGCAGCGGAGATCACCCACAACCCCTCCGCACGTGAGATGGATATGCTGCTGGCAGCGGGTGAGGAGATCAGCATCTCGCTGCTGGCCATGGCCCTGAACGAGCTGGGCTGCCATGCCACCAGCCTGACCGGCTGGCAGGCAGGCTTCCGCACCGACCGTGCTTACACCAAGGCTCGCATCACCCGGCTGGAGACCGAGCGCATCTCCTCCGAGCTGGAGCGCAACCGCGTGGTCGTCGTGGCAGGCTTCCAGGGCCTGAACAAGCTGGATGACATCACCACCCTGGGCCGCGGCGGTTCCGACACCAGCGCCGTTGCCATCGCGGCGGCGCTTCATGCAGACCGCTGCCAGATCTTCACCGACGTGGAGGGCGTTTACACCGCCGACCCGCGCAAGGTGCGCAACACCCGCAAGCTGGAGGAGATCACCTTCGACGAGATGCTGGAGCTGGCCTCCCTCGGCGCACAGGTGCTCAACAACCGCAGCGTGGAGCTGGCCAAAAAGTATAACGTGGAGCTGGAAGTGCTTTCCAGCCTGAACCCGATTCCGGGTACGGTCGTCAAGGAGGTTACGAAAATGGAAGGTATGCTGATCAAGGGCGTCGCAAAGGACACCGACGTTGCTGTTATTACGATTCTGAATGTTCCCGATGAGCCGGGCACGAGCTTCAAGATCTTCGGCCTGCTGGCCCAGAAGAACATCAACGTGGATATCATCCTGCAGTCCACCGGCCGCGACGGCAAGAAGGATATCTCCTTCACCTGCTCCGAGGGCGAAGCAGACACCGCACTGCGTGTGCTGAAGGACAGCGGCAAGTTCCAGAACGCCACCTGTGACGAGACCTGCGCCAAGGTCTCCATCGTGGGCGCCGGTATGCAGAGCCACAGCGGCGTTGCTTCCAAGATGTTCGAGGCACTGTCGAACAACAACATCAACATCAAGATGATCTCCACCAGCGAGATCAAGATCTCCTGCATCATCGACCGCAACGACGCCGACAAGGCCGTCAGCGCCATCCACGAGATGCTGTTCGACTAAGAACCATCGGAAGTGCGGAGCCGCGGTGTAAGGGCTCCGGCTCCAGGGCGTCCGCAGGGAAAGGCGGGAAAAGCCCCGGTCTGATAGAGAGAGGCGAAGGAAAATGTTGGAATCCATCAAATGCAGCACGGGCGGCGCGTACTATGTGCGCGGCGCATGGGTCAACGCAGATGCAGACGCCCCGGCGGCACTGGCTGCGCAGGGTTTTGATGCCGCCGCTGTGGCGGATGCCCCCAAGGGCACCATGGCCTACGGCATCCTGACGGCACACAACACCAGCGGCGATGACCAGAACCTGAAAATCAAGTTCGACGCCATGGCCAGCCATGACATCACCTTTGTGGGCATCATCCAGACGGCCCGCGCATCGGGCCTGGAAAAGTTCCCCATCCCGTATGTGCTCACCAACTGCCACAACAGCCTGTGCGCCGTAGGCGGCACCATCAACGAGGACGACCACCGGTTCGGCCTGTCCGCAGCCAAAAAGTACGGCGGCATCTTCGTGCCGCCCCATCTGGCGGTCATCCACCAGTACATGCGCGAGCGGTTCGCGGGCTGCGGCAAGATGATCTTGGGTTCGGACTCCCACACCCGCTATGGTGCGCTGGGCACTATGGCCATCGGTGAGGGCGGCGGTGAGCTGGCAAAGCAGCTGCTGGGCCGCACCTACGATGTGGCCCGCCCCGGCGTGGTCGCCATCTATCTGACGGGTGCGCTGCCTGCGGGCTGCGGCCCCCACGATGTGGCCATTGCACTGGTGGGCGAGCTGTTCAAGAGCGGCTACGTCAAGAACAAGGTGATGGAATTTGTCGGCCCCGGCATCGCTTCGCTGCGGCAGGATACCCGCAACGCCATCGACGCCATGACCACCGAGACCACCTGCCTGTCCTCCATCTGGGAGACCGATGAAAAGACCCGGAACTTCCTCGCAGCCCACGGCCGGGCAGGGGACTACAAGCCCCTCAAGCCCGCAGACCTTGCGTACTATGACGGTGTGGTGCAGGTGGACCTGTCGAAGATTCGCCCGATGATCGCACTGCCCATGCACCCGTCCAATGCGTTCACCATCGAGGAACTGAACGCCAACCTGCACGACATCCTGCATGACTGCGAGGAAAATGTCCAGAAGCTCGTGGGCCGCAGGGACGTGAAGCTGGACCTGTGCAGCAAGATCGAGAACGGGAAACTGCGGGTGGATCAGGGCGTCATCGCGGGCTGCGCAGGCGGCCTGTTCGACAGCATCTATGAGGCTGCTTCCATCCTCAAGGGCCACACCGGCGGATGCGGCGACTATGCGCTCAGCGTTTACCCCGGCAGCCAGCCCATCATGATGGAGCTGACCCGCACCGGCGTCCTGACCGACCTGATGGCCAGTGGTGCCACCATCCGCACCGCGTTCTGCGGCCCCTGCTTCGGTGCCGGTGACGTGCCCGCCAACGGGGCACTGTCCATCCGCCATACCACCCGCAACTTCCCCAGCCGCGAGGGCTCCAAGCCCGGCAGCGGGCAGCTGGCCGGGGTGGCGCTGATGGATGCCCGCAGCATCGCGGCCACTACGGTCAACGGCGGCATCCTGACACCGGCCACTGAGATCGACTACGACCCTACCGTGCCGGAGTACCACTACGACCCGTCCAGCTACGAGACCAGAGTCTATCAGGGCTTCGGCCACGGCGATTACGACGCACTGCTCAAGTTCGGCCCAAACATCAAGGACTGGCCGGAGATCGCCCCGCTGGGCGAGAACCTGCTGCTCAAGGTGGCTTCCTATATCACCGACCCGGTGACCACCACCGATGAGCTCATCCCCTCCGGCGAGACTTCGTCCTACCGCTCCAACCCGCTGGGTCTGGCGGAGTTCACCCTCAGCCGCAAGGACCCCGCCTATGTGGGCCGCGCCAAGGCCGTGCAGGCCGAAGAAGCCGCCCGCCGCGCCGGGCAGGGGGATGCGGCCCTGCTGGAACAGATCCGCGCCGTGCCCGGCTGTGAGCAGCTGACCTGGGAGGATGTGCAGCTCTCGTCTACCATCTTCGCCGTCAAGCCCGGCGACGGTTCGGCCCGTGAGCAGGCGGCGTCCTGCCAGCGTGTGCTGGGGGCCGGGGCGAACATTGCGGTGGAATATGCCACCAAGCGCTACCGCTCCAACCTTATCAACTGGGGCATGCTGCCCTTCCAGCTGGCCGGGGCCACCCCGTTCGGGCTGGGGGACTACATCCTCATCCCCAACATCCGCGAGGCCCTCAAGGGCGACTTGCAGAACATCCCCGCCTATGTGCTGGGCGGGGCCGTCAAGCCGTTCACCCTGTATATGGCTCCGCTGACTGCGGACGAACGCCCGATCCTGGCCGACGGCTGCCTCATCAATTTCTATAAGCACTAAGTATTGATACGATGCCGAAAAAGCATTCGCCCTTTTGGGACGGGTGCTTTTTGGGCTTTCATGGGAGGAAACACAATGCCCGGCGATCTTCACAATCATTCCACCTGTTCGGACGGCTCCGTCCCCATCCAACGCCTGCCCCAGATGGCAGCGCGGGTGGGGCTGGACACCATGGCCATCTCCGACCACGACACGCTCCTGAGCGTCCGGTACTGTTACGAACACCCCACCCAGGACGGCGTCCGGCTCATCCCGGCCACTGAGCTGACCGGTTACGACTACGAGCGGCACCACCGGGTGCACCTGCTGACCTTCTGGCCCGACCCGGAAAGCCCGGAGCTCATCCGCCACTGCGACATCATGCGCCAGCGCCGGAACGAGTGCTGCCTGCAAAGTGCGCGGGAGATCGAGCAGATCTACCCGCAGTTCCGCACCGAGCAGGCGCTGGAATATGCAAAGGACAGCGGGGTGCTGTTCAAGAGCGGCATCATGCAGGCGCTGTGTGAGCTGGGTCTGGCCGAGGGCATCTACGGCGAGGAGTACCACCGGCTGTTCGGCTGGGAACCGCGCGGCATCGTGCTGCACTCGCCGGAGTATCCGCCGGTGCAGGAGGTGCTGGCCACGGCCAGAGCGGCGGGAGCCGTCGTGGTGTTTGCCCACCCGACCGTCTACAAGAGCATGCCGCTGCTGCGGGAGCTGGTCAAAGAGGGGATGGTGGACGGCATCGAGGTGGACCACCCCCGCAACAGCCCGGAAGACCGCGCCGAGTGCATCGCCCTGTGTGCGCAGTACGGCCTGATCCGCACCGGCGGCACAGATTTTCACGGCTCGAACCACAAGCACCCCCACCCGGTCGGCACCTGCACGACCCCGGACGACCAGATCGCCCGGATCGAAGCGCTTGCGCAGAAGCGGAAATAATAGTATAATAAAAACACCCAAATGTAAAAAGAGAGGATGTTTCCGATATGAGCAAATCGTTCGAGTTCCCCAATGTGGGCACCTGCTCCAAGCTGACCAAGATCGTCCTGAACGACGACCACACCATCGAGTCCATCGAGGTCGTTGGCGGCTGCAACGGCAACCTGAAGGGCATCAGCCGCCTGCTGAAGGGCATGAAGGCAGAGGACGCCATCGAGCGGATGGAGGGCACCACCTGCGGCCCCCGCCCCACCAGCTGCCCCGACCAGATCGCAAAGAACCTGAAAAAGGCGCTGGCAGAGCTGTAATCTGCCGTGTTCCAAAGGCCGAACTGCATGTTTTGTGCGGTTCGGCCTTTTTTGCTGATTTTTTCCGGCCCGATGGGGCTATACTTCTGCTGAGTCATATCAAACGACAGGGAGCAGGCAAATGAGCATTTGGGAAGCATTCGGCATGGGCAGATACAAGGGCTTTTCGCGGGAGGCGGGGCTGCTGCTGGACGAGGCAGTGGAGTTGGCGGGCGGCTTTGGCTGCAAAAAGGCAGATACCGGCCACCTTCTCCTCGCCATGCTCCAGACAGACCGGGGCGCGGCAGGGCGGTTCCTGGCCGGAAAGAACATCACCGAGCTGGCCGTCCGGCGGCAGCTGGCCGAGGACCGCCCCGGCCCGGTGCAGCATCTGGACCGCCGTGCGCTGGCACCGGACCTCCGCCGGGCCATGGATTATGCCCTCATCGGGGCGCAGAATGCCCACCAGCCCCGCGCTGAGCCGGAACACCTGCTCTGCGCTATGCTGGAGGATACCGACTGCGCTGCCGGGGTGCTGCTGGCATCGATGGGCGTCCAGCTGACGGATGCCGTGCGGGAGTGCCGCCAGCTTTCGGGGCAGTTCATCCTGCCCAGCCAGCCCCGCGCCTCGGCCATGCCGCGCGGGAGCCGCGCCAGCGACAAATACTGCCGCGACCTGACCCGCCGCGCCGCCGATGGCGAGCTGGACCCGGTGTTCTGCCGGGAAAAGGAACTGGACCGAATGGTGGAGATCCTGTGCCGCCGCCAGAAGAACAACCCCTGTTTGGTGGGGGAGCCGGGCGTGGGCAAAACGGCGCTGGCCGAAGGGCTGGCCCAGCGCATTGCAGCCCGCGAGGTGCCCCGGATGCTGCAGGGCCGCCGCCTGCTGGCGCTGGATATGGCCAGCCTTGTGGCGGGCACAAAATACCGCGGCGACTTTGAAGAGCGCTTCAAGAACCTGCTGGAAGAACTGGTGCGGGACGGCACGGCCATCCTGTTCGTGGACGAGTTCCACACCATTGTCGGGGCCGGTGCGGCGGAAGGTGCCATTGACGCGGCCAGCATCCTCAAACCGGTGCTGGCCCGCGGGGAGCTGCAGCTCATCGGTGCGACCACGAATCAGGAGTTCCGCACCCACATCCAGAAGGATGCCGCGCTGGAACGCCGCTTTGGCCGGGTGCAGATCGAAGAGCCTGCGCCGGAGCAGGCAGTGGCCATCCTCGAAGGGCTGGCCCCTCGCTACGAGCGCTACCACAATGTGCGCCTGCCGCTGGAGACCCTGCAGGAGGCCGTGGAGCTTTCGGTGCGGTATCTGCCGGGGCGGTGCCTGCCCGATAAGGCCATCGACCTGGTGGACGAGGCCTGTGCCGCCGCCCGCATCCGCGCCGAGCGGGAGGGCATCCGGGACCCGGAACTGACGCGGGAGGAGATCGCCCGCGTGGTGGCGCAGGCCAGCGGCGTCCCCGCCGAGCGGGTGGGGGAGAAGGAGCGGGAGCGGCTCGACCGGCTGGAAGAGCGCCTCAACGCGGAGATCGTCGGCCAGCAGAAAGCGGTGGCGGCGGTGGCCGGTGCCATTCGGCGCAGCCGCACCGGGCTGGGGGAGCCGGGGCGGCCCATCGGAGCGCTGCTCTTCCTGGGGCCGACCGGTGTGGGGAAGACGGCCCTCGCCAAGGCGCTGGCCCGCAGCTGGTTCGGCAGTGAGAAAGCCCTGCTCAAGTTCGATATGTCGGAATATCAGGAGCAGCACACCACGGCCCGACTGCTGGGTGCGCCGCCGGGCTATCTCGGCCACGATGAGGGCGGGCAGCTGACCGAGGCCGTCCGCCGCCGTCCTTACAGCGTCGTGCTGTTTGACGAGATCGAAAAGGCACACCCGGACATCCAGAACATCCTGCTGCAAATTCTGGAGGACGGCCAGCTCACCGATGCCATGGGCCGCAAGGCGGATTTCCGCAACACCATCGTGCTGCTGACGTCCAATCTGGGCGCGCGCTTTCTGGCGGGGCAGAACGCGCCGCTGGGCTTTGCAGCGGGCAGCGAGGCCGTGTTCGAAAAGCAGTCGGCACAGGCCATTGAAGAGGCGAAAAAGTGGTTCCGGCCGGAGCTGGTCGGGCGGCTGGATGAGCTGATCGTCTTCCGCCCGCTGGCCGAGGACAGCCTGTGTGCCATCGCCGAAAAGCTGCTGGGCCAGCTGGAAGAGCGGGCAGCCCACAGCGGCTATCAGCTGAGCCATACGTCCCGCGTAGGCCCGGCACTGGCAGCGCGGGCGCGTTCGCCCTATGGGGCACGCGAACTGCGGCGGCAGGTGGACCGCGCCGTCGAACAGGCCCTGGCCGACCAGATCGCCGCCGGTGCCGCCCACACCGGCCAGCACTGGACGGCCGACTGCACAGCCGATGGGCAGGTGACGCTGCTCCAAACGGAAACAGCAGCCGTGGGGCAGACCACCGGCTGACGATCCGCTGCTCTGCCGAAAGACCCCCTTGAAACTCCTGCGATTTCTGTTATCATAGAGGTAATCGAAATTGCAGGAGGACGCCATGCGCACCTTATTTTTACTGAACCCCGCTGCGGGCAAGCAGGACTGTACGTCCCAGCTCATTCCGCAGATCGAAGCCGCTGCCCGGCGGGCGGGCCTTGCCCCGGAAGAGGTCACGATCCACGTCACAGAATACGCCGGGCACGCGCGGAAACTGGCCCGCGCAGCAGCACAGCAGGCCGCAGCGGAGAGTGTGCCCCTCCGCATCTATACCGCCGGAGGCGACGGCACCTTTATGGAGGCGATGACCGGGGTGCAGGGCATCCCCGGTGCGGCGGTCGGATGCCTGCCCTACGGCAGCGGCAACGACTTTCTGCGCACTTACGGCACAAAGGAAGAGTTTGCAGACCTGGACGCGCAGCTGGCAGGCGGGGAAGTGACCATCGACCTGCTCCAGACGAACCTGGGTCTGTCCGCCACCATCTGCGCGGCGGGCCTGGACGCTCAGGTGGCTTATGGGATCCCGAAGTTCCGGCGCATCCCGCTGTGCGGCGGAGAGGCGGCGTATCTGCTCTCCATCGTGGAGCAGCTGTGCGGCCGCATCGGCCGGACGCTGACCTTCACCATCGACGAGGAAACCCTGACCGTGGACTGCCTGATGTGCGCCATCTGCAACGGCAAGGCGTATGGCGGCGGCTTCCTGGCCGGGCCGGAGGCAGTGCCCGACGACGGCTGGCTGGATGTCTTCATCGTCCGCAAGGTCGGGCGGCTGACCATTGCCAAGCTGCTGAGCATGTACAAAAACGGACGCCACTTCGTGAATGGCCAGCTGACTGAGGCGGCAAAACCGTATTTCATCTACCGCCGCGCAAAGCGTGTGTCGCTCCGCCCGGCCGACGGGCGCGGGCCCATCGTGGCCACGGCGGACGGCGAGTGCGCCCCCTGCGGCGAAGTGACGGCCTCGCTTCAGCCGCTGGCAGGCCGCATCCTGCTGCCGAAGCCTGCCTATGAGCGGTTCTGTGCAGCGCGCAGCACACCGGCCGATGTGACAGAATGACTGCAAAGATCCCTGTGCGGAATGGACTTCCGCACAGGGATTTTTACGTGGTGCGGAGGGATTTTGAAATCGTCATAAATATTTAACAAAAAAAGTTCCGAAACCTCTTGATTTTTGCGGGCAAGATGAGTACAATACACTTAGCACTCAGAGAAAAGGAGTGCTAAACAACCGGAAGCCGGTAAACCAGAGCCTCCGGGCACAACGATGTTTTCATTTTATTTTTATAATAGGAGGGCAAGAACTATGAAGATCATTCCTCTTGCAGACCGTGTTGTTATCAAGACTGTTGAGGTCGAGGAGACCACCAAGGGCGGCCTCATCCTGACTGGCAGCGCCAAAGAAAAGCCCCAGGTGTGCGAGGTCATCGCAGTCGGCCCCGGCGGCGTCGTGGACGGCAAGGAAGTCAAGATGACCGTGAAGGTCGGCGACAAGGTCCTCACCAGCAAGTATTCCGGCACCGAAGTGAAGGTGGATGGCGAGGAGTGCACCATCGTCCGTCAGGGCGATATCCTGGCCGTTGTGGAAGACTGAGTTTCCCCCTCTACTGTAAGAAATTGAGCTTTTGAAGGAGCGATTGGATTATGGCTAAACAGATCAAGCAGGGCGAGGACGCCCGCAAGGCACTGTGCGCTGGCATTGACACGCTGGCAAATACGGTAAAGATCACCCTGGGCCCCAAGGGCCGCAACGTGGTGCTGAGCAAGAAGTTCGGTGCCCCCGTCATCACCAACGACGGTGTGACCATCGCCAAGGAGATCGAGCTGAAGGACGAGTTCGAGAACATGGGCGCACAGCTGGTGCGTGAGGTCGCAACCAAGACCAACGACGCAGCAGGCGACGGCACCACCACCGCAACCGTTCTGGCACAGGCAATGGTCACCGAGGGTATGAAGAACGTCACTGCCGGTGCAAACCCGATGGACATCCGCCGCGGCATGAGCAAGGCAGTCAACACCGCCGTTGAGACCATCAAGGCCCACAGCCAGAAGGTCAAGGATGCCAACGACATCGCACGTGTCGGCACCATTTCTGCAGGTGACCCGGAGATCGGCCGCCTGATCGCAGAGGCAATGGAAAAGGTCACTTCCGACGGCGTCATCACCATCGAGGAGAACAAGACCACCGCTGAGACCTACAACGAGATCGTCGAAGGCATGCAGTTCGACCGCGGCTATCTGACCCCGTATATGGTCACCGATACCGACAAGATGGTCGCCGACCTGGACAACGCCGCCATCCTCATCACCGATAAGAAGATCAGCGTCATTCAGGATCTGGTCCCCCTGCTGGAGCAGGTCATGCAGAACGGCATGAAGCTGCTGATCGTGGCTGAGGACATCGAGGGCGAGGCTCTGTCCACCCTGATCGTCAACCGCCTGCGCGGCACCCTGAACGTCTGCGCCGTCAAGGCCCCCGGCTTCGGCGACCGCCGCAAGGAGATGCTGCAGGATATTGCGACCCTGACCGGCGGCACCGTCGTGTCCGCTGATCTGGGCTATGAGCTGAAGGACGCAACCGTCCAGATGCTGGGCCATGCCCGCCAGGTCAAGGTCACCAAGGAGAACACCACCATCGTTGGCGGTGCAGGTGATAAGGACGCCATCGCAGCCCGCATCGCACAGATCCGCAACCAGATCGAGGCTGCGACCAGCGACTTTGACCGCGAGAAGCTGCAGGAGCGTCTGGCAAAGCTGGCCGGCGGCGTGGCCGTCATCAAGGTCGGCGCTGCGACCGAGGTCGAGATGAAGGACAAGAAGCTCCGCATCGAGGACGCTCTGAACGCTACCAAGGCAGCCGTTCAGGAAGGCGTCGTTGCCGGCGGCGGCACCGCTCCCATCAATGCCATCCCCGCTGTCCGTGCGCTGTGCGAGACGCTGGAAGGCGACGAGCGCACCGGCGCAAAGATCGTCCTGAAGGCTCTGGAAGCACCTCTGCGCCAGATCGCAAAGAACGCCGGTCTGGAAGGCAGTGTCATCATCGACAAGATCGTCTCTGCCAACAAGCCCAACTACGGCTTCGATGCACAGAACGAGGTCTTCGTGGACGACATGATCGCTGCTGGCATCGTCGACCCGACCAAGGTCACCCGCTCCGCTCTGGAGAACGCAGCATCCGTCGCCGAGATGGTGCTGACCACCGAGAGCCTGGTCGCTGATCTGCCCGAACCCCCGGCTGCTCCCGCAGCTGCCGGCGGCGACATGGGCGGTATGGGCGGCATGTACTAATAACTGCCTGAAAACCGCATGAATCCTTGATTTTTGGAGCGCGCAAAAGCGGATTTACGCCAAACTTACGCCACTTACGCCAAAAATCAAAGCGCATGATAGGGTAACAAAATCGGCACTCGCTGAAAAGCGGGTGCCGATTTTTTGTGTCTAGGGGATTTGAAGACTCATGAAACCCACTGATGGATTCTGCGAGCGGCAGACTGTCAGCGGCTTTATTGTTGACGAAAAACAAAGGTAGGGATACAATAATAAAAAAGAATGTAAAACCGGAAGGGAGCGCGCCGCCATGGAAAACCAGAGAGACTTCTGCACAGAATGCCGCAGAGAAACGAGCTACACCTTGAAGAAAATCAAAATCAACCAGACCATCCGGGAAAAGGAGTGTACTTTTGAAATCACGGTAGCATTCTGCAACGAGTGCGGCGGCGAGATGGGCGTTCCCGGATTGATGGATTACAACATAAAAGAAATTGAAGAGCAATACCGTAATTCAAACATGCCACAATGATTGGAGCGTTATAGTGGCTAGATTGTGAAAAACAAAATGGAGGTTATCTTGATGAGCGCAACTGCTAAACATTATCTTGAGCTTATTAGCCAGCATTTACAGGAACACCATGCGGCTCTTTTTGTTGGGTCGGGATTTAGCCGTAATGCTGATAAAGTAACATCTGACGTTCCAAACATTCCATTGTGGGATGGATTAGCCCAAAAATTCAGAGAAAAGCTGGGAGATTCCGATCAGAGCGACCCTCTCGCATTGGCTGAGAGTGTGGAAATTGCGTATGGTCGTAGTGAATTAGATCACCTTCTTCTAGATAGTATAAAAGATGCCGATTATCGTCCATCACCTTTGTATGAAAAACTTTTGCGGTTGCCTTGGAGCGATGTTTTTACAACGAATTACGATACGCTTCTTGAGCGTGCTGGAGAAACTCTTGTAGAGAAAACATTTACGCTGGTAACCAACAAGGATGATCTTGTTGGCAGTTCTGGTGCAACAAGGCTTATTAAACTTCACGGTTCGTTTCCTTCGCAACGCCCATTTATTATTACGGCAGAGGATTATCGGACATACCCTCAAAAATTTGCCCCATTTGTGAATACCGTGCAGCAGTCATTGCTGGAAAATACTCTCTGCATGATTGGATTCTCAGGAAATGATCCTAATTTCAATAATTGGATTGGTTGGATTCGTGATAATCTTGGCGCAGAAAATGCCCCGTATCTGTACTTTTTAAGCCATGAATCTGTTTCAGATGTTCGGCGAGAGTGGTTGCATAGGCGGAATATTATTGTCGTTGATCTATCCGAGATTTTTTCTGCCGAGTCTCCTTATGCTATTTATGAACAGGCTTTGGATTATCTTTGGAATGAGTATAGTGAATTTCGTGTAACTGGTCAGAATTGGAAAACACATCATTTTTTTGATGAAAAGTTAGATCGGACGTCTTCTATAAAAGAAGCCCTTCCGGTGTTACGAAAAAATCATGATAGCTGTCCAAAAGTTTTGACGCTTTCTGCTTCAAATAGAATAAAACTACGACATCTTCTCTCTACAGCTCATGCGATTTTGGCGCATCATTGCGCACAAAAAGATGCTGGTACAGAAAATGAGATGACTTATCTGTATGAATATAACTGGCTGAACGAAAAGACTTTAGTGCCTCTTTTGGATTCGGATATTGATTTGTATCAAAAAATTCTTGCCAGAAATTCTGATGTGCGTAGCTCGGAAAAATGCGCTATTCTTTTTTCGTTGCTTCGTTCTTTTCGAGAATATGGTGACGGAGAAAATTGGAATATAAAATATGCAGAGCTGGTTGCTATGAAAGCATATTTTACGGCAGAGCAACAGGAACAAATTCGATGGGAAGAATGCTTACATTCGCTTTTTCGCTACGAATTTCAGAAATTGAAACAACAATTGAAAAAATGGCGCGTTTCACCGGATCAAACTTTATGGGCGTTACGCAAATCAGGATTGTGTGCCGAAGTTGGTGAGTATGATGCGGCACTTTCACTTTTACAAAATTCTCTTTCCAATTTGCGGCAGCGTATTTCACATCAGACTCGACCGGATGCTTTCCTTGTATCATTAGAGAGCCCTATGATGAAATTGCAAAGCTATATTTCAAAGGTTCGCCCTTCTGGTGCAGAAGAAAGGAATATCACATTCGTAGATGAGCATCGCCGAACAATCCATAGGCAGTATGAGGTAGATTGGGCTGATGAAAATAAATATTTTACATCAAGGTTAGAAGCACACTGGGTTCCTTTTCAAACACATGAAACCAAACCGCGTTTTGACTTTGGAGTGAATTCGTCTACGACACACTATGGAGGAGAAGATAAAGAAAGAATAGTTGCTTTTACTTTTCTTCAATTCCGTGAGGAAACAGGTATACCATTTCGCCTTGAGAATTATGTGGACGGCGCAAAGGCAGCTTGTGGAGCAGCTGAACGTATTGCGTTATATTGTCCGCTATGGGCTATTTTGACCGTTGTAAGGGCTGGTGAAGAAAAGTTTATAGAAAATGCGCTTACACGTGGTGTTCTCAGTACATGGACCCCAAAAGAAACAGATGAATGCTGCCAATTTTATATAGATGCAGTTTTACGTACGGAATTAGAATTTACCAACCATAAGACTGTTGGCGTTAATACTTTTGTGACAGAAGCAGCTACAGTTCTTTTGGAGGCACTATCTGAACTGTGTTCTAAATGTTCGGATGAAATGATGGTGCAACTTCTGGTCTTTTTGAAGAAATTGTACTGTTCTCCTCAAAAAGATCATTATTTGCAGGCTGCATCACTTGTAAAAAGACTGATTCCTTTTTATCCTGTTGAGTTGCATCATGAACTGCTTTTGCAGTTGCTAACTTATCCTCTGCCTAATCTAGAACGACTTAGGATTCATCGTGATTTGCTAGATCCATTTGGAGTGCTTTCAACACAATCAAAAGGATTCAAAGCTGAGTCGGAAAAGTCCTGCCAAGAAATTGAACAGTTAATTGTTTTGTCTCAATCGAATGATAAAGGTTTAAGTGCTTTAAACCGCTTGCTCTGTTGTGGAGAACAGGGACTGTTGACATCTGAGCAGAAAAAATGGTTGGGAGATTTTATCTGGAAGGATGGAAAACCACATCTTCATGAAAACTGGCTGGATACTGTTTGCTTGCATTTCCCATCCCAGTATGAGAGAGACGAAATTCAATACCTTTGTCAGTCTATTACAAATAAGATTGAGGAAAACACACCTGGGGTGATTTGTTTTCCGGATGATAACGATGTTTTTAATGAACTTGTAAATGTTTCTTTTTTTCGTGTAGATGCATTTACGTCAGAGGAAACAAGCCGGATTCTTGAAGCTAGTAAGGAACGAATAGCTGACCTTTCTGACAATATCAGCCGTGGAATTGATGCATTTGGCGATGAAGGGGCATTTGTTTCTCAAATATATCAGATATTGCATGCTCTTTGGATTTTTACTACTCTTCGTTCACAATGGACTCCGACAGAAAAAGACTGTACAGTATTGACAGCAATTCTAACTCAATGTGACACACATCATATCAGTCATCATGGTATAAAACGATACTGGTCAATACTCCTGAAACAGGATTTTGAATCCCAAAAAGACTTAGAGCGGTCTTTGCGATCTGCTGATACCAAACGTGCGCACAGCTGCTATAATGTCCTTGCAACAACAATATGTCATCCGGATAAAATGCTGCTTCCGGATGATGAACTTTGCACAGGATTAGAAATTGCTGCCCAGCAAATTGCCTGGGGCGTTCCAAAGCAGCTGGCAGCTGCGTTACAAACGGTTTCCTTTGCAGCAGAAGATCGTCCTGATCTATTAACGACACACTCGATGGAACTTATACTGACAGGTCTTTCTCAGCTATTGGAACAAACTCGAATTTCTTCGGACGATACAGTGGCAACGGCATCAGAGAAGGGCGACATTCGTCGATGGGCTGTGATTCTTGCAACAAAAATAGATACTGGAAAAATTTCTAAAGATGGACAAGAAATTTTAAAAGATTGGCGTGCTGTTAGCCAAGATAAGGACGAGTTCGCCGAAATCAGGAATGGCCAGCGATAATGAATCAAAGTGTCCATGTCTGGATGTGAGAATTTCTTACCTGAACTCTAAAATGGCGGGATTGTTCTAAATGGCAACAGCCGCCCAGCATGACCATAGCGGTCAACTGCTGGGCGGCTGTTGTTGTACTTATAGCTATACTTACGCCAGATGGAGTTTCTCTTTCAGCGCATCCTGAAGGACACCGGAAAAGTTGATGTGTGCCGATTCGGCGGCATCGTTGAGCCAGCCGGGAATGGAAAGGGTTTTCTTTACGGGTCTGTACCGCTTTTCGTACTCTTCCATATCGAAAGGCACCATCACCACAAAATCTTCCGGGTCAACGTGAAGCGCAGAAGGGACAGAAGGCTCCGGGCAGACTTTGCAATCTTCCAGCATAAGGCCGATGGCATCCTGTGCCATGCGGACAGCTTCGTCCATGGTATCGCCTTGGGTGAAGCAGCCCTCAATATCGGGAATCTCAACAGAGTACCCGGTTTCTTCCGGGTGAAAAATTGCAGGATAGAAAATAGCGTTCATAATGTGACCTCACCTTTTATAATTCAACAAACAATCAATGTACCTTCACTTAACAGGCCTACATTATTGGTTGGAAATTGTAGAATAGTCTATGCAGTGCTTTGCAGTTTCAGAATATGAAGTCTACAATCATCATATTCTTACTTTTTGAGTCCGGCCAATTTGAGAATGTTTTTCTCGGTACCGGGCTTCAGATCCTTTGCGTGAAATGGAACGACAGTGGTTTTGTTGGTAGTTGGGTTATGGTACTTGTAGTGTGACCCATTTGCACTGACTAAAACAAAGCCGTTCTGCTCCAGCAAGCGAATCATTTGCTTGGGAGTCATCGGCATGGCGGGTGCCCCTCCTTTCTTTCAGGATTACGTCTTTATTGTATACGTATTTTACGTATTTGTCAAGAGGCAAAAACAACCGCCCAGCGACCTTACGGTCTCGCTGGGCGGCTTATTTTTTGCGTTTCCAGAGCAAATATTCTTCGTAGCGGTGCATCTCGTTTTGTTCTTCTTCGGTCAGGCGCTGGCGCTGTTTGCGGGCTTCGTCCGAGGGGTCGATGTCGGTCAGACCCAGCAGGTAGTCGGCGGAGGTGCCGTAGAGCTTGCAGATGGCAAGCAGTGCGTCACTTGGCGGCAAGTTCTTTTCCTGCTCCCATGCACGGACAGCCCAGACCGAAAAGCCAATCTTATCTGCAAGGATTTGCTGTGTGTCATCATTTAACTTGCGAAGTTCAGCCAGCCGTTCCCCGAACATAGTTTTCCCACCCTTCTTTACCTACTAGTATATGTGGCACTACTACTTTCTATAAAAAGTGGTGTAAATATGCTAGACATGAATGAAAGTAGCAGTATAATACTAGTATAGGGCGAAACTAGTGAAATGATGCTACTTCCGCCGCAACGCTAAGGCAAAGCGAGGGAATCCCCGTTGGAACAACTGATCGACTTTCACGCACCGGAAGTGCAGGCGGTGCTGGATACACTTCTAAAAGACCGCTCCACCGGTAAAAACATCATCTGGGCCACCGACCCGCCGGAAGAACTGCAAACGGTGATGTACGAGCCGGTGACGGATAGATCCCAGATCACCACCCAGCAGCTTGGGCTGACTCACTACGAGGTGGTGCTGCCCCGGATGATGAAGCAGACCGACACCCAGCAGCAGCGCACCCGCAAAAAAGGCGAGGTGTTCAGCCCGGCATGGGTCTGCAACAAGATGAACAACGCACTGGACGCCGACTGGTTCCGTGGGCTGGGGGCAGGGGAGAGCGCCGGGCAGTTCACGGTGGAGTTGCCCCAAGGCTGGCAGACGGTGGAAACGCCGGTGCAGTTCCCGGCTTGCAAGGGCAGGACTCCGGCATGGGTGCAGTATGTGCAGAGCCGCCGCTTGGAGGTGACCTGCGGCGAAGCCCCCTTTCTGGCGTCCCGGTACGATGCCGCCACCGGCGAGATGATCCCGGTAGCCCGGCGCATTGGCATTCTGGACCGCAAGCTGCGTGTGGTAAGCGAGAACGCTGCCACAGAGGACGAGTGGCGCAAATATGCCACCCATGCGGTGCAGTCCACCTACGGCTACGAGTATCAGGGCGATAACCTTTTGCTGGCACGGGTCAACCTTCTGCTGACCTATGCAGAGCATCTGCAAGCACGCTGGCAGCGCAAACCCACAAAAAAAGAGTTACAGCCTATCGCCACCATCATCAGCTGGAACCTGTGGCAAATGGACGGCTTGCACCTCTCTGTGCCCGGCGGCAAGCCCCAGCCGGAGACAGAACAGCTTGATCTCTTTTCCATGTTCGGGGCGGCAGAGCCGCAGCCGCCCACGGTATCCTGCAAAGTGAAAAACTGGCGTAAGGGCAGCCATGGAACGTCCCGGAACTTTGAAACCATTCAGGAAGGGAGTACCAGCATGAAGTTTGATTATGTCATCGGAAACCCGCCGTATCAGGAAGTTGATGGAGGTTCAGGCGCAAGCGCAACGCCGGTATATAACAAATTCATTGAGGAAACAAAGACATTGAATCCAACGGCAATGTCTTTTATCATTCCAGCAAAATGGTATTCTGGTGGTAAAGGGTTGGATAAATTTCGAGAGCAGATGTTAAACGACAAACGAATGGCGGTACTCGTTGACTATCCTAACTCGCTGGATGTTTTTCCGAATGTGGATGTTGCTGGTGGTGTATGCTATTTTGTGTGGGCCAAGTCACATGAGGGAAAATGCTACTACATAAATTACCGAGATGGGGTTAAGACATCCGAATACCGTGATTTGAATGAGTTTTCGACATTTATTCGTTATCCAATCGCTGCCGAGATAGTTAAGAAGGTGCGTCTGAAAGGAGAGCAGACGCTTGATACGATAGTTTCCAGCCGAAAGCCGTTTGGTCTTGCTACAAATGTGAAACCGCTCAAAGCAGGAGATATTCAACTGAGATTTAATGGTGGGATAGGCCCATATAAAAGAAGTTTGATTTCTACGGGTATAGAAAATATAGACCGCTATAAAATCATTATTTCATATTTGACGGCAGAACACGCAGGACAGCCCGACAAGAACGGACAATACCGCATTCTCTCGACAATGGAAAAGCAACCGCCGAAAGTAGTTTGTTCAGAAACGTATCTCGTTGCAGGAGCATTTGACACAGAAGCTGAAGCAGATAACTATATGAGATACCTAAAAACACGATTTGTGCGTTTTTTGATTTCGATTTTGGCGATGACACAGCATATCAGCAAAGGTATGTTTAGTTTTGTTCCTGTTCAAGATTTTTCAAGAGCGTGGACGGATGAAGAACTGTTTTCAAAGTATAAACTAACTTCTGATGAAGTGGCATTCATACAAAGCATTATAAAGGAGATGGCATAATGGCTGGCATAACCCTGCGCACTGCCCGGCAGGTGGTGCCCATGATCTACGCCTATACCACCCCGGAAATTGCCCGGCACAACGGCTGGACAAAAATCGGCTACACCGAGCAGTCGGTGGACAAACGCCTGAAACAGCAGACCCACACCGCCGATGTACTGTTCCACGAGGAGTGGCGGGGCAATGCCGTCTACGATGACGGCAGCGGCGAGGTGTTCACCGACCACGATTTCCACGCCTATCTCCGCAAGCTGAACGTGGAGAACGACCGCAAAAACGAGTGGTTCCATCTGGATGGGCAGCAGTCCCGGCGGTATTTTCAGGATTTCCGCATGAACCGGGGCCGCGTGCAGCTGGATGCCGCCATCGCCTACACCCTGCGGGAGGAGCAGGCGATGGCTGTCCATGATACCAAGACCTATTACCAGAGCCACCCCGGCGGGGAATACCTCTGGAACGCCAAGCCCCGCTTTGGCAAGACCCTTTCCGTCTACGATTTCTGCAAGCAGGTCGATGCACAGACGGTGCTCATCGTCACCAACCGTCCTGCCATCGCCAATAGCTGGTACAGCGACTATGTGCGCTTTCTGGGCAGGGAGTCCGGCTATCTGTTCGTCAGCCATGTGGATGCCCTTGCCGGGCAGCCCCATGTGCTGGACGAGCAGGGCTATCTGGATGCCGCCGCACAGGGCGAGAAACTGTATAAGCGCATTGAGTTCGTCAGCCTGCAGGACATGAAAGGCTCCAGGTATTTCGGCGGCGAGTACGACAAGCTGCGCCACCTGACCGAGCTGAACTGGGATGTGCTGGTCATCGACGAAGCCCACGAGGGTGTGGACACCTACAAGACCGACCTTGCTTTTGACCGCATCCACCGCCGCTTCACGCTGCACCTGTCCGGCACGCCCTTCAAGGCGCTGGCGAACGACAAGTTTGCCGGGGATGCCATCTTCAACTGGACCTACGCCGACGAGCAAGCCGCCAAGCGGAACTGGCAGGGCGCACCGGGGCAGCAGAACCCCTACGCTAACCTCCCCATGCTCAACCTCTACACCTACCAGATGTCCGAGATCATCCGGGACGAGATTCGGCAGGGTGTAGAGATCGACGGCGAAACGCAGGAATTTGCCTTTGACCTGAACGAGTTCTTCAAGGTGAAGCCAAACGGCAGCTTTGAGCACGAAGCCGAGGTAGACCGCTTTCTGGATGCCATGACTACCCAGAACAAGTTTCCGTTTTCCACCCCGGAGCTGCGTGCCGAACTGAAGCACACCTTCTGGCTGCTGAACCGGGTGGACAGCGCCAGAGCGCTGGCGAAAAAGCTGCAGGCGCACCCGGTATTCCGGGACTATGAGGTGATCCTAGCCGCCGGTGACGGCAAGCTGGACGACACGGACGAGAACCAGAAGAGCTTTGACCGGGTAAAAGCCGCCATCGCCCATCACGAAAAGACCATCACCCTGTCGGTGGGGCAGCTCACTACCGGTGTCACCATCCCGGAGTGGTCGGCGGTGCTGATGCTCTCAAACCTGAAAAGCCCGGCGCTTTATATGCAGGCGGCGTTCCGTGCCCAGAACCCCTGCCTTTTCCACGAAAACGGCACCTTCCGCCGCAAAGAGAACGCCTATGTGTTCGATTTTGACCCCGCCCGCACTCTGCTGATTTACGAGCAGTTCGCCAACGACCTTTCACAGGACACCGCCAGCGGCAAGGGCGACACCGAGGAGCGCAAGGCGCACATCCAGAATCTGCTCAACTTCTTCCCGGTCATCGGCGAGGACGAGGAAGGGGAGATGATCCCGCTGGATGCAGAAAAAGTCCTCAGCATCCCCCGGAAGATCAAATCCAAGGAAGTGGTGCGGATGGGCTTCCAGAGCAACTTCCTGTTCCAGAACATTTCCAACGTGTTCAGTGCCCCGCAGGAGGTGCTGGACATTCTGCAAAACTTCCAGCCCATCAGCGAAGCTAAGGCAAAGCCCATCCAGATCACCCCGGAGACCGGCGCAGACCTCTCCCTGAACGACAAGGGCGAGGTGGATTTGGACGAGGGCTACGTCATCGGCAAGGCAGCAGATGTGTTCGGGGAAAAAATTTACGAGAGCACCCCGGCGCTGGACACCGCCCTGCAAGACCTGACAGATGCTCCGGCTCCTACCAAAGAAGAGCATCTGGAACCCCTGAAAAAGAGCATCACCAAGGAGATCATCACCCCTATGGTGGAGCAGGCAAAGCAGGAGTATGGTCGGGATCTGAAGCTGTCCGACCAGAAGCGGTTTGAGAGCACCGCCAAAGCCAAAATGAACGTGGCGGTGAACAAGGTGGTGGACAACTACCGCATCGACCAGAGCCAGCTGGAGACCCAGCGCACCCAGCAGCTGCAAAGCTGCACCACTGCCCAGCAGCGCCAGCAGGTGAACCGGGAGTTTGACGCAAAGCAGCAGCAGAGCACCGCCGCCCTGATGGAGACGTTGCAATCCACCATCCAGCAGACGGCGCAGGAAATGCAGCAGACCATCGTGCGCACCGTGGAGACCAACCAGAAGGAGCAGGAGAAAAAGGGCTACGAGGACACCGTCCGCGACCATCTCCGGGGCTTTTCCCGCACCATTCCGTCCTTCCTCATGGCCTACGGTGACGAGACCGTGACACTGGCAAACTTTGATCAGATCATCCCGGACAAGGTCTTTCAGGAGGTCACCAGCATCACGCTGGAGCAGTTCCGCTTTTTGCGGGACGGCGGACCGTACATCAACCAGACTACCGGACAGGAAGAACACTTTGCAGGTCACCTGTTCGACCCAGTGGTGTTTGACGATTCGGTGAAGGAATTTCTGAACCTGAAGGTCAAGCTGGCGGATTACTTTGACGAGAGCCGCACCGAGGATATCTTCGATTACATCCCGCCCCAGAAAACCAACCAGATCTTTACCCCCAAGTGGGTGGTGAAAAAGATGGTGAACCTGCTGGAACAGGAAAATCCCGGCTGCTTCGATGACCCCGGCAAGACCTTCCTGGACCCCTACATGAAGTCCGGCCTGTACATTACGGAAATCGTCAAGCGCCTTTACCGCAGCGAGAAGATGCGGCAAGCCTTCCCGGACGATAACGCCCGGCTGGAACATATCTTTGCCAAGCAGGTCTATGGGCTTGCGCCGACAGAGATCATCTACCGCATTGCCATCAGCTACATTCTGGGCTTTGCAAAGAATCACAGCATCACCGCCCACCATATCCGTCAGGCGGATACGCTGGAATTTGCCAAGGCGGGCACTATGGAAAGGGAACTGGATAAGATTTTTAGAGACTGAGAAAATAGAATACAGCGTAAAACCAAAGGCGGCTGTCTGCATGGGTGCAGATGGCCGCCTTTTTGTGCTATACGATTACGAAAACGGACGAATTTGTCAGTTCTCGTTACATCGGAGCCGGACGAGCTGTCCGTTCAGGACAGTTTGCCCGGAGCAAGAGTGCAGAGGTGCGGGTCGCCAGTGGCGACCTCAAAAGGCCGCAGGTATTTTGAAGCACCGACCGAGCCGACAGGCGAGACCGCAGCCCTTTGAAGGGAGTCAAGGGGGAACGCCTTGCCCAGTGATATGATGCTGTGCGTCATATCCTACTGGGTATTATCTGGCGCAAAATGGCGGCAGATCCAGCAGCTCCGCTGCTGCGCACTCTCCCGGCAAGCTGTTGAAATGAAAGAAGCCTCCTCTAAACCTTATACCAAAATCAGGAAAAAGTAATCAAAACAGGTTCGCTTAGGAAGCCAATAATAGACCTACGAGGCCCACGACTTTAGTGATTTCAGGTGCTATAATAATTGCAGAGATGCAGCATCTTAGTGATTCCCCGCAAAGAAAGAATAGCGATGCAACAAGAAATGGGAACGATGCTTCCTACTTTCACCGAAAATTAGGAACTCACAGTTCCTGTTCGAGTATGAGTTTCTTTGCTATACTTTTCTTGCAGAGCGAAAGCAAACTCTTCTAAGCGGAAAGCGACAAACGCCATGATCTCCCACTGAGGGAAGGAGCGATAGGTCACTTTCTTTGCAGTATGACAACCACATAAATCCTTTTCTGAAAGGACTACCTCTCGATTCCGAGAGAAGATTTCAAGACACGGTCTTGAAATGCAAGACCCTTAGCTTGGAAGAATTGTATTACTCTTGTGATCTAATAGCATGAGTGGCCGTACACAAAAATACAGGAAAAGAGGGATGTCTATCTGAAATTAACACGACACAACGGACGAGCCGGAACCCACGGCACCTATAACCCAAAGCACAATGACCGGAGTTTCAACCTTGCCAACAGTGAACACATCGACTCGGAACGAGCTAAAGGTAACATCTACTGGGACTGCTATCATGGCATCCGTTCTGCATCCGACAAGGATAAACAGACTGCCGCATTCAGCGATGTGGAGAAGATGTTCTATGAAATCCATTACGCTCACTTTGTGGAGAACCAGAACGCCCGCAATGCGAAGATTCGCCACACCGAGCGCAATCGAACCATAGAGGACTTGCTTGCAGGTAAGAAAACCTGCCCGGAAGAAACCATCTATCAGCTGGGAACGCTGGATGAACACGCCTCGGCAGAGGACTTGCTGAACATCGTCACCGAGTTCATTGAGGAGTTCAAGGCCAAGTTTGGCGAACACGTTCATGTGCTGGACTGGGCATTGCATCTGGACGAAAGCACACCCCACATCCATGAGCGTCATGTGTTCGACTGCGAGAACAAGTACGGCGAGGTGGCACCCCAGCAGGAAAAGGCGTTGGAAGCGTTAGGCTTCGATCTGCCCGACCCGGACAAGCCCCTCAGCCGCCGCAACAATCGCAAGATCACCTTTGATGCCGCCTGCCGGAAAATGCTGTTTGAAATCGCCAAGCGGCATGGGCTGGATCTTGAAGAAGAAGCGGAGTACGGAAACCGCAAATATCTGGAAAAGCAGGATTTCATCCTTGCCAAGCAGAAGGAGCAGCTTGCCGCCCAGCAGAACAAACTGGACGAATTGACCCTCAAGGTCAACGACATGGAAACGCTGATCGACGAGGTATCGGCTGCGGCTTACGACAAGGCGGTGGAGGTCGTGACCGATGTGGTGCGCACCGAGACCCGCAAGGAAGATATGCGGATGATCGAGGACACGAAAAAGTGGGTGCTGTCCCCGGAACGCAAGGCTCCGCAAACCACGAGAGAATACGCCGCCCATCGGTTGGACACCGTGCTGGACAAGTTCCTCAAGACCATGCAGACCACCGCTGCCCGCTTGCAGGAGAAACTCCTGAAGCCGGAGGCTCGGCAGAAAGGCAAGGAACAGGTCAAGGAGAAAGCACGGGATTCCGTTCTGCAACTGTTGAGCCGTTTGCAGGCAGAACAGGCGCAGCGGAATCCATCTGTACTTTCAACTGCGGAAAAGTCAGAAAATCGCTTTCAATAATAGTACGAGGTGATGTTTATTGAACAAAGAAGTCAACGAAGAACGTGCTCCCCGAACCGTTGGAGATGTGAAAGAGATGCTGTCCAAACATTCCAATGGCGAAATCCAGCGGACGATCCAAAACTGCATCACGATTTTGCAGAACGACCATGTGCTTGCCGATGCCATTCGACTGAATCTGTTGAGCGAGCGCATTGACATCGTAAAGCCTGTGGGCTGGCCCCGCTCCGGCAAGACGCTGAGCGACACCGACATGAAGTATATCCTGCGTCGGATGGAGAAATACGGCATCTCCAGCGAAAAGAAGATTGAATCTGCCATCCACATCGTTGCCAACGAGAACCGCTACCACCCCATCCGGGACTACCTGAACGGCCTAAAATGGGATGGAACAGAACGGATAGCCCACGTCTTGCACCATTTTCTCGGTGCTGCGGAGGACGAATACACTTGCGAAGCCATGAAGATCTTCCTGCTGGGAGCCATCAAGCGGGTGTTCCAGCCGGGATGTAAATTTGAAACCATGCTCTGTCTGGTGGGCGGGCAAGGTGCTGGGAAGTCTACTTTCTTCCGGTTGCTGGCAGTCAAGGATGAATGGTTTTCGGATGACCTGCGGCGGCTGGACGATGACAACGTGTACCGCAAGCTGCAAGGGCACTGGATCATTGAAATGTCGGAGATGATTGCCACCGCCAATGCCAAAAGCATCGAGGAGATTAAGAGTTTTCTCAGCAAGCAGAAGGAAACCTATAAAGTTCCCTACGAGACCCATCCTGCCGACCGTCTGCGCCAGTGCGTCTTTGCTGGCACAACCAATCGGCAGGATTTTTTGCCCCGTGACCGCACAGGCAACCGCCGTTTTATCCCCGTCCCGGTGGATGCGGAACTGGCCGAAGCTCATATTCTGGACAACGAGGAAGATTCCCGTGCCTATATCGACCAGCTCTGGGCAGAAGCCATGACCATTTACAACAGCGGTAATTACAAGCTGGCATTCAGCCCTGCCATGCAGGAAACGCTGCAAGTCCATCAGCAGGACTTCATGCAGGAGGATGCACAGGCTGGCATGATCTACGCCTTTCTGGAGGACTACGCAGGTGACCGGGTGTGTTCCAAGCAGCTCTATGCGGAAGCACTGGGCAACACTAATATCCCGGCAGAGTGGGAGACCCGTGCGATCTGCGAGATCATGAACACCGGCATTTCGCGCGGCGATATCCAAGGCTGGCAGGCACACAAGACCGCCAAGCGTTACCCGAAGTACGGCGTTCAGAAAGGCTGGGAGCGCGTAACCAGCCCCGAAACCGGGGCTGAAGATTTCTCCGAAATAACGGATGCGGAAGCCAAGCAGATGGGCTTTCCCTTCTGATGAACGGCGGTTACACGTCTGGTTACAGATTCGGTTACGCCCCAGTTACAGCTCAAAAGCCGCATGACTGCTGCGTTTTTCTCTTTCTGTAACCATGTAACCTTAAAAAGAGAAGAAGAAGTATAAAGCCCACCGAATGTCCTGCGTACAGAAAAAGAGAGCTTTCCTGGCCGGTTACAGGCGTTCGGTTACAAGGAATTGGAGGTCTGCCTATGAAGGAAGTTCGCGTTTGCGAAGCAATGAAATCCCCGGTGGGGACTTTAAGCGATGGAACGGTCTTGCATCAGCAAGATGGAGGGACCAAGTCCCGACAAGTTCCGATTTGGGAAAAGAGCAATCTGACGCTGGAAGAAGCTGCGGCTTACTCCGGCATTGGCATCAACAAACTGCGTGAAATTACGAATGAAGATAAATGCAAATTCGTCCTTTGGGTGGGAAACAAGCGTCTGATTAAACGTCGCCTGTTCGATTGCTTTGTCGAGCAAGCATATTCTATTTGAGAGGCTGCCAAAAGCTGCAAATGTGAAACCGTCCTTTTCTCATTCGCTGCGGGTGGAAATCGCATGGTTGATGTGTTATACTGACACTGACCTTATAGATGCGCTTTTCACAGAAAGGAGTTTCTAAATGTCTGAAAAGCGCAAAGATAGCAAGGGTCGTGTTTTGAAGGATGGCGAAAGCCAAAGAGCAAACGGCACCTACGACTATCGTTATACCGATACTGTTCGAGCAGCGCTGTTGCGTGTAGTAAAAGCCAGAGCGTCCACGAAAGTGGAAGCGCTGGTGGATGGTTGCAGCGGATTCCTCTTTCTGGACAAGTCCGGAATGCCGAAGGTGGCAATGCACTTGGAAAACTATATGCGTGGCGTGCAGGGAAAGTTTGAGAAGGCGTACAGCAAACCTGTTCCGCGCATTACACCTCATGTGCTGCGACACACCTTCTGCACCAATGTTCAGCAGGCCGGGCTGGATGTAAAAAGCCTGCAATACCTGATGGGACACTCCAATGCCAGTGTGACGTTGGATGTCTACACGCACAGCAGCTTTGAATCGGTTGAAAGGGCCTTTGAACAGATCGCCGGCAACCTGTGATTTTCGACGCATGAAGCGGAATTCCTTACGCCGAAACTTACGCCAAAACTTACGCCAATCACCCGGTAAGTGGCGTAGATTTGCGTAGAAAAGCGTGAATCGTGCAAAAACGGAGAATCTGGAAAAATCGGCTTGTGGCCTTGATAATTCTACAAAAGCCTACGTTTCCCGATATTCGTGATTCGGCTCCAAAAGTGTGGTTTGGAAGGGCGGCATGTACTAAGCCGCTTCGCGCGCAATCAAATTTATACACCGCAGGAGGCGGAGTTTCCCATGTGGGAGGCTCCGCCTCCTTTTTTTCAAATCACTGCCCCTCTGATGCAAAATGTGATATAATAGACCTGTTTCATCAAAATAAAGAGGGGTATCGTTATGGAACGAACAGCTTTTACCGCCTATCGGGACAAGGTCGTCACCAACTGTGCCAGGGTCATCGTGGGCAAGGACGACATCATTGAAAAAGTCCTCGTCAGCTTCTTGTGCGGAGGCCATGTCCTGCTGGAAGACAAGCCCGGCACCGGCAAGACCATGCTTCTGCGCGCTTTTGCCCGGACTGTGGGCGGGGATTTCCGGCGGGTACAGTTCACGCCCGACCTGCTCCCGTCGGACCTGACGGGCATCAACTTCTACAACCAGAAGACCGGCGAGTTCGAGTTCCGGCCCGGCCCGCTCTTCACCAACTTTGTGCTGGCGGACGAGATCAACCGCGCCACGCCACGCACCCAGTCGGCCTTGCTGGAAGCCATGGAGGAAAAGCAGATCACGGTGGACGGCGTGACGAGCCGCCTGGCTGAGCCGTTCATGGTGCTGGCGACCCAGAACCCGCTGGAATCCTTTGGCACTTTCCCGCTGCCGGATGCCCAGATGGACCGCTTTTTCATGCGGTTGTCACTGGGGTACATGAACCGGGAGCAGGAGATGGAAGTGCTGTCCCGCCCGTCGGCGCAGGCGGTGCTTAGCCAGTTGAACCCGGTGGTCACGCCGGAGGAAACGGCCTATGTCCGCACGGCTTACCGTGAGGTGAAGGTCTCCGACGATGTGAAGAACTACCTGATGGACATCGTGGAGGCCACCCGCATGCAGGGCGGTTTCGTGAGCGGGGTGTCCACCCGTGGTGCGCTGGCGCTGTATCAGGCGGCGCAAGCCTACGCGGCTCTGCAGGGCCGGGACTACGTTGTTCCGGAGGACGTCAAGGGGCTGGCCCCGGCGGTGCTCTGCCATCGTGTGGTCCTGGGCGGCAGCATGAACACGGAAGCTGCAACCCAGCGGCTGCGGAAGCTGCTATCCGATGTTGAAGTTCCGCTGGAGAACCACTGATGGCGGCGGTCGTATTTGCGCTGGTGCTGGCGGGGCTACTCTTCTGGCTGGAACAGGAGTCTTGTGTCCACAGTCTGGACGATTTGCAGGGGCTGCTGGAAACGGAGGACTTCCTTGCCGAGGCAGACCAGCCGGTGAACCTGCGGCTGACCGTACGGAACAGCGGCCCCCACTGGAAGTCATTTGCAGCCCTGCGGCTCCATCTGGGGCGGGAGCTCACCCCGTGCAGCATGGACCACCTGACCAGAGACTGCGCCGGGCAGGGGCACACTGTGCGGTGCACGGCCTGGCTGCGTCCGCAGCAGGAGGCTTCGTTCAAAGTCGCGGTCCGCGTCGGGCAGCGGGGCCGCTATGTATTGGAGCCGCTACAGCTGATCGGCGGCGACCTGCTGGGCCTGAAGACGCAATCCCGCACAGAGCGGGGCTTCCATGAGCTCGTCGTTCCACCCAGGGAATGCGACCTGCCGGAACTGGACGGCCTGATGGGCGGCTTTCTGGGCGGCATCTCGGTGAACCGCTACCTCTACGAAGACCCCATCCTGACGGCAGGCTATCGCGAGTACCCCAGCGGCGACCCGATGCGGGCCATCTCCTGGAAGCAGAGCGTCCGTGGGCGGGGCTTGATGGTGAAAAAGTTTGATTACACGACCGAACCACGGGTCGTGGTGCTGGTCCATGCGGATTCGTCGCGCTATACCCAGCCGGAGCGGGTGGAGCGGTGCTACTCCATGGCCCGGACGGTCTGCCGGATGCTGGAAGAAAAGGCGGTGTCCTACCGCTTTGCGCTGAATGCAACGTTCGACCTGCTGATGAACGCGACCGTGACGGCGGGCGACGAGTGGAAAAAGCCGCTGGAAGTGCCGCAGGGGTACGGACCAGAACATTTCCGCCGCATGCTGGAAATGCTGGGCCGCGCCACCGGGCAGACCGCCCAGCCCTGCCGGGAGTTCTGCGCCCGGTATTATCACGCGCAGGAGCAGACGAGCTGCATCTTCCTGACCACAGAGCCGGAAGCAGAGGCCCGCGCCTGCCTGAACCCGATGCCAGGGGTCCGGTTGTTGGTCCTCACGCCGGAATGTGTGCAACAATGCGGAGAGGAGGGACCGGTATGATAGCACTACATGGACTCCGCATCCTGGGCGACCTCGCGTTCTACTACGCCTTTGCAGGCTCTTTTGCGGCAGGCTTCGGCGGGCATCCCACAATTTGGGCGCTTCTCTGGCCCGCTGTCTGTTTTGCGGCGGCGGCCTGTTTCCGGGGAAATCCCTCCCTGCGCACCGTGCTGGCGCTGGCCAGTGCGGCGGCGCTGCCGTTTCTGCCTGCACGGGCGGATCAGCTCGTCTATCTCCCGGCGGTGTGCTATGTGACGCTGCTGGCGGTGCGGGAAGAGTTCGGCCTTTCCGCAGTGCAGCAGGGGGAGCGGTTCCGCTGGCTGCTGCGCATCTGGCCGCTGTTCGGTGCGGCGATGCTGCTGTGGAACGCAGACGCGGTGCTGACCACAGCCTTGCCCATGGCGATCACGGCGGCGCTTGCGCTGGTCTGGTTTACTCGGACGACCCGGCAGGACCCGGAGGTGTATAGTGCGCCATCCTACCTGCTGATATCCGGCGGGCTTCTGGCGGCGCTGAGCGGCGCGGCCTTTCTGCTCAGCCGCAGCGCCGTGATGAACGGGGTGAAAGCTCTGGCCGCAGCGGTGTATTTCAAGCTGCTGGTGCCGGTGTTGCAACTGGTGCTGAACAATGTGGTGGCCTACGGCATCGTCGTGGTGTTCCAAAAGCTGTGGTATGCCATTGCGTGGGTGCTGGCCTTGTTCGCAAACCGGCAGGTCGCAATGGGCGATTTGTATGAATCCAGAGCGGGCGATGTCCGGGACGCCATCGGCGAGGAGAGCGGCCTGCTGATGGACGGCCCACGGGTGCTGGCCGGAGTGGCGGTGCTCTTTTCGGCGGTGCTGCTGATTTTAGCGGTGCGGCACATCCTGCGCCGGGGCCGCGCGGCGGAACCGACCGGTGCTGCCCCGATGACGAAACGCCGGACCTCCCTGCGCACCCGCCGTCGGTGGCCGGGGCTCTTCCTTAGCCCGAACGCCCGTGTCCGGCGGGAATACCGGGCCTATCTCGACTACTGCGAGGCCCACGGCCTGACCATCCTGCGCGGAGATACCAGCCTGGACATCATGGGCCGTGCCTCCGGCATGGACTACGCTGCCGAGGCCGAACTGCGCGAAATTTACCTCTGCGCCCGCTATGCGGAAACGGCTACCGCCGAGGACGCTGCCCGCGCGGCAGAGCTCGTGAAAAAGATCTGCGAATGACCGCATCAACACCCCCTGACTGGCCCACACTGTTTCAAAAGGCCAAAGGGGGCGTTTTCATGTCCGGACGGCGGGTGCTGGCGCTGTATGCGCTGCTGGTGGGGTGTTTTGCGGCGGTGGTCTGCCGGTTGTACTGGCTGTGCTCCCACACGGACTATGCAGCCCGCGCGGCGGCGCAGAGCGTGGTGACGCTGGCGCTCCCGGCACGGCGGGGCAATTTCTACGACTGCGAGGGCCATCTTCTGACGGGCTTTGGCACAAAGTGGACAGCGCTCTGTGTGCCCGGCGGGGGAAACTATACCCGGCTCTTTCCCTGTACCGATGCGGCTGGGCAGGCGCTGCTGTACCAGAAACGAAACGCAGCCTCTCCGTTCCTGCTCACGGTGGACCGCGATGTTTCGCCGCTGGGCATTTCCTGCTGGCCGGTGGCCGTGCGCTATGCGGCCGCGCCGCTGGCTGTGCAGCTCATCGGGTATGTGGACGGCGACGGCAGGGGAGCCGCCGGGCTGGAAGCCGCGTTTGATGCGGCACTTTCCGGCACCGGAGAGGGCGACACGCTGACCTGCCTTGTCAATGCGCAGGGGCGTCTGCGGAGCGAGCCGGAACAGACCCACGCCGACAGCGGGGCCGTGGGGGTCCAGCTGACTCTTTCCCGGTCGGTCCAGCGGGCGGCGGAAGCCGTTGCGGGTCGGATGATGACCACCGGCTGCATCGTGGTGCTGGATGCCGCAAACGCCGAAGTCCGCGCCTGTGTCAGTGTGCCGGGGTATGACCCGGCAGACCCGGCTGCCAGCCTGAATGCGGCGGACAGCCCGATGCTGAACCGGGCCTTCCAGAGCTACGCAGTGGGGTCGGTGTTCAAGCCGGTGCTGGCCGCCGCCGCGCTGGAAGCAGGGGAGACCGGTCTGGTCTACACCTGCCCCGGCTGGTGCGAGGTGGACGGGCAGGTGTTCCGCTGTGCGGGCGGCATCCCGCATGGGGAGGTAGACCTTGCCGCCGCACTGGAAAAAAGCTGCAACGGATACTTTATCCGGCTGGGGCAGGTGCTGGGGGCCGAGCGGGTCCGTGCGCTGGCTGAGCAGGTGGGCTTTGGGCAGGCCGCGGAACTGACGGACCGCTTCCGCACGGCGGCGGGCATCCTGCCAACGGCGGAAGCCCTGACCTCGTCCGGGGCCTATGCAAATTTCTGCTTCGGGCAGGGGGAGCTGCTGGCAACGCCGGTGCAGGTGGCCGGGATGCTGAACGCGCTGGTCACCGACACCTGGCGGATGCCGCTCTTTTTGCGGAACACGCTGGACGAGGCGACCGGGGAGCCGCTGGAAACGCTGGCCCACCGGCGGGCGGAGCCGGTCGTCTCGGAACAGACGGCGCAAACGCTGCGCGGTCTGCTGGCGGGCGTGGTGGCAAACGGCACCGGCCGCGAGGCGGCCCTGCCGGAGACCACCGCCGCCGGGAAGACCGGGACGGCCCAGACCGGCCAGTTCCGAGCGGGTGAAGAGCTGAAAAACAGCTGGTTTGCGGGCGTTTTTCCGGCGGAACAGCCCCGGTATACCATCGTGGTTCTGCAGGACGCCCAGACAGAACCTGCCCATTCCAGCGCCGCAGTCTTTGCCGCTCTGGCCGAAATGCTGGAAAATTTGGCTCGATGAGGCAGAGTCCATCTTGCAATTTGCGCGGTTGTATGCTATCATATTCTTGTATTTGTATGCAGTCTCAATCAAATTCAATCAAATTTACAATAAAAGGAGCGTTCCATCCATGTCTGCTATTGAAATCGTCGGCGGCGCCATCCTGCTTGCTGCCTCGGTCGTCATCATCGTCCTCACCCTGATGCAGCACACCCACGGTCAGGGCCTGTCCGGTGCGATCAACGGCGGCGCATACGGCGCAAACAACGCACGGCTGACCCCTGCCGACCAGATGCTGGCCAAGGTGACCCGCATCGCCGGTGTCGTCTTCTTCGTGGTGGCCGTCCTGGCCTGTGTGTTCGCCAGCCGTCTGGCTTGAGGACCCGCGCACAGCCCCGTGTAAGGCGGGGCTGTTTTTCTGTCTGAAATTTCTCTGTCTGCGCTGCGGACAGCTCTTCTTCTGAGGGGAGCCTCTGACAGGCCGGGTGGGTCTGCATCGGATGAGAAAAGCCCAATGGGCAAACACTGCCGGGTGCGGATGCCTCCGGCAGAAGGTGGGAAACTCAGGATTCCGCTGGAGAATTTTGAGAATGTTGTTAAGGAGTAAAATCTATGTCATTACGCGATAAGATCGAGCATGCCATCCAGAACCAGCCCTGCACCGTCAAGGACCTGAAGGCCCGCTTCGGCGGCGACCGCGGGGCAGACCGCAAGGTGATGGAAGCACTGGATGCTCTGGTGCACGAGGCCGTGGTCTGCCAGCGTTCGGGCGTGTTCTTCACCGTGCGCTCCGGCCGCGCCGAGAAGGCCCTGCTGTGCAAAGTAGTCAAACTGGGCAAGAACTTTGCCTTTGTCATGCTGGAAGATGAGACCAGCGATATCTTCATCCCCGGCCGCTTCACCCGCGGCGCGATGCCCGGCGACGAGGTCCTCGTCGAGAAGTTCGAGCATCCCCGTGTGGAGGGCAGCGACGAGGGTGCCATCCTCGCGGTGCTTACCGAGAAGAACGACCTGGTGGGCACGGCCCGCCGGATCGAGGGCCGTCTGAAGTTCGTGCCGGACGACTGCCCGGCCATCTCCATGCAGCTGATGCGGAACTGCGAAGGCGGCGCGAAAGACGGCGACAAGGTGGCGGTCGAGATCCTGATGCGCGGCAGCCGCCAGGAAGACCACCGCGTCGGCGTGGCCATGCGGTTCGGCAGCTCGGATGAAGCCAAGCGCTGCGCCAAGGCGTTGCTCTACGCCCGCGATATCCACACCCGCTTCCCGGACAAAGTCCGCGAGGAAGCCAAGAAGTTTGAGGGCATGACCGTTTCGGAAGAGGACTGCAAGGGCCGCATGGACCTGCGCGCTCTGCCCATCTTCACTATCGACAGCGCCGAGACCAAGGACATCGACGATGCCATCAGCCTGACCCGCACTCCGGAGGGCGGCTTTGAGCTGGGCGTCCACATTGCGGACGTCTCCAACTACGTCAAGCCCGGTTCTGAGCTGAACGAAGAGGCGTTCAACCGCGCCACTTCCGTCTATTATGCCGACCAGGTCGTGCCCATGTTGCCCAAGAGTCTGTCCAACGGCATCTGCTCCCTGAACGAGAAGGAGCTGCGCCTGGCCTTCTCCTGCCTGATGCGGCTGGACAAGGACGGCAACCTGACCGATTACCGCTTCGTGAAGTCGGTCATCTGCAGCCGGGTCAAGGGCGTCTACGCAGAGATCAATGCCCTGCTGGCCGGAACGGCCGATGCCGAGATCCAGGCCAAGTACGCCGAGGTGGCCGACCAGCTGCCCGCCATGAAGGAACTGTACGCCCACCGTGCCCGCCTGCGCACCGAGCGCGGCTGCATCGACTTCGAGAGCGGGGAAGTGAAGCTCATCCTCGACGAGGACGGCCACTGCATCGACGTCAAGAAGCGCACCTCCGGCGAGAGCGAGGCCATGATCGAGGAGTTCATGCTGCTGGCCAATCAGTGCGCGGCCCACTTTGCCCGCGTCAAGCAGATCCCCTTCGTCTACCGTGTCCACGAGGAGCCCAACGGCGAAAAGCTGGAGCGCCTGCATGCACTGCTGCAGGCCTGCGGCATCAACGACCACTTTGCCAAGGAGGTGCCCACGCCCAAGGAGCTGAGTGCCATTCTGGAAGGGGTGCGCGGCACGGCATTTGAACAGATCGTCAATACCGGCATGCTCCGCTGCATGTCCAAGGCCTGCTACGAAGAAAAGCCCAAGGGCCACTATGGTCTGGTGCTGAAGGACTATGCCCACTTCACCAGCCCCATCCGCCGCTACCCGGACCTGGCCATCCACCGCATCATGACCGATCTGCTCGGCGGCACCGACAAGGAGACCATGGCCATCCGCTACACCGATTTTGCGATCCAGGCCTCCAAGCAGTCCAGCGAGCGCGAGGTCATCGCGGTGCAGATCGAGCGCAAGGCCGAGGACTGCTACAAGGCCGAGTATGCCCGCCGCCATCTGGGCGAGTGCTACGAGGGCATCATCTCCGGCGTGACCCAGCGCGGCCTGTTCATCGAACTGGAGAACGGCGTGGAGGGCTTCGTGCCCGCTTCCAGCCTGACCCCCACCGGCACCATGCTCACCGAGGGCATCCGCCTGTCTGACCCGGTCTCCGGCAAGAACTGGAACCTGGGCGACAGCATGATGATCACCATCGTCCGCGCCGACGTCAACCTCGGCAAAATCGATTTTGAGGTCGCCCCGGAGGCAAAACAGTAACCCGAACGGATTTCATCCGCTCCCGTCTTCTGTCACAGGAAGGCGGGAGTTTTTTTGCGCTTCACACTTTTGCCATATTTCCGACAAAGGTTGAGTTTTGTATAAAGTTTATACACTGGTCATCTTTTGTATGTTGTTCTGTCACAGGGGATGGGATATACTAAGCACAACGAAAGGGCGAGCGGGAATGCCGCCCGGAAAGAACCAAAACTTCAGGAGGTCTGCGTTATGTATTATTCCAGTGGCAACTACGAAGCGTTTGCACACCCCAAAAAGCCGGAAGGCGTTGACAATAAATCGGCCTATATCATCGGTTCGGGTCTGGCGGCACTGACCGCTGCCTGCTATCTGGTCCGCGACGGTCAGATGCAGGGCGACCACATCCATGTGATCGAGAAGGACCCGCTGCCCGGCGGTGCCTGCGACGGCTACAAGTACGACATCGGCTATGTGATGCGCGGTGGCCGCGAGATGGACAACCACTTCGAAGTCATGTGGGATCTGCTGCGCTCCATCCCGTCTCTGGAGACGGAGGGGGCCAGCGTTCTGGATGAGTATTACTGGCTGAACAAGGAAGACCCCAACAAGTCCCTCTGCCGTGCCACCGAAAAGCGCGGCCAGGATGCCCACACCGACGGCAAGTTCGGCATCTCCGACCGGGGCGCGATGGAGATCATGAAGCTCTTTTTCACCCCGGACGAGCAGCTGCAGGACAAGAAGATCACCGACATCTTCGACGACGAGGTCTTCAGCTCCAACTTCTGGATGTACTGGCGCACCATGTTCGCGTTCGAGAACTGGCACAGCGCACTGGAGATGAAGCTCTACCTCAAGCGCTATATCCACCACATCGGAGGTCTGCCCGACTTCACCGCCCTGCGCTTTACCCGCTACAACCAGTATGAGTCCATCATCCTGCCCATGGTCACCTACCTGAAGGACCACGGCGTGGAGTTCCGGTATGAGACCAAGGTCACCGACGTCCGCTTCCGGATCGAGGGCGGCAAAAAGCAGGCCAGTTCCATCACTGTGGAGCACAAGGGTGAGGAAAAGGTGCTGCCGCTGACCGAGAACGACCTGCTCTTCATCACCAACGGCGGCTGCGTCGAGAGCTGCACCATCGGCGCACAGGACAAGGCAGCCGGTTTCGACCCCACCATCAAGCCGGGCAACGGCTGGGATCTGTGGAAGAAGATCGCCGCACAGGACCCCTCCTTCGGCCATCCGGAGAAGTTCTGCTCGCAGCCGGAACTGTCCAACTGGGAGAGTGCCACCATCACCACCCTGGACGACAAGATCCCGCAGTATATCAAGAAGATCTGCAAGCGCGACCCATTCACCGGCCACACCGTCACCGGCGGCATCGTCACGGTCAAGGATTCCAGCTGGCTGCTCAGCTGGACGCTGAACCGCCAGCAGCAGTTCCGTGACCAGCCCAAGAACCAGCTCTGCGTCTGGGTCTACGGCCTGTTCAGCGACAAGCCCGGCGACTATGTGAAGAAGCCCATGCGCGACTGCACCGGCCGTGAGATCTGTATGGAGTGGCTGTACCATCTGGGCGTTCCCACGGAGGACATCGCCGAGCTGGCCGACCACAGCGCCAACACCGTGCCGGTCATGATGCCGTATATCGACGCCTTCTTCATGCCGCGCGCCTTCGGCGACCGCCCCGACATCGTGCCGAAGGGTGCCGTCAACTTCGCCTTCCTGGGCCAGTTTGCCGAGACCGGCCGCGACACCATCTTCACCACCGAGTATTCGATGCGCACCGGCATGGAGGCTGTTTACACCCTGCTGGACATTGACCGCGGTGTGCCGGAGGTCTGGGGCAGCACCTATGATGTCCGCTGCCTGATCGACGCCACCGTCAAGCTCCGCGACGGCAAGAAGCTGACCGATATGGACCTGCCCTTCATCCAGAGGGTGGCCCTCAAGGAAGTGCTCAAGAAGATCGAGGGCACCGACCTTGAAAAGTTCCTCAAGGAGTACAACGCCATTTAAGGCGTTTTCTCAAACGTCTCCTCCGATCCAGTTTGGACCTCCCCCTGAATGCGGCCGGGCTCTGCACCCTGAGACAGGATGCAGGGGCCGGCCCTTTTTCGTATGATTTTACGGAAAATTTCCAAAATAGTACGACTTTCGTGAAAAGGATTTGCGCGGATTTTACAGTTTTCTCTTGCCCGGAGCGGCATTCTGTGATATGCTTAATCCAGAAATGCAGACCTCGCTGCGGCTGCGCTGCATACCACGGCTCCCCGTTGGGGAGCTTTTGTGCGGGCGGCGGCAGAGAGGCCGCAAAAAAGAGAGTACCGTAAATTGAAGGAGGTCATTTCCTGTGAAACAGTTCATTTCCCGCCGCAGCTTCCTCAAGGCTGCCGGAGCTGCCACTGCACTGACCGCAGTCTCCCTCGGCGCACCCGCCGCATCGGCCGAAGAGACCAATTGCTTCCTGGGCGAAAAGTCGGCTGTTACCATCCTCTACACCAACGATGTGCACACCTACATCGACAAAAAATCCCCCGAACTGACCTATGCCGGTATCGCTGCACTGAAGCAGAGCTATGTGGACGCTGGCCAGAACGTCCTGCTGGTGGACGCTGGCGACCACATCCAGGGCACGGCCTATGGCTCCATGGATGATGGCGAGACCATCATCAAGCTGATGAGCGAGGCCGGTTACGACCTGGCCACCCCCGGCAACCATGAGTTCGACTACGGCATGGCCCGCGCAAAGGCAGCCATGAAGGAAGCCGCTTTCCCCTATGTTTCCTGCAACTGGGTGGACCTGCGCACCGGCCTGAAGGTGCTGCCCAGCATCAAGATCTTCACCATCGGCGGCGCGCGCATCGCATTTGTGGGCGTTACCACCCCGGAGACCTTTACCAAGTCCACCCCGGCCTACTTCATGAACGCCAGCCAGACCAAGTACATCTATGACATCCTCGGCGGCGACGATGGCCAGAAGCTGTACAAGGCCGTCCAGAAGGCCATCGACAAGGCAAAGCTGCTGGGTGCAACAACTATCATTGGTCTGGGCCATCTGGGCGTAGACCCCTCGTCCGCCCCCTGGACCAGCGAAGAGGTCATCGCACACACCACCGGTTTCGATGCCTTCATCGACGGCCATTCGCACACCGTGATGGAGAATAAGCAGGTGACCGATGCTTCCGGCAAGGCCGTCACCCTGACCCAGACCGGCTCCTACTTCAAGAATGTCGGCAAGATGACCATCGGTGCCGATGGCTCCATCACCACCGAGCTGCTGCCCAGCTACGATGGCGCAGACGCCGCTGTGGCCGCTGCCACCAGCGAGTGGGTGAGCGCAGTGGACGATATGCTGGGCGAGGAGATCGCCGTGGGCGATTCCAAGTTCTACATCACCGACCCCGCCACCGGCAAACGCCGCATCCGCTCCGGCGAGACCAACCTGGGCGATTTCGTGGCCGACGGCATCTATACCTACTTCAATGAGATCGAAGACCTCCACTGCGACATCGCCATCATGAACGGCGGCGGCATCCGTACAAATGTGGACGCAGGCCCCTGGAGCTTCAAGACCTGCAAGACCGTCAGCCCCTTCGGCAATGTGGCCTGCCTGATGTCCGTCACCGGCCAGCAGATCCTGGATGCCCTCGAATTTGGTGCCCGCTTCGCCGGTGCCGAGGGCAAGGAGAACGGCGGTTTCCTGCAGGTCGCCGGTGCCAAGTATGAGATCCACGCCATGGTCCCCAACACCGTCCAGACCGACGACAAGAATGTCTGGGTCGGCAGTGCTACGACCCCGCGTGTTTCGAATGTGGAGATCTACGACAAGACCACCGGCACATACAAACCTCTGGACCCGAACGCCACCTATGCGCTGGCTGGTATGAACTACACCCTGCGCAACCTGGGCGACGGCTTCGCCATGTTCGACGGCGCAGAGCTGATCAAGGACTATGTCTCGGAGGATTACCTCGTCATGTCCAGCTACGCAGCCATGTTCGGCGGCGTGGATGCGAACGGTCTGCCGCACCTTTCCAGTGCCAACAGCCCGCTGGCCGATTACCCCGGCTATCTGCTCAACTACGAAGATCCCTACGGCGCAGGCCGCATCCAGATGATTTGGTAATGCCCTGAACCGAGAGAGACCGCTGTGCTCCTTCCGTTATCGACGGAGCCAGCGGTCTCTTTTTGTGCCCGGCGGAGCAGACCGAGCGCGGGAACGCGCTGCGCTGATTCGGGGAATTGCATAGATTCCGGGAGCGTTCCTTGTGAGCAATGCTGAAATTCAGAAAAGCACGGGTTGTTCGCTTGCGAACAATCGGGCCGTGGGATATAATAAAAAAGAACAAGTGATATATCAGCTGCGCATTCCCGCGCACGAAAAAGGAGAAACAAGATGGAGATTCGATACACCAGCGCTGCCCAGTGGGCTGACGCCCGCGACGGCGTCATTCCGGCACCCTATGCTCTGGAAGCGGGGGAGAGCATCACCGACCGTTACCTGGAGCCGGTGGTCTTCCACAACGAAAACGGCCCCGACATCGGTGTGACCACCTGCGGCGTCATCGTCAGGGACGGACTGTACTTCAAGGATATGGACAACAGCGGCGAGCTGGTCCCTTATAAGGACTGGCGGCTCAGCCCCGAAGAGCGCGCAAAGGATATGGTGGCCCATCTGCGCCTGGACCAGCAGGCTGGCCTTGTGCTGAACACCCTGTTCAACACCCCGGTGGTCCCCACCCGCGCTGCGGCGACTGGGGCCGATGGCAAGCTGGAAATGTCCAAGATCTACAAGCACCACGACCCAGACGAAAAGCCCATCCCCGGCCCGCTGCCCGGCATGACCATGAGCATTGATGACGCCGATGTGCTGGACAAGCACATCACGGCGGGCGTTTACCGCGGCGATATGCACTGCGAGGCCGGTATGGTGGCACTGTACCACAATGCGGGCACCCAGATGCTGGAATACGAAGCCTGCAAGGGCGGCGTGGCGATTCCGTACTCTCTGCACACCAACCCCATCAACATCGGCTACCCGGACTCTCTGGGCATCGGTGCAGCGGTGCTGGGAGACGGCAACGCAGATTTCGTCTATGAAATGGCCGACACTGACCGGAAGATGATGAAGGCTGAGGGCCTGCACATCATGTACGGCCCGCAGGTGGACGTGGCCACCGACCCCCGCTGGCCCCGCACCAACGGCACCTACGGCGAGCGCACCGATGTGACCAGCGACATCACCGAAGCCCTCATCAAGGGCTACCAGAACGGCGACGACGGCCTGAACGAGGGTTCGGTCGTCCTGACGGTCAAGCACTTCCCCGGCGATGCCCCCTCCGAGAACGGCTTCGAGCCGCATGTGCCCATCGGTCAGTGGCGCATCTACCGCACCCCCGGCTCGATGGAAAAGTACCATCTGCCCCCGTTCCAGCGGGCATTCGACTACAAGGCGTCCTCCATCATGCCCGACTACTCCCGCATCGCCGCCGATGGCCGCGCCGTGCCCCAGACCTACCGGGGAGAGGTGACCAGCACCGAGGCGGTGCCCAGCGCATACAGCAAGGAGCTGCTCACCGACCTGGCCCGCAACAAGATGGGCTTTGACGGCTACATCAACTCCGACTCCGGCATCACCAGCGTGCAGATCTACGGCGTGGAGGACCTGACGGTGCCCCAGCGCTACGCCAAGGCCATTTCCGCCGGTACCGATGTCATCGGCGGCAACACCGACCCGGAGAACATCATCAAGGCAGTGGAGGACGGTCTGCTGCCCAAGGCCGACCTCGACCGCGCCAGCTACAATCGTCTGCTGAGCCTGTTCCGCACCAAGCGTGTGGACAACCCCTATCTGGACCCCGACCAGGCCGACCAGGCCCGGCAGGACAACTTCGATGGTGCCAAGAAGAAGGCCTACGAAGCCAACCAGAAGGCGGTGGTGCTGGTCAAGAACCACGGCGGTGTTCTGCCGCTGGCCAAAGAGAAGAAGGTCTGCATTGTCACCTTCAAGGGCGTGGACTCCGGCTTTGCCAAAATGGCACAGGCCATGGGTGCCGGTCTGGGCTCTGCCGATGCCGACGAGGCGCTGCGCAAGACACTGGCGGAGGCCTTCGAGAAGAAGGGATACACCGTCGTCGCCACCCCGGAGGAGGCCGATGTGCTGTACCTCCATGTGCGGCCCATCAGCAACGGCGTGGTGTTCTACCAGTTCGCCATGCCCGTCATTGAGATGGGTGAGATCGTCACCGACGAGCGCGAGATCAACAAGAGCCAGAAGAAGACCGGCAAGCAGGTCACGGTGACCACCCTGAAGGACGTCGAGAAGATCCGGGAGCTGGCCGATGCCATCCATGCGCGCGGCGGCAAGGTCGTGGGCACCTGTGTGGTGAACAACCCCTGGCTGCTGGACAAGCTGGAACCCTACTGCGACGCGCTGACCATCCAGTACACCGTCAGCACGGTGGCGCTGAACAACGCCCTGAACGCACAGGTGGACGTCATCAGCGGCGACTTTGCCCCCACCGGCAAGCTGAGCCTGACCATGGTGTCCGACCCCGCCGTCATCGCCATCACCGAGCAGGAGATCGACGGTGTGGTGCGTGAGATCTGCGCATCGCCCAACGATGTGCCCGGCTACGATAAGGACCTGTACATCGACCCGGCCATCCTCGCCGGGGTGCGCGGCGGCAGCTACGCTTACTGCGACGCCGACGGCAACTATTACCGCAGCGGGTTCGGTCTGAACTACTGACCCTCTCCGTCATTGCTTCGCAATGCCACCTCTCCCGAAGGGAGAGCCCTTGGCATGTCGGGTAGCTCCTGCTGGACGCTCAAAGTTTTTTCGCTCACAAGTAGAATGGAGTTCCGTGCCGCTTGTCAAAGCCCGCCGGGGGTGCTACAATGGAACCAACGACTACGCTGAAAGGGGATAGAACTATGGAATTTCGGGACAAGCCCATGCAGAACCTCGTTCGCATCAAGGAGAAGGAGATCTGCAAGAATGTGCAGGCGCTTTTGCTGGACGGCGAGACCATCGTGGGCGCGTACAAGACCGTGCGCGACCAGGCGGTCTTTACCTCGCACCGCATCTTTCTGGTGGATATGCAGGGGGTCACCGGCACCCGGCAGGAGATCTTCGTCCTGCCGTACCGCAAGGTGCTGCACTTCGGCGTCCAGACCGCAGGCTTCGGCGACCCGCTCCAGACCTCTGAGCTGACGGTCTGCTTCGCGGATGAGCACGAGGCAAAGTTCGGGTTCATCGGGCAGGACGAGCTGCTGAATGTGGCCCGCGCCATCAGCCGCTGCATCCTGTAACACCGTTACAAAAACGCAGAGCGCCCGCTCCGGCTTCTGACCCCGGAGCGGGCGCTCTGCGTTTGCTGTAATATGCGAATAACGGAGAATGGCGAACGATCAGCCGGCCACACGGTCCATCCGGCCTGCCTCCAGCATGTAGCGCAGGAAGCCGGTCACGTCGGCGGGGTCGGTCACGGTGATGTCAAAGCCCTTTCTGGGGGCGTCCATCATCCGGAGGATGGAGGATGCGGTGGCATCCTCTTTCAGGTCACAGGTCTTGCCGTTGTCCAGATGCAGCAGCACACTGCCGCGGCTGGCGGAAACCTGACGCATGAAACGGTCTTTATCAAAATATTCGATACGAAGCATAAAAATACCTCCTGTCAGAAAATTGTTTATTTGCACGCCGTCTTACGGGTGAGCTGCTCGTGCATGACGATCATCAGGATCAGCAGCGCCAGCAGATACACGGGGAAGAGGGCAGGGGCAACGTTGTTTGCCAGCAGGCCGAACAGCGGCGGCATGACCAGATTGCCGACATAGGCGCTTGCCATCTGGATGCCGATCACAGCCTGCGACCGGTCCGCGCCGAAGTGGTCCGGCGTGGAGTGGATGATGCTGGGGTAGATGGGCGCACAGCCCAGCCCCACGAGGACGAGGCCGGCCAGCGAGAGCGCCTGCGGCCCCGGCAGAAGCAGGGCGGCCACACCCACGGCCAGAACGGTCTGCCCCAGACGGATCATCTGGGTGTCGTTGAAGCGGAGGGTGACGAAACCGCAGAAGCCGCGCCCCACCGTGATGCCTAAATAGAACAGGCCCGCAAAGGCAGCGGCCGTGTCGGCCGGGACGCCCTTGCTCAGCGTGAGGTAGCTGCTGGCCCAGAGGCCCGCCGTCGTTTCGAGGCCACAGTAGCAGAAGAAGCAGAGCATCACTTCCCGCGCACCGGGGATGGCCAGGATCTGGGGCAGCGTCAGCGGCCTGGCCGGGGTGCCGTCCGCAGTCTCGGCGGCCGGGCGGCCTTTCCAGAGCGGCAGGCTCAGCACCAGAACGGCTGTGATGCCGACCTGGATGAGGGCTACGATGCGGTAGCCGCCGTTCCAGCCCTGCCCGCCGGTCAGGGCCAGGCTCATCAGAACCGGGCTGATGATGGTGCCCACGCCCCACATGCAGTGCAGCCAACTCATGTGGCGGCTCTCGTAGTGGAGGGCGACGTAGTTGTTCAGGGCAGCGTCCACGCTTCCGGCACCCAGCCCGTAGGGGATGGCCCAGAGGCAGAGCATCCAGAACGCGCTCGCCGCCGAGAAGCCGAACAGCGCCGCCGCCGTCATCGCCACACTGAGGGCCGTGACCTTGCCGGTGCCCAGCGCACGGGTCAGCCGGTCGCTGCACAGGCTGGAAACGATGGTCCCACAGGAGATGATCATCGAGACGATGCCTGCGTAGGACACCGGCACCCCGAAAGCGGGGTAGAGATTCGGCCAGGCGGAGCCGAGAAGCGAATCCGGCAGGCCGAGGCTGATGAATGCCAGGTAGATGACCGGCAGAAGAAGCTGTGCCATGGGTTGTGTTCCTCCCGTTTCGGTGTTATACTGGACTTGCGGCCTCTGATGAAATAATACCACGAAATAAGCGGCTGTGGTAGGAGAAAATCTGAAGTTTTGTGCAACAAAACCGGCATTGATAAAAAATGTTCAAAGATTTGCGGAAAGGAACTGGTCAATATGGCATATCGAACGAGCTGTGCAACAATTATCCATGAGGGCGGCATCCACTGCGAGACGGACATCGTGGCCGACGCCGAAGGGCGCGAGCTGGTGCAGCACGGCAGTGCGCTGTTTCCCATCGCCTGCTACGCCGAAGACCTGGCCAGCTACTCGGTGGCATGGCACTGGCATGAGGAATTTGAATACATCCTTACCATACAGGGCCCCCTCCATGTGGATGTGAACAAGACCCGCCTGACGCTGCAGACCGGGCAGGGCGTCTTCCTCAATTCGGGGGCGCTGCACTCGGTGGAGCAGGCGGAGGGCACCGCCCTGCTCCACTCCGGCGTCTTCCAGCCCCGTCTGGTGGGCGGCATGGACACCATCTTCTGGCAAAAGCTCATCCGGCCCCTGCTGCAGCCCGGTGCCCCGGCGTTTTTTCTGCTGGACGAGGCGGTGCCCTGGCAGAAACAGGTACTCGTCTTCCTGCGGGACGCCTGGAAAGAGGTGGCGGACGAGCCGTTCGACTACGAGAACCGGGTGCGGTATCATCTCTCGGCGGCGTTGCGGCTGCTGAGCACCCAGTGCGTGGGCGGCAAGACCAAGGTCTCGGAGCAGGAGCAGATCGCCTCGGAGCGGATGAAGCGGATGCTCCGCTACGTGGAGGAGCACTACGCTGAGGAACTGACGGTGGAGAAGATCGCGGCCTGCGTGGCCCTGAGCGAGAGCGCCTGCCTGCGCAGCTTCCGGCAGCTGCTGGGCATCACGCCCATCCAGTACGTCAAGCAGTTCCGGGTGGAAAAGGCCGCCGAGCTGCTGCGCTCTACCCGGCTGAAGACCGGCGAGATCGGTCTGGAATGCGGCTTCTCAGACGGCAGCTACTTTATTAAAACGTTCCGGGAGATCAAGCACTGCACCCCCCGCGAATACCGCACAAAATTCTGTTGAGATCTGGAAAAGGAGAAAAAATCGGAAGACAAAGCGCGCATAATCAAACAGCCGGGAGGCGTTCCGAAACGGAAGCCTCCCGGCTGTTATGGTTCAGAGGGTCTTATTGCAAAAGGCTGCTGGAATCGGTGCCGCCGACCGTCAGGCGGGCCTGGATCCCGTTGTGCGTCCAGAGGATGTCGGCTTCATCGACTCCAAGATTCAGAAGTGCGTCGATGGAGACCGAGGTCGGACGGTACAGCAGGGTGCAGAAACGGATGGTTTCTACCCCCTGCGCTTTGAGCGTCCGGAGCATATCCATGGTGAGATGTGCGGTGGCCACAATGCTGTTGACGCGAATGGTAAGGACCTTGCCCTGGACATTCTGTGTGCTGGTGTGCGTGATCTGCTTTCCCAGTGCATTGGTGACGGAAAGCCCCTCTACGGGAACGAGATACTCTGCATCCGAGGCGGTCAGCTCTTCGGCCGGAGCGGAAGTCGAGACCGCACCCGACGGCTCAGAGGGCTGTTCCGGCTCAGAGGGCTGTTCCGGCTGGGAGGGCTGCTCCGGCTGAGAAGGCTGATCCGGATTAGAGGGCTGATCCGGGTTAGAGGGCTGATCCGGGTTAGAAGGCTGATCCGGGTTAGAGGGCTGATCCGGGTTAGAAGGCTGATCCGGATTAGAGGGCTGATCCGGATTAGAGGGCTGATCCGGATTAGAGGGCTGATCCGGGTTAGAGGGCTGATCCGGGTTAGAGGGCTGATCCGGATTAGAGGGCTGATCCGGGTTAGGGTTAGGATTCTCCGGGTTAGGGTTGGGGTTAGGCTTCTCCGGGTCAGGTTTCTCCGGCTTCTCCGGGTCAGGTTTCTCCGGCTTCTCCGGGTCAGGTTTCTCCGGCTTCTCCGGGTCAGGTTTCTCCGGCTTCTCCGGGTCAGGTTTCTCCGGCTTCTCCGGGTCAGGTTTCTCCGGTTTCTCCGGGTCAGGTTTCTCCGGCTTCTCCGGGTCAGGTTTCTCCGGCTTTTCCGGTTCCGTAGGCTTGTCATCCTTTAGGGTAAGATCCACACCGGCCGAATCTTTTCGTGTGATGACAGCACCTACAGGCAAACCGGCAAACTTCTGTTCTTGGAGCGGTGTATCGCCAATGGCAATTGCATCCTTATCGTCAAATTTTCCGCCTGCGGTGGCATCAATGGTCACTTTGCCTTTGATGGTGATAGCGGCAGGGGCTTTTTCTTGTCCACGCAAAACGCTGCCGCTGCCGATGGCCGCGCCGCCGGAAAGCACTTCCTCTTCACCATTCGGATACTGAACTACGACGGATGCGCCGCCCTGTGCGGTGATCTTGGGGGAACCGGCCTCGGTGCCCTGGATGGAAATTTTATTTCCGTCAACGTCCGGTTCGGATTCTGCGCCGCCGCCGATGCCGGCTGCACCAATGCCGCCCGTTGCGCTCTGGATGGTGACCTTTCCTTCAATGTCCACATCGCCAAGGCCGCCCGCGCCGCCGCCGATACCGGCACCTTCGTCGCCGCCCTGTGCACTCTCGATCGTTGCGTTGCTCTGGATGGTTACAGTGCCATTACCGCCGAAGCCTATGACATTCGCGCCGCCGCCGATGCCTGCGCCGCCTGCGCCGCCCTGTGCGTTTTTGATCGTTGCATCGCCTGTGATGGTTACATTGCCATCGCCCTGATAGCCGCTGCCGATACCAGCAGCCATCTCGCCGCCCGTCGCGTTGATGGTTCCACCGCTGATGGTCACGGTGCCGTTTCCGCCAATGATTTTGCCAGCGGGGTCGGCAGGTTCTGTTTTACCTGTACTGCTGCTGTGAACGGGGATCTTTTCCAATGAACCCATGCCGCCGCCAATGCCGGAGCCATAATAATCTGTGCCCTGTGCGGTGATCTTGCCGCCCGTGATCTCGACCTCGCCATTGCCATAAGCACCGCCGCCGATACCAGCAGCCATCTTGCCGCCCGTCGCGTTGATGGTGCCGCCGTTGATGGTCACGTCACCGTCGCCGGTGTAAGTGACGCCATCTTTCCTGCCACCTGCACCGCCAATGCCCGCACCTTGTTTGCCGCCTGTCGCGTGGATGGTGCCGCCGTTGATGGTTACCTGACCATCGCTCTGAGCACCAGCGCCAATACCAGCAGCATATTCACCGCCATTGGCAGTTAATATGCCGCCATCTTTGTTTTCATCGGTGATCGTTAGTTTTCCACTGGTTTCGGTCTTGTTGTGTTCCAGACCGGCATGACCATAACCACTCGTTAAGGTGTTGTTGCCATTCAATTCGATGTTGGTATTGCCGCTGCCGGTCACTTCCACGGCGGTTTTGTATTGATCGGGGTCGTAGTCGTGTTCGTATCCTTCATCAACATTGATGTTCACATCTTTCAAAGTGACATTGGCCGTCTGGTCTTTATCTGCTTCGATGGTGACCGTGTTCCCCGTGCTTGTGCCGGTGATGGTGATTTCGTTGTCCAGACGATCTTTGATGTCTCCGTCGCTGTCTCTGACGTATTCCTTTTGGTTCTCATCATTCCAGTTCCACTGGCTGATGAGATTGCCGTCTTTCGTAGCGTGGATATCAATGGAGCCGCTGACAATATCATACGTAGCGGCAAAAGCAGGAAGGGTCATGCCGGTCATCATGGCACAGGCGAGAGCGAGGGCCGCGATCCGTTGTGCCGCAACGCGGGGAGGGGGAGATGCCTTTTTCTTGCCGAAAAGCACCGGAACATGCCCCAGGACGCGCATGGCGAGTCTGCGATAAGAGACCATTGAGAATACCTCCTGTTATACACATAGAATCGTATATTGGAACCGGACAGGGCGGTGCGCCGCCGTCCCTTCCAACTCGTACCACAACATGGGTTGGGGAACCAGAAAACAGAGGTTGCCTGCTAAGCTCAATATAGCACGGGGGGGTAAAACGCAAGACGTTTCTGCGTGAATGGGGGTGTTTCCTGCGTGAAACACTGGAGATTTCCAGAAATTTCCTCTTTTCGCGATCCTTCACGCAAACAACGTCGAGCCGGATGCTTTTTGGGCAGAAAGGGCGAGGCGGCAGAAAACGGGCCGGAACAAAACAGCAGCAGCCGGGAGGCAGGAAAAAGAACTGCAAAAACGGAAAAACCCGGCCGCAGAATCTTGACGAATGAAGACGAACATGATAGAATAAAGAAGTAGTCAGGGAGCCGCACGAACGGCGGCTGGACTGCAATGCAAGATCTACGGAATTGAATATTCTCGGCAAAGCAGTCGAAAGGCTGTGACGCAAAGCTATAGGGCCTGTAAAATGGCAGCCAGTTGCTTCTCAAATCGGGCACGATGTGTACCCGCTTTTTGAGTGACCTTCATCTGAACAGCAGGTGTCGATTTGCCGAGTTTACCTTGGCAAATCGACACCTTTTTCATTATGACATCTCCGTGCTTCAAATAAATCCGGGGAAGGCCCGACACGAGCAATGCTTGTGCCGGGCTTTTTCTTTGCCCGGATTTATGGTATACTGTTTTGCAAGGAACACAACAAACAGGAGGAGTCAGCGTGGAGGATTACCGCACCATCCGGGGTACAGCCATCGGCGAATATGAGGAGAAGAAGAGCCACTTCATTGCGCAGCTCGCATTTGCAGACAGCGAGGAAAAGGCCGTGGCCTTTCTGGAGCAGGTGCGCGCGGCCAACCGCACCGCGCGGCACAACGTTTACGCCTACCGCCTGCGGGAGGGCAACCGGGAGCGCTACTCCGACGACGGCGAGCCTGCCAAGACCGCCGGAACCCCGGCGCTGGAAGTGCTGCAGCACAGCGGCCTGACCGATCTCATCGTGGTCGTGACCCGGTACTTTAGCGGGGTGCTGCTGGGCACGGGCGGCCTCGTCCGCGCCTACACCACCGCGACCGCCCGCGCACTGGAAAACGCCGAGGTCGTCACGGTGCGCAGCGTGGTGGAGCTGGAAGTGACGGTGGACTACGCACTCTACGAGCGGGCCGCGCTGCTTATCCACGCCGCCGGGGCCAAACTCGCCGACCCGCAGTTCACCGACCGTGTGACCCTGCACTGGCAGATGCCGGAGGGCACCGAGCCGCCGCTGCTGGAACAGCTGCGGGAGCTGACGCGGGGCGGGGCCGAGGTGAGCGTCTCGCAGCCGTTCTATGCGCCGTTCTGATGCCCCGCTCCGTCTCGCATTCGCTCACCAGCTCCCCCGAAGTGGGAGCCATGGGCAGTCGGATGCAGGGCTGCATGGCCGCTGCGCTCTGGGCGCAGCAGCACCGAGAGATTTTTATTTTTATAGGATAATTTTGGACAGGACAGGAAGATTCCCCCTTCGACAGAGCAATTCTGCTACAATAGCTGCGGGCGCAGCTGCGCTGGGAAGGGGGCAGGAACCAGCATGAAAGTGAGGGATACCGGATGGATGTACGCCAGCGTACCGAAGAGATCGAGCGGCTGACCTTTGCCCCCTGGGCGACCTTCAGCGATGCAAGCCGGGGCCGGGCCCGGCCGGAGCCGCAGGACCCCATCCGCCCGGTGTTCCAGCGCGACCGGGACCGCGTGATCCACTGCAAGGCGTTCCGCCGCCTCAAGCAGAAAACGCAGGTCTTCCTCTCGCCGGAGGGCGACCTCTACCGCACCCGGCTGACCCACACGCTGGAGGTGGCGCAGATCGCCCGCACCATCGCCCGCGCCCTGCGCCTGAACGAAGACCTGACCGAGGCCATCAGCCTGGCGCATGACCTGGGCCACACGCCCTTTGGCCACGCAGGGGAGAGCGCACTGGACAAGCTCTGTCCGGATGGCTTCAAGCATTACCGCCAGAGCCTGCGGGTGGTGGACAAGCTGGAACAGAACGGCCGGGGCCTCAACCTGACCTGGGAAGTGCGGAACGGCATCATCACCCACACCAAAGGCACCTGGGCGGCGACCCCGGAGGGCCGCATCGTCCGGATGGCGGACCAGATCGCGTTCGTCAACCACGACATCGAAGATGCCGTCCGTGCCGGGGTGCTGGACCCGGCGATCCTGCCCAGAGAATGCACCGCCGTGCTGGGCGAAACGAAATCCCAGCGCATCACGACCATGATCCAGAGCATCCTCGCCCACAGCGACGGCGATGTGGCCATGGGCGCGGAGGAAGAGGAAGCCTTCCTTGCGCTGAAGGATTTCATGTATGCCAATGTCTACAACGACCGCACCGCCAAGCGCGAAGAGCAGAAAGTGGAAAAGGTCCTCACGGAACTGTACGAATACTACCTGAACCACATCGACCAGATGTCCAACTTCTATTTGCAGCTGGCCTATCAGGAGGGCCGTGACCGCGCCGTGACCGATTACATCAGCGGCATGAGCGACGAGTTCGCCATCCGGACCTTTGAGGATGTGTTCGTGCCCCGCAAGTGGCACGTGTTATAAAAGGAAGCAGGAAAAAAGAGCCATGATCCCACACGAGTACATTGAAGAGCTGAACCGCCGCACCGACATCGTCGATCTGGTGGGCAGCTATGTGCAGCTGAAACGGAAGGGCCGCCTCTATGGCGGCCTGTGTCCGTTCCACAGCGAGAAGACCCCCTCGTTCTACGTCTACCCGGACACCCAGAGCTTTTATTGCTTTGGCTGCGGGGCGGGCGGCGATGCCATCAGCTTCGCCAAAAAGATCAACAGCATCGACTACGGCGAGGCCGTCAAGATGCTGGCAGCCCGCGCCGGGATGCCGGAGCCGCAGGAGGACGACAAGACCGGGCGGATGCGCAGCCGCATCCTCTCGATGAACCGCGAAGCGGCCCGCTTCTTCCACGCCTGCCTGAATTCGACCGTCGAGGAGGCCCGGCAGGCCCGCGCCTACTGGCGCCGCCGCGGGCTGGACGACAAGACCATCGTGCGGTTCGGCCTCGGCTATGCCCCCAACGATGGGCAGGCCCTCTATCAGTTCCTGCGGGATAAGGGCTACAACCAGCAGGAGCTGGACGCCAGCGGCCTGTTCAAGCGCAGCGCTTCCGGGCGCATCTACTGTTTGTTCTGGAAGCGGGTCATGACCCCCATCTTCGACCTGCGCGGCAACATCATCGCGTTTGGCGGGCGTGTGCTGGATGACTCCAAGCCCAAATACGTCAACAGCCCCGAAACGCTGGTCTACCACAAATCCGAGACGGTGTTCGCGCTGCAGATCGCCAAAAAGAGTGCGTCCCGCCGGTTCGTCCTCTGCGAGGGCTATATGGACGTCATCAGTATGCAGCAGGCGGGCATCGACACCGCCGTCTGCGCCTGCGGCACGGCCCTGACGCCGGAGCAGGTGCGGCTCATCAGCGAGTACGCCGATGAGGTCATCCTGAGTTACGACTCCGATGAGGCGGGCCAGAAAGCCACCCTCCGCTCGCTGGAACTGTTCCGGAACAGCACGGTGCGGGTGGGGGTGCTTCAGATCCCCGGCGCAAAGGACCCGGACGAGTACATCAAGCGCTATGGTGCAGACCGCTTCCGCACCCTGCTGGACGGCGTAGGCAACGCGCTGGATTTCCGGCTCAAGCGCCTGCGGGATCAATACGACCTGACCCAGGACGCCCAGCGGCTCGAATACATCCGCGATGCCGTGGATCTGTTGGCCGAGCGCTCCAACCCCACCGAACAGGAGGTCTACGCCGGGCGGCTGGCCGAGGAGACGAACATCTCCAAGACCGCCATCCTGACCCAGCTGGGCACCGCCGTCAAAAAAGCGGGCAGCAAGCGACGGCGGGAGGAGAACCGCTCCCGCCTGCACTCCGGTGAGATGGATCAGATCAATGTTCCTTACAGCGCAGGCGGCTCGCAGGCGCTGGGCGTGGCCTCGGCAGAGCAGCGGCTGCTGGCGGCACTGCTGCGGGAGCCCAGCTACATCCCCAGGGTGCGGGCCGCACTGCCGGCGGAAAAGTTCCTCCTGCCCCAGCAGAAGGAGCTGTATCAGGCCATGCTGGACTGCCAGGCGCAGGGCATCGAGGTCAGCCTTTCCACCCTGCGCGGCTTTGTGCAGAGCGAAGAGGCCCTGAATGAACTGAGCCGCCTTGCGGCACAATACAGCGATGTCAACTGTACCACCGAGGATATCAACTTTTATCTGGAACGCATCGCCCGCGGCACCCCGATCGCGAAGAAGGCGGCCCAGATGTCCAATGAAGACTTAGAGCAGTATCTCCAGTCGATGCGAGAAAAGAAACAGGGAACTCTCCCTGCAGAAGACTGAGCGCTCCCTTTCCTCCCGGCTGGAGCTGGAAGGAGAAGGAATCATGCGGAAATTGTCGCAGACGGAAGAACTTGCAAAGATTTTGGCGAGCCGTGCCCGGCACCACCTTCTGACGCCGGAGCAGGTCAGCCGCGCCATGGAAGAGCAGGAGTACGATGTCGCCGGGCTGGACGCGCTGTATGAGGCGCTGGAGGCCCGCGGCATCCGGGTGGAGGAAGAGGACGCCGACCTCCCGCTGCTGGACGAAGCCCAGATCGGCCGACTGGAACATGAGCTTTCTGCCGAGGGCGTGGCGCTGGACGACCCGGTGAAAGCCTATCTGAAGGAGATCGGGCAGGTGCCGCTCCTCTCGGCAGAAGAGGAACAGACGCTTGCCCGCGCCGCCAGAGCAGGGGATGCGGACGCCCGCCGACGCCTCAGCGAGGCGAACCTGCGGCTGGTGGTCTCGGTGGCCAAGCGCTACGCGGGCAGGGGGCTGCCCTTCCTCGACCTCATCCAGGAGGGCAACCTCGGCCTGATGAAGGCGGCGGAGAAGTTTGAGCCGGACAGGGGCTTCAAGTTCTCCACCTACGCGACATGGTGGATCCGGCAGTCCATCACCCGTGCCATTGCCGACCAGGGGCGGACCATCCGCATCCCGGTGCATCTGGTGGAGCACATCAACCGGGTCCGGAAGACGGCAGGGGAGCTGCTGCGGAAGAATGGCCGCGAGCCCACGGCGGAGGAGATCGCCGTCCGGCTGGAGATGGAGCCGGACCGGGTGCGGGAACTGCTGCAGCTGGCGCAGGAGCCGGTCAGTCTGGAAACGCCGGTGGGCGAGGAAGAAGACGCCCACCTCGAAGATTTCATTCAGGATGAGGAAGCCGGGATTCCGGTGGATGAAGCGGGCCGCCAGCTGCTCCGCCGGGAGCTGATGAGTGTGCTCAAGAGTCTGACGCCCCGCGAAGAGCGGGTGATCACGCTCCGCTTCGGCCTCGACGACGGCCGGCCCCGCACTCTGGAAGAGCTGGGGAAGGAGTTCAATGTCACGCGGGAGCGCATCCGCCAGATCGAGGCAAAAGCTCTCCGCAAGCTCCGCCATCCCAGCCGGGCCAAACGGCTGCGGGATTATCTGGAATAAGAAGGAAACAGCTATATTCCGGGAAACTGGGTGCAGCTGTACTATTGAAGAAATTGCGATTTCATGATAAAATAAAAATGCAGGAACGGAATCCATCGCATAAAAAGGCCAGGTGAAAAAATGGCAGAGAAAGATACAACAGAAAAAATTCTGGAAGCATACAATGACGTTTTTTCGGATATTGTGAATGTGCTGCTGTTTCACGGTGAAGAAGTGCTGAAACCGGAGGAACTGGAAGAACAGGCACCGCGGTCATACTATAAGGCAGATGGAAAAGTTCATGAAATCGAGCGGGATGTAGCCAAACGCTGGAAAAAAGAGCAGATACGATTGGCCTGCATCGGCGTAGAAAATCAGACAGGCGTTGACCCGGATATGCCGCTTCGTGTGATCGGCTATGATGGCGCGGAGTACAGAGCACAGCTTTTGGAAAAAGAAACAGGTGCACGCTATCCCGTTGTGACGCTGGTATTGTACTTTGGATATAAAAAGCATTGGAATCAGCCGATATCGCTTCTGGAACGTGTGAATATCCCGGAAAAATTCCGGCCGTTTGTCAACGACTATAAAATCAATCTGTTTGAAATCGCTTATCTCACCCAAGAACAGGTCGAATTGTTTCAAAGTGATTTCCGCATTGTGGTAGATTACTTTGTGCAGAAACGCGAAAAAGATGATTATACGCCCAGTGCGCAGACCATGAAGCATGTGCAGGAGACATTGCAGCTGCTGAGTGCGATGACGGGCGACCATCGTTTTGAAGATGTATGCAATGACCAACAGGAAGGAGGTCCGCAGAATATGTGTGAAGTTCTGGAGCGTGTTGAGAATCGAGGAGTCGATAAAGGAATCGAAATTGGAATGCAACGCGGGACCCAGCAGGGAGAAGAGCTGTTTGCACTCCTTGTCAAGAAACTTCTGGAATGCGGACGGATGGAGGACATCCGCCGCGCGACAGAGGACCGGGCCTATCGCCAGAAATTGATGGAAGAACTGAAGATCACGTTATAAACAAAAAAGGCATCGGAGAAAAACCGATGCCTCTTTTGGTAGAAGGGGAAACAAATATGCACACAGACTTTTGGGAAAGTTTTTGGCAGAGAATCGACGAAAAGCGTTTAATGGAGTATGCGGAGCGGAAAGAACAGGCGGACCCTATCCTAGAAACGCTGAAGAGCAGAAAGGCGCAGACCGTTTGTGATGCTGGCTGTGGATGCGGCGCGTATGTGCGGAGATTGGCTCAGCAGGGGTTCACGGTAAAGGGCTTTGATGTTTCCGGCAGAGCGGTCGAAATTGCGGAGGACCTTTTAGAAAAAAGCGGGCTGACCGCAGAGCTGAGAGCGGCCAGCGTGCTGAAAACGGGATATCCTGACAACGAGTTTGATGCTGTTGTTTGCAGAGATGTGCTGGACCACATCCCAAAGGAAGAAGCAAAACAGGCGGTCCGGGAATTGTGCCGTATCACGAAACCCGGCGGGATCATCCTGTTGACCCTTGATGGGCTGGATGAAGAGTATCAAAAGGAACCGCATACGGTGACCGAAGAAGGCGACTATCAGTTCACGGAGGGAAAATGGAAGGGGATGGTGTTCCATCCATACAGCGCCGAAGAAACGGCTGAATTTGGAGAGACAGCAAAAGCATTTTATGTTGAATCTCTTCAGGAGGGTTTGCTGGTCCGATTGGAACTATGAAAATAAGCGCGAAGCACTCCGGTTGACCGGGGTGCTTTTCCTTTGCCCAAAACACAAGAGCAAACCTGTACAAAATGCACAAGGGTGTTTTTGGTGAGAACGTGCAAAACTCAAAAAGCAATACCAAAAACGCACAAAGTGGACACGGAACCGGGTGTGCCACAAAAGCGGGGGCTTGACAAAAAAATCGGCCCGAAATGGAAAAAATGGCTTGACAACAGGGCTTTCCCGGTGTATACTACATTAGTATCACATAATGGCCTAGTGCGCCAAAAAGGGAGCTTCGGTTCGGTCAGCCCAAGGGGCGGGCACGAAAAGTTTGTGAAAAACGCCGAACTTCCTCTGAGGATACGGGTCGATTTATGTGCGTCTGCTCAAATTTGACCCGTAGAACGCAACATCCGTAGAGTATAAAAGTAAGGAGTGGTTGATTTTATGATGAAAGTCAAGCCCGTCAAGCTCGGCAAAACCGAGCGCATGAGCTTCTCCCACATCGACGAAGTCATCAGTATGCCGAACCTGATCGAGGTCCAGAAGAACTCTTACCAGTGGTTCCTGGACGAGGGCCTGAAAGAGGTCTTCCACGACATCGGCACCATTGAGGACTACACCGGCAATCTGGCACTGAGCTTCGTGGACTTCCGGCTGGATAAGGAGCCGAAGTACAGCATCAAGGAGTGCAAGGAGCGCGACGTGACCTACGCTGCCCCCCTGCGCGTGACGGCCCGTCTGCTGAACAAGGAGACCGGCGAGGTCAAGGATCAGGAGATCTTCATGGGAGACTTCCCCCTGATGACCGATGCCGGCACCTTCGTCATCAACGGCGCAGAACGTGCGATCGTCAGCCAGCTGGTCCGTTCTCCCGGCGTATTCTACGGAGATGCCAAAGATAAGGTCGGCAACGATCTGTACAGCGCTACTATGAACCCCAACCGTGGTGCATGGCTGGAGTACGAGACCGATGCAGCGAACGTCTTCTACGTTCGTATCGATAAGAACCGCAAGCTGCCCGTCACCGTGCTGTGCCGTGCACTGGGTCTGTCCACCAATGAGGATATCCTGAACTTCTTCGGCGATGATGAGCGCATCCTCGCTACGCTGGAGAAGGATACCACCAAGAACCAGGAAGAGGGCCTGCTGGAGGTCTACCGCAAGCTGCGCCCCGGCGAGCCTCCCACGGTGGAGTCCGCTACCAGCCAGATCAACATGTTGTTCTTTGACCCGCGCCGTTACGATCTGTCCCGCTTCGGCCGCTACAAGATGAACAAGAAGCTCTCTCTGGCCCGCCGCATCACCGGCTTTGTGGCCGCAGAGAACATCGTTGCCCCGCTGACCGGTGAGGTCATCGTGGAAGCCAACGGCAAGATCAGCCGCGAGCTGGCCGAAAAGGCCGACAACGCCGGTGTCGATACCGTCGTCCTGCTCATCGAGGGCAAGAAGGTCAAGGTCATCACCAACGGCTGTGTGGATGCACAGGGCTTCTTCTCCTTTGACGTCAAGGAGTGCGGCATCAACGAGCGCTGCTCCTTCGATGAGATCAAGAAGATCCTCGACACCACCTCCGATGTGGAGGAGCAGAAGGAAATGCTCCGCCGCAACCACGACCAGCTGATCGGCCGCACCGTCACTGTGAAGGACATCCTGTCCTCCATCAACTACCTGAACGGTCTGGGCCACGGCGTGGGCACCACCGATGATATCGACCACCTGGGCAACCGCCGCATCCGCAGCGTCGGTGAGCTGCTGCAGAACCAGTTCCGCATCGGCTTCTCCCGCATGGAGCGCGTCATCCGTGAGCGCATGACCCTGCAGAGCCAGGACCAGAGCGTCATCACGCCGCAGGCCCTCATCAACATCCGCCCGGTCGTCGCCGCCATCAAGGAGTTCTTCGGTTCTTCTCCGCTGTCTCAGTTCATGGACCAGAACAACCCTCTGGCGGAACTGACTCACAAGCGCCGTCTGTCTGCTCTGGGCCCCGGCGGTCTGAGCCGTGACCGCGCAGGCTTCGAAGTCCGTGACGTTCACTACAGCCACTACGGCCGTATGTGCCCCATCGAGACGCCCGAAGGCCCGAACATCGGTCTGATCTCCTATCTGGCATCCTATGCCAAGATCAACGAGTACGGCTTCGTTGAGGCTCCGTACCGCAAGGTCAAGAAGACCTACGACGAAAACGGCCGTCTGATCGATCAGGTCGTTACCGATGAGGTCGAGTATATGACCGCTGACGTCGAGGACGAATACGTCGTCGCCCAGGCCAACGAGCCGCTGGACGAGGGCAAGCACTTCATCCGTCCCCGCGTTTCTGCCCGCCGCCGCGACGACATTCTGGAAATCGATGCTGAGAAGGTCGATTACATGGACGTCTCGCCCCGTATGATGGTCTCTGTCGCGACCGCCTGCATCCCCTTCCTGGAGAACGATGACTGCAACCGTGCGCTGATGGGTTCCAACATGCAGCGCCAGGCTGTGCCTCTGATGGTCACCCAGCAGCCCATCGTGGCCACCGGCATGGAGTACAAGGCCGCCACCGACTCCGGCACCGCCGTTCTGGCAAAGAACGACGGCGTCGTCGAGAAGATGGACGCAGACCATGTGGTCGTCCGCAATGAGCAGGGCACCCTGGACAACTACTCGCTGATCAAGTTCGCCCGCTCCAACGCAGGCACCTGCATCAACCAGCGTCCCATCGTCGAGGTGGGCGAGTCCGTCAAGGCAGGCCAGGTCCTGGCCGACGGCCCCGCAATGCGCAACGGCGAGATCTCTCTGGGCAAGAACGCTCTGATCGGCTTCATGACCTGGGAGGGCTACAACTACGAGGACGCCGTCCTGCTGAACGAAAAGATCGTCCGTGAGGACGTTTACACTTCCATCCACATCGAGGAATATGAGACCGAGTCCCGCGATACCAAGCTGGGACCCGAAGAGATCACCCGCGACATCCCCAACGTTTCGGAGGATGCCCTGAAAGATCTGGACGAGCGCGGCATCATCCGCGTGGGTGCCGAGGTCAAGAGCGGCGATATCCTGGTCGGCAAGGTCACCCCGAAGGGCGAGACCGAGCTGACCGCTGAGGAGCGCCTGCTCCGCGCCATCTTCGGCGAAAAGGCCCGCGAAGTCCGTGATACCTCTCTCCGTGTGCCCCACGGCGAGTACGGCATCATCGTGGACGTCAAGGTCTTCACCCCGGAGAACAGCGATGAGCTGCAGCCCGGCGTCCGCGAGGTCGTCCGCTGCTACATCGCACAGAAGCGCAAGATCAGCGTCGGCGATAAGATGGCAGGCCGTCACGGCAACAAGGGTGTCGTTTCCCGCATCCTGCCGCAGGAGGATATGCCCTACCTGCCCGACGGCACCCCGCTGGACATCGTGCTGAACCCCCTGGGCGTTCCTTCCCGTATGAACATCGGTCAGGTGCTGGAAGTCAACCTGGGCTACGCTGCCAAGGCATGCGGCATCAAGGTCATGACCCCCGTCTTCGACTCCGCTCGTGAGAACGACATCGGCGATACCTTCGATACCGCGCGTGAGCTGTGGCACGGCGAGAACGCCCCGGCTTATCCCACCAAGCTCCCCAAGATCATGGGCGAGAAGGGTCACATCATCGACTTCTCCAAGATCGAGCTTGACCGCGACGGCAAGACCACCGTTTACGACGGCCGCACCGGTGAGAAGTTTGACAACCGCGTCACCGTCGGTTATATGTACTACCTGAAGCTGCATCACCTGGTCGATGATAAGATCCATGCCCGTTCCACCGGCCCGTACTCTCTGGTCACCCAGCAGCCTCTGGGCGGCAAGGCCCAGTTCGGCGGCCAGCGTTTCGGCGAGATGGAGGTCTGGGCACTGGAAGCATACGGTGCCGCCTACACCCTGCAGGAGATCCTGACCGTGAAGTCGGACGACGTCGAGGGCCGTGTCAAGACCTACGAGGCCATCGTCAAGGGCGAGCCCATCCCGCAGCCGGGTATCCCGGAGTCCTTCCGCGTTATGCTGAAGGAGCTGCAGTCCCTGGGTATGGACGTCGTGGTCCAGGACAAGGACGGCAACGAGATCGACATGCGCCAGAACTTCGACGACGAAGAGACCGGCTTCGATATGCGTGACGTTGCAGGTTCCGAGACCGTGACGAACGAGAACGAGCTGCTGAACGATTACACCATCAAGGACGCCGACGCAGGTTTCGATGATCCTTCCGTGCTGGACGATGACAATTCTGCTCCCGCAGAGTCCTCCTCCGACGAAGTGAATTTGGACGACTAAATCCCGGACAAGCTGCCGCCCCCGCAGCGGTGCGCGTGCTGCCGCCGCAAGGGCGGGGGAGAGCAGCGGATTTGGGTCGCCTGCCATCATCGAAACAACGAGAGATTAAGAAAGGGTTCGTTTCATGGAAAACAACGTTTTCGATTCCATTAAGATCGGCCTTGCCTCTCCGGAGCAGATCCGCAACTGGAGCTACGGTGAGGTCAAAAAGCCTGAGACCATCAACTACCGCACCCTGAAGCCGGAGCGCGACGGCCTGTACTGTGAGCGCATCTTTGGACCCACCAAGGACTGGGAGTGCCACTGCGGCAAGTACAAGCGCATCCGCTACAAGGGCAAGATCTGCGACCGCTGCGGCGTCGAGGTCACCAAGGCAAAGGTCCGCCGTGAGCGCATGGGCCACATCGAGCTGGCAGCCCCTGTCAGCCACATCTGGTACTTCAAGGGCATCCCCAGCCGCATCGGCCTGATGCTGGACATCAGCCCCCGCCTGCTGGAGAAGGTCCTCTACTTTGCAAGCTATATCGTCACCGATCCCGGTCTGACCCCGCTGGAAAAGAAGCAGCTGCTGACCGAGAAAGAGTACCGCGAGATGCGCGAGCGCTACGGTGACGAGTTTGAGGCATCCATGGGTGCTGAGGCCATCCAGGAGCTCCTGAAGGAGATCGATCTGGATCAGCTGAGCGCTGAGCTGACCGCCGAGGTCGAGAAGTCCTCCGGCCAGAAGAAGGTCCGCATCCTGAAGCGTCTGGAGGTCGTCGAGGCCTTCCGCATCTCCGGCAACCGCCCGGAGTGGATGGTCATGGACGTTCTGCCCGTTCTGCCCCCGGACCTGCGCCCCATGGTCCAGCTGGACGGCGGCCGCTTTGCGACGTCTGACCTGAACGATCTGTACCGCCGCGTCATCAACCGCAACAACCGTCTGCGCCGCCTGCTGGAGCTGGGTGCGCCGGACATCATCGTGCGCAACGAGAAGCGGATGCTGCAGGAAGCAGTGGACAGCCTGATCGACAACGGCCGCCGCGGCCGTCCGGTCACCGGCCCCAACAACCGCGCCCTGAAGAGCCTTTCCGATCTGCTGAAGGGCAAGCAGGGCCGCTTCCGCCAGAACCTGCTGGGCAAGCGTGTCGACTACTCCGGCCGTTCGGTCATCGTCGTCGGCCCTGAGCTGAAGATGGACCAGTGCGGTCTGCCCAAGGAGATGGCTCTGGAGCTGTTCAAGCCCTTCGTGATGAAGGATCTGGTGGAGAAGGGTGTTGCCAACAACATCAAGTCCGCCCGCAAGATGGTCGAGCGCGCCAAGCCCGAAGTCTGGGACAGCCTGGAGACCGTCATCAAGGGCCACCCGGTCCTGCTGAACCGTGCACCGACCCTGCACCGTCTGGGCATCCAGGCCTTCAACCCGGTGCTGGTCGAGGGCCGTGCCATCAAGCTGCACCCGCTGGCATGTACCGCATTCAACGCCGACTTCGACGGCGACCAGATGGCAGTCCATCTGCCCCTGGGCGAGGATGCCTGCCGCGAGGCCAAGATGCTGATGCTGGCTTCCGGCAACCTGCTGAAGCCTTCGGACGGCGCTCCTGTTACCGTCCCGACGCAGGATATGATCCTGGGCAGCTACTACCTGACCACCGTTCGCGAGAACGAAGAGGGTGCAGGCAAGATCTTCCGCGATGAGAACGAGGCACTGATGGCATACGCTGAGCATGTCGTCACCCTGCACGCTCCCATCAAGGTCCGTCGTACCATGACCATCGACGGTGTCGAGCACACCGGTCTGGTCGATGCGACCGTCGGCCGCATCATCTTCAACACCCCGGTGCCCCAGAACCTCGGTTATATCGACCGTACCGATCCGGAGCACTGGCTGGAGTATGAGGTCAGCTTCCGCGTGACCAAGAAGACCCTGCCCGACATCATCTCCCGCTGCATGACCCGCAACGGCACCCGCACCTGCGCCAAGATGCTGGATGCCATCAAGGCACAGGGCTACAAGTACTCCACGCTGTCTGCCATCTCCGTCGCAGTCTGCGACGCCGTCATCCCGCCCCAGAAGGACGAGCTGATCGCCGATGCAGACAAGCAGGTCTCTCAGGTCAACAAGCTGTTCAACCGCGGCCTGATCTCTGAGAACGAGCGCTACACCCAGACCATCAACATCTGGCAGGCAACGACCGATAAGGTCTCCAAGGCGCTGGCAGCAAACCTGCCCAAGGACAACGAGATCTTCATGATGGCAGATTCCGGTGCGCGTGGTTCTATGAACCAGATCAAGCAGCTGGCCGGCATGCGCGGCCTGCTGGCAAACACCGCCGGTAAGACCATCGAGATGCCCATTCGTGCCAACTACCGTGAAGGTCTGAACATTCTGGAATATTTCGTTTCTGCCCGTGGTGCCCGTAAGGGTCTGGCCGATACCGCTCTGCGTACGGCGGACTCCGGCTACCTGACCCGTCGAATGGTCGATGTCTCTCAGGAGGTCATCGTCCGCGAGATCGATTGCGGCACCAGCGATGGCCTGTGGGTCTCTGAAATCCACGAGGGCAAGGAGAAGATCGAGAGCTTCCGTGAGCGTATCATCGGCCGTTACGCTGTGGGCGACGTGGTCAACCCCGTCACCGGCGACGTCATCGTGCCCGAAGGCAAGATGATCGACCTGTACGATGCCAACGACATCGAGGCAGCCGGCATCACCAAGCTGAAGATCCGCAGCCTGCTGACCTGCCGCGCCAAGGTGGGCGTCTGCGCACACTGCTACGGCAGCGATATGGCCAACGGTGAGCCCGTCCAGCTGGGCGAGTCCATCGGCGTCATTGCAGCAGAGTCCATCGGCGAGCCCGGCACCCAGCTGACCATGCGTACCTTCCATACCGGCGGTATCGCATCGGCAGAAGATATTACCCAGGGTCTTCCCCGTGTTGAGGAGCTGTTCGAGAGCCGCCGCCCCAAGAGCATGGCCATCATGAGCGAGATCTCCGGCGTCGTCTCGCAGGACGACACCAAGAAGAACGTCGTCATCAAGGTCACCGGCCACGATGAGACGGGCGCAGAGGTCGTCAAGAGCTACTCCATCCCGTTCACCCAGCATGCACGTGTCATGCCCGGCGACCGTGTGGAGAAGGGCGACATCATCACCCGCGAAGGTGTTCTGTATCCGCAGGATATTCTGGCCATCAAGGGTCTGGAGGACGTCCAGAACTACCTCATCAGCGAGGTCCAGAAGGTCTACCGTCTGCAGGGCGTTGAGATCAACGATAAGCATATCGAAGTCATCGTCCGTCAGATGTGCCGCAAGGTCCGCGTGACCGACTCCGGTTCCTCCGACCTGATCGGCGGCGCACTGGCCAACCGCCTCGAAGTGGAGAACATCAACGCCGAGCTCCAGAAGCGCATCGATGCAGGCGAAGAGGGTATCAAGCTGGTCGAGTATCAGCAGGTGCTGCTCGGCATCACCAAGGCTGCTCTGGCCAATGAGTCCTTCCTGTCCGCCGCTTCCTTCCAGGAGACCACCCGTGTCCTGACCGAAGCTGCCATCAAGGGCAAGGTCGACCCGCTGGCCGGCCTGAAGGAGAACGTCATCATCGGTAAGCTGATCCCGGCCGGTACCGGTCTCCCGGAGGTCCGCGAGGATCTGAAGCGCCGTGAGGCAGAGCGCGACGAGGCTGTCGCTGCTGAGATGGCTGCTGCAAACGAGCAGTAAGCGCCCGGAACTGAAATTCAAGCACTGCAATTGCCGCCCTGTGGGAAATCGCCCCGCAGGGCGGCTTTTTGCGCCGTTTGCCGGTTCCGCTCCGGCCATCGGCAGGCTGGGCAGGGGACAGGAACGCAGAAAAAGCCGGGCATTGTGGCAAAACGGAAAGAGAAGAGAATAATTGCAAATTTTTCTGGAAAAACTGTTGACATTCCAAATCAAAACGAGTATTATATAACTGTTGCGCGTCCCTGAAGGGAAAGTGCGGCAAAAAAGTCGGAAACTGTCCGATGTTCATCATTAAGAAAGGAGAAACAAAATGCCTACTTTTAACCAGCTTGTACGCAAAGGCCGTCAGGTTCTGGCTACCAAGAGCACCGCTCCCGCACTGCTGAAGAGCTACAATTCTCAGAAGAAACAGTATTCTGATCTGAACAGCCCCCAGAAGCGTGGTGTCTGCACCGCTGTTCGTACCATGACCCCGAAGAAGCCTAACTCTGCTCTGCGTAAGGTTGCTCGTGTCCGCCTCACGAATGGTATTGAGGTCACCTCTTACATTCCCGGTATCGGCCATAACCTGCAGGAGCACTCCGTCGTGCTGATCCGTGGCGGCCGTGTTAAGGACCTGCCCGGTGTGCGTTACCACATCATCCGTGGTACCCTGGATACTCAGGGTGTGGCAGGCCGTAACCAGGCCCGCTCCAAGTACGGCGCGAAGCGTCCTAAGGCCGGTGCTGCGAAGAAGTAATTAAGGAACGAACCGCCATAAACGGCTTTCCATTATATAAATAACAAGTCCGCAACTGCGGAGGGTAACGGTTTATGTAAGGTCAGCTCTTTGTGACACAACGGGAGTTTTATTACTTTCGAGTACCGATGATATCATTCTGTGAAGGAGGGAAGAAAGATGCCTAGAAGAGGTAACATTGCTAAGCGCGATGTCTTAGCTGATCCTATTTACAATTCCAAGATGGTCACCCGTCTGGTCAACAGCGTGATGCTGGATGGCAAGAAGGGCGTCGCTCAGAAGATCGTTTACGAGGCTTTCTCCATGATCCAGGAGAAAACCGGCAACGATCCTCTGGAAACTTTCGAGAAGGCGATGGAGAACATCATGCCCAGCCTCGAGTGCAAGACCCGCCGCGTCGGTGGTGCCAACTACCAGGTTCCTCTGGAAGTCAGCCCCGCCCGCCGCGAGACCCTGGGCCTGCGTTGGTTGACCGCTTACAGCCGCAGCCGTGGTGAGAAGACCATGGCCCAGCGTCTGGCTGCTGAGATCATGGATGCTGCCAACAACACTGGTAACGCCGTGAAGAAGCGCGAGGACACCCACAAGATGGCCGAGGCCAACAAGGCTTTCGCTCATTTCCGTTATTGATCTGTTCTGTAGGAGGTTAATTTCATGGCTACTCCCAGAGAAGTTTCTCTTCAGATGACGAGAAATATCGGCATTATGGCCCATATCGATGCCGGCAAGACGACCACTACCGAGCGTATCCTGTACTACACCGGTATCAACCACAAGATCGGTGAGGTCCACGATGGCGGCGCCACCATGGACTGGATGGTTCAGGAGCAGGAGCGTGGTATCACCATTACTTCTGCTGCTACCACCTGCTACTGGTCTCACTCCGAGACCCAGAAGGATCCGGTCGCGTTCAAGAAGAACCGTCACCGCATCAACATTATCGACACTCCGGGCCACGTGGACTTCACCGTTGAGGTCCAGCGTTCCCTGCGCGTTCTGGACGGTTCTGTGACCGTTCTGGCTGCTAAGGGCGGTGTCGAGCCTCAGTCTGAGACCGTCTGGCGTCAGGCTGATGAGTACAAAGTCCCCCGTATGGTGTACGTCAACAAGATGGATACCATGGGTGCTGACTTCTTCCGCTGCATCAAGATGCTGCATGATCGTCTGCACGCCAATGGCGTGGCCATCCAGCTGCCCATCGGTCAGGAGGATACCTTCCGTGGTATCGTTGACCTGGTCGATATGAACGCTGAGGTCTACTACGACGACATGGGCAATGATATGCGTACCGAGCCCATCCCCGAAGATATGGTCGAACAGGCTGAGGAGTATCGCAACATCCTGGTCGAGGCTGTTGCCGAGAACGACGAAGTCCTGATGGAAAAGTATCTGGAGGGTGAGGAGATCACGCGTGAAGAGCTGAAGGCTGCGATCCGCAAGGAGACCATCGCCAACACTCTGGTGCCCGTGGTCTGTGGTTCTTCCTACAAGAACCGCGGCGTTCAGAAGCTGCTGGACGCGATCGTGGACTACATGCCCGCTCCTACCGATGTCGAGGACATCAAGGGTGTGAATCCTGAGACCGAAGAGCAGGAGACTCGTCCTTCTTCTGATGACGCTCCGTTTGCTGCTCTGGCCTTCAAGATCGCTACCGACCCGTTCGTCGGTAAGCTGGCATACTTCCGTGTTTACTCCGGTAAGGTTGAGGCAGGTACCACTGTCTACAACTCCGTGAAGGACAGCAAGGAGCGCATGGGCCGCATCCTGCAGATGCACTCCAACCACCGCAAAGATATCGACTGCTGCTATGCAGGTGATATCGCTGCCGTTGTCGGTCTGAAGAACACCACCACTGGTGATACTCTGTGTGATGAGAATCATCCCATCATTCTGGAGTCCATGAAGTTCCCTGAGCCCGTTATCCGCGTTGCCATTGAGCCGAAGACCAAGGCTGGCAACGAGAAGATGGGCATCGCGCTGGCAAAGCTGGCCGAAGAGGACCCCACCTTCAAGACCTACACGGACGAAGAGACTGGCCAGACCATCATCGCAGGCATGGGCGAGCTCCATCTGGAGATCATCGTCGACCGTCTGCTGCGTGAGTTCAAGGTCGAGGCAAACGTCGGCGCACCTCAGGTCGCTTACCGTGAGACCATCCGCAAGGAGGCCAACCAGGAGACCAAGTACGCTCGTCAGTCCGGTGGTAAGGGCCAGTATGGTCACGTCAAGATCAAGATCGAGCCCAACGAGCCCGGCAAGGGTTACGAGTTCGTCAACGCCATCGTTGGCGGCGCGATCCCGAAGGAATACATCCCGGCTATCGACAACGGTATCCAGGGTGCTATGAAGGCTGGTGTTCTGGCTGGTTATCCTGTCGTTGACGTCAAGGTCACCCTGTGGGATGGTTCTTATCATGAGGTCGACTCCTCTGAAATGGCCTTCTCCATCGCAGGTTCTATGGCCTTCAAGGACGCTATGCGCAAGGCTGACCCCATCATCACCGAGCCCATCATGAAGGTTGCTGTCATCGTTCCCGATGAGTATCTGGGCGATGTCATCGGCGACCTGAATGCTCGCCGCGGCCAGATTCAGGGCATGGAGGCAATGGCAGGCACGCAGCGTGTTAACGCTTTCGTTCCTCTGGCTCAGATGTTCGGCTACGCAACCGACCTGCGTTCCAAGACGCAGGGCCGTGGTCAGTATGTCATGGAGCCGTCTCACTACGAGCCGGTGCCCAAGAACATTGCCGACCAGATCATTGCTGGCCGTACCAAGGCTTGATTGCCTTAAATTAAAAGAGAATTTTGCCGGGGTGGTGTAGCTCCGGCAAAATTTCCTGTAAAAACACTTGATTTTACAGGCTGAATCTAGTAGAATAGTTTTGCAATGCAATTCTGTGTTTGCAGGACTGTTGTAACCAAATTCAATCCGATTATAAAGGGAGGATATTCCAATGGCTGAAAAGGCAAAATTTGACCGTTCTAAGCCGCATGTTAACATCGGCACCATCGGTCACGTTGACCACGGCAAGACCACTCTGACCGCCGCTATCACCAAGTATCTGGCACTGAAGGGCGACGCAGACTTCATGGACTATGCCAACATCGATAAGGCTCCCGAAGAGCGTGCTCGTGGTATCACGATCAACTCCGCTCACGTTGAGTATCAGACCGACGCTCGTCACTATGCTCACGTTGACTGCCCGGGCCATGCTGACTACGTTAAGAACATGATCACTGGTGCTGCTCAGATGGACGGCGCTATTCTGGTCGTTGCTGCTACCGATGGTCCCATGCCCCAGACCCGTGAGCACATCCTGCTGGCTCGTCAGGTCGGCGTGCCCTATATCGTTGTCTTCATGAACAAGTGCGATATGGTCGACGACGAGGAGCTGCTGGATCTGGTCGAGATGGAGATCCGCGAGCTGCTGAACGAGTACGACTTCCCCGGCGACGACACCCCCATCATCCGTGGCTCCGCTCTGAAGGCTCTGGAGTCCACCTCCAAGGATCCTGATGCACCCGAGTATGCTTGCATCAAGGAGCTGATGGACGCTGTTGACTCCTACATCCCCAACCCCGATCGTGAGGAGGACAAGCCTTTCCTGATGCCCATCGAGGATGTCATGACCATTTCCGGCCGTGGTACCGTTGCTACCGGTCGTGTTGAGCGTGGTGTTGCCAAGGTTGGCGACGCTATGGAGATCGTCGGCATCAAGCCCGATCGCCTGAACACCACCATCACCGGTCTGGAGATGTTCCGTAAGTCTCTGGACTTCGCTGAGGCTGGCGATAACATCGGCGCTCTGCTGCGTGGTGTTGACCGTACCCAGATCGAGCGTGGCCAGGTTCTGGCTAAGCCCGGCACTGTCCATCCCCACAAGGTCTTCGAGGCTCAGGTCTACGTTCTGACCAAGGACGAAGGCGGCCGTCACACCCCGTTCTTCTCCAACTATCGTCCTCAGTTCTACTTCCGTACCACCGACGTGACCGGCATCATCACCCTGCCGGAAGGCACCGAGATGTGCATGCCTGGCGATAACGTCATGATGCACGTTGAGCTGCTGACCCCCGTTGCTATGGAAGAGGGCCTGCGTTTCGCTATCCGTGAGGGTGGCCGTACCGTTGGTTCTGGCGTTGTCGGCAAGATCATTGAGTGATTTTGACCCTTCGCGCCTGTTCTAAGGCATAAGGTTAAACTTACAAAGAGCGTCCCCATTCCGGAGAGTGGGAACGCTCTTTTTGTTTATACCAGCCCTTCTGCGCCTGTCACAGAAGGGCTTTTTCGTTTTGATAAAGATCGGCTTTACAAATTTTGGTTGTTGTGATACACTTGAAACAGAATAAATCTCCGGAGGGTGTAAACGATGGCCTTTGATTATAAGAAAGAATACAAGGAATTTTACCTGCCACCGAAGCAACCAACGCTTGTGACCATCCCGCCCATGAATTTTGTGGCGGTGCAGGGGAAAGGGGACCCCAATGAGCCGGATGGCGAATACCAGGCAGCGATGGAGCTGCTGTACGGCATTGCATTCACCATCAAGATGAGCTATAAGGGAAGTCACAAGATCGACGGTTACTTCGAATATGTCGTTCCGCCGCTGGAAGGCCTGTGGCATCAGGCGGGCGTTGATGGGGTCGATTATGCCCATAAGGAGACATTCGAGTGGACGTCGATGATCCGCCTGCCGGAGTTCGTGACGAAAGCTGAGTTTGACTGGGCTGTGCAGGAAGCGACCGCCAAAAAACGGAAGGATTTCTCGAAGGCGGAATTCTTCCATTATGACGAGGGGCTTTGTGTTCAGTGTCTGCACCTTGGTCCATACGACAGTGAGCCGGAAACACTGCGCCAGATGGACGCCTTTGCGGAGGTGCAGGGATATGAGGTTGACTTTGCAGCCCGACGCCACCATGAGATCTATCTTTCCGACCCTCGCCGCACGGCTCCGGAAAAGTGCAAGACAGTCCTGCGGCACCCAATTCGAAAAAAATAAATCCGGTCAAATCCACAAAAGATGTCGATTTTGGTTGTGAAATGTGCTATACTGTTCTTATCTATAAAAGCACACCTGCAACAGGGAGGAGAATATCATGCAGCACGAAACCGTGATCGTTCTGGATTTCGGCGGCCAGTACAACCAGCTGATCGCCCGCCGCGTCCGCGAGAACAATGTCTACTGTGAAATCTATTCCTACAAGACGGATCTGGCACTGATCAAGGCCAAGAACCCGAAGGGCATCATCTTCACCGGCGGCCCCAACAGCGTCTATCTGGAGGATTCCCCGACGATCGACCCGGAGATCTTCAACTGGGGTGTGCCCATCCTGGGCATCTGCTACGGCAGCCAGCTGATGATGCACCTGCTGGGCGGTCATGTCTGCCGTGCACCGGAGCGTGAATACGGCAAAACGGAGGTCTTCGTGGACAATTCCAGCAAGATGTTTGCGGATGTTCAGCCCTCCACCATCTGCTGGATGAGTCACAACGACTACATTGAGCAGGCAGCACCCGACTTCCGGATCACGGCGCACACGGTGAACTGCCCGGTGGCCGCTGCGGAAAATGCAGAGAAGGGCCTGTATGCCGTCCAGTTCCATCCGGAAGTCCTGCACACCGCCGAGGGCAAGAAGATGCTGCACAACTTTGTGTACAATGTCTGCGGCTGCACGGGCGACTGGAAGATGGACTCTTTCGTGGAGAACAACGTCAAGGCCCTGCGGGAAGAGATCGGAGACGGCAAGGTGCTGTGCGCTCTGTCCGGCGGCGTGGATTCCTCGGTCCTGGCAGCTATGCTGGCCAAGGCGGTCGGCAAGCAGCTGACCTGCGTTTTCGTGGATCACGGCCTGCTCCGCAAGAACGAAAAGGAAGAGGTCTGCGCCGTCTTCGGCCCCGGCAACCCCAACTTTGACATCAACTTCGTCTGTGTGGATGCCCGTGAGCGTTACTTTGGCAAGCTGGCAGGCGTTACCGAGCCGGAGCGCAAGCGCAAGATCATCGGCGAGGAGTTCATCCGTGTCTTCGAGGAAGAGGCCAAGAAGATCGGCAAGGTGGATTTCCTGGCACAGGGCACCATCTATCCCGACGTTGTCGAGAGCGGTTTGGGCGGCGAGTCCACCGTCATCAAGAGCCACCACAATGTCGGCGGCCTGCCCGACACGGTGGACTTCAAGGAACTGGTCGAGCCTCTGCGCAACCTGTTCAAGGATGAGGTCCGTCAGGTCGGCCGTGAGCTGGGCCTGCCGGAGTATCTGGTCAGCCGTCAGCCGTTCCCCGGCCCCGGTCTGGGCATCCGCATCATCGGCGAAGTGACCCCCGAAAAGGTCGCCATCGTGCAGGACGCAGACGCCATCTGGCGTGAGGAGATCGCGAAGGCTGGTCTGGACAAGGAGATCAACCAGTATTACGCAGCTCTGACCAACATGCGCAGCGTCGGTGTTATGGGTGACGAGCGCACGTATGACTACGCTGTGGCTCTGCGCGCTGTCACCACCACGGATTTCATGACCGCTGAAAGCTATAACATGCCCTGGGATGTCCTGGGCACTGTCACCAGCCGCATCGTGAATGAGGTCAAGCATGTCAACCGCGTGTTCTACGATTGCACCGGTAAGCCGCCCGCCACGATCGAGCTCGAGTAATCTGCAAAACCTGAAAAGTATTGATACAATGCGATATTTTGAGAACCAAAAGGTGCTCTGATACTGCTTTGATACTATCAGACGATTATTCATAAAGAGAGACATGAAAATGCCCTCTGAGAAACGGTAAGTTTTTCAGAGGGCATTTTTGTGTCTTTTATTCTTTACGCCACTTTTTCTTCGGCTCGTACCGGCCGCAGCCGTCGGCGGTCTGTGGCCAGTTGAGCTTCCATTCCAGATACTCTTCCTTGGTGATCTCGCCCTCCCGGAGCTGCTTCTTACGGAGCTGCCACTCCTTCAGGAAATCATCCAGCAGGCGATAGCGGAAGCTGACTGCCATGTGCTTTTCCGGGAGATCCGGGTCGGTGGTGTCTGTGACCTCATAGAGCCGGGTGCCGGGGTAGTGCTCATCCAGTTCGAACAGGGTGTACATCACATCCTCTGCGGCGTACAAGGTCGGCTCATAGAGGGAACGGTAGTTCACGTCCAGTACCTCCGCAATCTTGCGGAGCAGCTCTTCCTTGGGAGTGCGGGTGTTGCTTTCGTATTGTGCGATACGGATGTCTGCGCTCTTCTCCTCAAACCCGATGGCAATGCCCAGTTCTTTCTGGGTCATACCTCGGAGGTTGCGGGCACGTTTGATGCGGTCACCGACTGCCATGCGATTGCCTCCTGACTTAAACATATTTGTTGAACCTAGTATAGCACAGAAAAATAGGAGGTGCAATAGAAAATAAACAAAAAAGTTTAAGATTTTACCTGAAAACCTCTTGACTTAACGGAATGTGTTTAGTATAATGAAAGCACAAAAAGATAAGCAAAAATGCTTAGTAAAATTGAATGACCGCCAAACTGATCCAAACCGCCAAGACCTTCCGAAAGGAAGCGAGCGCTCCACAAGGGGACGGCACAGCACCGCAAAGGGGATATGCCTGCCGGAAGTCAGCGAGGATGAAGCGGCACCGAAATGAAACCGACAAGGAAAGGACAAAAAATGGCAAACAGCATTTTTATCAAGGCAGACGAGCTGGCAAAGGAGCTGGACATCTCGCAGGGGCTGGCGTACAAAATGATCGCCCAGTGGAACGAGGAACTGAGAGCCAAGGGCTACACGACCGTGGGAGGCCGGGTAAGCAGGAGGTACTATCAGGAGAAGATCTACGGGGCAGGGGAGGAGTGATAGGATGCCAGCCTACAAGGACAACAGGCAGGGCACATGGTACGCTTCCTTCTACTTCGAGAACTGGCAAGGTGTGAAGCAGAAGAAGCTGAAACGGGGATTTGCCACCAAGAAGGATGCTCTGGCGTGGGAGCGGGAGTTCCTTCTTCAACAGGCGGCAGACCTGACCATGACATTTGAAGCCTTTGTGGAAATTTATATCACGGACAAAAAGAAGCGACTCCGGGAAAACACATGGTTTACCAAGGAGCATATCATCCGAACGAAAATCTTACCGTATTTCAAAGAAAAGCGGCTCAGCGAGATAAAGCCACGGGATGTGATTGCATGGCAGAACGAGATGCTGAACTACCGGGACAAAAACGGCAAGGCCTACTCGCCGACCTACCTCAAGACGCTGCATGGACAACTCAGTGCCATTCTGAACCACGCCGTCCGGTTCTATGGGCTGAAATCAAATGCAGCAGCCACAGCCGGGTGCATGGGGTCAGAAAAGCACAAGGAAATGCTCTTTTGGACGAAGGAGGAGTACCTCAAGTTCGCAGAGGTCATGATGGACAAGCCGCAATCCTACTACGCCTTTGAAGTCCTCTACTGGTGTGGCATCCGGGAGGGCGAGCTGCTGGCTCTGACCCCGGCAGACTTCGACTTGGACAAGGGGCTGCTCTCCATCACCAAATCTTATCAAAGGCTGAAAGGCCGGGATGTGATCACTGACCCGAAAACGCCCAAGAGCGTCCGGGTCATCCAGATGCCACAGTTTCTGACGGACGAGATCAGGGATTACCTGAAATCCCTCTACAAAGTCCAGCCAGACCAGCGGATCTTTGAGGTGACCAAGAGCTACCTGCACCACGAGATGGACAGGGGAGCCAAGGAAGCCGGGGTAAAGCGGATACGAATCCACGACCTGCGGCACTCCCATGTATCACTGTTGATCGAGATGGGCTTCTCGGCTCTGGCAATCGCAGACCGGGTGGGGCATGAGAGCGTGGACATCACCTATAAGTACGCCCACCTCTTTCCCTCAAAGCAGCAGGAGATGGCGCAGAAGCTGGACATGGAGCGAAAGGAGGGATGAAGATGGAACGAGTACTCGACCAGCAAGGCCGCTGGCGGAACAAGGTGGTAGCCTTCCGAATGTCCCCGGAAGAGGACGAGGTTCTGGAAGCCAAAGTAAAGCTCTCCGGGCTGACCAAACAGGAGTATATCATCCGCCGCTTGACCGACCGGGAGATCACCGTGGTAGGCAACCCAAGGGTCTACAAAGCCTTGCGAGACCAGATGAAGCTGATCTATCAGGAATTGCAGCGGCTGGCCGTGGATGAAGAAGTTCCGCCGGACTTGCTGGAGACCCTGCAAATGGTGGCTCTGACGTTGAACGGACTTAAGGAGGAATGCGAATGACAGACAATAGAAAAACGACCGTACCGGGTGCATCTGTTGGCGCAGATGCGGTACAGTCGTCTGATAAAATTACCACCAATATTATAACAAATTCGGACAAGCAAATCAATCTGCAAGCCGCGAAAAAGTCAAACAATTTCGGGCTGAATACGGTATCAATGACCGAACTGTATGACACGGTATATCCACCCCGGAGACCCATCGTGAACGACCTGCTGTACAGCGGCACCTACCTCTTTGTAGGTGCGCCCAAGGTGGGTAAGTCCTTCTTCATGGGGCAGCTTGCCTACCATGTGGCGATGGGGCTTCCGCTGTGGGAGTACGAGGTGCATCAAGGCACCGTCCTCTATCTGGCGTTGGAGGACGATTACGCCCGGTTGCAGCGGCGGCTCTCCCGGATGTTCGGGGTAGAGGAGACCAGCAATCTCTACTTCGCAACACAAGCCAAGTCCGTGAGCGAGGGACTTGACCAGCAGTTGGAAGGCTTCATCCGGGAGCACCCGGATGTACGGCTCATCATCATCGACACCCTGCAGAAGGTGCGAGAGATCGGCGGTGACCGATACAGCTACGCCAGCGACTACGAGATCGTGACCAAACTGAAAACTTTCAGCGACAGGTACGGCATCTGCCTGCTGGTGGTTCATCACACCCGGAAGATGGAAGCCGAGGACAGCTTTGATATGATCTCCGGCACCAACGGTCTGTTGGGTGCAGCGGATGGCGCGTTCATCATGCAGAAGAAGCGGCGTACGGACAACACCGCACTACTGGACATCGTGGGGCGTGACCAGCCGGATCAGGAGTTGACGTTGGAATTCAACCGGGAGCGCTGCGTGTGGGAGTTCCAAGGAGCCGAAACGGAACTCTGGAAACTGCCGCCCGACCCGCTTCTGGAAGCGGTGGCAAAGGTGCTCACCCCGGAACAGCCGGAGTGGAGTGGTACGCCCACGGAACTGCTGGAACGGCTGTCGGGTGTGAGCATACAGGCAAACATCCTGACCCGGAAGCTGAACGTGAGTGCCGACAGGCTCTACAACGATTATGGAATTCGGTACGAAAGCAGGCGCACCCATGAGGGCAGGGTAGTCAAATTAACGCTGGAAAATTCTGGGGCGTGACGATTCGTGACGGTTGTGACGATATTTTTGCTACTATGTAAAATACCGTCACAATCGACACAACCGACACGGGATGGTGATAACGATGAAAAATGTGCAGATTTCGCAGGAACTTTTCGTCGCCTTGCTGCATTATCATTTGAGTGGCGAAAATGAGTACGAAGAGGTCATTGAACAGGGCTTGGAGCAAAAACTGGATGCGATGCTGCGGCATGAGCTGTATGCCCAGTACAAGACAGCACCCACCGAGGAACAGCGGGAGCAGGCTCGGCAGGAGTATCTGGACCGGCGAGGCGTGCCAGAAAGCTTCCGCTGGTGAGTTCCTCTATTGGCAGAGGACAGGAGCGTGTCACGCTCCTGTGAATGCAATCACGCAGGAAGGTGGAGTTGGACCGGGCAGCGGCGAGATGCAGCGAAACCCCGTCCGCAGACGGAGGCCCCCGGCAGGGCGCAAAGGCATCTTTTGATGGACGGAACGTCTGTCAAAAGTGCTTTTGCGTTACTTTCGACGAAAGTAACAAAGCCTATGCCGTGTCCGGCACCAGTTACTTCCACAGAGAAAGGACGTGCGATTGAAAAGAACTATTTCCGCAATGCGGGGTCCCGGCTCCCTCAACCATAACCGGAGAAGTTTCACCGCTGAAAACGTAGACCCGGAGCGCAGCAGCCTGAATGTTGTGTATCGGGATGAACCGATTCAGAAGGTGTACCACGAACTTTTTGATGAGGCAGCGAACCGCTACAACGCCAAGCAGAAGCGCAAGGACCGCTGTATCAACGACTACTATGAGCACCTGCGGACAGGCAAGCAGGAAAAGCTCTTCCATGAGTTGATCGTCCAGATCGGCAACAAAGATGATATGGGCGTCCTGACCGAGAACGGCGCACTGGCAAAGGAACTGCTGGACGAGTATATGCAGGGCTTCCAAGAGCGGAACCCAACACTGCGGGTGTTCGGAGCATTCCTCCACATGGATGAAGCTACGCCCCATCTGCACATCGACTTCGTGCCGTATGTGTCCGGCTGGAAGGGCAAAGGACTGGACACCAAGGTCTCCCTGAAGCAGGCTCTGAAGGCCTTGGGTTTTGCAGGCGGCTCCAAGCGAGAATCCGAACTGAACCAGTGGATCAACGCCGAGAAAGAGCAGCTTGCTGCCGTGATGGAGCGGCACGGCATCGAGTGGGAACAGAAAGGCACCCACGAAGAGCACCTGTCTGTGCTGGACTTCAAAAAGCAGGAGCGTAGTAAAGAGGTAGCGGCTCTGGAAGCTGCCAAGCAGGAGTGCCAGACCGACCTGACCGAGATGCAGGAACAGCTGGAAACAGCGCAGACAGCCGTAGAAGCCGCTGAACAGCGGGTACAGAAAGCAGAGCTGACCTACCAGAAGCAGAGCCAGAAGCTGAACAAGCTGGCTCCCATCATGGAGGGGCTGGAAAACCTGTCAGCGCAGTACTCCCAGCGGCCGGAGGAATGGGTGCCGGAAGCAGCCACGTTTGAGACCGCCAAGAACTATCGGGAGAAGAAGGCCATGCCGCTGATCCAGAAGTTGGTGAAGGTACTCTTTGCCCTCCATCGGAAGTACTGGGAGGTTAAGAACGAACGGGATAAGTTCCAGTATTTCTATCAGGACGAGAAGAAGGCTACCCGCCATTTGAGCCAGCAGCTGGAACAGGTAAAAGCTGAGAATTCGCAGCTCTATGCGATGAAACGTGATTTCAGGCGAGTATGGAACTATTTCGGTGCCGAGAAGATGCAGCAGGTCATTGGAATTATGAGGGAGCAGGAGCAGACCGCGGATAGAAGCCAGAAGAAGAACAGGCAGAACAGCGTAGAACTGTAAGCATAGCAGACCCCCGCCAGCGGAGTTGGCGGGGGTCTGTACATATAAGTGATATTTTACTCAAAAAGCTCCGGGGCAATATCCGTCAGAGCAAAGCCGGGAATGTCTTTCTCGTCTTTGTAGGTGCCATCTTCAGCTAGAAACTCGACCTTTGCAAAGTCCGCAACTGGAATCTCAGATTCACAGACATACCAGTTCAGGTAGTCATTAGCGGTTTGTTTGAGGGTTGAGGAAACGCTGCGGTCAGCGTTGTACTTGTCGTAGAAAGTGCGCCAAGGCAGATACCGCCAGATTTTACCATTGGTCCTGATGGTAATGCGGCACATGATTTTGTCGTTGGACAGGCCGGTATTTTTGGCACCAGCATGGTCATTGGCAGTCAGCCAGACGACAGGGTGATAGCTTTCATATTTGTCAACGGATTTATAACCAATTTTCTGCCCATTAAAAAAGAGTGGTTCGTCATGGAGCGTGGCGTTGTCATATTTCAGATTGGAAGGTGTCAGAAGCAGTTTCCCAGTTGCAAGAATCATCCGATACTTGATGAGGCTGGTGTAATGATACAGATTTTCGGGCAGTTTGGTCTTTTTCGCTTTCATTGGCTTTCCTCTCAGTTCACAGGTGTTTGACGATACGAAACTCCGTCCGAGATACAGACAGTGGACGAGATGGGAAGAGTGTACACTATTTCGACGAAAAATGCAACAGAAAACTTCATTGAGATTTCTGGAAAACGAGAAAAGTACAACTTTTCGGAAATTCCGAAGAGTTCAGAGCAGTTGTTAAGTGTTACTTGATAACTCAGGCAATCAGGTAACTATCCGGGATTTACGGATAGTTCGGTTTAACGGAAACAAGCTCTTTGATGAGTGTTTCTCATGATTTGATGAGATTTCGGTTGTGAACGAAGTCGGTTGATGTTATAATTAAGCAAGAGTTAATTGAGAATGGAGAATTTGCAATGTCTGTTTCTTATGATAAGCTTTGGAAGCTGTTAATTGATAAGAAAATGAATAGGACAGAGCTAAAGGATGCTGCTGGTATTAGTTTTAATGTGCTTGCAAAAATGGGAAAAAACGAATTTATCTCGATGGAAAGCTTGTATAAGATTTGTTCAACCCTACAGTGTAACATAAGCGATATTGTTGACTTTGAATTGAAAAAGGAGAAATGAACAAGATGACACCGAAAATGATGGCTGAACTTACCGCTCAAGTTAGTGAACTCGTGCACAGATATAGTAATGATTACCAGCAGTTTCAATGTGCTACCTATAATGAAACACAAGTGCGAGTAGACTTTGTGAATCGGTTCTTTCATATTCTTGGCTGGGATGTGGATAATGAGAGGGGGCTGCCACAACATCTACGTGAGGTGACGCATGAAGCAACAGTTGTGGTAGAAGAAGATGGAGTCCATCGCAGTAAAAAGCCAGATTATTCGTTTAAGGTAGGCACAGAGGTTTTGTTTTTTCTTGAAACAAAGAAACCTGCTGTGAATATTACAGTGGATTCTGCACCAGCTTTTCAGTTGCGCCGATATGGATGGAGTGGCAACTTAAAAATATCGGTATTAACAAATTTTACAGATTTATATATTTATGACTGTTCTATTCGTCCACGAGAAGGAGATGGCATCGGGGTGGCGATGATCGCACATTACCACTTTGATGAGTATATAGAAAGATTTGAAGAAATTTACAATTTGCTTTCGAAAGAAGCTGCATTAACGGGAGAATTTGAAAATCGATTTGAAAATATTCGTAGGGCAGTTCGGAGAGAGCCGTTTGATCAGTATTTTTTAAGCCAGATCAAAAGCTGGCGAAATGCACTTGGTGAAGATATACTCCAAAATAATCCGGATGTCGATAACGAAACACTGAATATTTTTGTTCAGAGGATTCTTAATCGAACTATTTTTCTTCGAATTTGTGAGGATAGATGTCTAGAAAACTACGAGTCCTTACGAAATATTACAACGTATCAAGAATTAAAAACTATGTTTGAAACGGCAGATCGGAAGTATGATTCTGGGCTGTTTGAATTATTGGATGAAGATAGGCTTATTGTTTCTGATGGAGTGCTCATCGAAATTTTTCAGAGTCTATATTATCCAAACAACTCGTATGAGTTTGGTGTTATTGAGCCATACATTATTGGACAGATATACGAGCTCTTCTTAGATGAAAAGTTGGAAGTTCAGCCAGATGGCCATGTTGTCACGAAGGAAAAGCCAGAAGTTGTGGATTCTCAAGGCGCGGTTAACACTCCGAAAAACATTACAGATATTATCGTTGAAGAAACATTACAACCATTGTATACAAACAAAACACTGGATAAGGTTTCTGAATACCGTATTGCTGATATATGCTGTGGAGCGGGCAATTTTCTTTTGTCAGCGTTTGAATATATTTGTAATTACTATATTGAGTTCTATCAGTCAAATAATCTTGAAGATGCGGTGCATCACGGCGATGTTTATCAGCTTCCGGGCAGTACCAATTATCATCTGTCTTATGAGATAAAAAGGAAAATTCTGAAAAATAATATTTTTGGTGTTGATATAGATCCTCTTGCGGTTGAAGTCTCAAAATTTAGTTTGCTTTTAAAAGTGCTTGAGGGTTCGACTTTAGAAGAACTAGAAGCATATCATCAGCATACACATAATAAAATACTTCCCAATTTGGACGAAAACATTAAAAATGGTAATAGTCTTGTGGACGGGACATATGCACAGTTAAACCGTGCTGTTTATACTGACATTTCTCTAATGAACAAAATTAAGATGTTCGACTGGCATTCGGAATTTGGCGATAGAGGATTTGATGCAATCATTGGAAATCCACCATATATTCGAGTGCAGAATATGGTGCAGTATGCCGGGGAAGAATATGAATTTTATAAGAGCCATATTTCGCAATATAGAACTGCTAAGTCTGAGACGTTGGACAAGTATTATTTGTTTATTGAAAGAAGTCTTTCTCTTTTAAATGCAGATGGAATGATAGGATATATTGTTCCACACAAATTTATGAATATTCAAGCGGGTCAAAAACTGAGAGAACTACTTTCGGAAAATGCTCACGTTGAGAAAATTGTGCATTTTGGAACATTCCAACTCTTTAAGAGTAGGACGACATATACATGCATTTTGGTGCTGGCGAAAAGGCAGCAAGAAAACTTTAAAATAGCTTTTGTGAAAGATGTGAATAGGTTTTTATTTGAGCGAAGCGCAGATTATTTAGAATATCGCTCTGGGTATCTTTCGAGTCAGCCATGGGCCTTTTTACCTCAAAATGTAATAGATCATCTTAATCAAATAGAACCCAATTGTGTAAAACTTAAAAGTGTGGCAGATATATTTGTTGGGTTGCAAACAAGTGCGGATGAGATCTATATTATCTATGCCGATTCGGAGGATAATGATTTTGTTTATGCACATGATAAAAATCAGAGAGCTTTTAAAATTGAAAAGTCGATTCTTCGCAAGGGAATTTATGACGCTGAAAAAACTAAGCTGACTAGCTATGAGAAGATTAAGGCGAATTGTTACATTTTATTCCCGTATAAAATGGTTGGAGGAAAGCCTAAACTTTATACTTTAGAAGAAATGAGACGGCTTTACCCCTATGCACTGGCATATCTTCAGGAATTTCGAAACGATTTGGAACATCGAAAACTACAGAGACAAAACGAAAATAATTGGTACCAGTTTGGCAGAAGTCAAAGCATTCGGCGCTTTTTCTCAGGTGAACATCTTGTATGGCCAACAATGGCCTTAGGTCCACACTATGTTTATGACAACGATTTAATAGCGTTTACTGGTGGAGGAAATGGCCCGTTTTATGGACTAGAAATGAAACCGGCAGCACAGGAATCTATCTTTTATATTCAAGCGATTCTAAATCATTGGTTTATTGAACGCCTTGTAAAGAGCAAGGCAAGTAAATTTAGGGGAGATTATTATTCTCATGGCAAACAGTTCATTGAAACATTGCCAATTTACAAGATTGACTTTAATAATCCTACCGAGGCTGAAAAGCATCGAGAAATTGTGGAGCACGTTCAAACTATTATGACACTGAAACAACAGTTAGAGGTGGCGCCAAATGCAGCGCAGAGGGCAGTGATCGAACGCTCCATTACAGCAGTAAACAATGATTTGAACAGTGCAATTGATGCACTCTATCAGGTTCAACACCAGAATGATGAGGAATAAACATGAAACCAATTGAAGGCTACAATAAGCTGAGAGGAGGGTATTATACACCTGACAAAATTTCTGAATTTATTACAGATTGGGCAGTTCAAGCACCGGCAGACACCGTTTTGGAACCTAGCTGTGGAGATGGAAGTTTTTTGAATGCAATTACACACCGCTTAAAAATACTGGGAGCGACAAGGCAAGAGGTCAAGAAAAATGTTATTGGCGTTGAACTTGATAGTGTTGAGGCTGAAAAGGCTGCACAGTATGGTACAACGGTAGTATGCAAAGATTTCTTTTCGTACTTCAGGGAAGTTGTGGACGATAAGAAAAAATTTGATGCGATAGTTGGCAATCCGCCATTCATTCGGTATCAGAATTTTAATGAGGAATATCGTGAAATAGCATTTACACTAATGAACAAATATGGCTTTAAACCTAATCGGTTGACAAACATTTGGCTTCCGTTTCTACTTCTTTCGTGTAATGCTCTAAAACCGAATGGTCGACTTGGCATGGTGATTCCTGCGGAACTGTTTCAAGTGGATTATGCTGCGGAAGCACGGCAATTTCTTAGCGGCTTTTTTGATAGATTGACTATTATAACTTTCAAACAGTTGGTATTTGATGATATTCAGCAGGAAGTGGTTCTTTTACTAGGCGAACGAGGATGTGAAAAGCACAGAATACGCATCGTAGAATTGAATAATATAGAGGATTTGATTTCTCAAGGACAGAAGTGCTTGGATACTGCTGAGCAAAAGCAGTTGGATACCGGCAAAGATAAATGGGTCAAATATTATTTAACAAATGAAGAATTACAACTGCTAAAAAAACTGGATCATGATTCAAGAATCTCTAATGCCACGGATTTGTATGAAGTAAATGTAGGACTTGTAAGTGGTGAAAATGATTTTTTTATTTTGAATCGATCAGTGGTTGCAGAGCATAATTTGGAATCTACAGTTTTGCCGATTATCAGTCGCTCCGAACAGCTTAAAGGTGTTCAACTTACAGAGAAAGATTTCGATTGCCTCATCGATGCCGGAAAGAAAGTGTTTTTCTTTGCTCCGGGAAATGAAGAAGTTGATGAATTAACGGAAGAACAGAAGAAGTACATCGAATACGGCGAAGAAAACGGCTACAACAAGAACTATAAATGCCGCATTAGGCCTAAATGGTATTATGTGTCATCTACATGGGATGCAGACGCTTTTCTGATTCGGCAGGCTCATTTATATCCAAGAATGATTTTGAATAAGAAGAATGCACTTGTGACAGATACTTTGCACAAGGTAAGATTCTTGCAGGGAGTTCAGGGAGAGTGTGTCGCAGCAGCATTTTTGAACACCTATACGTTTGCTTTAAGCGAAACACTTGGAAGAAGTTATGGCGGTGGTGTTCTTACGTTTGAACCCGGTGAAATGCGGAAATTTAGAATTCCGATGAGGGGGGCTGAGCAGCTGGATTTGTCTAAAATTGACGGCTGGCAACGAAAAGGCGAAATCGACAAGATACTAGAATATACTGATGGTGTTTTGCTTCGTGAGGGGCTTGGACTGACTCAGTATGAGATTGCCCTATTGCATAGTATATGGAATAAGATGCGTGATAGGAGAATGGCCCGAAAAAATAGGAAGAGGAAATCATAAAAGTTATAATAAATGTGGTATGGATTAGAAAGGGGAGAGTGAAATGATTAGCGAAGATTCGCTCCAAAAGATTTCACATCTTTTCTGCGGTGATACAGGAGAGAAATTTGCGTATAAGTCTGGCCCCAAATTGGTGAGTTTTTTCAACACATATTTTTCAGCGAATGATAAATATGAAAGTGGTTTCCCATCCAGATGGATTTATGTGTATAATAAGCTGGTAGGTTTTCTGAATGGGGGTGTGATTCAGAAATTTCTCGATATTATACTTAGCAAAGAATATTTAATGAGTGAACAAAATCTTACAGCAGTAGATGCGGCTAGTAGATCTCAAGATATCCTAAATGAGCTGAACAATATTATAAAGAAAGATCAATACGCGATTACAAAATCTAATGGCCACTATAACCTTGTTTCAGAGAATACGGATTTGGTTTTAATAGGAAGCGGTGGATTTGCAAATGTTTATAGGCAAAAATCAACAGGCTTGATAAAAAAGCGGTTGAAAGATGATTTTATTACCGATAAAGGAATAAGAAGCAGATTCAAAAGAGAATTTGCTATTACAAAAAAGCTCGCAGGATTCGGTGTGATTGAAGTATATAACTTTGATGAGAATGACTGCTCCTATACTATGGAGCCTGCGGAGATGACACTTGAGACTTACGTTAAAGTAAATGCGCTGACAGAAGAATCAAAAGTTATATGCATCAGACAAATTCTTTATATAATGTCAGATGTACACAAAAAGGACATTATCCACAGGGATTTAAGTCCGAATAATATCTTTATTATATCAGGGCACTTAAAAATAGCGGACTTTGGACTTGGAAAAGATTTGAATGTTTTCACATCACATCAAACGCTACATACGAAGGAGGTCGGACAGTATTTGTATTGTGCCCCAGAGCAATTTATGATGTTAAGGGATGCAGATAAAAGAAGCGATGTGTATTCCCTTGGACGTATAATTAACTTTATCATGACGGGAAATCCTAGTGATTCACATCATGCTTTTCGTAATGTTACGGAGAAAGCTACTAGTAGCGATGCAGTGTACCGATATGCTGATGCTACACAATTATCAGCCTTTTTTGAAAAGGCATTACAATATCAGAAGGATGTCAATACGAAAAAGCACGCAGAGGAGAAGATGCGAGCCGGAGTCTATGACGAAGAAGTAGAAAATTACTTGAGTATGTTATCAGATATGGAAATTTCCAAAAACATCTATGAAGAAACAAATGGATTTGATAGAGCTCTTTTGGCGTATATGCACGTGAGTGAAGATAATGCACAGCATATTATTCAAAGCATAGACAAATCCTATAGAGATATTTGCGGAAGGGTATTTCAGGCATACGATCCTTTTGCACAGTTCTCAGCGACCGTTATAGGAGCTACTTTTTCATACCTTGTGAAAGAAATCGCAGCTAATATTTTGAGGTTCATTGCATGGGATGTCAATCGCTATTGTGCGCAGCGAATGGTGGATGGATTGATCTCGTCAGGGATAGAACCGATCCTAGAAGAAATGATTAGTCAATAGACACTTGAACATTCTTTCAAAACCAAGTATAATATTCACAGAGATCCCGCTGGTTGTGTGATACTATCCTGATACTAAAAAATCATCAAGGCACATCTAGCACAGCAATCTCATGAAAAAGTAAACATTCAAGGATAGTCTTACTAAACAAATTTGCTTAGTAATAATTAAGACTTACCGAGCTCGAATAATGGAATACGAGAAAATAAAACGTGTCTACGACCGAAAAGCGATGAATTTTGGAAGAATGACATCACTTTGACATCACCTGCGGCAAAAAGCACTTGCTGGATGTGCAGGAAAATGGTAGCACGGTTTATTATCGAAGAATAATTTGAAAGCCCCGGAAAGCAACGAGAAATCGAAACTTTCCGGGGCTTTTTTGACATCGTGACATCACAAAACGGGCCGTGACATCACCTGTTTTCGGCCTGGCCGAGTGACATCAAATCAGAGTCATCGTTGTTAGAAGTGGGGGAGCCGATGGCCTCCAGCTTCGACACAAGCTCCTGCTGCTTGTTAGGGTACAAATGGGCATAGGTCCGCATGACGACGGGAACAGTATCGCCGATTCGCTTGGCTACCAGAACAATAGAGTACCCAAGTTCGATAGCATTTAAAACCAAAAGATTGAAAGAGATAGAAGGATTTGGTATACTGATAACCAAAGAAAATAGAAGCAGGAAAATATCTGGAGGATAAATCATGTTTATCTACCAAGGAAGCATCATCGCAAACTTTTTAGGACAGAACGGAAGACAGTATAAGATACCTGTATATCAAAGAAACTATGAATGGTCTTGGGAGCAGTGCGATAAGCTGTTCGAGGATGTTGTGACAGCTGGGCAGAGAAATCAGCTGCATTTTTGTGGTTCAATCGTTTTTAAGCCGATTGCACCAACGAAAGGCATTGGGAATAACATCGTAATTGATGGACAACAGCGGTTGACAACAATCTATATTTTGCTCAAAGCCCTGTCCGACATGGCTCAAAACGATAGCGAGAAGATGCTGCCACAGGGGGCAATCTTTAACACTGACCAGTACAATCAGTTTCAGCTAGATGAAACGAGCAAGATGAAATTGAAACCAGCAAAAGATAACAATGACCAGCTGTTGGATTTGATTTATGACAAACACGACAAAATTGACACAACCTGCGAAATTTATCGAAATTATGAACACTTCTGCGATTTGATAAGAGGAAAACAGGCTGAAGGCATAACGGTTTCTGATATTTACCGTGGGATAGGGTTGCTGACAGTAGCTGTGATTCAACTTGATGATAACGATAATGCGCAGGAAATCTTTGAGAGAATTAACTCGACTGGTATACCGCTGAGCTTATCGGATAAAATTCGCAACTTTGTGTTGATGACAGAGGTTGATCAGGATAGGCTGTATGAAAGCTACTGGTTGAAGGCTGAGCAGATACTGTCCAGAGACCAGTTGGAGGGATTTTTTCTTGATTATCTGAACTTCAAAATGGATGGATTCACCAAAGAGAGTACCGCCTATGATGACTTTAAGGCACTCTATGTGCGGGGACGTTACACCAACGAAACCATGCTGGGTGAAATTTTACACTATGCGCAGCAGTACCATGCTTTCTATTGCGGTGACAAGTTACACTTGAGCAATGAAGCTAATCAGTTTCTCGACAGCATAAGGAAACTGAACCAGACGACAGTGTACATTTTTTTGTTCAGCGTGTTTGACGACTTTGAGGCTGGTGTGATCGATGATGAAACGCTCTGCAAGGTTCTACGACTGCTGCTGAATTACAGTATCCGCCGCTTGATTTGTGAAGTGGGTTCGAACTCGCTGCGTGGCTTATATAAGACTCTTTATGGACGTGTGTTCAATCGACCGGAAAATAAGAACAATTACTATGATGCTATTGTGTCCTTCCTGCTGCAGCTGACATCTAAGGATGTGATGCCCAGCGATGCGGAGTTCGTAGTAGCATTGAAAGAACGTAATCTTTATCGGAAGAACGCGCTGTGTAAGTATCTGCTTGTGGCAATCGAAAATCAGGGAAAAGAGCAAATTAAGACAGATGCTCTGACCATCGAGCATATCATGCCGCAGAACAAGAATCTATCGACTGCATGGCAGAAAATGCTCGGCAGTGATTGGGAACTGGTGCGAGAGCGGTATCTGCACACATTGGGCAATTTGACGCTGACGGGCTATAATAGTGAACTGGGTGATTTGCCTTTTGCAGAAAAACTCGATATGCTGTCAGATAAAAACACTCATGTGACTGTTCTTTATAGTGATGTGAAGGACAAGACAGAGTGGAATGCACAGACAATAGAGGCTCGTTCGGAGCGGTTGTCCAAGAAGGTATTAAAACTATTTCCTATTGAACTTCCCACAACGAAAATCGACTTTTCTGACCCACGTTATCAACTGTATACAGTGGCTGACCCACATAATGCAACCTATAAGTGGGTGAACTATTACGAGCTGCTAGGTGAAAGGGTCAATGTGGATAGCTTTGCTCTTATGGTTCGCTCAGTGGCTGGTAAGCTGTACAACTTGAACAGCAGCATTATTGATCGTATGGCGCGAAGTCTGGAAGTATTCCCAGCGTGGCAAAATCCCGTATTTGCTTACGATAAGGACGCTATCCGAAATGCGGTAAAGCTGAAAAATGACAGCGATATTTACATCAGTACTGGATATTCTGCGTATGACTGCATCTGCTTTATCAAGGCACTTCTGAAGAAATATGACCTTGATTTGGAAGAGGATTTTGTTTACAGTGCTCGGCCCAGCAATATTGGAACAGGTATTAACCGTCTGGCGATGGCGCAAAAGTGGTGCGAGAAGCAGGCAGAAGCTGGAAGGATTGAATTTGATGCAGATACCTGTGAAGGTCGGTATGTCCGCTTTACAACACCGTTTCTGAATCAGGCGATACCTACAAACAAGGATGTGCTTAGCCCCTGGAGAACGAGCAATTACTATTTCTATGAGATCACGAACTTTAAGAACGAACTGTATGTGCAGCTCTATTTCTACTGCAAGGGTATTACAGATGAGATGCGGACTGCATTTTTGAGAATGGCAGAACTGACGGATGGCGGAAAGCTGACACAAGGCTATCGGCTGTTCTTCAAATCAACGGTTTTTGCTAACAGTGAGAACGACACGGAAGAAGTCATTATGAGTCAATTGGACAAGTGCCTTGAAGAAATCCATAACTTTGAAGCACCGATTCAGTCAAAGTGGAATTCCTAAAAGACGGTTGCATCCTGAACGTAAATACGTTATAATACTCACAGAGATCCCGCTGGTTGTGTGATACTATCCTGATACCAAAAAATCAGCAAGCCACATCTACCACGGCAATCTCATGGAAAAGTGAACATCCAAGAACAGATGCACCAAACAAATTTGTTTAGTTTTGAAACAAACCTACCGAGCTCGAATAACGTTTCACAAAAATCAATCACAAGCCCCCGTCAGCAGGTGTTGGCGGGGGCTTGTGCATCTAGCGGGCCTTGATAAGTTGCGCGGCGTATGCTATGATTTTAGCAGTCATAATGTGTTCCGCTGCGACGTCCCGCCATTCAGCGCGGGCTGCGGATGATCGACCACCACCGCCAGCCCGACCGGAAACGGCTCGGACGGCACAGCATGAGAAAGGGAGAAAAAAACCATGGCACAAACGATTCGAACCGCAGTCGAGCAGGATCTCGACGCCATTGCAGCGGTGGAGGCAGAGTGCTTCCCGGCGGCAGAGGCAGCGTCCCGTGCAGAATTTGCCGAGCGGCTGCGGTATTATGGGGACCATTTCTGGCTCCTGTGGGAGGACGAAACACTCGCAGCCTTTGTGGACGGCATGGTCACGGACGCGGCAGACCTGACCGATGCAATGTACGCAGATGCCTCGCTCCACAACGAAAACGGTGCATGGCAGATGATCTTTGGGGTCAACACGCTGCCGGAATACCGGCGGCGCGGCCTGGCCGGGCAATTGCTGGAAACGGCCATTGCAGCGGCAAAACAGCAGGGAAGAAAGGGCCTTGTGCTCACCTGCAAGGACAAACTGGTGCATTATTACGCCCGATTCGGCTTTGTCAACGAGGGCGTTTCCGGGTCTGCGCACGGCGGCGTGACATGGTATCAGATGCGGCTGACGTTCTGAATGCTATCAAATTCCGCTCCTTTTAGAACGGTCAAAAATGAATCTTTTTCTCTTCTGAAACGTCATGCGACTCCTCCCCAATGGAGGAAAACTGTGATATAATAATTCTGTTGTGCCCGGTTGCAAGCTGCAAAAGGCAGACCGGGGCAAATGGATTACAGAGGAGAACATTTTATCATGGAACGTGAGACCCTAAAATCGCGGCTGGGCTTCATCCTGCTCTCGGCGGGCTGTGCCATCGGCATCGGAAACGTCTGGAAATTCCCCTATATGGCGGGGCAGGGCGGCGGCGGTGCCTTCGTGCTGTTCTATCTGCTGTTCCTCATCATTCTGGGCCTGCCCATTATGACCATGGAGTTTGCAGTGGGCCGCGCCAGCCGCAAAAGCCCGGTGCGCGCCTATCAGGCGCTGGAAAAGCCGGGCCAGAAGTGGCACATCCACGGCTATTTCACCCTCATCGGCTGTTATCTGCTGATGATGTTCTACACCACCGTTGCAGGCTGGATGCTGCACTATTTTTACATGACTGCCACCGGAAAGCTGGCCGGTCTGAATGCAGACCAGGTATCAAATGCCTTCAGCGAGATGCTGGCAAGCCCCGGCATCATGGCGTTCTGGATGATCTTCGTGGTGGCGTTCGGCATCCTGGTCTGTGCCAAGGGCCTGCAGAATGGTCTGGAGCGGGTGACCAAGGTCATGATGATCGCTCTGCTCGTCATCATGGTCATTCTGGCCGTCAACAGTCTATTCATGCCCGGCGCTAAGGAGGGCCTGCGCTTCTATCTCGTGCCGGACTTTGCCCGCATGAAAGAAGTCGGTGTGGTCAATACGCTGGTGGGTGCCATGAATCAGGCTTTCTTCACCCTGAGCCTTGGCATCGGTGCCATGTCCATCTTCGGCAGCTACATCGGCAAGGAACACGCTTTGCTGGGCGAGTCCATCCGCATCGTGGCGCTGGATACCTTCGTGGCCATCACGGCTGGCCTCATCATCTTCCCGGCCTGCTTCACCTACGGTGTGGACCAGACCGCCGGTCCCAGCCTGATCTTCATCACCCTGCCCAACATCTTCGCCAACATGGCGATGGGCCGGCTGTGGGGCAGCCTGTTTTTCCTGTTCATGGCCTTTGCGGCGCTTTCCACCGTGCTGGCCGTCTTCGAGAACATCATCTGCTGCGGCATGGAGCTGACCGGCTGCTCCCGCAAAAAGTCCAGCCTTGTGAACCTGTTCCTCATCGCGGCGCTGTCCATGCCCTGTGTGCTGGGGTACAATGTGTGGAGCTGGGACGGCTTTGCAGTCTTCGGCGGTGCGGTGCTGGATTTTGAGGACTTCCTCGTCAGCAATCTGTTCCTGCCGCTGGGCTCGCTGGTCTATCTGCTGTTCTGCGTTTCCCGTTGCGGCTGGGGCTGGAAGAACTACAAACAGGAAGTCAACACCGGCGAAGGCCCCAAGATGCAGGACTGGATGCGCGGCTATCTGACCTATGGTCTGCCGCTGATCGTTCTGTTCATCTTTGCCTTCGGCCTCTACGACAAATTCTTTGCGTAATGTACATTCGAAAGGGCGGACTCTTCGCATCGGGGAGCCCGCTTTTTTCAAAAGAAGGGGACACCGACCATGCACATGTTGATCTGTGATGACGACGCGCGGTTTGCCGCACGGGTGGAGCAGCTGGTCCGGGCCTGTCTCGGCCAGCGGGAGATCCCGGCGGAGATCGTGGTCTGCACCAGCGGCGAAGAAGCATTGGCCGTGCCGGATCTGGAACTGTATCAGGTGGCGCTGCTGGATGTGGATCTGGATACCATGAACGGCATCTCGCTGGGGCGTCAGCTGCGGGAGCGCAGCCCGGAGATCCGCCTGATCTACATTTCGGCCTATCTGGAATTTGCCCCGGAGGGCTACACAGTCCAGGCGTTCCGGTACATCCTCAAACGGGACCTGGAACGGATGCTGCCCAGCTGCCTGGAGGCGCTCTTCCACGAAAAGATCGCCCGCAGCCGCAAGGTGCTGACCATCCGGCAGAACCGCACCAGCATCGAGTTGCCCTACGACAGCATCTACTGCCTGGAAAGTGACCTGCGCAAGGTCAATGTCTATGGGGATGTGCCGCATCAGCCGCTCTGCTCCTATTACGGCAAGCTGACCGATCTGCCGCAGGCGCTGTTCGAGAACGGCTTTCTGCGAGTGGGGCGGAGCGATGTGGTCAACATGCGCTACATCCGCCAGATCAGCGGGTACAAGGTCACGATGCGCAACGGGGTGGAACTGAGCGTCAGCCGGAACGGCTATGCGGCCATCCGGGAGACCTATCTGGAATGGAAGGGGCAGTTTGGCGATGAATGAGATATCCTGGTTCTTCATCGGGCACATGGTCTGCGTGTCGCAGTGGGCCGCCTTCCTGCTGGTGGATCGCGCTTACCTCGGCAAAGGGCGGGTGAAGCATGTCGGGTTCTGGAGCGTTGTTCTGGTAGCCGGGATGCTGGCGTTCAGTCTGATCTTCCAGATCGGCTTTTTCACGCTGGAGACCGTCTGGTACAATGTGGGCTATGTGCTGCTGTCCACCCTGCTGTTCGGCGGGACGCTGCCCCAGAAGCTGACCGCCGCCCTCATCAACGGCACCATGTGCCTGCTCTCCGAAAACACGGTCCGCTATGTGGTCTCCTGGGTGACCGGAACGTCGCTTCAGGTGGTCTGGCAGCGGCCCGGATGTCTGGTGACCATGACGCTCACGAACCTCATCGTGGGCGTGGTGGTGGCCTATTTCTCGCACCAGTGGAAGGATGAGCGGGCGCTCGAATCCCCGCAGGCGCTGGTCATGTCCTTTTTTCCCGGCATCGTTGTGGTGCTGAACGTGGTCCTGATGATCTCGGTGAAGGACGAACCCGCCGACTCCCTCATGCTGCTGCTGACGCTGGGCCTGACGGTGGCGGTGCTCCTCCACATGTACATCGTTCAGATGTTCAATCAGCAGATGGCCCGGCAGCAGGAGCTTCATGTGCAGACGGCGCTGGAGCGAGAGCGGGCTGAAGCGCTGATGGACTCCTACACCACCCAGCGCCGCCTGACCCACGAGTTCACCAACCACATCGAGGCGCTGACGCTCTTGCTGCAACAGGGCGAATACGAGGAAGCCAAGGCGTACCTTGCCACGGTCACAAAGATCATCGCGGCCCATACCACCATTATGAACACGCACAACCCGCTGCTGGATGCGCTGCTGAGCAAAAAATACGAGGAGGCCACCTGCAAGGGGGTCATGCTCTACTTTGACCTGCCCGACCTGCGGGCGATTCCGCTCGAAAAGACCGACCTTGTGATGGTCGTCTCCAACCTGCTCAACAACGCCATCGACGCTGCCGCCCAAGCCGACCCGCCGGAAGTCTATTTCCGGATGCGGAAAACGGAGGAGGAACTGCTGCTGTCCGTTCGCAACCGGGTCCGGGAGGATCTGGACCTGCCGGACGGTCAGCTCCCGCGCAGCACCAAAAAGGAGCCGGGCCACGGTATCGGCCTGTGGAATGTGACGGATGTGCTCCGCAAGTATCAGGGAGAGTACGCCATCAGCTGCCGGGATAAATGGTTCCGGTTCACCTGTTCGGTGCCGGTGCACAGAATATGACATCCTCCCCCGCAGAATATGACATTTTGCGTGAAAATTGGGTGAATATTTGCTATAATTTAGGCAGGAATAAGGCAGAGGGCCAAGAACGGCGCATTGCGGCCGGGGAGCGATCCGGAAGCGCGGAACGGGTTCATGCGGCACCGCAGAGCGTGTGGCGGTGCAGGCGGCCTTGTCTGGTAAAAGTCCTGACGAAGCTCTTGACGGGGATCGGGGGGTTGCTGTTCATAGAGACTCTTCCAAATGCTGCTTCTTCCGGCATCGTTGTGTGGGAACGGGGTGCCGGAGCAGAGAGGCAGCAGCGATGAGAGCTTCGGATGGGACTTTTTTGTTTGAGATCAGGCCGGAGCCCTTGTCAAAGAGGCTCCGGTCTTTTATCGCAAGTCAAGAAATTAGTGCAACATTCAAACAACATATAATAAAAATAATCCTATTGTTTTTGGCAAATTGAGAGGTGTTATGATGTATATTGATTTTATCAAAAATAAATATCCTGACATTCCAGATATTGATCGGCAGGCGTACATAGACAGAGATAAGAAGGCCTTGATTAGTATTGTTCAAGAGAAAATCGCTCAAAACGCAGAGGAGATTGTAGAACGCTGGTATAAGTTAAGCGACATTGGATTTCTCCCTCAGGAAGAAAAATTTTTGGATCTGCTGAAAGAAGCAGAGCAACTATATAGTTTTGGTTTTTATACGGGAACAATTGCAGTTGTTGGAATTGCTTGCGAAGAATACTGTAGATATTTAGTAGCAAAACATAAACTTGCAGATGTAAAAACTCAAGAAAAGCGAATAGACAAGTTGTATCAAGACGGAGTAATTACAAGCGACATAAAAGATGCACTACATACTGTTCGAAAATTGCGAAACGATTGCATGCACTACAATATTTCCTTTAAGCAGTTAGACGAAAACGAGTTAGAGCAACACGCCTTTGATATGATTGTCCAGTACAAAGCTTGCTTACATCCGTTAGCAATTAAAGTGGATGATAGAAGCGAGGAAGATCTTATTGCGGATTTTGTTAAGGCAAAAAAATCGAATTTAAGAGAATATCTTTACAAACATAGAAATATTTTGCATCAAACAAAAGACATCAATCTGCAAATTAGCCCCAATGTGGAAAAAATGATTTTTGTATCAGTTTACTATATTGACGAAATAGACATTTCAGAGCACTTCCACGAGATGACATTGATTGATCTAAATAATCCTTATCCAGTTGTGGTTGATTTAACATTGCCACAATGTGAAATGATAAAAAATCTAAAGTTAAAAGAAGGCAACCTGATTACAGCCACCCTAACTTCAGCAGTTTCGAGTATTGGTCAAACAGAAGAATGGTTGTTATTGAAAATAGATGATATTTCTCGAATGATATATAATTTGGAAGATATTTTTCCTTCGTGAGAACGTGAGAAATTATTTGTTTGCCCATAACAAGGTTAACCATCTACGCATTTAGGGGGCAAAAAGCCCACAGAAATCAAGGCATTTCGGCGTTGGTCGGTGGGGTGGCAGAATGATTTATCAAATCCCTGTCGGAACGGGCTTTGAAATGCGTGGGAAAATGTTTCCGGCGCTGGTTTTCCTGCCGGTTCTGTGGTATGCTGGAATAAGACAAAAAACGACAGGAGTTGACACGATGGCTGAACAGGAAATGTTACTGGACACTGATACCATCAGGGCCGCCGTCGCCGGTGAGAAGTGGGCCAAAGAAAAGGTGATCGAACACTACACCCCTATGATCGACGAGCTGACTGTTGACGAAGATATGAGGCAGCACCTTATTTTGAAGCTGCTGGAAGAACTGCCACACTTCCCGATGGGGCAGGCATAAGAAAAAAGAGCGCCGGACGCAGAGGCCATGTAGCCCCCGCGCCCGGCGCTTTTCGTTTTATTAAACACACTGGTTTCGACTTCACTTAAAATATGATATAATTTTACCAGTTATTATTGATATTGCTAAGGGGGATAGGATGTAGTCCCAATCCTCCGGCAAGGACAGCATTTGTGACAGCAGGCCCTTGGCTTTCAGGGACAGGGCTTTGTTCCGCAGGTGGTGGTTGGACATCACCGTATAGCCTTTGTTCTTCTCCACGCGGAATACTGCCATATCATCGTCAGCTCCTTTCACTGTGAATTTGACCGCAGCAAGGGCGGTCAGCTTGCCCGGCTGATAGGGACACTCTGCATACACGCAGTATTGATATTTCCAATCCGGGCGATGGAAGCGGCAACTGCCGCAATCCTCCGGCACGTTCGCCCCGCCGCCGTCGTAGTGATCGAAACTGGGCTATTCCTGCATCAGCCGTTCAAAGGCCCGGTCTTGGCCGGAAGTAAAGTACATGGCGTCGCCTCCTTTCTGAATTTGGGCATGAAAAAAGCCGCAGACTTTTTTCAAAATCTGCGGCAAAGCCTATGAGGAAAGGACACCGTTCTCACGATATCCTTTCCATTCTGAACATTCATTTTTTTGTGTTCCCACACTCCATATCAATGACTACTGAAACGGTGATATAGTCCTCAATACGCTTATTACGGAATTTATCGCCCTCGCCATCGAACACAACATGACGAGAAAACAACGTAAAACAGATGATTTCCACTAGATTTCTCTTTGTAGAGAAACTATCGCTTCGGTATGACTTTCGTTGTCCAAACACAGATCGATATCTTTTTCAACGATGGGCAGTCTGAATTTGATGGATTTGAGCCACTGACCGTTGGACTGACGCTCCGGGTAGATCTGAATTTCAGAAATCAGATGTTCCATCAGCTTTTTGCGTTCAAGGGGATTCATCACATTGTAGAGCTTTTCAAAGCAGATGAGAACTTTGTAAATGTTATCGCCCGTGATTTTATCCGCTTCGATAGCCTGCTTCTTTGCCCGGGCATCCATCAGGTTGTTTTCGGCTTCCTCGATTTTATCGTACATCCTGTAAAGCCGCTCGTCAAGGTCAGATTTGCGGATGATGTAATGGCGGTCATCCGGGTCAAGTGTGTCGATCTCCTCCATAATTTTGGACTTGACGGAGTAATACTGCCGCAGCATTTTTTCGGCGGCGGCAATTTCCTGTTCAATGGCAGTGGTGTCTACTTTGCTGTTGATTTTCTCCTGCATCATGGCGGCAAACTTTGGATTGCTGACCAGTTTGATGATAACCTCCACCACGGCGTTGTCCAGAACTTCTTCCTGAATTTGCTTGTTGAAATCACATTTTTGCCCATGTTGCATCTTGCGATGCTTGCAACTGTAATAAGAGAAAGATTTATAGGGTGTGCCATCTTTCTTTCGTTTGGTGCATTTGTTGCTGTACATTCCAGCACCGCAAATGGGGCACTTGACAAGGGCGGATAATAAATGCGCCTGTTCCGTCTTGCTGCGGTTGACTGGTTCGTATCGTTTGGATTGCGCCAACAGCTTGACCTGTGCGGCGTTCCACAATTCTTCCGATACGATGCCCTCGTGCAGGCCGTCCACCAGTAAATAATTCTCCTGTGGAACCTGATGATATTCGTTCCGAGTGCCGTGAATCTTTTCGAGTTTGCGGCGACCAAAGGCGATTTTTCCGCAGTAGACGGGGTTCTTCAGGATGGCACGAATCAACGTTGCGCTGAAAAGGGGAGAGGTGCCATTTTGACGGGCAAGTTTCTGAAAGCCGTGGGTCTCCAGATATTTGGAAAGACCATTTGCACCTGTGTCGGTGTTTACATATTGCTCAAAAATCGTGCGAATGGCAGGGGCTTCATCCTCATTGATTTGCAGCACACCGTCAACCAAACGATAGCCATAAGGCGCAAAACCGCCGTTCCAACGACCTTCCCTTGCTTTCTGGATACGACCTTCCATAGTTTGGACACGGATGTTCTCACGCTCGATCTCAGCGACAGCAGACAAAACGGAAATCATCAGCTTGCCAGCGTCTTTAGAAGAATCAAGGCCATCCTCCACGCAAATCAGGTTCACACCAAAATCCTGCATTACCTGCAGGGTAGACAGTACATCGGCAGCGTTGCGGCCAAAACGGGAGAGCTTGAACACCAGCACATAGGCAACACCATCCTTGCCGGATTTGATGTCCTCCATCATCCGGCAGAAAGAAGCACGGCCTTCAATGGATTTGCCCGATTTACCTGCATCCTCGTATTCGCCGACGATCTGGTAGTCATTGAAGCCTGCATAGGCTTTCATGCGGGCTTTCTGCGCATCCAGTGAATAGCCATCGATCTGCATGGCCGTGGAAACACGGGTGTAAATGTAAACCTTTGTCTTTTCCTGTAACATAAGAAAACCTCATAAAACGGCTATTTCTTGCCTGTTTTCTGCTCCAAAAACTTAATGGAATCCAGGTAATCCTGCTCCACATCGCTGAGGGTTTTAGCCTTGTATTTCCGATATTCGGTAGCAGCCTTGTCCACTGCCTGCTTGTGAGTAACGCTGCCATTGCCAATAAGCAACTGTTCACCGCTCATAGTCAGGATGCGGTCAAGGTGGTTTGCCCAATCCTGCATTGTCATGGGCTGTTCACGTTCTGCCTGACGTTCTGCGAAATCCAGATAACCGGAAACCAACTGCCCCATAGCACGAAGCTCTTTTTCGTTCAGATAGTTTTTGGCAATAGTAGCTTCTCGTAAAGTGGGCTGGTTTCCTGCAAAAGTGGTCAGACCCATAAATTCCTTTTCGGCATCTGCACGGTTGTAAATGACCTCGGCGGCAGTCTGACCGTGGATGGCATAATGAATTTTATTCTGGACTTTTTTGAAGAACTGGACGGAGATTTCTGCTTTTGGGTCGTAGTCAATGCTGGTTGCATAGATTTCCAGAACCTGACGATAAAACACTTTTTCGGAAGCACGGATGTCACGGATGCGTTCTAACAGCTCTTTGAAATATCCACCGCCGCCCAGATTTTTCAGGCGTTCGTCATCCAGCGCAAATCCCTTGCGCATATATTCCTTCAGGATGCCAGTTGCCCAGATACGGAACTGTGTGCCTCGTTTGGATTTGACACGATAACCAACAGAAATAATGACGTCAAGATTGTAGAATTCGACCTGATAGGTCTTTCCGTCTGCGGCAGTTGTTGCAAATTTTGCAACAACTGAATCTCGTTCAAGCTCACCCTCTGCAAAAATGTTTTTGATGTGACGGGAAATTGTGGATTTGTCACGTTGGAACAACTCAGCCATCTGGTCAATGGAAAGCCAGACGGTGTCACCGTCAAAGGTAGTATCAATTTTGGTCAGGCCATCTTCTGTGGTGTAAATGAGGATGGAATTTTTAGGAGAGTCATCTGGACGATTCATTTTAAGTACCTCGTTCCGTGTATGTAGTACAGTGGAGAGGAAGACCCTACCACTGTGTTGGGACAAGTATTACAAGAATATTATATCATGCTGCAATGGTGGTATCAACAGCATCTTGTTGATTTTCGTTGTTTGATAAGGATTCTGCTTTGTCTATCTCCAAGACAGATGCGTACTTCTCAATCACATCAGCTAGAAAGATTGCGAATGCGCTCCATTCATCGAGTGTGGGCGTAGAGCAGTCCGAAGAGGAAGGGCCGGTTTCTGTACGGTGGCAATTATTCAATAGGCAGCTCCATTTCCTTGTAGCAGAACTTTGACTGTCCTGCGAATTTTAGAAACATCCCTTGATTCATCCGATCAAAAGTTTCAGTCGCTCCAGCTTTTCCTGCGCTGTTTCTTTGCGGAAACTCACGCCGATGCAGGAGATTGGAACGCACATTTCCAGCAGGCGGTCATAAACGCGGGCATGAGCGGTATCCTGTGGGTGCCATATCTCGTCCAACGTCAGGTTGGTGGTAACGATCAGCGGTTTCCGGCTGCGGTATCGACTGTCCACGATGTTGTAGATCTGCTCCAGCGCGTACTCGGTACCTCTCTCCATGCCGAAATCGTCAATGATGAGCAGGGGATAGCGGCAAAGCTTGTCCACAATATTATTGCGCCCGGAAAAACTGCCGTTCAACTCGTTCAAGATCCGGGCAAAGCTCGTCATACGCACAGGCACTTCCTGCTCCATTAGAGCGTTTGCAATGCACCCGGCAAGGAAACTCTTTCCCGTGCCTACACCGCCCCAGAGAAGCAGTCCTAGGTTCTCTGAACGCATGGTCTGCCACTGCTCCACATAGCGATGTGCATGGTGCATCTGCGGGCTGCGCCCATTGTCGTTTTCAAATGTCCAGTCCAGCATTGCCGGGTCAGAAAATCCTTCTGCTTTCAGCCGCCGCACAAGATCGTTGTGCTTTTGCTGGTTGATAAGGGCTTCCTGCTTTGTCCTCTCGATGCGCTGGCAGCTGCATTCGATTGGGTGCTTTTTCTTGCCCATCAGGGCAACGCCTTTTGCAAAGAACGCTTCCCTTGGCGTATGACATTTTCCACAATAAAGCAGGCCGTCCTTGCCATAATAATCTTCGGAGATTTCGGGAATACTGGATGGGAGCTGTTCCAAAATTTTCTCAATCGTCTTTATAGGCTTTCTCCTTCCTTGAATGTGTAGTCCGGGATGCCCGGTGTCGATTTTTGTTTTACTTCCTGCCGCTTTGCCCAGATGCGCAGGGTAGCGGCATGGTTGGCATATTTTTTGCCGGTGGACTGGATATAAGCTGAAAGCTGTTCGACCAGGCTGTCCAGCCCGGAAAAGTCAGTCTTGAGCTGCTTGTACTCTTTTTCTGTCAGAAAGACACTACGATATTCTCCAAAGGTCAAATGAGCCTCTGCTGTTCTTATCAGGTGGTTATCAGTCAGGTCGTTCTTATTACGTTGGTTAGTGGAACACTTTTGTTCCATGGAAGGCATCATTTCTGTTCCATCGGACAGAACAAAATCGTTCCATGCAGAGGAACGTTTTTGCGCTATCGGAACTTTTACAAAGATGCTGTTGGGCACAGCAATGCGACTCCGTCTGCGCTCAATCAAATCGGCATCTTCCAGTGAACGCAACGCCCGTTTGATGCTCATGGTGCTGCATTGCAGAGCAGCGCTCAATGATAAAAGAGGGAAAATTACATAGACGAAGCCGCGCTCATCCGCCCAATTGTTCTTTTGAGAAAGCGTTGCCCGATCCAGCAGCAGGGTGTAGAGCAGTTTTGCTGTGTGGCTCAGGTCTGTATCCAGCAGAAAGCGTGGATAGGGTAGATATTGTGGCAAGGGCGTAGTGACAGTCAGGTAGTCGGAAATAGAATTCACCTCCAGTGTTTTTTCATCAAACAAATTTTTGGAAAGCATTTTACTGGCTGTTGGTAGTCTCCAGAAGATGCTGCCGATGCTGTTCTTTCAGATGCACAATATAGCTTTCTGCCTTTTGCAAAGCAGCAATAACTTTTGCTTCAATCTCTACATTTGTCAGAAGGTCGGGATACAGAGCAAAGCATTGTTCAAGACGGAAAATAAAGCTATCAGAGGCACTGTTGATTTCACTGAACATTCCTTCGGCATCGGCGACATGATCAACCGTTGCCATCTTTTCTCCTAGCTCACGAATGGTCTGGAGTTCGGTGCTGCGCTTTCCCGATGAAATAAAAGGTCGATTCTCCGAGAGTGGATCAGCCGTTTGGATCTTCGATGTGGCAGCACTAGAGAAATTGCGTTCGGTGACCTTGGAAAGCAATTCTAAATTTTCATAGGTGTCTGCACTATCGTCTGGTTTACCGTTTAACTTTTCCTCTCGCCACGTTGATACCACAGTGGGCAATGCTTCTGTGGGAGTTCCACGGATAATGGTAGCCTCTCGCTGGGATAGCTTAAGTTTGCCGGATAAGATTTCTTCCTGAATGCCGGGGCAGTATTTTTCCATCAGCTCAACGGTTTTCATGAACTGCTCGGCACGAATTACAAAAGAGGGACTTACATTATTTTCTTTGGCGATTCGTTCGGTCGTGTTTTCTACCGATGGCAAATTGTCAATTTGACAGTTTGCCACCTGCGTGTACTGATTGCCATGGTTTCCCCCACGAGTGGATTTTTCAGAGTGATACTGCTTTCCAATCAGAAACTTTTTCTGCTCGGGTGTCAGATTCCGACGACCCAGCTGATGTTTGCAAATCCATGCCAGAACATCTTCACGGGTTTCGCAGGTGCAGGAAATCGAACGGGTGGTATAAGGAATTTCCGGGTGCTGCTGGAGAATCTTATAGCGATTATGACCATCAACAAGAATGTTGCCCCAGACGATCAGGGGAGACAGGACTTCGCCCTCTGAAAGGATGTTTTCTTCCAGTTGCTGAAATTCTTCATCGGTCAATGCAGGAATCTGAGATTAAAATTCGGAATCAATGATAAATTCAAACTTGTTTTTCTTCATAGGCAAAATCTCCTTTCAAAAATTTATTGGTAGTTCAGCCGTTATCCCCGCATGGATTTCCTGCCCCCTTCCGGCGGCGTCTTCCGGCTCGCTCTTGTGAGATCATCGCCAGGTATTCCATGCGGACGGTCATTTGGTTCTCAAGGTTCAATGATAGATTTGAAACTAGGCTAACACATTCATGGGAGATTTTTTAGGACACATTATGTCTGGTTTTTACGAAAGTTGATTTGAATTTCTGCTAAAAATCGGACATTCAATGCCTGAACTGGTGTGAAAGCAATGAAGAATGTGCTTCTGTGGGCTTAGTGTATCACATCGTAAATTTTGTTTTTAGGAACTGGTAGTTCCGGTTTTTAAGGGATATGAAATGAATTTCAAGGCAAAATCGGAACTACTGGTTCTGGTTTTTCGTATCAACGTGATTTCAAATTTTGGGTGCCGTTCTCTCTGCACGGACTTCCTACCCCCTTCCAGCGGCGTTTTCCGGCTCTCCCTTGCGGGGTCATGGCCGGGTATCCTATGCAGATGGTCATTCGGTTCTCAAGGTTCGATGAAGGCTTGTAGAAAGCCTATCACAATCAAATAAGTATTTTTAGGACGTATCAGGTCCGGTTTTGAGGGAGAAAACCGGACTTGGGAGGTCCGGTTCTTGTGTACGGCTCTGGATAGAGCATACCATAAAATTGCTCGATTTTTTAGGAAGTGATACTTCCGCTTTTTGCCTTCAAAACCGGAAGTAATAGTTCTGGTTTTGTGCAATATTGAATGAATCAACGACAATTTTTCGAAAACGATTTTTTCTACAAGAAATTTGCTTATTCAGCGTCTGTTAAGATACGCAGTCGGCACAGTTTATGTGCTGAATATCGGGTTTTGGCGAAGCCCAACAATCGTTTTTGAAGTCGGGTTTGTAAAATCAGATTCAAAAATCGTGAGTTGGTACCAACTCGCCCTGCTTGCTGCGGATGCAAACGCAAAAACCTCCTGAGCAAAAAATAACCGTCCGCTTCAAGTTGAACTTGAAAACGGACGGTCTCGATTGCAAAATGATTTTCAAATTTTGGAAAGCACGTTGAGAGGTTTCATAGCACCCGCAAGCAATGCAGATGTATATACATCTGCTTATTTTGCTTTGCAAAATACTTGTTGGGAACACCCAAACCCTTGAACTGCATCCGGGGGATGCAGGCTGTTTTAAGCAAATAAAAAGGGAAAACTGTTTTACTTCTTGCGGAATTCCCCATACAGCCACTCTGCCAATGCCGACATAATAGCCTTATACTTGCTGGTGTCCTCAAACAGGGAAGAGAAGGTGTCCTGCGCTTCGAGATAGCTGTCCTGTGCGGCAGTGTCAAAGGCTTTGGGGAAGATGCTCTCGGTAAAGATCTGCGGGTCGGAGCTGCGCGCCAGCTTTGCCAGCTTCGGGTCGGCCAGCAGACGGTCATACAGGGCAGTAAGCAGCACCCGGTCGGCATTGGTGAACTCGCCCTTGAACTTCTCATTGATCTTCAAAATGATCTCGTCCAGCGGCTCCTTGGGGTCGTGCCCCAGAGCACCCTTCTGGGTGACCGGCTCGTAGACGCCTTTGGCGTGTTCCAACTCGATGGCACCGGCAAAGGTCTTTTGCAGCTTGTAATACTCCAGCTGCAATTTGCCCTCCAGATCCAGCGGAGAGACCTCGTCCGGCGGCAGTAGCTTGAGCAGGTAAGCGCAGAATACGTTCTCCTTGTGCAGCTCTTCATCGAACATCCGCGCCACCTGCGAAACGTAGCCGTACCACTTGACAAGGCTGCGCAGCAGACGGCGGAACTAGTACCGCTCGGCCTGCGTTTTCTGGTTGTAGCGGTTTGCCACCGGCTTCAAGACGCTGCTCATGCGGCCCACGGCGTTTTTATCCTGCTTGGTGCTGCGGAAATACTCCTTGGCAAAGGCTTCCACGTCTGCATCGGAATAAACGGCAAAGCTCCGCAGCTCCTTCTGGGTCTTGTAAATGAGGTCGGTGTTGACCTCCTGCTCCAGAAAGGTTTCCTGATAAAACGGCTGGAAGGCCTCCCGGATGTCCTCTGCCTTGTTCACGAAATCCAGCACAAAGGTGTCGGTTTTGCCGGGGCAGGTGCGGTTCAGACGGGAGAGGGTCTGCACCGCCTTGACGCCCTTCAACTTTTTGTCCACGATCATGGTGTGGAGCAGCGGTTCGTCAAAACCGGTCTGGTATTTTTCTGCCACGATCAGCACATTGAAGTTGTTGTGGAACTCCTTTTTGGTCTGGCTCTCTGCAATGTGGCTACCGTCGGCGCGGACGTTCAGGGACTGCTCTGTGTACTCCACGCCGCCGTCCGGTACGGCACCGGAAAATGCCGCTAAGATCTGCACATCGTCATAGCCCTGCTCGGCAATGTAGCGCTTGACCTCGTGGAAGTACCGCACCGCTGCCAATCGGGAGGAGGTGACCACCATCATCTTGCCCCGCCCGCCGATCTTGTGGCTGGTGGTCTCCCGGAAGGTCTCTACAATGATCTTTGCCTTCTGGCTGATGTTGTAGGGGTGCAGCTCCTCATACTTACGGATAAGCTTTGCCGCCCGGCTGGCGGGCAGGTCGGGGTTGTCTGGGATGGTCTTGGCAATCTTGAAGCAGGTGGAATAGGTCATGTAGTTTTGCAGCACATCCAGAATGAACCCTTCCTCAATAGCCTGCCGCATACTGTAAATGTGGAAAGGGTGGTGGCTGCCGTCCGGGTACTCGGTGCCGAACAGCTCTAGCGTGGCGGCTTTTGGGGTGGCGGTAAAGGCGAAGAAGGACAGGTTCTTGTGCCGTCCGTGGGAGGTCAACTCCTTCACCAGCGCATCCTCCGGGTCGATCTCGTCCTCCGCTTTGCCTTCCAGCTCGGCATATTCCCGCAGCGCGTCCTCGGTGTCGGCAAGGGCGGCTTTCAGCTTCAAAGCAGAGGTGCCGGTCTGGGAGGAGTGCGCTTCGTCGATGATAACGGCATAGTTCTTCCCGGCGGTCTTGTTTACCTCAGTATAGATGACCGGGAACTTTTGCAGCGTGGTGATGATGATGCGTGCGCCGTTGTTGATGGCATCCCGCAGGTCGCCGGAGTTTTTGTCCTCGCCGATGGCCTCCACCGCACCCAGCGTATGGTCAAAACCGGAGATGGTCTCCTGCAGCTGTGCGTCCAGCACGGTGCGGTCAGTCACCACGATGACGCTGGCAAACACCGGCTTGTTCTCGGTGTTGAACAGGGAAGCCAGCCGGTACGCCGTCCAAGCAATGGAGTTGGACTTGCCCGACCCGGCGCTGTGCTGGATGAGATAGTGCTGCCCGGCACCCTTCTGCCGCACATCTGCCACCAGCTTGCGCACCACGTCCAGCTGATGGTACCGGGGAAAGATCAGGGTCTTGCCGTCCTGCAGGCTCATGAACTTTTGCAGAATGTCCATCATGCTGTCCTTCTGGAACACTTCTTCCCAGAGGTAGGCGGTAAGGTAGCCGTTGGGGTTGGGCGGGTTGCCTGCACCGCCGTCCCGCCCGGCACCGTTGGAGCCCTGATTGAAGGGCAGAAAGCGGGTGTCCTTACCCGCCAGCCGGGTGGCCATCCACACCTCGGTCAGGTCTACGCAAAAGTAGCCCAGAATGCGCTTGTTGAACTGGAAACACACCTCCCGGGGGTCCCGGTCGTGCATCCACTGCTGTTTGGCGTTCTCCACAGTCTGCCCGGTGAACTGGTTCTTCAGCTCAAAGGCGAACACCGGGATGCCGTTTACCGCCAGCACCATGTCCACCGAGTTGTGGGTGGTGTCGGAGTAGAACCACTGCCGGTTGCAGGTGATCTCGTTTTGGGCGTAGCGCTGGGCATCCTTCTGGTTCAGTGCGGACTCCGGCTGAAAATAGCACACCCGGAACCGCCGTCCCCGGTGCTTGAACCCATACCGCAGCACCGAGAGCAGCCCATCCGCATCGCAGGCATTGTTAAAGGCCGTGCAGAACTTCCGCACCGGGTTTACCGGGTTCTGCTTTTCAAAAAATGCCCACTCGTTGGGCTGGGTCTTTTGCACAAAGCGGATCAGGGTATCCACAAACAGCCCTAGCTTGGGGTCGTAGCAATCCCCGTTTCGGGTGTAGCCCCCGGCAGGGGAGAGCATCGCCGCAGCAATGTCCGATTCAAACTGCTTTTCGGTGGTGTTGAGGGGCATAGTTAGACCTCCTTTACTTGTAACGTTTGATGAGTTCTTTTGCAAATAGAATGGCGATATCTTCTTTCGTGCGTCCATCTGTACGAATTGCTTGAATTTCACCTAAAGTGGGATATTTTTCTTTTAACTGGTCAAAGGTGATATTATACAGCAATGGGAGAACGATTTTTTGACCATTAGCATTTTGGCGCTTCAAAAATTCATCAAGTTCACGCTCTGTCCATTCACGCCCAAAGAAGTTTTCGGAGATTACAATAATAGCAAACTCTGATTTCTCTGTTCCATTAAGAATAACTTGCTTCCAGTTGTCACCCCAAGAAAGGACCTCGGAGTCGTAAAAAATATTGATTCCCAATTTCCGCAAGGTTAGATACAACTCATCTACATAATCGGATTTATCTGCATTAGCGTGAGAAATAAAAACGTCAAATTCTTTTCGAGCGGGTTTGGTAGGAATGGCTTCTGCTGATGTGGATGCCGCAACTGCTTTTTCTTTGTCATCAAAGTAAGACAACCCTTGAGGGGTTAATGTGGCTTCCCAACCGCTTAACCAGAGATTCACAGAAGAAACCATTCCATACATACGAAGTTTTTCAAATTCCGAAAGAATAGAGTTTCGATAGGGGACAGGAAAATCGCTATTGTCACCTTGAATATAGCGATTTTCATTTCCGTCGTATAATTTTAGGAGTGCGGTGAAAACTTCTTCCGATGCGGCGTCCATAATGCGCATTCCACTAACGACGGGTTGACCGCTGACAATAGTAGAGGCGTACTGACGCCGTGCTTCTTGCGCAGCTATTTTTTGATTTTCACGTTGCTGTTTTTCAAGAGCTTTTTCATAAGCAGTTTTGGCCATAAATATCCTCCTGACATTAAAATATAAATCAGTTCGCTGGAGAACTCTTATTAGAGAGTCCTGCACTACGAGCAGCTTCATAACTTTTGAAAATAATATCGGTCCAGTTCCTTAAAACATTAGTGGCAACTAAACTGTCTGTACATGGAAATACTTGCAGAAAGTTTTGAGAAGACCATGCGAGTGTAACGGCTGCCTGCTCTCCGGCAAGTTCTAGTCCATAGTCAGATTGTCCGACAGAAATATACTCATTTTCGTCCCCCGTAGCTAGACGTCTCATGGTTCCTTGCGGAGAAGCATGATTGACGAGGCAAGCTAGTTTATATTGCGATTGCCATAATTCATCAATCTTGCAACACTTAAAAAGCGATTGAAAAGAATTGATTTTGACTATTTTTCCATTTTGATTTTTAGCACCAGATGTCCAGGTATAATGTTGGTCTGTTGTGCGAGATTGTTCAATATATTGCTTGGCAATTTGCTCACCTTGTTGTGCTATGAAATGTCCAATGCAACATAATTCGTACATAGAGCGCCATCGTGCAAAAGCACCATCGGCAAAACCATTCTGCAATAAACACAGAATTTCGAGAAATTCCTGACAAGATCGACCTTGAATCCGTTGAAGAGCTAAAAATGTGAATTTAGATTGATCACGAAATTCTGGAAGCAAGGATGCGACATATTTGGAGTGTTGTTTAGCGGCATTTACAGCGATAGAATACATGGTCAGCGAATGCTCGAACGCGTTTTTCCAAACTATGTAATTGTGTTCTAAAAATTCATTGATTTTTTGCTCTTCAGACCGGGCGATTTCCGAGGAGGAAGATGTGTAGTAGTTTGTCTTTTGAGCTGATAAATTCTGAATAGTATCAAAATACCAGCGGTGAAATTCTTCGCATTGAATCTTATCTGGAATGGTATCGTCAGAGAAACCTTGCTTTTTTAGTGATGAAATATAACTTTCGATAACAGAGTCGTGGAATTCGTGGTAATTTATAGAACGTTCTTTACTCACATTTTACACCTCCCTCTTTCCAGTTACAACCTCATAAATCAAACTTTTCTTATAGCTTTCCAGTTCCTTTACCAACTGTTCTTTTTTCGCAATCAGCCCGTCAATCTCGGCGCACTTGGCATCAAGATAGTCGGCAACTTCTTTTTGCTCTTCAAGTGGTGGCAACAAAACAGGCATGGATTTAAGAAGGCTCTGCCCAAGACTAGCTCGTGTTACAAGATTCATTTCCTTAACAAGATAAAACCGTAAGTGAGAGCTTCTAAAATAATACTTTGCATACGGCGTATACAATTTGTCTGAAAATGGACGCACTCGAATAAGAAAACCTGCAAAGGTGGCGTTAGGAATGTCTTTTTCACAAACACAAGAAAATCCGACTTCTTCGATTGTTTCTGAAGTGCGTGTGAAGAAAATATCGCCTTTCTTTACAGAGTAACGTTTTTGTTCCTCTGGCGTAGAATCAACTAGTCCGGATACAGTAGAGGATAAAGAATAATTTTTATAGACATCACTGTAACTTACAAATGGAAAGCCTTTTCCAAAAAATTCACTGCTCTTACTTATACCGTTCTGAGTATCTCCAACATTGCGGAGTTTACCCAAAAACCACTCAGATGGAATTTGGCCAATATAGTCAACCCCGCTATCCTTCATCTCCCGCTCACCACGTACGCCTTTGGTCACAGCCTGCGTAATAACTGCCTGCTTGAGCTTTTTGTAATCCTCAATACTGGAGTGAACGGAGGTTAAAAGGTCGTCAATCTTGGAACATGTTGCATCAAGATTACGGACTATAATATCTTGTGTGGATAACGGTGGAAGCGGGAGCCAAAGTTGCTTAATGGTCTCTTGGCTGATATTAGGCTGTCCACCACCGACTGCTTTGCGGACTAAATAACTTTGAGCGGATTTGATAACATAGAAAGCATAATGGAGATTGCAAGAAGGAGAGGAAAGTACGCAACAAGCCTGATTAACGCAACCGTCAATTAGAGAAATGGAAGCATTACCAACAGAAGCACCATACATAGCAATGATGATAAAAGGTGCAGGGTAAACTCTTAAAGCACTATATTGAGAAAGGAGATTTGCAGAGATAACATTTTTACAAGCCGGCATAAAAGAACCGGTAATATCACCAGACTGAATCCAATTAACAACAGGAAAATCACTGGTTATGTTTTTGGGAGTTGTGCCGCTGCCAATTGTATCAAATAAGCGGATGACTTTGTTTTTTGTCCACCCCTCTGGAATTTCCCCAATCCATTCAATGCCGCTGTCTTTCATTTTCCGCGCCATGGTCAGCCCTCCTTATGGAACAGCTCTGCCAGCCCGGCGGAGATATCCTGTTCCAGTGCAGTGATGCGCGCCACGATATCCTCCACGGCTTCCGGTGCCTGATACTCGTAGAAATAGCGGGTCATGGGGATCTCGTAGCCCACCTTGGTCTTGCTGTGGTCGATCCAGGCGTCGGGGGCATAGGGCAGAACTTCGCGGGCAAAGTAGGCGTCAATATCCTGCACCAGCGGCACGTTTTCAGTGTCCCGCAGGCTGGTGTCCGGCACAGGCTTGCCACGCTTCAGGATAACGTTGCCTGCCTCGTCCCGCTGGGGGCGCTCCACCACGATCTTGTTGTAGCCGAACTCCACGCTCTCGAACACCTTGCTCTCGCAGTAGATGCCGTTTTTGTCGCCGTACACCTTGCCGTTGGCAAACTCGCCGTAGGCGGTGACGATCAGCTCCCGGCAGGCATCGGTGATGTCGTTGCGCTTGGTGCCGATGCTCTTGCGGCGGGGCTCGAAGCAGTGGCTGGCGTCAATAAGCTGCACCTTGCCCGCACGGTGGGCGGGCTTATCCTTGCTGAGCACCCAGATGTAGGTGGAGATGCCGGTGTTCATGAACATATCGGTGGAAAGCTGGATGATGCAGTCCAGCCAGTCGTTTTCCAGAATATACTGCCGGATGTTGCTGGGCCCGCTGCCGGCATCGCCGCTGAACAGGGGAGAGCCGTTCTGGATGATCGCCATCTTGCCCTTGTTTGCCAGCTTGGCAAGGCCGTTCAGCACGAAAAGCTGCTGCCCATCGCTGATCTTGGGCAGACCGGGCGCAAAACGCCCCATCTCGCCGCGGGCGGCCTCGGCTTCCACCGCCTTCTGCTCCCGCTTCCAGTCGATGCCGAAGGGCGGGTTGGAGATGATGTACTGGAAGGTGAATCCGGGGAACTGATCCTCCGACAAAGTATCACCGAACCGCATATTGTTGGGGTCGCCGCCCCGGATCATCATGTCCGCCTTGGCGATGGCAAAGGTGGAGGGATTGAACTCCTGCCCGAAGCAGGTCACCTCAATGTCACTGTTCAGCTCGTGGATGCGCTCCTCCATGCAGCTCAGCATCTGGCTGGTTCCCATGGCCATATCGTAAACGGTCATGCTGCTGGTGTCGAGGTCGGCTTCGGACAGCAGCAGGTCGGTCATCAGATAGATGATATCCCGGCTGGTGAAGTGGGCTCCGGCTTCCTCCCCAAAGCTCTCGGAGAACCGCCGCACCAGGTCCTCAAAGATGTAACCGCAGTCCACGGCGCTGATCTTGTCCGGGCCAAGATAGCCCTTCTCAGAGCCGAACTCCTTGATGACGAGGTAGAGGGTGTTGCTCTCTACCATCCGCTTGATGATGTTGTCAAAGTCGAACTTTGCCAGCACGTCCTGTGCGTTGGCAGAAAAGCCGGACAGGTAATCTCGGAAGTTGGACTCAATGTTGTCCGGGTCTGCCAGCAGGGTCTCGAAGGTGAAGCGGCTGGTGTTGTAAAACTGGTAACCGGAGGCTTTCTGCAAAAAGCCGTCGATGACCTGCAGCTTTTTCACCTTTTCGTAGGTGTCCAGCACTGCCTGATGGGTGGGCAGCAGACAGTCGTGGAACCGCTTCACCACGGTCATGGGCAGAATGACCAGACCGTACTCGTGGGGCTTGAACGGCCCCCGCAGCATATCGGCTACGTTCCAGATCATGGCGGCTTTTTCGGCAATGTTGGCACCTACGGCGGTGATCTTATCGTTTGGCATACGTTGCTCCTTATTTTTTGTGATAGGTGGACATCCTGATTTTACAACAATGGGTGTCCCATAAAGTGGACGGAAGACTGCTTTTCCTGAAAAATGATTCTTGCATCTATTGTACCACGGATTTTGTAGAATGACTATATTTTGCCAAAAAGAAATGCCCGCCTGAAAACCAGACGGGCAAACTGTAAATCATATCATCTGAAAATGCTTCAAAGCCTCCACAATCGCATCCTCTTTCTCCTTCGGACACTGGGACTGCTTCGTATTTTCGGACTTCGCCTTATGGTGGTTCTCTCGTACCTCCAGACCGCATTTCTGCTTGACCTGCGAGATATACAGGGAAGATACTTTCAGCCCGGTCTGTTCCAACACGCGAGCTTTGATTTCAGGATAGGTCGCACCCTTTTGCAATCCTGAAGTGTCCATGCCCTCCAAAGAGAACTCTACACGGACTTTTTTGGAGTCGATCTCACCCTTGGAAAGTGCAATGACACATTCCACATGTTTCGTCCTCGGAAACAGATCCACCGGCTGGACCTTCTCGGCGTGATAGCCGTGCGTTTCCAGCCACTTGGCGTCTCTTGCGGCGGTGGAGGGGGTGCAGCTGACGTAGACGACCCGGCGGGGGGACATGGCGACGACGGCGGAAAGGGTGGCCTCGTCACAGCCTTTGCGGGGCGGGTCGAGAAAGATGACGTCGGGGTGGAGGCCCTCGGCGGCGAGCTGAGATGCGGCTTTGCCCGCGTCGGCACAGAAGAAGCGGCTTCTGGCGGCGACGGCTTCGCCCATGCGGGCCGCGTTGGCCTTGGCGCTGTCGATGGCTTCGGGGACGATTTCCACGCCGATGAGCGAGCGGCAGCGGTCCACCATCGAAAGGCCGATGGTACCCATGCCGCAGTAGAGGTCCAGCAGAAGGTCGTCCGGCTGGAGCTGAGCGTATTCGGCGGCGATGCCGTAAAGCCGCTCGGCGGCGAGGGTGTTGACCTGATAGAACGATAGGGGGCCCAGACGCACCGGGACGTCGCAGAGGGTGTCTTCGATGAAGCCGGGGCCGCAGAGGGTGTGGGTCTCTGTGCCCAGAATGACGTTGGTGTTCCTGGGGTTGACGTTCACAAGGACGGTGGCAATGTCCGGGAACTGCGCGGTCAGCTGCTCGACGAGTTCGGCGCTGTGGGGGAGCTTTGCGCGGGTGCAAACGATGCAGACCATGATCTGGCCGCTGTGCGCACCCCGGCGCAGGAAGATGTGCCGCACCAGGCCCTTGCCGGAAGCCTCATCGTAGGGCTGGATGCCGTGTGCACCGAAAAAGCTGCACAGTGCGTTGCCGATGTCGTTCAGGATGCCGGGCTGCAGCTTGCAGTCGGGGCAGGGGACGATGCGGTGGGTGCGACCGGCGTAGAAGCCGATGCAGGGTGCGCCGTTCTTGTCACGCCCGACCGGGAACTGGACCTTGTTGCGGTAGCGGTCCACTTCGGGGGAGGGGAGAGCGTCCAGCACCGGCACATCCAGCCCGCCGATGCGGCGGAATGCATCGACGACGTTTTCCTGTTTGGCCCGAAGCTCGGCGGCGTAATCCAAGTGCCGCAGGCTGCAGCCGCCGCAGGGGCCTGCCACGGCGCAGTCCACAGGGATGCGGTCCGGCGAGGGGGTGCGCAGGGTGTCCAGAATGCCGAAGGCATAGCGGCCGCAGTCCTTGACGATGCGGATGTCGGCTTCATCGCCGGGGGCAGTGCCGGGCACGAACACGGCCTCGCCGTCCGGCGAGTGTGCCACGCCGCTTCCGTCGTTGGAAAGCCGCTCGATGGTCAGGGTCAGCACCTGATTTTTCTGTAAGGGCATGGGGATTCTCCTTTTGTGGTGGGGTTATTCCGAGGCTTCGGGGGCGTCGGTCTGGGACGCCAGATACTTGCTGGGCGGCACGCCTTTGGCGCGCTTGAACACCCGCGAGAAATAGAACTGGTCAAAGAAGCCGACTGAGATGGCGACCTCGGCAATGGACAGGTTGCCCGCGCGCAGCAGCTTGCAGGCTTCGTTGATGCGGTATTCGGTCAGATAGTCGATGGGGCTTTTGCCCACATTCAGCATGAACACCCGGTAGAGGTGGCTGCGGGAGACTCCCACGCTCTTGGCCACATCGTCGATGGAGATATCGTGCGAGTAGTTGAACTGGATGTATTTGATGGCGTTCAGCACATACTGGCTCGAAGACGAGGTGCTGTGGGGCTTCGACTCGCTGGTCTCCTTCATCAGGGAGGAGATGAAGAGATAGAGGTAGCCTACCATGGCGGCCTCATCCTGGGGCTGAAGCCCGCGGGAGGAGTAGATGTTGGTCAGGGCCGTCCGCATCCCTTCGGGGTCGCTGGTGTGGTGGACGGGTCGCTCGTCTGTAAAGGGCAGCTGTGCGGCCAGTTTGTGGGCACAGGCCCCATTGAAGCCCACCCAGCTGTACTCCCACGGCTGCTGCTCATCGGCTGTGTAGCGGATGAGCTGGCTGGGCCGGGCAAAAAAGAGGTCGCCGGGGACCACCTCAAACGTATGGCCGCCCACCTCAAAGGTTCCCTTGCCGGAAACGACCAGATGGATGAGGTAATGGTCCCGGATGCCGGGGCCCCAGGTCTGGCCCGGAGCACACCGCTCCAGGCCGCAGTTAAAGATGGACAATTCGATGTTGTTGGTGTAATTCTGCTTGAAGGACTGTTTGTAAACGTCTGCCATGTGGTTCTCCTCCCATCCGCTGCATTCGTAGTTCCAGTATATCATAATTGAACCTGCAAATTCAACAAAAGTACATCCGAATCTTTGACTTTCGCGCCAAAATTTGTTTTTTTGCAAAATCAAATTGCAAAATGGGGACGCTTCGATTACAATAGAGTTATCTTTTACAAACAGACTGCGGGTTTTCTTTGGGGAGGAACAGCCATGGCGACCAGTATGCAGCTCAGACGGGAGATCCTGGCAGGCGGGCGCGACGCCGCACTTGCCGCACTGTATGGAGCAGACCCGGCGGTGTTGGCGCGGCAGCGGCAGCGCTACGCGGATGCGCTGGAACAGTTCGAACGATACTTCGGGCCGGGCCGGCAGGTGCACATCTACTCGGCACCGGGGCGGGCCGAGCTGGGCGGCAACCACACCGACCATCAGCACGGCTATGGTCTGGCGGCAGCTGTGATGCTGGACCTGATCGCCGTGGCGTCCCCTAGTGACGACGGCTTCATCCGGGTGAAATCCCGCGGGTTCAACAAGCTGGACGTCATCGACCTGAGCGAGGCAGAGCCGCAGGATGGCGAGAGCACCCATTCGGCCAGCCTCATCCGGGGCATCGCGGAGGGCTTCCGGGCCAGGGGCAGGGCTGTGAATGGCTTTGACGCCTACACCGCCAGCGACGTGCTGCGGGGGTCGGGTCTGTCCAGCTCGGCGGCGTTCGAGATGGGGATGGCCGTCATCCTGAACGGCGAGTACGGCTGTGGCCTGCCGACGCCGGAACTGGCGAGGATCTGCCAGTATGCGGAGAACACCTACTTCGGCAAGCCGAGCGGCCTGCTAGACCAGTTGACCAGCGCGGTGGGCGGCGTCATCTTTGCGGACTTTGCCGACCCGGCCCAGCCGGACATCGAGAAGATCCACGCCGCCGGGCTGCTGCCGGAGGGGATGAGCCTCTGCGTTACCGACACGCGCGGCAGCCACAGCGAGCTGACCGGCGAGTTCGCCGCCATCCGGAACGAGATGGAAGCGGTGGCGTCGCAGCTGGGGGCTAAGGTTCTGGGGCAGGTGCGGGAGGCCGACTTCTGGGCGGCGCTGCCCCGCCTGCGCACTGCCTGCGGCGACCGTGCCGTGCTGCGGGCCGCCCACTACTTTGAGGAGAACGCCCGCGCACTGGTCCAGCGGGATGCGCTGCGGGCCGGGGACTTCCCGGTCTTTCTGAAGGCCATTGCGGCCAGCGGCCATGCCTCCTACACCCTGTGCCAGAACGTCTACTGTTCCACGGATGTGCGGCATCAGGGGCTTTCGGTGGCGCTGGCGCTGAGCCAGACACTGCTGGAACACAGCGGCGGAGCCTGGCGGATGCAAGGCGGCGGCTTTGCAGGCACCATCCAGGCCTTTGTGCCGCAGCGGCTGGTGCAGACCTACCACGACGCCATGGAAGGCGTCTTCGGCAAGGGCAGCTGCTACATCCTCCGCCTGCGGGAGCAGGGAGCGATTCACGTAATATAATAATAGAGCAAAAAAGAAAGTGCTCTGCTGCCAAAAACAGCGGAGCACTTTGCTTTTTGGAATAGAAAACGGACACGTTCAGCACGGGCGAACGGACGCCGAAGGCGGCTGAGAGAGCTCAGACCCCGCGCTCCTGGCGCTTCTGACGCATATCGTCGGTGTAGCTTTGCAGCGCTGACAGGGTGTCGTCGTGGAAGCCGAACCAGTTGACGAGGTTGTTGTAGGTGTTCTCTGCGAAGTCGTAGGCCGAGCGGAACACATGGAACAGCAGCATCGGCACGAACGAGAAGGACAGCGAGAGCACACCGCCGCTGAAGAAGAGATCGTCCAGACGGAGCCGGTCCGTGAAGTCATTCCACGCATCGGCCAGCTCACCGCCGCCAACAATCTGAAACTGCTCTGCTTCCGGGATGCGTCCATAGGAAGCGGGCATCTGCAATTCTTTCATAGAAAAGCTCCTTTCTGTGTCAGAGTCGGGTGGTCAGGCAAAAGCTCAGGCCGCCGTCAGCGCGGCCGTGGAGGCTGCGGTGGGGTCGGTCGTGGTGGTGCCGGCGGAAGGACCATCGTTGTAGTAGTTGTCCTTCACGTCGGTGTAGATGTTCAGCGCATTGTTGATGAGCTGGACGGCATAAATGTAGGCCGCATAGCCTGCAAAACCGGTGAAGAGCACCGTGGCAGCCTTGCCAACGGGGGTCCGGTGGCTCCAGTAGTGCTTGATGGAACCGCCGACGGTCAGACCGTCGTTGCGCATGTTGATGAGGCCGGTGACGGCACCGCTGAAGGCAGCCTGACCCATTAGGCGGATGAGGTTGGTGACGAGGTTGTATGTAAACTGCTGCGGCGAGATGACATCGGCACCGCCCTCGATGTAGATCATTTCATCCTCGGAGATGGGAGCATAGGCTGCCGGAAAATGCAGCGAAGTCGAACTGGTATATTCCATGGCGGGAAAACTCCTTTCGTACATCAGAACCGCCGGAAAGCGGATCATAAACTAAGTGGATTATAGCATATTCCACCAAAAACAACAAGAGAGCGAGGGTTTGAAAGCTGTGGGGGTTTTGTGAACGGTTTCAAGGAAAAACTCAAAAAACAAACGCAGGAAAGCAGAAAAATAAAAGCGCACATCCCAGGGCCCTGGTGAAAAAATGTTGTGTGAAATTTGTGCCAAAAAGGAACGGCGGGCCGGGTGCAGTGCCACAATGCAGGGCACCGCACGGCTCGCCGGTCGGGGTGGGGGAGCTATCAGAAGGAGAAAAAAGCTTACTCTGCCGCCGGGGCCCGGTCATACAGGACCGTCAGATCGGCGATGTGGTCCGCCAGCAGGCTCGTCAGGGGCGTGGTCAGACGCCACTGCCAGTTGGAACCCTGCGTGCTGGGGGTGTTGATGCGGGCTTCGGCACCGAGGTGGAGCCAGTCCGCCATCGGGATGATGGCCATGTCCGACACGCAGGAAAGGCAGGCCGCGATCATGGCTTCGGTCAGGTCTTTGGGGGCGCAGCGCAGATACCGGCAGGCGTAGTGGACATCCTCCGGGCTGGCAGTCGCCCGCCAGCCTTCGGTGGTCACATTGTCGTGGGTGCCGGTGTAGACGACGCTGTTCCGGGTGTAGGTGTAGGGCAGGTAGTTGCCCGGCTCCCGGCTGTCGAACGCGAACTGCATGATCTTCATGCCGGGGTAGCCGCTGGCGGCCAGCATGGTCTTGACCTCCGGGGTCAGATAGCCCAGGTCCTCGGCAATGATGCCGCCCTGCCCCAGCGCCTCGTGCATGGCGTCGATGAAGGCGCGGTCCGGGCCTTTGACCCACTTGCCGCCCGCTGCCGTGGTGTTCCCGGCGGGGATGGAGTAGTAGCTCTCGAAGCCGCGGAAGTGGTCGATGCGGACGACATCATAAATGGAGGTGGCGTGCTTCATCCGGCGTTTCCACCAGGCAAAGTGCTCTGCCTCGTGGCGGGGCCAGTCGTAGAGCGGGTTACCCCAGAGCTGGCCGTCGGCCGCAAAGGCATCCGGCGGGCAGCCGGCCACTTGGGTCAGGTGGACCTGCCCATCGGTCTGGAAAAGCTCCGGCCGGGTCCAGAGGTCGCTGGAATCCGGGCTGACGTAGATGGGGATATCGCCCACCAGCTGGATGCCATTTTGGTTGGCGTAGGTCTTGAGGGCGCTCCACTGCGTGAAGAAGAAGAACTGCACGGCCTTGTGATAATCCACCGCATCGGCCAGCCGCACACGGGCGGCGGCCAGAGCCGAAGGCTCACGGGTGCGCAGCGCGTCGGGCCAGTCGGCCAGACCGGCCTGCCCCTGCTCGGCTTTCAGGGCCATGAACAGGGCGTAATCGTCCAGCCAGAAGTCCTGCGCGGCGCAAAAATCGGTGTAGGCTTTGCTGGGCTCGGCCAGAAGCCGGTCTGCGGCCCGTTTCAGGATCACGGGCCGCTCGTTGTACAGCGCACCGTAATCCACGGTGCCGACCGGCACCGGAGCGGGGACCTCATCGGGGGTGAGCCAGCCGTCCTCGGCCAGCACCCGGTAGTCGATGAAGTAGGGGTTCCCGGCAAAGGCGGAAAAGCTCTGGTAAGGGCTGTCGCCGTAGCCGGTGGGGCCGATGGGCAGGATCTGCCAATAGGTCTGTCTGGCGCGGGCCAGAAAATCCACGAAAGCGAAGGCCTCCGCCCCCAGAGTGCCGATGCCGAAGGGACCGGGCAGGCTGAACACAGGCATCAGGATACCGCTTGCGCGCATGTGAAACCCCTCCTCTTAACCCTTGACAGCGCCGGCAACGACGCCCTCAATGATGTATTTCTGGCAGGTGATGTAGAGCAGGATGATGGGGATGATGGCGATGATGATGCAGGCCATCATGGGGGCCAGCTCCACGCGGCCGTAACCGCCGCGGAAATACTGGATGGCCATGGGGATGGTGCGGTACTTCTTGATGTCCAGCACCAGAGTGGGCAGCAGGTAGTCGTTCCAGACCCACATCGTTTCCAGAATGGCGGTGGAGATCATGGTCGGCTTCAGGATGGGGAAGACGATCTTGAAGAAGATCTGGATGGGGTTGCAGCCGTCGATCATGGCAGCCTCTTCAATCTCGATGGGGACGCTCTTCATGAAGCCGGTGAACATGAACACGGCCAGACCGGCACCGAAGCCGAGGTAGATGATGCAGATGTTCCAGGGGGTGTTCAGCTTGAGGGTATCGGCCGTCTTAGACAGAGTAAACATGACCATCTGGAAGGGGACGACCATCGAGAAGACGATGAGCAGGTTCATGAACTTGCTCAGCTTGTTGTTCACGCGGGTCAGGTACCAGCCCGTCATCGAGCAGCAGAGCAGGATGAGCACCACACTGGTCAGGGTGATCAGCAGGCTGTAGCCCAGGCTGGAGAGAAAGTTCATCTTGAAGATGCCGTAGGTATAGTTTTCCAGGCCGACAAAGGTCTCCTTGGTGGGCAGTGCGAAGACGGTGGAGGTGGTGAAGGTGCCTTCCTTCTTCAGACTGTTGATGAAGATCAGGGCGATGGGGTAGACCCACAGCAGGCAGAGCAGGGTCATTATAACGGTGAGCGCATTGTCCCACATATGTTTACGTTTGATCATTACTGCTGTACCTCCTTGGAACGAGTGAAGTGGAGCTGGATCATGGAAATGACGACCACGATGAGGAAGAAGATCACAGCCTTTGCCTGGCCGATGCCCTTCCACTGCGCGCCGGAGCGGCCATAGAAGGTGTTGTAGATGTTCAGGGCCAGCATCTCACTGGCGTTGGCAGGCTCGCCGGCCGTCAGGGCGACGTTCTGGTCGAACAGCTTGAAGCTGTTGGTCAGGGTGAGGAAGGTGCAGATGGTGATGCTGGGCATGACCATGGGCAGCTTGATCTTGAACAGGATCTCGTGGTCAGAAGCGCCGTCGATCTTGGCGGCTTCGATCAGGTCACCGGGCACACTCTGCAGGCCGGCCACATAGATGATCATCATATAGCCGATCTGCTGCCAGCACATCAGGATGATCAGGCCCACGAAGCCTGCCTTGGCGTCCAGAGCCAGCAGCGGCCTCTGGAGATTGGCCAGCACACCATTGAGCAGGATCTGCCAGATGTAGCCCAGCAGGATGCCGCCGATCAGGTTGGGCATGAAGTAGACCGTGCGGAACAGGTTCGTGCCCTTGATGCCGCGGGTCAGCACGAGGGCGATGGCGAACGCGCAGACGTTGATGAGCACAGTGGACAGCACCGTGAACGCTGCCGTGAAGCCGAAGGCGTGGAGAAAGGTGGAATCCTGGAAGACAGAAAGGTAGTTCTGGATGCCCACAAAGGTGGTCTTCGACACGGTGGTGAACCGCTGGAAGGACAGGTAGATGCCCCAGATGAAGGGCCAGATGAAGCCGATGATGAACGCGATGAGGGTAGGCAGCACGAACACCGGCCAATATTTGCTGATGGCCTTTTGCATGATATACCTCCAAATCCAAAAAAGAAGGAGGCGGGCGAACCGCTCGCCCGCCTCCCGTATTTGTCAGCCGTTAAAAACGCTCTGTGGCATCAGCCGTTTGCCAGCTTGTACTCCTTGGCCCAGCCATCGACGAAGGCAGTGACCACAGCGTTCCAGTCGCCGGTGCCTGCTGCATAAGCAGTCAGTGCGCTGCCGACGCCGTTCTTCCACTCCTCGGAAGGCATGGTGGAGAAGCACCAGTCCACACTGGTCTTGCCAGCGGCGACGTAGTCGTTTGCAATGGCGATCAGCGGGTTGGTGGAATCCTTAGCAGCCTTGAAGGGGATGACGAAGCCCATGTCGTCTGCCATAGCAGAAGTGCCGGTCTCGGAGGTGACGCACCAGTACAGGAAGTCCAGAGTGGCCTGGATGTCCTCATCGGATGCAGTGTTGTTCACGCACCAGTAGTTCTCGGAACCGGTGCACAGGCCCTGGTTCTCTTCGCCGTCCACGCCGATGTAGATGGGCAGCATGCCGAGGTTGTCGTCGCCCAGAGAGGAGACATCGCTGTAAGCCCAGGTGCCGTTCTGATAGAAGACAGCCTTCTTGCCCACGAACTCAGCCACAGCGTCGTTGCCGGTCTTGGAAGCCAGCAGCTTCGGGTCGCAGGTGGAGTCGGTGATGTACAGGTCCCAGATCTGCTTGTAGTTGTCCAGATAGGTGCCCTTGATGGCGTCGGTGGAGCCGATGCCATCTGCCTTGTACTCGTAGTAGATGGGCAGGTTGGCCAGATGGGTCTTGAAACGCCAGTCGGAAGAACCGTCCATGCCGGCGGAGGTGAAAGCACCATCGACGCCCAGCTCAGCCTTGCGAGCCTGGATGTCGTCTGCGACCTTCTTCAGGTCGTCAAAGCCCTTGATGTCGTCCTGGGTGTAGCCAGCGGCGGTCAGCAGCTCCTTGTTGTAGATGATGCCGTAGGTCTCGATGACGTAGGCGATGCTGGTGACGGCGTCGCCGTCCTTCAGTGCGAAGGAGTCGCTGGTCAGTTCGCCGTACAGCTTGCTGCCGGACAGGTCGTAGCAGTAATCCTTCCAGTTGGCCAGACCGACGGGGCCGTTGACCTGGAACAGGGTGGGAGCCTCGCTCTTCTCCATCTCGCTCATCAGGGTGGTCTCATACTGGCCGGAAGCTGCGGTCACGACGGTGACAGGTACGCCGGTCTCCTTGGTGTAGGCAGCAGCCAGATCCTGCCAGGCCTGATCCTGTTCCGGCTTGAAGTTCAGGTAGTAGACTTTGCCGCTTGCACCGGAAGCGGATGCGCTGGCGGAAGCAGCGGTAGAACTGGCAGCGGAGGAAGCGGTGGAGCTGGAAGAGCCGCCGCAGGCAGCCAGACCCAGGGCAGCGGCAGAAACGCCAGCGGCCTTCAGAAAATTACGACGAGTGATCATCTTTTTCATAGTGTGTTCTCCTTCTTATTGATTGCTTATCTATCGCACCGCCCCGATGGGCGGAGTTAAACGGATTCAAACCGGCGGCGGCAGGGGCAGACGCTTTCGCCCTGCTGCAGCTCCGGCTGCAGGGTCACGGTCCGGGCCGAGGCACCGTGCTCGATCTGCCGGATCAGAAGCTCGATGCTCTGCAACGCGATCTGCTCGCTGGGCTGGACGATGGTGGTCATCACAGGCACACAGTAGCGGGACATCGTGATGCCGTCAAAGCCGATGACGGAGACGTCCTCCGGCACTCGGAGCCCGGCGCTGACCAGCGCCCGGATAGCACCAAAGGCGATGACGTCGCTCATCGCAAACAAGGCAGTGAACTCGGCCCGGCGGGCCAGCAGGCTGTTCATGGCGTGGTATGCGGACTCGAAATCGTAGTTCGACAGGCCGTAGAGCTTGTTGTCGAAGACGAGGCCCGCATCCTCCATGGCGTCCTGTGCGCCCAAACGGCGCATCCGGCTGGGGAAACTTGTGGCCGGGCCGCCCAGCACAGCGATCTTGCTGTGCCCCTGTGCAATGAGGTGGGCGACCGCAGTGCGGGCAGCCGCCCGGTCGTCCACGCCGACCATCGACAGATTGGGGAAGCTCAGGTCGTGGGAAACGAGGGTGGCCAGCACCGAAGGAACGGTGATGTTGGAAAATCCATTCTGGAAGTTGCTCACGCTGCCGCCCAGGAAGATGATGCCCTTGGGCTTGATCTCCCGCAGGATCTTTTCGGCGGCGTCGATCTCGTTGGCGTTCTCGTCCAGATAGGAGACGATGCCGTTGTATCCATACAGAGTCGCGGCCCGCTGCAATTGCACGAGAAAGTCGGAGAAGAAGAGGTTGCGTGTGCCCTTGACGATGAACACCAGACTGCGGGACTGCTGGATCTTCAGCTGCCGCGCGTTGGTGTTGGGGGTGAACCCCGCTTCCCGCATGACCTTCAGAACGTGTTCTTTCGTTTCCGGCCGTACATCGGGCCGGTCGTTGATGACACGGGAGATGGTGCTGACGGAACAGCCGCTGATGCGGGCGATGTCCTTGATCGTCATGGCGCATCTCCTCACTTTCTGTAGAACCATCGGGAACGTTGTCGGGAACGTTTCCAGTGGCTATAGTATGGCACATTTTGTTCAAAAAATCAATCATGTTGGAGCAATTTCGTAAAATGTGTACAAAGAATCGGTTCGGCGTTGTGCAGTTTGATTTGCAACCACGTCAAAACCCTGACTTGTTTCAGAAATTCCCGGAAACAAATCGCAACAAGCCGGGATGACCGTACCGCTTTGTAACTTTTTGGCGGGAGAACGTGCAGCTTTGTCGGCAAAAACAAAAAAGTCCCGGAACCACAAACGCCAGAGAGCGGGTGAGTTCCGGGAACCGAAAAACGGGCAGCAAAAAGCGCCTTCCCCTTGTCATCGGGGAAGACGCTTTGCTGATTGCTGATTATTTTGAACTGGGTTGATAAAGTTCTGAAGATTAGTCGCTGACGTAGGGCATCAGAGCAACGTGACGAGCACGCTTGATGGCGACGGTCAGTGCGCGCTGATGATAAGCGCAAGTGCCGGTCACACGGCGGGGGATGATCTTTGCACGCTCAGAGACGTACTTACGCAGACGGGGCACGTCCTTGTAATCGATGGTGTCGATGCGATCGACACAGAAGCTGCAAACCTTCTTGCGGCCGCGGCGGATGGGGCGCGCGGGGCGAGAGCCTTCGGTTCTTTCAAAAGCCATTGCTTATTACCTCCTATAAGATTTTAACGGATAGACCGTTTCGGATCAGAACGGCAGGTCGTCGCTGTCGTCGATGACGGCGAAGTCATCTGCACTGCCGGCAGAATAGCTGGGAGCTGCCTCCACAGCGGCCGGGCGGGCAGGGGCTGCGTTCTGGTAGGACGGAGCAGAATTCTGATAATTTGCTCCGCCGCCCTGGTTGCTGCTCTTGGGGCCTGCAAAGTTGATGTTGTTGGCCACAACTTCCACAGCGGTGCGGTTGTTTCCCTGCTTGTCCTGATACTGGCGGGTCTGAAGCGAACCTTCAATGGCGATCAGACTGCCCTTCTGGAAATACTTCGAAACAAACTCGGCCTGCTGACGCCATGCGACGATGTCGATGAAATCAGCCTGGCGCTGCTCGCCCTGGCGGGCAAAATTGCGGTCGCACGCGATCCGGAAACTGCACACATTGGTGCCGCTCTGGGTGGTGCGGAGCTCCGGGTCCGCCACAAGGCGGCCCATGATAGCAACAACATTCAACATAGAACAGACTCCTTTTTGATCACGGAGAGATTACTCCTCGTGGGCAACGATCAGGCTGCGCATAACGCCTTCGGTGATCTTGTACACACGGTCCAGCTCAGCGGGGAAGCTGGGCTCGCTGGTGAAGTTGATCACGGTGTAGACGCCTTCCTCCTCGTCGTTGATGGGGTAGGCCAGACGGCGCTTGCCCCACTCGTCGATGGAATCGATCGTACCGTTAGCCTCGATCAGGGACTTGAACTTACCCACCAGAGCGGCGGTAGCCTCCTCGTCGAGAGCGGCGCTGGTAATCAGCATGGTTTCGTACTTTGCCATTTTGTAGCACCTCCTTTTGGACTTGAGGGCCTCAAGGTTATGAGGCCAAGGTACACGATCCTGCGGTTTCACAGGACTGTGCGGTGTGTCTGTTCAGACAGCAATTTATTATAGCAAGTGTTTTGCACTTTGTCAAGCATTCCGGCAAAAAAATCTGCACGAAAATAAAACGGGTTTGCGGCTAAACTTTAGTTGGATTTTCGCTGGGATGGTTTTGATTTTCATAAGCCGACAAGTTATAATGTAAAATAGGATAGGCCAGGATGCGCGGTCGGGCCTGCCGGGCGTGAAAAACGCAAAATTGAGTAAAGGAAGGTTATTTGAATGTATTCGGTCTTTCGAAACCTCGCCATCATCATCCTCACGGCCAAGTTCTTCGGGCTGGTGGCCCGCAAGTGCAAGGCCCCGCAGGTGGTGGGCGAGATCATCGCGGGCCTGCTGATCGGCCCCTGTGTGCTGAATCTGGTCCACATTAGCGATACCATTTCGGTCTTTGCGGAGATCGGCGTGGTGCTGCTGATGTTCTCCACCGGCCTTGGCACCAACCTGAAGGAGCTGATCAAAGCCGGCCCCATTGCCACCCTCATCGCCTGCGTGGGTGTGGCTGTGCCGCTGGCGGGCGGCACGCTCCTTTATAGTATCTTCTATGGGTTTGCTGCCGTGGGCAGCACGGAGTTTTACAAGGCGCTTTTCATTGGCACCATCATGACGGCCACCAGCGTTTCCATCACGGTGGCGGCCCTGCAGGAGATGGGCCATCTGAAGAGCTTCCTCGGCACGACCATCGTGAGCGCGGCAGTCATTGATGATGTCATCGGCATCGTGGTGCTGACCTGTGTGCTGGGTGCCGGTTCCGGCACCGGCACTGGCCTGGGTAAGGTGCTCTTCAACACGGTGCTCTTCTTTGCCACGGCCATCGGTGTGGGCCTCATCGCACACTTTGCGATGAAGTGGCTGGACAAGCGCAACCCCCACACCCAGCGCATCACCATCGTGAGCATGGCGTTCTGCTTTGCCATGGCCTACGTCGCCGAGGAATACTTCGGCATTGCGGACATCACAGGCGCCTACATTGCCGGCATCGTGTTCTGCTCCATGGATGACGCATCCTATGTGGAGCGCCGGGTGGATATCAGCAACTATGTGCTGTTCGCACCGGTCTTTTTTGCGAGCATCGGCCTGAAGACGGATATCAGCGGCCTGACGCCGCAGATCCTGCTCTTCAGTGTCTGCTTCGTCATCATGGCCCTCATCACCAAGGTCATCGGCTGCGGTCTGGCGGCAAAGATCTGCCGATTCAGCTGGGCTGACTCCCTCAAGGTGGGCGTCGGCATGATGACCCGCGGCGAGGTGGCCCTGATCGTGGCCCAGAAGGGTCTGGACATCGGCGTGGTGGACCCTGTGTACTTCACGGCGGTCATTCTGCTCATCGTGGTATCCTCGGTGGCAACACCGCTGGTGCTGAAGGTGCTCTTCACCAAAGCCCCGCCGACACCGCATCCGAGCCAGAGCGAAGCATAAAAATGGGAGGTCCATCCTGGGGGATGGGCCTCCTGTTTTTTTGTTGGACGCGGAAAATGGCACAATTTCCGAAGAACGATGGATTCCGGCCGGAAGATAGTGTATAATGAGAAAAATGTAAAATCCGGAAAGGACTTTTTCGTATGGGAATCGTAGTCATCGGCGCAGTTTTTGTGGACATCAAGGGGTATCCGCTCTCGACTTATATCCCTGGCGGACGAAACGCCGGGCGCGTGGAGCAGGTACACGGCGGTGTGAGCCGCAATGTGGCGGAAGATATCGCCAACGTGGAGCTGCGGCCCACCTTTGTGGGCCTGGTGGATGATACCGGCATGGGTCTGGACGTCATCGAGAAGCTGAACAACCACAAGGTCAACACCCGGTTCATCCAGCGTGTGCCGGATGGCATGGGCACCTGGCTGGCCATCTTCAACAACGACGGCGACGTCTGTGCAGCCATCTCCAAGCGGCCGGACACCACCCCGCTGATCGGGCTGCTGGAAGAGCAGGGAGACGAGATCTTTCGGGACTGCGACAGCATCGCGCTGGAGCTGGACCTCGAAAAGGAGACCGTCAAGCAGACGCTGCGCTACGCCAAAAAGTACGGCAAAAAGGTGTACGCGGTGGTCTCCAACATGAGCATTGCGATGGAGCGCCGGGACTTTTTGCAGCAGATCGACTGTTTTGTCTGCAATCAGCAGGAGGCCGGGCTGCTCTTCTCGGACGATTACGGCCATCTGGAACCGGAGGAGATGTGCCGGGTGCTGGCGGCCAATGTCCGGAGCGCAAACATCCCCTGCATGGTGGTCACCATGGGCGACAAGGGCGCAGTCTATGCCCAGGCGGACGGGGATTGCGGCATTGTTCCGGCCAAGAAGGTGAATGTCATCGACACCACCGGCGCGGGCGATGCGTTCTTCGCGGGCACCGTCATCGGCCTGACCTACGGCAAAACGCTGGCGGAATCCTGCGAGATCGGCAGCCGTCTGGCCGCATCGGTCATCTGCATCACCGAAAATGTCTGCCCCCGCTTCCGCCCGCTGGAATTCGGGCTGGACGTGCCGGTCGTGGATTGAAGCATGGGGATTTCTTCACCGTTGTGTCCTCTGACGGGGAACCTTCCACCGGGAAACAGCTTGAACCGGGAACAAAAATGAAAAACGGCAGAGCATCTGAAATTCAGACACTCTGCCGCTTTATTTTGGAGCAGGATACGGGACTCGAACCCGCCGCCTACTGCTTGGGAAGCAGTCGCTCTACCGGATGAGCTAACCCTGCAAGCTACCCTATTAGTTTAGCAAAGGTGAGCGGGTTTGTCAACTGTTTTTTGATTCATTTTTTCGGGGTTCTTTTTTGAACCTCTGCGGCTTTTCTTTGTCTGCAAAAAATGCTATACTAAAAAGGACAATCTGTTTTTGGAGAGAACCTGTATCATGATCTTTGTCCCATTGCTGCACTACTTCAAGTGCAAAAATTCATACAGCGGCAGCGAAGCCGGGATGCGGTATCTGCTCACGCCCGGCAAGCGCACGGTGCCTGACCCGGAAGGCGGGGAGGGGGCCGAAAAAGAGGAGGCCATCCTCACGGTGGACATCTGGCCGGACCCCTGGGCGCTGGACCAGACCGACCCCGCGCTGCGCCGCCGCGAAGTCTTCCCGCTGAGCGACGCGGGCCGCGCCGCTGCCGCGCAGTGCATGAAGGAGGCCTTTGAGGCCGAGCCGGAGCGCTGGAAGAACACCCCCTCCATCCTGGATTGCGAGCCGTGGGCACCGCCTGCGCCGGAGGAGGAAAAAGCCGAATGATCTACCGTTTGAAAGAGCAGAAGGGCGATGCCATCGCCGTGCCGCAGCTGGTGTTTTCCAAGCTGGGCATCGCGGAGGAGTATAACGTACGGGTGGCGCTGTATGTGCTGGCCACCGGCGTGACCGACCCGGAGAAGATCTGCGCAGACCTCAAGCTCCGCAGTAAGATGAGCGCCGAGAGCGCGCTGGCCTTCTGGGCCGGTGCGGGCCTGCTGGAACGCTACGAGGAGAACGCCGCACCGGGCGAGGAACCCAGCGCCCCGGCCCCCATGACCTGGGCCGAGATCGCAGCGGCCTCCCGCACCGACCCGATGATCTCCAGCCTCATTGACTGCGCACAGGCCGGGTTTGCCCGTCCGCTGACCCACAGCGAGATGGAAAAGCTCGTCAATCTGTACATCGTCGAGGGCTTTGCGCCGGAGACTGTCATGCTCTGCGTGGCCTATGTGGCCAGCCGGGGCAAGCGGACGATGGGGGCTGTGAGCCACGAGCTGAAGGTCTGGCGCGCCGAGGGCGTGGAGTCCGGCGAGCAGGCAGATGCGCACTTGCAGCTGCTGGCCCTCCGCGCCCAGCGGGAGCAGTACGTCAGCGGTCTGCTGGGCATTGCCGAAAGCGAACTGACCCTCGGCGGGCGAAAAGCCATCGCCCGCTGGTACGAGGTCTACGGTTACGACGATGCTATGGTGGAGGAAGCCGCCGTGCAGGCCGGTGCCAAGCGGGACCTGTGGTACTGGAACAGCATCCTCAAGACCTGGAACGCCAAGGGCTTGCGCACCGTCCACGATGTGCGCGGGCCGGTGGCCGGAGCGGGCGCCAGCCGGAACCTCCGGGTGGACCGTGAGACGCCCAGCGGGAACGACTTCCTCAAAAACGCTGTCCGCCGCCGCTCCCTGCGGAAACAGCCGGACGAAGCATCGCAGTAAGGAGAAATTATGCGTACCAAACGTGAACTGTATCAGGAAGCGATGCGGGCCGTCGCGCTGCGGCGTCAGACCGCGCGCGCCAACGCCGAGGATGCCCGCGCCGCAGCCGAAGCGGCTGTCCCGGCCCTCCGCCACGCCGAAGAAGAGGTGCGGGTGCGGGGTGTGCGCTGTGCGCTGGCCGGTGCCTCCGGCAAGGACCGCACCGCCGCTGCCGCCGCACTGGCCAAGGCAAAACAGGAACTGACGGCCCTGCTGGCGTCCAGCGGACGTCCCGCCGATGCGCTGGAACCGCATTTCACCTGCAAAAAATGCCAGGACACCGGCACGTTCGAGGGGCACACCTGCATCTGCGTCCACAAGCTCATGCAGAAACTCCGCCGCGAGGAGATCGAGAGCCTGTCCAGCCTGTCCATTTCCAGCTTCGATACCATGGAGCTGCGCTACTACCCGAACACCATGGACGACAAGCTGGGCGAGCCAGTCCGCAGTTACATGGGCAGTCTGCTGGCGGAGCTGCGCGCGTATGCCGAAGAGTTTGACCGCAGCAGCGAGAGCCTGATGCTGTTCGGCAATGCGGGCCTGGGCAAGACCCATGCGGCCCTTGCCATTGCGGGCATCGTGCTGGAAAAAGATTTCGATGTCATTTATGTGTCCAGCCCGGACTTTTTCTCCAAGCTGGAAGCACTGCACTTTGGCGCAGACCCCGGCGGCGAGGAAGAGACCCTGCTGCAGACCGCAGCCGGGGCCGACCTGCTCATTCTGGACGACCTGGGCACCGAGTTCAATTCCAACTTCTTCCTGAGCACCCTGTACAGTCTGCTCAACAACCGGCTGGGGGCACACCTGCCCACCATCGTCACCACCAACATCACGGACGGCGCGCTGCTGGAAAAGCTCTATACCGAAAAGATCTCCAGCCGCCTGTCGGCCTTCGTGCCCTGCCTGTTCGCCGGGCAGGATATCCGCAGCCAGAAGGCGCAGGAAGTATAAATGTTCATAAATAAGGTGTATCCTGAACAGGCTGCACCGCAGCGATAGAAAATGATCCAAAGAGATGGGGTAAACTGATATGCAGAAACGATCGCCCGCCAGGCGGATGACCTATCGGGAGTGGAAGATCCGCAAATGTCTGCGGCTGGCGCGGAACTGGGTGCTTTTTCTGGCCGCATGCGGCGGGGCCGTGGCGATGATGGCCACCGGCATCCTCTGGCTGCTGCCCAAGGCCCACGCCCTGGTCGCGGGGCCGGTGCCCTTCACGGCACGGAACTACGACAGCAGCTCCTATGTGTTCGACGCCGCCGACGACCGGCTCGTGGTGGTGAACGCCAACCTCGCGCTGGAAGAAGAGCCTGCGCCGGAGCTTGCAGTGGCCGACGACGCCACCGGCGAGCAGCTGGAGGCCGAGGCCGCTTCCGCTTACCGCAGCATGGCCGAGGCCGCGCAGGCGGACGGAGTCGAGCTGAACCTTGTGACCGGCTGGCAGGATGCGGATGCCCGCACCGCCGCCTACGAGGCCCGCCTGACCGCTTACAGCGCCGAGAACAGCCGCCTTTCGGCTGAGGAAGCCGCCGACCATACGGCCTCTTTGCAGCCTGCGGCCAGCACCAGCGAGCAGGGGACCGGCTACTGCGCCGACATCCTCTCGCCGGACTGCACCGAGAAGACGGCAGCCTTTGCCGAGACCCGCGCCTATGAGTGGCTGACGGCCTATGCCGCCGAGTACGGCTTCATCCTCCGCTGGCCGGAGGACCGCCAGAGCGCCACCGGCATGGTCTACGCCCCCTGGCACTGGCGGTATGTGGGCGTGGAGAATGCCTGCGCCATCCGGGAGTCCGGCCTTGCGCTGGAAGAGTTCCTCGCGCTGGAACGCGCAAAATCATAAATCCAAAGGAGAAACCATTGAAACGAACCGAGATCGCGCCCGGCGTCCATCTTTCGTGGGACCCGGCGCCAAAATTCAACCGCTGCCGCATCAGCCTCCATTTCGCTTTCCCGGCAAAGCGTGAGACGGCCACCGCCCACGCGCTGCTCCCGCTGGTGATGGAGCGCGGCTATGCGGACTGCCCCGATATGACCCAGATGACCAAAAAGCTGGCCCGCCTGTACGGCGCAGACCTGACCGTGGACGCCCGCCCGCTGGGCGCGAACCACAACCTCTGCGTCAGCGCCACCGGCATCAAGAACCGCTTTGCGCTGGAAGGGGAGGACCTCACCCGCGAATACGCCGCACTGGCGCTGGGCACGGCCTTTCACCCCGCCTTTTCGGGCGGCGTGTTTGACCCGGAGGCCGTGGCCATCGAGAAGCAGATGCTCCGCAAATCGCTGGAAGATGAAGTGAACGAAAAGCGCATCTACTGCCAGCGGCAGGCCAACCGGGAGTTCTTCGGGGCCAGCCCTGCCGGCATCCGGCAGGAGGGCTATCTGGAAGAGGTGGACGGCCTGACGCCGGAGACCCTGACCGCCGCCTACCGCGAAATGCTGGAGACCGCACAGATCGAACTGCTCATTCTGGGCTGCGGCGCGGCAGAGACCCAGGCCGTCACGCAGGCGCTGCTGGGAGAGCTGGCCGCGGTGGCCCGCCGCCCGGTGCCGCTGTGCGAAAATCTGGCGATGCCCCGGCAGGAGGCCGTGCGGAAGACGGAATGCTTCGACACCGTGCAGGCCAAACTCTGTATGCTCTTCACGCTGGGTGAGCCGATGCAGCCGGACCAGATGGCAGCTGTCCGGCTGGCCATGGCGCTTTATGGCGGCAGCGTCACCAGCCGCCTGTTCCTCAACGTGCGGGAGCGCGACCACCTGTGCTACTACTGCTCGTCCAGCTTCCAGAGCTTCACGGGCAGCATGGCAGTGAACAGCGGCGTGGAACACGCCGACGCCGCCCGCGCCGAGCAGGCCATCCTGAAGGAGCTGGACGATCTGCGCACCGGGCCCATCACCGAAGAGGAACTGGAAGACTGCCGTCTCTCCCTGCTGAGTGGGATGGCGGGCATCGAGGACAGTCTGGGCGGCATCGAGACCTGGTACTATATGGAGGTGCTGCGGGGCGGTGCCGTGCAGACCCCGGACGAGGCCCGTGCGGCCCTGCGCGCCGTCACCAGAGAAGACGTCCGCGCCATCCTGCGCCAGCTGACGCTGTCCGTGAGTTACCTGCTGACCAGAGAGGAGGGGCCGGCCCATGTCTGAATTGCAGAGCAAAGCCCTCGCGGAAGCGGCGGCAGACCAGTGGAAGGTGCTTCCTTCCGGGCTGACGGTCCTCGTGCGGCCCATGCCGGGCTATTCCGGCACCCATGTCATCTACGCCACCCGCTTCGGCTCCATTGACCGGGACTTCCGCCTGAACGGGCGGGAGGTGCATCTGCCCGCCGGTGTGGCGCATTTTCTGGAGCACAAGATGTTCGAGGATCAGGACGGCGACGCTTTCGCCAAGTTTGCGAAGACCGGTGCCAACGCCAATGCGTTCACCAGCTTCGACCGCACCTGCTACCTCTTCACGGCCACCCAGCAGCTGGACGAAAGTCTGGATGTGCTGTTGGGCATGGTGGGGCACCCCTATTTCACCGAACAGACCATCGCCAAGGAGCAGGGCATCATCGGGCAGGAGATCAAGATGTACGATGACAGCGCCGACTGGCGGCTCATCACCGGCCTGTGCGAGTGCCTTTACCACAGCCACCCCATCCGCAGTGACATCGCGGGCAGCTGCGAGAGCATTGCGGAGATCACCCCCGGAATGCTCTACGACTGCTGCGAGGCATTCTATGCTCCCGGCAATATGGTGCTGGCAGCAGCAGGCAATACCACCATGGAGCAGGTCCTGGCCGCCTGTGCGCGCCACGGCCTGCTGGACCCCCGCCCCGAAGAGCGGGTGCAGCGCCTTTGGGCCGACGAGCCCATGACGCTGGCGACTGCGGAAAAGCGCATCCGGATGCCGGTCTCAAAGCCCTGCTTCGGCCTCGGCTTCAAGGAAGCGCCCCTTGCACCGGACGACCTGCGCAGCGAGATGCTGTACGACCTTGTCCTCTGCTGCATCTGCGGCGGCATGTCGCCGCTCTACCGCCGGCTGTACGATTCCGGCCTGACCAATCCCGGCTTCGGCGGGGAAGTGCTGCGGGTGGACGGCTGCTGCTGCATCCTCTTCACCGGCGAGAGCGATGAGCCCGACACCGTGAAGCAGCTGCTTCTGGATGAGATCGAACAGATCCGCCGTGCAGGCATCGACCGAGAGGTCTTCACCCTCTGTAAGAACGAAAAGTACGGCCAGCTGATCGAAAATCTGGAAAATGTGGAGGACTCGGCCAGCCAGATGGCAGACTTCGCCCTCTCCGGCCAGACGGTCGCCCAGCAGATCGCAACGCTGGCGGCGCTGACCGCCGAAGACGCCGATGCTGCCTTGCAGACCATCCTGCAGCCGGGCCGGATGGCAGCGATGTACATCGACCCGGACGGCACGGCGGACCTGCCCGACACGGACGACGAAGCAGAACTGGAGGACTGACATGACGCATTTGACGAATCTGGTAGAATTTCCGGCACTGGGGCTCAGCTTTCCGCTGAACCGTGTTGCCTTTTCCATTGGCGGCATCAACATTTACTGGTACGGTGTCTGCATCGCGGTGGGCATGTGCCTGGCGCTGGTGTTCGCGTTCCGCCACGGGGTGGAGTTCGGCGTGGACGCCGACGCCATGGTGGACGTCATCCTCATCGGTGTCGTGATGGGCATCCTCTGCGCCCGGCTCTACTATGTGGCGATGGCACCCTACAATTACGATTCCCTGTGGGAGGTGCTGGCCATCCGGGACGGCGGGCTTGCCATCTACGGCGGCATCATCGGCGGCTTCCTGTTCGGCGGTCTGGCCTGCAAGTGGCGCAAAGTGCCGGTGCTGCCCATGTTCGATCTGGCCGCGATGGGCTTTCTCATCGGGCAAGGCTGCGGCCGCTGGGGCAACTTCTTCAATCAGGAAGCCTTTGGCTGCAACACCACCCTGCCCTGGGGCATGTACAGCGAGGCTACCCACGACTATCTGCTCAGCAGCGTGGTCACAGCGCCCAAAGGAGTGATCATTGACCCGAATCTGCCGGTGCATCCCACCTTTCTGTATGAGAGCATCTGGTGCTTCGTGGGGCTGTTCCTGCTGGTGCGGCACATCAAAAAGCGGAAATTTGCGGGCGACATCGCCCTGCGCTACCTCATCTGGTACGGCGCGGGCCGGTTTTGGATCGAAGCCCTCCGCACCGACAGCCTGCTGCTGGTGCCCTCCATCGGCCTGCGGGTGTCGCAGGTGGTGGCGGCTGTGGCCGTTGTGGGCGGCATCATCGCTGAGGTCCTTCTGACGAAAAAGTACAAGGGCAAGCCGCTTATGGTGCCGCTGGCCCTTACCACCGAGAACCGCGCCCTCGCTGCAAAGGCGAAAAAGGCAGACCCTGCCTTCCGGCTGGAGCCGGAAGAGTTGGCCGCGTCCAGCCCGCGCGCCCTCTTTGTGGAGCGCACCGAGGCCTACAACAAAACGGTGAAGGAGCAGCTGACCTCCGCATCCTGAAAAAACTTTGCGGGAATGCGCAAAACCTCTTGCAATCGGCTCGTTTTTCTGCTATACTATTCTAGCCGCTTGGTGTGGGCGCCGCAAATGGCCCCGTAGGGGTCTGCCTTTACGACCAGCGAGTACAACGAAAAGGAATGAAACAAATGTACGCAATCATTGTTACCGGCGGTAAGCAGTACCGCGTGGAGCAGGGCGACATCGTCTACATCGAAAAGCTGGACGTTGAAGCTGACTCCGAAGTGAAGTTTGATCAGGTTCTCGCTGTCGGCGAGGAGGGTTCGGTCAAGGTTGGCGCTCCCGTTGTTGAGGGCGCTTCCGTCTCTGCCAAGGTCATCAAGAATGGCAAGGGCAAGAAGCTGAACATCATCACCTATCGCGCAAAGAAGCACAGTGCTCGCCGCATGGGCCATCGTCAGCCCTATACCAAGGTTGAGATCACTGCGATCAACGGCTAAGGAGGAAAATTACAATGGCACATAAAAAGGGCGTAGGCAGCACCAAGAACGGCCGTGATTCTGCGGCTCAGCGTCTGGGCGCAAAGCGTGCAGATGGTCAGTTCGTTCTGGCCGGCAACATCCTTGTTCGTCAGCGTGGCACCCACATTCAGCCGGGTGAGAACGTTGGCAAGGGCAGCGATGATACCCTGTTTGCTCTGGTTGACGGCACCGTCCGCTTTGAGCGCGTGGGCAAGAGCGGCAAGAAGTGCAGCGTGAAGCAGTAACTTCTGCCTGAAAAACTGCAACCTGAAGAGCCGGACCCTTGTGGCCCGGCTCTTTTTTGAGTGATTTGAGTAAAAGCAATGACCTCTCCGGCAATGCCCTGCATTGCTGCCTGCCCGCATGAGGGCAAGGCAAAACGGAGAGGCTGATAAGGAGGGCCTGTATGGCAGCACAAACCAACTTTATCGACATCGCCACCATCTGGCTCCACGCGGGCAAGGGCGGCGACGGCGCGGTGAGCTTTCACCGCGAAAAATTCGTGGCAGCAGGCGGCCCGGACGGCGGCGACGGCGGCCGCGGCGGCGACATCATCTTTGTGGTGGACGACCACCTGACCACCCTGATGGATTTCCGCTACAAGCGCAAGTATGTGGCCCCGGAGGGCGGCAAGGGCGGCGCGAGCCTGTGCCACGGCAAAAACGCCGAGAACCTCGTCATCAAGGTGCCGCTGGGCACGGTCATCAAGGACGCCGAGAGCGGTCTTGTCATTGCCGACCTGTCCGACCACACCCCCGTCACCGTGGCAAAGGGTGGCCGCGGCGGCTACGGCAATGCACATTTTGCCACGCCGACCCGCCAGATCCCCAAGTTTGCCAAGCCCGGTGTGCCCGGTGAGGACATCCAGGTCACGCTGGAGCTGAAGCTCATCGCCGATGTGGGCCTGATCGGCTTCCCCAATGTGGGCAAGTCCACCCTCATCTCCACCATCAGCGCGGCCAAGCCGAAGATCGCCAACTACCACTTCACCACTCTGGTGCCCACGCTGGGCGTGGTATCGGTGGGCGAGGGGGCCAGCTTCGTCTGCGCCGACATCCCCGGCCTGATCGAAGGTGCCAGCGAGGGCATCGGCCTGGGCCATGACTTCCTGCGCCATGTGGAGCGCTGCCGTCTGCTGCTGCATGTGGTGGATGTTTCCGGCAGCGAGTGCCGCGACCCCATCGAGGACTTCGAGAAGATCAACGAGGAGCTGGCAAAGTTCAGCCCCGCGCTGGCCGAGCGCCCGCAGATCGTGGTGGGCAACAAGTGCGACCTGGCCACCGAGGAGCAGATCGAGACCTTCAAGAACTACGTGGAGGGTAAGGGCCTGACCTTCGTGCCCATCTCTGCCGCCACCATGCAGGGCGTGCGGGAGCTGCCGGGCCTGGTCTACAACCGCCTGAAGGATATCCCGGCCATCCCGGTCTTCACCGCAGAGTACAAGAAGCCGGAGCCCAAGGCAAACGACCGCGCCTTTACCATCCAGCGGATGGAGGCCCACGTCTGGAGCATCGACGCCCCCTGGTTGGAGTATATCCTGGCGGGCAGCAATGTGGACGACTACGAGAGCCTGCAATACTTCCAGCGCCAGCTGGGTGAGAGCGGCATCCTGGATGCCCTCGTCGAGAAGGGCGTTCAGGAAAACGACACCATCCTCATCGGCGAGTATCAGTTCGATTATATCTTCTAAAAGGAGACTTTTAACCTCTCCGTCAATGCTTCGCATTGCCAGCTTCCCTGCTAGGGGAGATGTCGCGTGAGCGACAGAGAGGTTGTAGGAAGGAAAACCTTATCTGGGAGGTATTTTATGCAGGAAGAAACCATCGACCCCCGCGAGCTCAGCCCGCTGGCACTGGCCTTTGTGGGCGACAGTGTGCTGGAACTGCTGGTGCGCACCCGTCTGGCACGGCATCACCGGCTGTCGGCAGGCAAACTGAACACCGAAAAGGTCAAGTATGTCTCGGCGCGGGCCCAGTTCCGCGAGGAGCAGCTGCTCGAACCCCTCTTCACCGAGGACGAGCTGGCTGTGTTCAAGCGGGGCCGCAACGCCAGCAAGGCCAGTGTGGCAAAACACGCTTCGCCGGAGGAATACCGGGCCTCCACCGGCTTTGAGTGCCTGCTGGGGTGGCTCTACCTCACCGGCCAGATGCCGCGCGTCGAGGAGCTGTTCGAGAAGCTGTGGGCCGATTTTGACCCGAACCAGAAGTAAAACGCGAAAGCCCGCTGCTTTCCGCACTGGAAAACAGTGCAGGGAAGGCAGCGGGCTTTTCTCTGTGAAATGGGCACTGGCACGCGAAGCGTGACGGAGAGGTTCTGGTTACTTGCCCTCGTCGTCGGCACCCTTGGTGTACTGGTTGGGGTGCTTGTGCTCGTTGGTGGCACGGTTCTCGGTGCGGTCGTCCGTGCGGTTCTCTGTGCGGTTGGAAGTGCGGTTCTGGCTCTTGCAGTTGTTGGTGCGGTTGCTGGAACGGTTTTCGGTGCGGTCGTTCATCGTCATGTCTCCTTTCGCGAGGGGGTCTGCCCCTCACACCCTTAGTCTTGCCGCCCGATGCGGCTTTATACATGGGAGGAACGTTCATGTCTACGGAATATTTTGAGCGCCGGGAGCGGGCGCTTCTGGGCGGGCGGTACGAGGCGCTGTACGCAGCACCCACCGAGAACGCAGCCCGCGGGGTGACGGTCTCGGCTCTGCGCACGACGCCGGAGACGTTTGCCGGGAAGGCCGACTTCCCGCTCCGGCCATCGCCGTTCTGCAAGGCGGGCTTCGTGGTCGAAGAGGCTGCCTTCAAACCCGGACGCCACCCATACCACCATGCGGGCGTGTTTTACTCGCAGGAGCCGTCCGCGTCCTCTGCCGCACCGCTGTTGGGCGTCCGGCCGGGGATGCGGGTCCTGGACCTGTGCGCTGCGCCCGGCGGCAAGAGCAGCCAGCTTGCTGCCGCACTGGGCGGCTGGGGCCTGCTCGTCAGCAATGAGTATGTGCCCGCCCGCGCAGAGGTGCTGAAAAGCAACCTCGAACGGATGGGCGTGGCGAATGCCGTCGTCCTCAACGAGGACACCACCCGCATCGCTGCCGCCCTGCCGGAGTTCTTCGACCGCGTCCTCGTGGATGCGCCCTGTTCCGGTGAGGGGATGTTCCGCAAGGAGGCGGTGGCCGTCACCCAGCACTGCGAAGCGCTGGTGCAGCAGTGCGCCGCGCTGGGTGCGCAGATCCTGGACAACGCCGCCGCCGTCCTCGCGCCGGGCGGGGAGATGATCTACTCCACCTGCACCTTTGCCCCCGAAGAGGATGAAGGGCAGGTGGCCGCGTTCCTGGCCCGGCACCCGGAATTTGCGCTGGCGGATGTGTTTGGCAACGTGGACTACACCTTTGGCAGCGCGGGCGAGGCCAACCGCACCGGCGGTCTGCCGCTGGATGTGAGCAAAGTGCGCCGCATCTGGCCCTGTCAGGGCGGCGAGGGCCATTTCATTGCCCGGCTGGTCAAGGCGGGCACTCCCCGTGCTTTGCCCGCACCGGGCTGTTATCCCCCCGAAGAGCAGCTCTGGCTGGCGGCTGCCGCCGAGCAAAACCGGAAGCAAAAGCCCGGTAAGGGCAAGCCTGCCCGCTCGGAGCGCGGCGATGCCCGTGCATCCCGCCGGGAAAACGCCCGCGCCCTCCGGGATGCGGTGCAGGGCAGCCGCCGCCGCGAAAGCGCCGGGGCAGGGGAGAGCGTGACGCCCGCCCAGAGCCTCGCGGCCTGGAACGCGTTCGCCCAGCAGTATTTTCCGGCCCTCGCAGACCGTCCCGCCGTGGTCCATGGCGGCGGTGTGCTGCTGCCTGCGGCCTTCCCGCAGACGGGTCTGCATGTCCTGCGCGCAGGCGTCTTTGTGGGCAATGTGCAGAAGGGCCGCTTTGTGCCCGAACACCACCTCTTCACGGCGTTCGGTGCTCAGTGCACCAACCGCGAGGAGCTGGTGCTTGCCGACCCGCGCGTGGTCGAGTATCTGTCGGGCCGGGAGATCGCCGCTGCCACCGCCGCCGACGGCTGGTGCTGTGTCACGGTGGACGGGTTCCCCCTCGGCGGCGGCAAAGTGTCGGCCGGGCGGGTCAAAAACCATTATCCCAAGGCGCTGAGGCTGCTGTAAAACAGGCGTCGGACCCTGCTTTTTTGCCGAATTTTGGCGCAAATCCCCCGGATAAGGCTTGAACGCGGTAGGGGATTGTGCTACAATAATAGAGTTAGATTTTGTGTGCTGCCACAAGCGGGCGACCACAGCCCGTCTGCCCGCAGGCGGAGATTTCGATAGAACTTTAGGAGGTTCCCATGTCTGGACATAGCAAATGGAACAACATCAAGCGCAAGAAGGAGAAGACCGACGGCGCCAAGGCAAAGGTCTTTACCAAGATCGGCCGCGAGATCAGCGTCGCCGTCCGTACCGGCGGCCCCAACCCGGCTTCCAACAGCAAGCTGGCGGATCTGATCTCCAAGGCAAAGCGCATGAGCGTGCCCAACGATAACATTCAGCGCATCATCAAGAAGGCCGAGGGCGGCGACAAGACGGAGTACGAAGCCATCACATACGAGGGCTACGGCCCCGGCGGCGTTGCTGTCATGGTCGAGACCCTGACCGACAACCGCAATCGTACCGCTGCCGATCTGCGCCACTACTTCGACAAGAACGGCGGCAACCTGGGCGCAATGGGCTGCGTGGGCTTCCTGTTCAGCCAGAAGGGCGTTATCGACATCTCTCTGGAAGACAAAGATGCCGACGAGGCCATGATGGACGCTCTGGACGCCGGTGCAGAGGACTTCGATGCAGGCGAGGATGCTGCTGAGATCACCACCGACCCGGAGAACTACTCGGCTGTGGTCAAGGCCATGGAGGAGAAGGGCTACGAGATCCTGAGCGATGACCTGGCCATGGTCCCCATGACCACCACCCGCCTGACCGACCCCGATCAGCTCAAGCTCATGGGCAAGCTGCTCGATGCTCTGGAGGACAACGATGATGTCCAGAACGTCTGGCACAGCCTGGAGAACGAAGAGGACCTGCCGGAATAAGCTCCCGCAAGGCTCTTTGCTCCTGAAATAAGACGTTACAAAGCCGCTTTTTGTGCTGTTTGGCACAAAAGGCGGCTTTTGCTGTATGGCGGGAGCGCGCAAAACCGCTGGCTTGCTGTGACAGACGGGCAGCGGAAAAAGAGAAAAAACGGTCCTCGGCCCGCACGGCCCTTTTGCTGCGGGCCAAGATGTGTTATAATAACAGAAAAGCACATCCGAAGGAGGCCTTTCCATGACCATCATCTGCCCTTACTGCTTGTCCGAGTTGAGCGAGCGCGCGGCGGCCTGCCCGCAGTGCGGCGGGCGCTTTGAGGGCCGCAACCCGGTGGGTACGCTGCCGGTGGGCACGGTATTGGGCGGGCGGTATACCGTCGGCGAGATCGAACAGGTGGACGGCGAAGGCATCCTGTACCGGGGCGCAGAGAACCATGGGCGCTTCCGGGTGACCATCAAGGAGTATCTGCCCCTGACGCTGGCGGCAGAGCGCGGCACGGATGCAACCCTGCGGCCCAAACTGGGCAGCGAGGTGCTGTTCAAGACCACCCGGATGGATTTTGCGGACCTGTACCGCTCCATCCAGCGCATCACGCCCGCCAACGGCCTGGAAGCCGTGCTGGATGTGTTCGAGGAGAACAACACGGTCTATGCCGTGATGGAAAATCCCGGCGGGGTGCCGCTGGGCCGCTGGCTGGAGACGCATCCCGGCCGGGTGTCGCCGGAGCAGGTCTGCGCGATGCTGCAGCCGGTGTTTGACGGCGTGGCGGCGATGCACCAGGTGGGTCTGGTGCATCGGGGCATCTGCCCGGAGAACATCCGGGTGCTGGAAAATGGTCGCGCCCGGCTGACGGGCTACGCTACGGTCGGCCTGCGCACAGCGGGCAGCGGCCTGCATGAGCAGCTGTACGAGGGCTACTCGGCCCCGGAACAGTATTCGACCACCGAGTTTGAGGGCCGTTACACCGACGAATACAGTCTGGCTGCGGTGGTCTACCGGATGGTCTGCGGGCAAAGCCCGGTCCCGGCAGCGCAGCGGCTGGTGTCGGATTCGAACCCGCGCGCCCGCACGCTGGAGCCGTCGGTGCCGGAGTACCTCTCCGAGGTGCTCTGGCTGGGCCTGAAGCTGAAGCCGGTGGAGCGCATCCAGACCGTGCCCCAGCTGTTCAAGGCGCTGACCTCGCGGGAGTATACCGAGGAGCTGACCCGCAGCCTGCCGCGCCCTGCACCCCGGCAGCTGACCCAGCCGGACGAGGAGCAAAAGCAGCACATGCTCAGCCTGCGGAACCTGCTGGCGGCCATCCTCGTCCTTCTGGCCATCCTCATCCTGCTGATGCTGTGGGGGATGGTCTCGCAGGGGCTGCACACGGCCACACCGCCTGCGGCGTCCTCGTCGGTGTCGGCACCGGAAAGCACGGAGCTGGAAGAACCCGTCACGCTGGCGCCGAACTTTGTCGGGATGGATTACGATGCACAGGTGCGGAACAATCACAACTATGTGGGCGACTATCTCTTCTACGTGACGATGGAATACAGTGACACGGTGGAGAAGGGGAAGATCATCCGGCAGGAGCCGGAGGCGGGTGACGTCATCGAAAAGGGCGGCACCGTGAGCCTGGTGGTCAGCAAGGGGCCGCAGCTGGTGCAGATGCCCGATGTGATCGGGTTCACGCAGGAAGGGGCCGTCAGCGAGCTGGAGAGCCGGGGCCTGACGCCCAGCTGCTTCATGGTGGTCAACGATGGCTCCTATGCGGCGGGCTGCGTCGTCTCGTGCAGTGTGGACGCAGGCACCTCGGTCGAGGTAGGCAGCGTCATCACCGTGTATATCGCGGCGGACCCCAGTGTGGAGATCACCGCCGAACCGCCCGCTGCGTCGGATTCCAACAGCGAGAGCAGCGCCTCTTCGGGGGAAACACCGGCAGACGACACCCAATAGGATACGGACTGAAACAAAACAGCAGAAGCGGGAGCCTCGTGGGAGGCTCCCGCTTCTGCTTGTTTAGGATAGGAAAAGAGGATGGCTTGGTTCAGGGGGTCACAGGTTGGTGTAACCCATGAGGTAGCGGTCTACCTCGGCGGCGCAGTCGCGGCCCTCGCGCAGACCCCAGACCACAAGGCTCTGGCCCCGGCGCATATCGCCGCAGGCGAAGACCTTTTCCACATTGGTGCGGAAGTGGTCGGTGTCCACACAGCCGCGGCCCGTCAGGCTGACGCCGAAGGCATCGGCTACGTAGTTCTCGCAGCCCACGAAACCGGCGGCGATGAACGCCAGCTGGCAGTCGTAGGTGAACTCCTCGCCGGTGGGCACCATGCTGGTGCGGCCAGTCTCCGGGTCACGCTCCGGCTTCAGATAGGAGATGACCGCGCCGGTCAGGTTGCCGGCGTCGTCGGTCAAAAACTCTTTCACGGTGGTCTGGTAGACGCGGGGGTCCTTGCCGAACTTGGCGAGGCACTCGGTCTGGCCATAGTCTACCTTGAGCACCTTCGGCCACTCCGGCCAGGGGTTGGAGGCGGCCCGCTCTTTCGGGGGCTGCGGCATCATCTCCAGAGCCACCAGGTCGGTGCAGCCCTGCCGCAGGGCCGTGCCCTGGCAGTCGTTGCCGGTGTCGCCGCCGCCGATAACCAGCACATTCTTGCCTGCCGCATTGATGGCCCGGCCGTCGGCAAACTGGCTGTCCAGCAGGCTCTTGGTCACGCTGGTGAGGTAATCGACCGCGAAGTGGACGCCGTTGGCGTTCCGGCCGGGGACATTCAGGTCACGGGCCTTTTTGGCACCGCAGCAGAGGATGACAGCGTCGTAGCGGTTCAGGATGTCTTCTGCGGCCACCGCCCCGCCGATGTCCATGTTGGTGCGGAACTCGACGCCCTCGGCCTGCATGATCTTGATGCGGCGCTCGATGACGGATTTGTCCAGCTTCATGTTGGGGATGCCGTACATCAGCAGGCCGCCCACCCGGTCGGCGCGCTCAAACACCGTGACGGCGTGGCCCCGGATGTTCAGATACTCGGCCACCGACAGGCCGGACGGGCCGCTGCCGATGACGGCCACGCTCTTGCCGGTACGGGCCGGGGGCGGGGCGGCATGGAGCCAGCCCTTGGCGTAGCCGGTCTCCACGATGGCGTGTTCGTTCTCGCGGACGGTGACGCTGCTGCCGGTCACATCGCCGCAGGTGCAGGCGGCCTCGCACAAAGCGGGGCAGACCCGGCTCGTGAACTCCGGGAAGCGGTTGGTGGCGCGCAGGCGGTGGAGCGCCAGCTCCCATTTGCCCTGATACACCAGGTCGTTCCACTCCGGGATGAGGTTGTTCAGCGGGCAGCCGGAAGCCATGCCGCCGATCATCATACCGGCCTGACAGAAGGGGACACCGCAGTCCATGCAGCGTGCCGCCTGGGTCTGCTGCTCCTCGCGTGAGAGCCAGATGTGAAATTCGTTGAAGTTTTCGATGCGCTCCAGCGGCGGAACGTCCGAGCTGGTCTTGCGCTTATAATCCATAAATCCAGTGGTCTTGCCCATAACAGTTCCCCCTCCTTACTTCTTCTTCTGCACAGCGTAGAATGCTTCGATCTGTGCCTGTTCGCCGTCGAGGCCGCGCTCCTCCATGGAAGCGATGACCCGCAGCATCCGGTCGTAATCGTAGGGGAGGACTTTCTTGAACTTGGGCAGATACTCGCTGAAGTTGTCCAGGATCTCTTTGCCGCGCGGGGAGCTGGTGGCTTCCACATGCTCGCGGATCAGCTCCTTCAGGGTGGCAACATCGTACTTATGTTCCACGGGTTCGAGGCTGACCGTCTCTTTGTTCACCCGCTGGTAGAAGTCCCAGTTCTCATCCAGCACGTAGGCGATGCCGCCAGTCATGCCGGCTGCAAAGTTCTTGCCGGTCTGGCCCAGCACGACGACGGTGCCGCCGGTCATGTACTCGCAGCCGTGGTCGCCGACGCCCTCCACAACGGCCGTTGCGCCGGAGTTGCGGACGCAGAAGCGCTCACCGGCCACGCCGGAGACGAAGGCCTTGCCGCTGGTGGCACCATACAGGGCGACGTTGCCGGTGATGATGTTCTCCTCCGGCTTGTAGGTGATGCCCTCCGGCGGGCGCACGATGATCTTGCCGCCGGACAGGCCCTTGCCCATATAGTCGTTGCAGTCGCCGGTCAGCTTCAGGGTCAGGCCCCTGGGGATGAACGCGCCGAAGCTCTGGCCGCCCGCACCGGTGCAGTTGGCGGTGTAGACGTCATCGGACAGGGAATCGCCATACTTGCGGGTGATCTCGCTGCCGAAGATGGCACCGAACGCACGGTCGGTGTTGGAAACATCCAGCGTGACGCTCTGGGGCGTTTTGCTGCTGAGCTTGAACTTCTTCATCAGCACCTTCATGTCGAGGGTGTTTTCGAGATGGAAGTCGTAGGTGTCCGCCGGGACGAAGTGCACGTTGCTGTTGGCAATGGCCGGGTTGTGCAGGATGCAGTCCAGGTTCATCTTGGCCGTGCGGCTGCCGGGGACGCTGGGCTTGACGTGGAGCAGGTCGGTGCGGCCCACCAGTTCGTCGATGGTGCGGACGCCGAGCTTGGCCATGTACTCCCGCAGCTCTTGGGCCACGAAGGTCAGATAGTTGATGATGTATTCGGGCTTGCCCCGGAAGTGCTTGCGCAGTTCGGGGTTCTGGGTGCAGATGCCCATGGGGCAGGTGTCCAGATTGCAGACGCGCATCATGACGCAGCCCTCGCACATCAGCAGGGTGGTGCCGAAGCCGAACTCCTCTGCGCCCAGCATACAGCTGATGGCGACATCGCGGCCGGAGAGCAGCTTGGAGTCGCTCTCGATGCGGACACGGCTGCGCAGACCGTTCAGAATCAGGGTCTGGTGGGTCTCGGCGATGCCCAGCTCCCAGGGCAGACCGGCGTTCTTGATGGAGGTGCGGGGGGCGGCACCGGTGCCGCCGTCGTAGCCGGAGACCAGGATGACCTGTGCGCCGCCTTTGGCAACACCGGCGGCAATGGTGCCGACACCGGCCTCGCTGACCAGCTTCACGTTGATGTTGGCGTGACGGTTGGCGTTCTTCAGGTCATAGATCAGCTCAGCCAGATCCTCGATGGAGTAGATGTCGTGGTGGGGCGGGGGAGAGATGAGGCCCACACCGGTGGTGCTGTGGCGGGTCTTGGCGATCCAGGGATACACCTTGGCACCGGGCAGATTGCCGCCTTCGCCAGGCTTTGCACCCTGCGCCAGCTTGATCTGGATCTCCTCGGCAGAGACGAGGTATTTGCTCGTGACGCCGAAGCGGGCAGAGGCCACCTGCTTGATCTTGGAATTGCTCTCGCTGTGGTAGCGGCCTTCGGGTTCACCGCCCTCGCCGGTGTTGCTGCGGCCGCCCAGGCGGTTCAGCGCGATGGCAATGGTCTCGTGGGCCTCGCTGCTCAGAGCGCCGTAGCTCATGGCCGCGGCCTTGAACCGCTTGACGATGGACGACACCGGCTCGACCTCCTCGATGGGCACGCCGCCGTTGGGGTCGTAGTTGAAATCGAGCAGGCTGCGCAGATGCATACCCTCCTCGCCCATGTTATCCACCGTGCGGGTGAAGTCCTTGAAGGCCTTATAGTCGTTGGTCCAGCAGGCTTTCTGGAACAGGTGGATGGTCTGCGGGTTGAACAGATGCTCTTCCTTGCCGCTGCGGAACTTGTGGGCACCGCCGTCGGAAAGCTCCATGTTGATGTCCAGCCCCAGCGGGTCGAAGGCCGCGTTGTGCTGGGCCTCGACGTCGGCCTGGATGTCTTCCAGACCGATGCCGCCCACACGGCTGACCGTACCGGTGAAGTATTTGTCGATGACATCCTTCGAGATGCCGACTGCCTCAAAGATCTGGCTGCTCTGGTAGCTCTGGATGGTGGAGATGCCCATCTTGGAGGCAATCTTCACGATGCCGTTCAGGATGGCCTTGTTGTAGTCATCCACGGCAGCGTAGTAGTCCTTGTCGAGCAGGCCCTGGTCGATGAGCTGGCCGATGGTCTCGTGGGCCAGATACGGGTTGACGGCGCAGGCACCGTAGCCCAGCAGGGTGGCAAAGTGGTGCACCTCGTGCGGCTCAGCGCTTTCCAGAATGAGGGCCAGCGCGGTGCTCTTCTTGGTGCGGATGAGATACTGCGAGACGGCCGACACGGCCAGCAGGCTGGGGATGGAGACATGGTATTCGTCGATGTCCCGGTCGGACAGGATGATGATGTTGGCACCGTCCTTATATGCGCGGTCTACTTCCAGGAAGACGCGGTCGATGGCCTTTTCCAGGCTGGTATTCTTGTAGTAGTTGATGGAAACGGTCGCGACCTTGAAGCCCGGCACGTTCATGTATTTGATCTTGAGCAGGTCGGTAGAGGTCAGAATGGGGTTGTGGACCTTGAGCACCTTGCAGTTTTCGGGCTTGTCTTCCAGCAGGTTGCCATGGGCACCCACGTAGACGCTGGTGGAGGTGACGACTTTCTCCCGGATGGCGTCGATGGGCGGGTTGGTCACCTGCGCGAACCGCTGCTTGAAGTAGTTGAACAGCGGCGGGTGCTGGCCGCTCAGCACGGCCAGCGGGGTGTCGGTGCCCATTGCGCCGGAAGGCTCTGCGCCCAGCCGGGCCATGGGGAGGATGAGGTCCTTGACCTCTTCGTACTTGTAACCGAACACCTTTTGCAGGCGGGTCAGCTCCTCGTCGGTGTAGCTGGGCACCTTGATGTTGGGGATCTTCAGGCTCTTGAGCTGGACCAGATTGCGGTCGATCCACTCGCCGTAGGGCTCGCGGCTGGCGTAGTATTCCTTCAGCTTCTCGTCATCGACGACCTCGCCCTTGACGGTATCCACCAGCAGCATCTTGCCGGGGCGCAGGCGGTCTTTCTTCTCGATGTCGGCGGGGTCGCAGGGGAGGACGCCCACCTCAGAAGAAAGGATCATCCGGCCGTCCTTGGTGATGTAGTAGCGGCTGGGGCGCAGGCCGTTGCGGTCCAGCACGGCGCCCACGACATCGCCATCCGAGAAGAGGATGGCAGCGGGGCCGTCCCACGGCTCCAGCATGGTGGCGTAATACTGGTAGAAATCGCGCTTTTTCTGGCTGATGTGCTTGTTGTTTTCCCACGGCTCCGGGATGGTGATCATCACGGCCAGGGGCAGGTCCATGCCGTTCATCACCATGAACTCCAGCGCGTTGTCCAGCATGGCGGAGTCGGAGCCGGAGGTGTTGATGATCGGCAGGATCTTGTTCATATCCTCCTGCATGATGGGGCTGGCGATAGACTCCTCACGGGCCAGCATCGCGTCGGTGTTGCCCTTGATGGTGTTGATCTCGCCGTTGTGCAGGATAAAGCGGTTCGGGTGGGCGCGCATCCAGCTGGGGTTCGTGTTGGTGGAGAAACGGCTGTGCACCATGCCGATGGCGGATTCATAGTCTTCGTCCTGCAAATCGAGGTAGAACAGGCGCAGATCGTGGACCAGGAACATGCCTTTGTACACGATGGTGCGGCTGGACAGGCTGGGCACATAGGTGCCGTTGCTGGCCTGCTCGAACACGCGGCGGACGATGTAGAGCTTGCGGTCAAAGTCGATGCCCTTGCTCACCTTGGCGGGCTTCTTGATGAAGCACTGCCAGATGGCGGGCATACAGTCGCGGGCTTTCTGGCCCACGGCGTCGGGGTTCACGGGAACCTCGCGCCAGGCGAGGAACTCCAGCCCCTCCTTGCGGGTGACGAGCTCGAACAGCTTCATGGCCTGAGCGCGCAGGTGCTCGTTCTGCGGGAAGAAGAACATGCCAACGCCATATTCGCGCTCGTTGCCGAGGCTGACGTTCATCTCTTCGGCGACTTTGGAGAAGAACTTGTGGCTGATCTGCAGCATGATGCCCACGCCGTCGCCGGTCTTGCCCTCAGCGTCCTTGCCGGCGCGGTGCTCCAGCCGCTCGACGATGGACAGCGCATCGCTGACGGTCTGGTGGCTCTTGCGGCCCTTGATGTCCACCACAGCGCCGATGCCGCAGGCGTCGTGCTCAAACTGGGGGTCATACAGGCCGAGGGGCGTGGAGTTTTCCGTATAATGTTCCATTGCCTTTCCCATCCTTGTCGTAAAATCAAAATCCTCACCACTGCGGCACATTCCGCAGCGTCTGACACGGAAAAACAAAAAAGACGCCCCAAACGGGCAGACTCTGCCCATTTGGAACGCCTTTGTTCCGGTACCTATAATTATACTGAACGCTGAAAATTTTTCAAGCGACAGTTGCACCAAACGTGAAAGCACAATCGCAGCGCATCTTGTGCGGTTTGATGATGAGATGAAACGGATTCATCCTTCGCCCAAAATCGCTTTCAGGTCCTGCTCCGGTGTCGTGACGGCCATCAGATTGTACTTTTCCTGCAAAACGCGCACCACGCCCGGCGAGAGGAAGGCGGGCAGGGTAGGGCCGAGCCGGATGTTCTGGATGCCCAGCGCCAGCAGTGCGATGAGGATGCAGACGGCCTTCTGCTCGAACCAGCAGAGCACCAGCGAGAGCGGCAGGTCGTTGACGCCGCACTGGAACGCATCGGCCAGCGCCAGCGCGATCTGAATGGCGCTGTATGCGTCGTTGCACTGGCCCACATCGAGGATGCGGGGCAGGCCCGCCACGGTGCCGAGATCCAGGTCGTTCAGGCGGAATTTGCCGCAGGCCAGCGTCAGGATCACGGTGTCGGGCGGGGTGAGCTTGGCGAACTCGGTGTAGTAGCGGCGGGAAGGCCGGGTGCCGTCACAGCCGCCCACCAGGAAGAAATGGCGGATCTGCCCGCTTTTCACGGCCGCAACGATCTCATTGGCGTGGGAGAGCACAGCGCTCCGCGCAAAGCCGGTTACGACGCTGCGCCCGCCGTTGATGCCGGGCATGGCGGTGTCTTCCGGGTAGCCCCCCAGTTCCAGTGCTTTGGCAATGACGGGGGAGAAATCCCGCTCTGGCCCGATGTGCGGGACGCCGGGATAGGACACCACCGAGGTGGTGAACACCCGGTCGGCGTAGCTCTCCCGCAGGGGCATGATGCAGTTGGTGGTGAAGAGGATCGGGGCCGGGATGTCCTCAAACTCCCGCTGCTGGTTCTGCCAGGCTGTGCCGAAGTTGCCCTTCAGATGCGGGTACTTCTGCTTCAGCTCCGGGTAGCCGTGGGCGGGGAGCATTTCCGAGTGGGTGTAGACGTGGATGCCTTTGCCCGCCGTCTGCTCCAGCAGGCACTTCATGTCGTAGAGGTCGTGGCCGGAAATGACGATGAACGGCCCTTTCTCGATGACGAGCGGCACCTCCACCGGCTCCGGCTGGCCGAAGGCCCCGGTGTTAGCGGCGTCCAGCAGCTCCATGCAGCGGTAGCTGGCCTTGCCGGTCTTCTGCACCAGTGCCCAGAGGGTGTCGATGGAACATTCGCTGCCAACGGCCTGCAATGCTTCGCAGAAGAAGCGGTCCAGCTCCGGGTCGATGTGGCCCAGCACCCGCGCATGGTAATTGTACGCTGCCATGCCGCGCAGGCTGAACAGGACGAACGATTTCAGACTGCGGATGTCCTCGTCCGGCTCGTGCCAGAGGTTTGCCATGTCGTAGTCGAACCCGATGCCGGGGCAGGCCGCATGGATGCTCTCGGTCAGCTGGTCCACGGTCTGCGGGTCGAAGTTCACGTTGGTGATGGTGGTGAACAGCCCTTCCATCAGCAGAAGTGCCTGTTCCGGGGCGGGGGCCCGCCCCTCGCCGATGAGCTGGCTGGCGTAGGAGATGAGTGCGCCGGTCAGGCGGTCCTGCGCCGCTGCCGTGTCCGCGCTTTTGCCGCAGACACCGGCCTTACCGGTACAGGCAGTGCAGTGCGCCGCCTGCTCGCATTGAAAACAAAACATCTGTTCGTCCATTTCAGAACCCTCTCTTCGCTTGATGTGGTCAGTATGGACGGGTTGGCGGGGCTTTATACAGGCCGCACGAGGGGAGTTTTCTCGGCGAGTATCCGAGGTGAGGCCCCGCTTGCGGGGCGGGCATGGAATGCCCGTTGACTCGCCTGGAAAAGCTCTCGGAGATGCGGCCAGCGAATCTATACAAAAAGAGCCGCGCTCTTACGAACGCAGCTCTTGAAAATGCTTTGGAACAATTAGTAGGTGATGCCCTGTGCCATCATGGCGGTAGCGACCTTCAGGAAACCGGCGCAGTTTGCACCGACCATCAGGTTGCCCTCGGAACCAGCGGCAACGGAAGCGTCATAGGAAGCGTGGAAGATGCCCTCCATGATGCCCTTCAGCTTTGCATCGACCTCTTCGAAGGTCCAGCTCAGGCGCTCGGAGTTCTGGCTCATCTCCAGGCCGGAGGTGGCCACGCCGCCGGCGTTGGCAGCCTTTGCGGGTCCGTACAGAACGCCGTTTGCCAGATAGACCTCGATGGCCTCCGGGGTGCTGGGCATGTTGGCACCTTCGCAGACGACGGTGCAGCCGTTCTTGACCAGAGCCTCAGCGGACTCCTTGTTGATCTCGTTCTGGGTCGCGCAGGGCAGGGCGATGTCGCAGGGGACGGTCCAGACCTTGCTGCAATCGGCCACGTAGGTTGCACCCTCGTGGGTCTCAGCATACTCCTTGATGCGGCCGCGGCGGACTTCCTTCAGGTCCTTGACGTAAGCCAGGTCGATGCCGTTGGGGTCGTAGACATAGCCGTTGGAGTCGGACATGGTGACGACCTTGCCGCCCAGCTGGGTGGCCTTCTGGCAGGCATAGATGGCGACATTGCCGGAACCGGAGATGACCACGGTCTTGCCGGCAAAGCTGTCGTTGCGCATGCACTTCAGGGCCTCGGCGGTGAAGTAGCACAGGCCGTAGCCGGTCGCCTCAGTGCGGGCCAGAGAACCACCGAAGGTCAGGCCCTTGCCGGTGATCATGCCGCCCTGGAAGCTGTTGGTCAGGCGCTTGTACTGGCCGAACAGGTAGCCGACCTCGCGGCCGCCGACGCCGATGTCACCGGCGGGGCAGTCTACGAACTGGCCGATGTGGCGGTACAGCTCGGTCATGAAGCTCTGGCAGAAGCGCATGACTTCCATGTCGCTCTTGCCTTTGGGGTTGAAGTCCGAGCCGCCCTTGCCGCCGCCCATGGGCAGGGTGGTCAGGCTGTTCTTGAAGGTCTGCTCAAAGCCCAGGAACTTCAGGATGCCCTGGTTGACAGAGGGATGGAAGCGCAGACCGCCCTTGTAGGGGCCGATGGCGCTGTTGAACTGCACACGGTAGCCGCGGTTGACCTGGACCTTGCCTTCGTCATCGACCCAGGGCACACGGAAGCTGATGACACGCTCCGGCTCGACCAGACGCTCGATCAGAGCGGCCTTCTCATATTCGGGGTGCTTCTCCACGACGGGCTGGATGCTCTCCAGCACCTCGCGGACAGCCTGCAGAAATTCGGGCTCATTGGCATTGCGCTGAGCCAGACCATCGTAAACACGCTTCAGGTATTCATTCGTCAACATAATCGAATACTCCTTTTCCCAGTATACTTTCACCGGTTCTGCCAAACAACTTGCAGAACACTTTATCATTATAAAGCTTTCTGTGGCGATTTACAAGAGAAGCGGAGCAGAAAATCTTTCAAAAAAACAGAAGAAAAGATGAACCCGCTTCACAAAAACATCCGGCCGCTGCAAAAACGGCGCAGCAGCTTCTGTTTTGCGGCAGACCGACACCCAAAAAGAATGCCTTTTGCGGGGGAAAAGGCCCGGCGCAAAAGGCAGAGAAACCAACGTGTTTACTTCTTCAGCAGCTTCTCGCAGGCATCGGCGGCACCTTCCAGGTACTCGCCGCCGTAGGTCTCGATCATGCCGGCATCGGAGAGGGCGGCCAGCTGCGGGTCGATGGGGCACTTGGCCAGAACGGGCAGGTGGTGCTTTGCAGCGACCTCGTCCACATGGCTGTTGCCGAACACACTGATGTGCTTGCCGCAGTCGGGGCAGACGATGTAGCTCATGTTCTCGACGATGCCGAGCATGGGCACCTTCATCATCTCGGCCATGTTGACGGCCTTGGCCACGATCATGCTGACCAGCTCCTGCGGGCTTGCCACGACGACGATGCCGTCCACCGGCAGGCTCTGGAAGACGGTCAGGGGCACATCACCGGTTCCCGGAGGCATGTCCACGAACAGGAAATCGACGTCCTTCCAGACCACATCGGTCCAGAACTGCTTCACCGCACCGGCGATGACGGGGCCGCGCCAGACGACGGGGTCCTCTTCGTTCTCCACCAGCAGGTTGATGCTCATCACATCGATGCCCATCCGGCTCTGGATGGGCCAGCAGCCCTTCTCGTCGGCCATGGCACGGCCATGGATGCCGAACAGCTTGGGGATGGACGGGCCGGTGATGTCGGCGTCCAGGATGCCGCAGTGGTAGCCGCGGCGGGCCATGGCGCAGGCCAGCAGGGCGCTGGTCATGCTCTTGCCGACGCCGCCCTTGCCGGATACGACGCCGATGACCTTCTTGACGCTGCTGTTGGGGTTGGGGGCATCGTGCTGCGGGGCAGCCTCGCGGGAAGAACATGCTGCGCTGCAGGTAGAGCAGTCATGGGTGCATTCTTCGCTCATACTCTCATAAGGCCGGTCCGGGTGGGATGCGGCCTTTCCTCCTTCGTTGATGTTTTGAAAAAATCTCTTGACCGGCTCCTATCATACCATAAAACCAGAAGAGAAACAACCCACACGGCGGCTCATATTTTGCAAAGCGGTGCCCATATAATAAAAGGAAGAAGGGGAGGTGCGGCGATGCGTCCGAGCTACCTGAAGAACGCGGCCCTGCTCACGGGGGCGGATGTGGTGCTCCGGCTGGCCGGGATGGGGCTGCGCATCTGGCTGGCCAATGCGCTGGGCGGCGAGGGGATGGGCCTGTACCAGCTGGTGCTGGCGGTGTATTCGCTCTTCGTCACGCTGGCGACGTCCGGCGTCTCGGTGGCGGCCACCCGCCTGATGGCCGAGGAGCTGAGCCGCAGCCGGGCCGAGGCCCGCGGGATGCTGCTCCGTCTGCTGGGGGCGGCGCTGCTGCTGGGCAGCGCTGCGTGGGCGGGGCAGTTCGGTCTGGCGGAGCTGGCCGCTGCGTGGTGGCTGGGCGATGTCCGCGCGGCCGGTGCGCTGCGGGCGGCGGCATTCGGCCTGCCCTGGATGGCGGTCTCGGCGGTGCTGCGCGGCTTTTTCATTGCCCGGCGGCAGGTCGGCCCCAACGTGGTGAGCCAGCTCGTGGAGCAGACGGTCCGCATCTCGGCCATCTGGTTCGCGCTGGAGCGGGGCCGTGCGCTGGACGTGGGCGGCAAGTGCACGGCCGTTCTGGCGGCAACGGCCCTCAGCGAGACGGTCTCGGCCTGCCTGATGCTTCTGTTTTACCGGCGGGAGGCGGTGTCCGCATTCGGTGCGGGCCCGGCCCGACGCCCCATGGACCCGGCAAAGCGGCTGTGGGAGATCCTCTGGCCCGTGGAGGGCGGGCGCTGCCTTGCCAGCGCGCTCCACACGGCGGAGAACATGCTGGTGCCCGCCTGCCTGACGGTCTATCTGCTGGATGCCGGGGGCCGCAGTGCCGCCGTGGCCCAGTATGGAAATCTGAAGGGGATGGCCCTGCCCCTGCTGACCTTTCCGTTCGGGCTGCTGGGGAGCCTGTCGGTCCTGCTGATGCCGGAGATCACGCAGGCGCATATCCGGGGTGAGACGGGGCGGCTTTCGGCGCTGCTGGACCGGATGCTCCGGCTCACGGGCTACTTCTCCGCGCTGGCGGGGGCGGTGTTCTGGGTGTGGGGAGCAGCGGCTGCCCGGCTGTTCTACGGGCCGGACGGGGCCGAGGCGGGCTTCTATCTGACCGTGCTCGGCCCGGCGATGCCGCTGATGTATCTGGAAAGCATGGTGGACGGTGCCATGAAGGGGGTAGGGGAGCAGAAGGCCGTGTTCCGGTACAGCCTGTGGGATGCCGTGCTGCGCATCGCGGGGGTGATGGTGCTGCTGCCCCGGTTCGGGATGAAAGGCTTCCTGTTCGTCATCCTGCTGTCCAGCGTGTATACCTGCCTGGCCAACACGGCCCGTCTGCTGCGGGTCAGCGGGATGCGTCCGGCGCTGATGCGCTGGCTGGGGGCACCGCTGCTGGCTGCTGGCGTGTCGGCCGGGGCGGGGGTGTTTCTCCGGGAAATGCTGTCCGGCTGGCAGGCCGGGGAGATGCCGGAGCAGCTGGCGGCGCTGTGCATCGGCTGCTGCGGCATGGGGCTGGCGGGGCTGGCTGCCGCCTGGCCGCTGGGTCTGGGGGCCGAGGTGCGGGCCGCGCTCCACCCGGACCGGGCCCGGCAGAAGGCGAAAAAAGCGTGAAATCGACCCGGACGATGAAATCTTCTGGACACCGGGGCACGAAACGAGTATAATACAATAGATACCATGGTGCAGTAGGCTCTTTTCCCGCTGGCCTGGAAAATGAACCGGCGCAGAACGAGCGCCGAAGATAAAGAGGATTTTTTGTGAAGAATATCAAAAAAATCACGCCGCAGGTCGGGCTGCGCCGGACGTTTCTGGTGGTGCTGGACGCGGCGCTGATCCTGTTCAGCTTTTATTTTGCGTTGCTGCTCCGCGCAGACGGTGCGGTGGAAGCAGCCTGGTGGCCCCACAACCGGGCTCTGCTGTATGAGAACCTGCCCTGGATCACTGCACTCTATCTGATCAGCTTTCTGGTGGGCGGGCTGTACTCCATCTTGTGGAAGTACGCGGGCGAGCGCGACCTCATCCGTCTGGCGGGCATGATCGCAGTGCCCACGGCAGTGGTCTACTTTGTGAACCATGGCCTCATCCACGGCGTGTTGTTCGATTCGGCCAACGCGATGGCGGCGGTGCTCATCTTCCTGCTGGTGGGCGGGAGCCGCCTTGCCTGGCGGCTGTTCCTGAACCACCCCATCGGCGAGCGGGTGCGCGGTGTTCCGTCCAAGGACCCGAACCGCCCGGTGCTGATCGTGGGCGCAGGCGAGGCCGGTGCGTGGGCGATCAATGTCTGCAAATCCAACGAGAGCTACGGCCACCCGGTCGCCGCTGTGGACGATGACCCGGCCAAGTTCGGCCAGACCATCCATGGTGTCCCGGTGCGGGGCACACTGGAGCAGATCCCGCAGGTCTGCGAGAGATACAATATCCACAGCATCATCATTGCCATCCCGACGCTGCAGGGCAGCCGGCTGAACCATGTCATCGACCTCTGCGTCTCCACCCACTGTGCGGTCCAGATCCTGAGCGACCCGCAGCTGGTGGGCACCGGTGCGCCGCAGCAGAATGCGTTCCGCGAGCTGAACACAGCCGATTTCCTCTCCCGCGAGGAAGTCACGCTGGACATGGAGCAGATCTCCGGCTACCTGACCGGCAAGACCGTCCTCGTCACGGGCGGCGGCGGCTCCATCGGCAGCGAACTCTGCCGTCAGGTGATGCGCTTTCAGCCCGGCAAACTGCTCATCTTTGATATCTACGAGAACTGCGCCTACGAGCTGCTGATGGAGCTGCAGCAGAAGTATGGCCGGGACATCCCGGTCACGGTGCTCATCGGCTCCATCCGCGACAAAAAACGTCTGGACGAGGTATTCGAGACGTATCATCCTACGGTGGTCTTCCACGCGGCGGCGCACAAGCATGTGCCGCTGATGGAGGTCAGCCCGGCGGAGGCCGTCAAGAACAACGTGCTGGGCACGAAGAATCTGCTCACCAGTGCCAGCGAGCATGGCGTGGAGCGGTTCGTCCAGCTCTCCACGGACAAGGCCGTCAACCCCACCAGCGTCATGGGCTGCACCAAGCGCATCTGCGAGATGCTCATCCAGACCTTTGCGGGCAACACCGACATGAAGTGCGTGGCGGTCCGCTTCGGCAATGTGCTGGGTAGCCACGGCAGTGTCATCCCGCTGTTTGAGGCGCAGATCAAAAAGGGCGGCCCCGTCACCCTGACGGACCCCAACATCGAGCGCTATTTTATGACCATCCCGGAGGCAGCCCAGCTGGTGCTGCAGGCCGGTGCCCTGGCCGAGAGTGGCAGCATCTATGTTCTGGATATGGGCGAGCCGGTCAAGATCATCGACCTGGCCAAACAGCTCATCCGCTTCTACGGCTACGAGCCGGGCGTGAACATGGAGATCAAGGTCGTGGGCCTGCGCCCCGGCGAGAAGCTCTATGAGGAGCTGATGATGGACGAGGAGCAGGACAAGATGCGCCGCACCGAGCACAACAAGATCTTCGTTGCGCCGCCGAAGGACATCGACCTGGCCCGGTTCTACACGCAGCTGCAGGATCTGAGCGCGGCAGCGGCCCACAACGACGAGGGCGTCGTGAAGCAGCTGGCCGAGATGATCCCGACGTTCACGCCCACCCGCGGCAACCTCAAGACCTGATACCGCACCGACGTGTCGGTGACACTATAAAATGTGAGGGAAGTATATTATGGAAAAGAAACCGTTTCTGACCGAAGCGCAGGCCCAGGAGATCCTCCAGGACGTGCCCACCCCGTTCCATGTCTACGATGAAAAGGGCATCCGCGAGAATGCCCGCCGCATCAACAAGGCGTTCAGCTGGAACAAGGGCTTCCGCGAGTATTTCGCCGTCAAGGCGCTGCCCAACCCGGTCATCCTGCAGATCCTGAAGGAAGAGGGCTGCGGTGTGGACTGCTCCTCCCTGACCGAGCTGATGCTCAGCGAAGTCTGCGGCTTTACCGGCAGCGACATCATGTTCTCCTCCAACCAGACCCCGGTCGAGGACATGAAGAAAGCCTACGAGCTGGGTGCCTACATCAACCTCGATGACGCCACCATGGTGGACTTCCTCGACCGTGTGGCCGGTGTGCCGGAGAACATCTTCTGCCGCTACAATCCGGGCGGAACGTTCCAGCTGGGCGAGAGCGAAGAAGGCTTCCAGGTCATGGACAAGCCCGGTGATGCCAAGTACGGCATGACCGAGGAGCAGATGATCGAGAGCTACAAGAAGCTGATGCAGAAGGGCGCAAAGAACTTCGGCATCCACGCCTTCCTGGCCTCCAACACCATCTCCGACGCCTACTATCCGGAGCTGGCCGGCATCCTGTTCCAGCTGGCGGTCCGCGTCCAGAAGGCTACCAGTGCGCACATCGCCTACATCAACCTGTCCGGCGGCGTGGGCATTCCGTACCGCCCCGACCAGACCGAGAACGACATCATGGCCATCGGCGAGGGCGTCCGCAAGAAGTTTGAGGAGATCCTGGTGCCTGCCGGTATGGGCGATGTCGCCATCTTCACCGAGATGGGCCGCTTTACCACCGGCCCCTACGGCGCGCTGGTGGCCACGGCCATCCACGAAAAGCACATCTACAAGGAGTACATCGGTCTGGATGCCTGCGCGGCCAACCTGATACGCCCGGCCATGTACGGCGCTTACCACCACATCACCGTGCTGGGCAAGGAACATGCGCCCTGTGACCACAAGTACGACGTGGTCGGCGGCCTGTGCGAGAACAACGACAAGTTCGCCATCGACCGGATGCTGCCCAAGATCGACATCGGCGACCTGGTCTATATCCACGACACCGGTGCCCACGGTTCGGCCATGGGTTACAACTACAACGGCAAGCTGTGGTGCGCCGAAGTGCTGCTCTGTGAGGACGGCTCCCATCGTCTCATCCGCCGTGCCGAGACCCCGCGCGACTACTTCGCAACGCTGGACTTCCTGCCCTTCATGAAGCCGCTGTTCGAGGGCTACGACGACTAAACTGGAACGAGGTACGCTATGTTTTTCGGATTTCAACTGACCTGCGGTCTGATGATGGTCTTTTACGGCTACACGGTCATGAAGAACCCTCGCGTCTGGGGCGAACAGGGCCGCCGGGCCGTCAAGGCGGAACATTTCGACGAATACTGTCGGCAGAACGGCCTGTTCTTCCTGAAGGCGGGCTGCATCATGTCGGTCATCGCCGCGCTGGATGCCCTGTTCACGCTGGATGCAGTGCTGTACGTGCTGCTGTATCTGTTCGGTCTGGCGTTCTCGTTCTATCCGCTGGTCAAATGGTGCCGCGAGAACGAGGGCTTCTCCTGGCCCTGGCCCCGCGTCGAAAGCGAGAAAAAGCGCATCCGGAAACTCCGCGCCGAGCAGGAGCAGCAGAAGTCGAAGACGGAAGAAAAGTGAACACCGGGGATAAAACGTGAAATCCTCGTGAAACCGCTGTACGCGAAGCGCAAAAACTTCGCAGTGCGGCGGTTTCGTGTGTTCGGACAAAAGTTTCGTCTCTTGACAGATTTTTCCGCAGTCTCTATAATGGGTACAAATGGACCCCTCTCGAACAATCATTTGGAGGTAAAGAAAAATGATGACTTATCCCAACAGCTACGCACTCCTCAGCGAAGAGGAATTGGAATATACGACCGGCGGCGCACTCGACGCAGAAACGGTCGGCAACTGGATCTCGACGGCAATGAACGTGACCATGGGCGTACTTGCCATCGTGAACGTTGTGAATGCCATCAAGAAAGGCCAGATCAGCAGTGTGCTGGCGTCGGTTCTTGGCACCGGTGCAGGTCTGCTGGCCTATGTGAACATTGCGAACATCGGCGCTGTTGCAGCGCAGGTGCAGAAGCAGCATCCGGAGCAGTACCCCGAAGAAGAGGGCACCATCAACGGCAACCTCATGATCGACTCGGCCAAGATCTACTTCAGCTCGCTGGGCGGTGCACTGCTCGGCGTCGCCAACGTGGGCGCAGCAGCAGGCGCTCTGTATTTCTCCTTTGTCTGAGTGCATAAAAGTCAGGGAGCCGCGCAGAAACAAATGCGCGGCCCCTTTTTTGCATGAACAAAACAAATAAAAAGAGCCCAAGTCCAAATGACCTGAGCTCTTTTTATCTGCATGGAGCGGGCAATGGGAATCGAACCCACCTCCTCAGCTTGGAAGGCTGATATACTAGCCGATGTACGATGCCCGCGAATGCAAGAGATAGTATAGCATGGTTTGGCCGAAATGTCCAGCATAAATTTTAGTTTTGTGTTGTTTGGCGGGACAAATTGCTTTTTCTGTTTACTTTGCAGGCATTTTATTGTAAAATAGACAGAAGAAACAAGGCCGTCCTTCCCGGCGGCTCAAATATCATAGGTGGTGTATTGATTATGGCATTGAAATATCAGCGTATCCTTCTGAAGATCAGCGGCGAAGCACTGGGCGGCGAAAAGGGCACCGGCTTTGATGAGCCGACCATGGACGCCATCTGCGGCGGCGTGAAAAAGGCACACGATCTGGGCGTACAGATCGGCATCGTCGTGGGCGGCGGCAACTTCTGGCGCGGCCGTTCCAGCGGCAAGATGGAGCGCACCCTGGCCGATAAGATCGGGATGCTGGCCACGGTGATGAACGCGCTGGCCGTCTCCGACAAGCTGGAGCAGCTGGGCGTCCCGACCGAGGTGTTCACCTCCATCACCATGCCGCAGGTGGCACCGGCCTTTACCCGCAAGGACGCGCTGCGCGCTATGGAAGAGGGCAAGATCGCCGTCTTTGGCGGCGGCACGGGCAACCCGTTCTTCTCCACCGATACGGCCACCGCACTGCGCGCCGTGGAGGTGTCCGCCGATGTGATGTTCAAGGCGACCATGGTGGACGGCGTCTACGATAAGGACCCCCACAAGTACCCCGACGCAAAGAAGTACGACACCCTGACCTTTACCAAGGTGCTGGAAGATCAGCTGGCCGTCATGGATGGCACCGCCGCCACCCTCTGCCGGGACAACAAGCTCCCCATCCTGGTGTTCGATCTGGCAGACCCGGACAACATTGCAAAGGCCGTGCAGGGCGAGAACGTCGGCACCCTGGTCTACGAGGGTTGAGCATAGCCCGCACCCCGCAGCAATAGAATGAGACAGGCGGCCCCGCTGCCTGTGCAGAATAAGTACAAACAGGAGACAACGACAATGAGCAGCAACACTAAGGCATTCGAAGAAAAGATGAAGAGCACCGTCGAGCACCTGAACCGTGAGCTGGCTTCGGTTCGCGCAGGCCGTGCAAACCCCGCCGTTCTGGACAAGGTGAGCGTGGATTACTACGGCGCTCCCACCCCCATCCAGCAGGTGGCATCCGTGGCCGTCAGCGAGGCCCGCACCCTGACCATCACCCCGTGGGACCGCACCCTGCTGCGCGCCATCAGCAAGGCCATTCTGGCCAGCGATGTGGGCATCACCCCCATTGATGACGGCCAGACCATCCGCCTGAACTTCCCGGCCCCCACCGAGGAGCGCCGCAAGCAGCTGGCCAAGGAAGTCTCCAAGCTGGGCGAGGACGCCAAGGTCGCGACCCGCAACATCCGCCGCGAGGCCATGGATAAGGCCAAGGCCATGAAGAAGGCTGGCGAGTTGACCGAGGATACCCAGAAGACCATGGAAGAGGATGTCCAGAAGCTGACCGACAAGTATATCAAGATCATCGACGCAGCCGTTGAGGAAAAGCAGAAGGAGATCATGTCCGTCTGATCGCCGCGGCGAACGAGACCTTTCCAAGTGCCGTGTGCTGGTCGTAGTGCGCGGCACTTTTTGCCGACCGGCAGAGGCAAAAGATCTTTGCCGCAGAGAGGAGAAGTACAATGGAGCATCCCAAAGAATTCGCCGAGGGCCTTTCCATCGGCATCATCATGGACGGCAATGGCCGCTGGGCCAAGCAGCGCGGCCTGCCCCGCACCGCAGGCCACAAAAAGGGCGCAGCTGTCTTCCAGGATATCGCCAACTACTGCGAGGAACTGGGCGTCTCATCGGTGTATTTTTACGCCTTCTCGACCGAGAACTGGAAGCGTCCCCTCGAAGAGGTCAGCGCCATCATGAAGCTGTTCGGCGAGTACCTGCTCAAGGGCTTCAACTACAAGGACCGCAACATCCGCATCAAGTTCCTCGGCGACCGCGCTGCGCTGGACCCCAAGCTCCAGAAGCTGATGAATGAGCTGGAAGGCGACTCTGCCTCCAAGACCGGCATGACCCTGAACATTGCCGTCAATTACGGCGGTCGCCCGGAGATCGTCCGCGCCGCCCAGCAGCTGGCGGCCAGAGTGGCAGCAGGGGAGCTCAAGCCCGAAGAGATCACCGAAGAGATGATGTCCGATGCCATGTACACCACCGGCCAGAAGGACCCGGATTTCATCCTGCGTCCGAGCGGAGAAAAGCGCCTGTCCAACTTCATGCTGTGGCAGGCGGCCTATTCGGAGCTGGTGGAGATGGACGTTCTGTGGCCGGACTTCACCCGCGATGACCTCGACGCCGCCATCACGGAGTTCAACAAGCGCTCCCGCCGGTTCGGCGGCATCTGAACCGTCCCCCGGCAAACACAACCAAGGAGAAACACTCTATGAAAACACGAATCATAACCGCAGTGGTGGGCATCCTCGTTCTGATCGGTGTGCTCTTTACCTTTGACACGATGATCTTCAACCTTGTGATCGCTGCCATCACCCTCATCGCCATCCACGAGATCTATATGGCCCTCGGCTTCGAGAAGAAGGACTGGCTGCTGTACGCCGTCACCGTGCCGTATACGCTGCTGATCATGCTGTCCAGCTATTCCGTCTGGCGGGCGCTGGTCATGCCGGCTTCGTTCCTGCTCGTGCTGTTCTACGCCATCTATCTCGTGGTGCGCAACGGCACCATCAGCTTTGCGAAGACCAGCGGCCTTGTGATGTTTTCGGGCATTGTGATGTTCTGCTTCTATTCGTTTATCCGGCTGAAGGAACTGCTGCCTGTGGCGGAATACGGCTATGATGCGATCTTTTTCATCCTGCTGATCCTCTGCTTTGCTTGGGGCGGCGACACCTGCGCCTACTTTGCAGGCCGCGCCTTCGGCAAGCATAAGCTCTGCCCCGTGGTCAGCCCCAAGAAGACGGTCGAAGGTGCCATCGGCGGTGTGCTGGGCACGATGGTCTGCGGCGTGGTCGTCACGGTGATCTACTCCATCGCAGCCGACCGGCTGGAGGCTTTCACCCGCTCGAACATCGGCGTCTCGATGTATGTCGTCATTGCGCTGCTGGCCTGTGTGGCGGCGGTGCTGGGCATCTACGGCGACCTGTTCGCCAGCGTGGTCAAGCGCCAGTGCGGCATCAAGGACTACGGCACCATCTTCCCCGGCCACGGCGGCATCCTGGACCGCTTTGACAGCGTCATGTTCATCGCACCCTTCGTCACGATGGTCATCATCGCTGTGTTCTATCGCTGATTTGCTCAATTTAGGAGGAAACACGATGTCTAAAAAAATCACTCTGCTGGGCTCTACCGGCTCCATCGGCACCCAGAGTCTGGATGTTATCCGCGCACAGGGCTATGAGGTGTTCGGCCTGTCAGCCCACAGCCACGTGGAGAAGATCCTGGAACAGATCGAAGAGTTCCACCCCCGGTACGTCTGCATGACGGACCCCGGCGCAGCGGCCCGGCTGGACGCTGCACTGGCAGGCCGCGCCCAGGCGCCCCGGCTGCTGACCGGCCCGGAGGGCCTCAAGGAGCTGGCCGCGATGGACGGCCCCGATGTGGTGCTGAACAGCGTGGTCGGCATTGCCGGTCTGGGTGCCAGCCTGACCGCCATCGAGAGCGGCCATGACCTGGCACTGGCCAACAAGGAGAGCCTTGTCACCGGCGGCCATCTGGTCACGCAGGCGGTGGCAAAACACGGCGTCAAGCTGCTGCCTGTGGACAGTGAGCACTCCGCCATCTTCCAGTGCTTGCAGGATAAGGAGAGCGCCAAGAGCCTGACCAAGATCCTGCTGACGGCTTCCGGCGGCCCCTTTTTCGGGATGAAGACCGAGGAGCTGCGCGGCAAGACCAAGGCCGATGCCCTGAAGCACCCCAACTGGAACATGGGGGCCAAGATCACCATCGACTCCGCCACCCTGATGAACAAGGGTCTGGAGCTGATCGAGGCCGTCTGGCTGTTCGGTCTGCCCCCGGAGAAGATCCAGATCGTGGTCCAGCGCCAGAGCGTCGTCCACTCCGCCGTCCAGTACAGCGACAACTCCATCATCGCGCAGCTGGGTGTGCCCGATATGCGCATCCCCATCCAGTACGCACTGACCTACCCGGCCCGTGTGCCGGGCGTGGTGCCGGAGCTGGATTTCACCACCCTCAAGCTGCTGACCTTCGATGTGGCCGACGAGGAGACTTTCCGCTGCCTTGCCGCCTGCAAAAAGGCCATCAAGAAGGGCGGCCTCGGCCCCTGCGCCGCCAACGGTGCCAACGAAGAAGCCGTCAAGCTCTTCCTTGAAGACAAGATCGGCTTTTTGGACATCGGCCGTCTGGTGGAGGCTGTGGTGGACAGCGACCGCTTCGGCGGCGACTACACGCTGGCCGACGTGTATGAGTGCGACAGAATGGCCCGCGCCTTCGTGCGCAGCCACCTGTAAGCGCGCACGGCTTATGAATTCATTTTTGGAGAAGCTATGTCTTTTATCATTACTCTTTTGGCTGCGGTGCTCGTGTTCAGCGCAGTGATCGCCATCCACGAGTTCGGTCATTTTGCAGTCGCCAAGCTCTGCAGGGTGCAGGTCAACGAATTTTCCATCGGCATGGGGCCTGTTCTGCTCAAAAAGACGCAGAATGGCACCCAGTACAGCCTGCGGGCGCTGCCGGTGGGCGGATTCGTGGCGCTGGAGGGGGAGGAGAGCCCGGAGAGCCAGCAGGCGGAGAAAGGGGAGCGTCCCGATGCGGAACCCCAGACGCCCCCTTCGTGCGCTGACGCGGACGGTTCCCCGGATGGAGGAGCCGGGAACGAGAAAGCACCGGCGCAGCCTGTCGGCAAGCCGCTGAACGAGGCGGCGGTCTGGCAGCGGGCCCTCATCATGGCGGCGGGTGCGTTCATGAACTTCCTGCTGGGATTCGTGGTCATGGTCATCCTCATTGCGGCACAGAGCGAACCCATCACCAGCCGGGTCATCTACGCCATCGACGATGGTGCCCTCTGCGGCCAGACGGGTCTGGAAGCAGGGGATAAGGTGCTGGCCGTCAATGGCCGCCGGTGCTTTGTGGCGAACGACATGCTCTATGAGCTGATGCGCACCGAGGACTACTCCGCCCGCTTCACCGTCCTGCGCGGCGGCGAAAAGGTAGAGCTGCCCTGCGTCCGGTTCGACACCTGGCAGGACGACAGCGGCGAGACCCACATGAGCCTTGGCTTTACGGTCTACGGCATCCGGAAAACACCGGCCAACGTGGTAAAAGAAGCATGGAACAGTGTGCTCTATTATGGGCGCATCATCTTCACCTCCCTGATGGACCTGCTGCGGGGCCGGGAGAGCATCAACGACCTCTCCGGCCCGGTGGGCATCGTGACGGCCATCGGGCAGGCGGCCAGCTATGGCTGGCAGGACCTGCTGCAGATGCTGGCGCTCATCACCGTGAACCTGGGCATCTTCAATCTGCTGCCCTTCCCGGCATTGGACGGCGGCAAGGTGGTGTTCCTGCTCATCGAGGGCGTTACAGGCCATGCAGTGCCGGAAAAGATCCAGAGCGGGCTGACGCTGGCGGCGTTCGCGCTGTTCTTTGGCCTGATGCTCTTCGCAACATACAATGATATCCTCCGGCTCATCACCGGGGCGGTCTAAAGAAAGGAAAATGACAATGCGGCAGCTGAAACGAGAAGTAAAGATCGGCAATGTGACCATCGGCGGCAACAACCCCATCGCGGTGCAGACCATGCTGAACGTCCCGGTGGAGGACATCGAGGGCAACGTGGCGCAGGCGAAGCGCTGCGAGGCGGCGGGCTGTCAGATCCTGCGCGTGACCTGCCCCAGCGCAGCAGACGCCAAGTGCATCGAGGCCGTCAAGAATGCGGTGAATATCCCCATCGTGGCGGATATCCACTTTGATTACAAGGCCGCACTGGCCTGCGCAGACGTGGGCGTGGATAAGATCCGCATCAACCCCGGCAACATCGGCGACGACGACCGCGTCAAGGCCGTGGTGCAGGCCTGCCAGCAGAAGAATATCCCCATCCGCATCGGCGTCAACGGCGGCAGTCTGGAAAAGCACATCCTGGCCCGGTATGGCGCACCCGTGCCCGAAGCCATGGTGGAAAGTGCGCTGTATCACGTCCGCCTGCTGGAAAAGTTTGATTTCAACAACATCGTCATCTCCATCAAGAACTCCAACGTCCCCCGCATGATGGAGGCCTACCGCCAGCTGAGTGCCGTCACCGATTACCCGCTTCATGTGGGCGTCACCGAGGCGGGCACCTACCAGATGGGCCTGCTGAAGTCCGGCATGGGCATCGGCGGGATGCTGCTGGAAGGCATCGGCGACACCATCCGCGTCTCGTTGGCTGCGGAGCCGGAAAAGGAAGTGGAAGCGGGCTACAACATCCTGCGCGCGGTCGGCTTCCCGGTGGCCGGCCCGGAAGTCATCACCTGCCCGACCTGCGGCCGCACCCAGTACCCCTGCACCGAGATCGCCAACGAGGTCGAAAAGCGGCTGCAAGGCTACAAGAAATCCATCAAAGTGGCCGTCATGGGCTGCGTGGTCAACGGCCCCGGCGAGGCCCGCGAAGCCGATATCGGCATTGCCGGCGGCAAGGGCGAGGCGGTCCTGTTCATCCACGGCCAGCCCATCAAGAAGCTGACCGGGGATAATATCCTCGACCAGTTCATGGATGAGATCTATAAGATCTGACGGAGAATCTGAACCATACGCTGCTGCGCTCTTTTGAGAAAGAGCGCAGCAGTTTGTGCTGTCAACGCATCGACCAAAGGAGTACCATTGTGACACCACTCGTATCCCAGCTGTGGCCGCAGTTCATGGCGGACCCGGATTTCGCGTCCTGCTTCGGGCGCGTTGTCGTAGAGCATGCCCAGATGCTGCGGCAGGAGCGGCAGGTCATCTTCACCCTGCGCAGCTCCGCTCCGCTGGACAAGGGACTGTGTGCGCGGCTGACGGCCTCGCTGCAGCCCGATTATGAGGGCTTCGAACTGCGCATCCACAACCTCTTCGGTTATCCCTCACTGAACGAAACGGCCCTGCGGGAGCTGATGGAAGAGATGAAGCGGGATGGTGTGCCCATCAACGGCTTTCTGGACCGGTGCACCATCCGTATCACCGGGCAGAACATCGCCATCGGTGTCTGCCACGGCACCAAATTCTTGCAGGAGATGGAGTTTGAGCGCCTGCTGGCCGAGCAGGTGGCGGCGCATACCGGCGTCAAGCCCAAAGTCACCCTGACCAGTGCGGTGGGTGAAGCCGAACTGCGCCAGATGGAGGAAAAACTGGAGCGCAAGATCGCGCCGCCGGTGGTCAAGTTCGAGAAAAAGAATACCGCTCCGTCCATCAAGGTGGACGGCCTCGACCTCACCGACAAACCAGTCACCATCTTCCACGGAAAGATGTTTGCCCCCAAGAACCTCACGCCCCTCAAGGAGCTGGGCGGCGAGGGCGGCAAGTGCATCATCTGGGGCGACGTCTTCTTCACGGAGGTCAAGGGCAATTACCGCAAGATCTACACCGTTTCCATCACTGACTACACCGGTTCCATCAACCTGAAGATCCGCGCGCAGGAAGGGGAGGACTGCTCGAAGTGGGAGTCCATCGCCAAGGGCACCACCATCATCGTCCGCGGCGACTGCTCGTATGACAAATATGAACATGACTACATCGTGTATCCCTACGATGTGCTGTTCGTTGAGCGGAAAAAGCGGGAGGACCACGCCCCGGTCAAGCGGGTGGAGCTGCATCTGCATACCAAGCTGTCCAGCATGGATGCGTTCTGCGACCCCGGCGGCATCGTCCGGCTGGCCCATCGGATGGGACACCCGGCGATCGCCATCACTGACCACGGCGTCTGTCAGGGCTACCCGGAAGCCATGCTGGCAGCGGACGACATCCACAAAAGCGACCCGAACTTCAAGCTCATCTACGGCTGCGAGGCCTATTTCGTGGACGACATGATCCCCTGCGTCTACGGTGTGCAGGATGCGCCCCTGACGGGGGAGTTCTGCGTGTTCGACACCGAGACCACCGGGCTGGACCCCAACGTGGAGTACCTGACCGAGATCGGCGGCGTCATCGTGAAAAACGGCGAAGTCGTGGAGGAATTTGACACCTTCGTCAAACCCGGCAAGCCCATCACACCCAAGATCACCGAGCTGACCGGCATCACCAACGAGATGGTCGCCGATGCCCCCAGTGAGGCCGAGGCATTGCAGGCGTTCTTGGATTTTGCAGGCGGGCGCATTCTGGTGGCCCACAACGCCCACTCGTTCGACATCCGCTTCCTCCGCATCGCGGCCAAACGGAGCGGCATCTCGTTTGAACCGACCTATATCGACACCCTGACCATGGCGCAGGCCATGTACCCCGGCCTGCACAACTACAAGCAGGGCACCATCAACAAGCATCTGGAACTGCCCGCCTACGAGGCCCACCGCGCCTGCGAGGATGCCGGGGCGCTGGGCCGCATTTTCTGCGTGATGCTGAAGGATCTGGAAGAAAAGCAGGTCACGGCCGTCAGCGACATCAACACCGGCCTGGGCGGCAACCGTGAGGTGCTGAAGAAGAAATACTACCACCTCATCATTCTGGTCAAGAACCAGATGGGCCTGAAAAATCTGTACAAGATCGTCAGCGAGGCCCATGTCAACTACTTCTTCAAAAAGCCCCGTGTGCCCCGCAGCCTGTTGAACAAGTACCGCGATGGCCTCATCCTGACCTCCGCCTGTGAAGCAGGCGAGCTTTACCGCGCCATCGTGGAAGGACGCTCCTACGAGGAATTGAAGAAGATCGCGGCCTATTACGATGTGCTGGAGATCCAGCCGCTGGGCAACAACGCCTATATGGTCCGCGAGGGCAAGGTGGACAGCGAAGAGGTTATCAAGGAGTTCAACCGCACTGTCATCCAGCTGGGCGAAGACCTGCACAAGCCGGTCATCGCCACCGGCGACGTCCATTTCACCGAGCCGGAAGACGCCATCTACCGCTCTGTCCTTCAAGCGGGCAACGGTTTCAAGGATGCCGACAACCAGCCGCCGCTGTTCTACCGCACCACCGAGGACATGCTGAAACAGTTCAGCTATCTGCCCAAAGAAAAGGCGTATGAGATCGTCGTGACCAATCCGCGCAAGATCGCGGCTTCCATCGACGGCAATGTCCGTGCCATCCCACGCGGCACCTACCCGCCCAGCATCGAAGGTGCAGAGCAGCAACTGCGCGATGCAACGTGGGAACACGCCAAGCGGGATTACGGCGACCCGCTGCCGGAGATCGTCGAGAAGCGGCTGCAAAAGGAGTTGGACTCCATCTGCGGCCATGGCTACGCGGTTCTGTACGTCATCGCGGTCAAGCTGGTGGCCTACTCCAACGCGGGCGGCTATCAGGTGGGCAGCCGTGGTTCGGTCGGCTCGTCGGCTGTGGCCCACTTCTCCGGCATCTCGGAGGTCAACAGCCTGCCGCCCCACTACCGCTGCCCCAAGTGCAAACACAGCGAGTTCATCACCGACGGCAGCGTGGACGACGGCTTCGACCTGCCGGATAAAAACTGCCCCCACTGCGGCACCCGGATGCTCGTGGACGGCCACGACATCCCATTCGAGACCTTCCTGGGCTTTTACGGCGATAAGGAACCGGATATCGACCTGAACTTCTCCGGTGAGTACCAGTCCAACGTCCACCGCTACACCGAGGAGCTGTTCGGCAAAGCCAACGTCTTCAAGGCCGGCACCGTGTCCGGTATCCAGGACAAAACGGCGTATGGCTACGTCAAAAAATATCTGGAAGAGCGGGGGAGAACGGTCAACCACGCCGAGGAGAACCGCCTGACGCTGGGCTGTACCGGCGTCAAGCGCACCACCGGCCAGCACCCCGGCGGCATGGTCGTCGTGCCCGACACCTACGAGATCTACGATTTCTGCCCCATCCAGCACCCGGCCGATGACGTGGCGGGCGGCCTGCTGACCACCCACTTCGAGTTCAAATACCTCCATGATACTCTGCTCAAGCTGGACGAACTGGGCCACGATATGCCCACTTTTTACAAGTATTTTGAGGAGTACACCGGCATCCCAATCGACTCCATCCCCATGAACGACCCCAAGGTGTACAGCCTGCTGACCAGCCCGGAAGCACTGGGCGTGACGCCGGAGCAGATCGACAGCCAGACCGGCACCTTCGGCATCCCGGAAATGGGCACGAACTTCGTGCGCGGAATGCTGGTGGAGGCCCGGCCCAAAAACTTCTCCGAGCTGATCCAGATCTCCGGCCTGTCCCATGGCACGGATGTCTGGACCAATAACGCCGATGAACTGATCCGCAGCGGCACCTGCACCATCGCCGAGGTCATCGGCTGCCGTGACAGCATCATGCTCTACCTGCTCCGCAAGGGGCTGGAACCGAAGATGGCCTTCGATATCATGGAGGCCGTCCGTAAGGGCAAGGTGGCCAAGGGCGGCTTCAAGCCCGGCTGGGAAGAGGCCATGCGGGAGCACGAGGTCCCGGACTGGTACATCGAGTCCTGCCGAAAGATCAAGTATATGTTCCCGAAAGCCCATGCGGTGGCCTACCTGATGTCGGCCATCCGGCTGATGTGGTTCAAGATCTATCGTCCCCAGGCGTTTTATGCGGTCTACTTCACGGTGCGTGGTGACGACATCGACTACGAAGCTGCTGTGGGCGGTGCCGCAGTGGCCCGCGCCCACATGAACGAGGTCAAGCGCCGCCTGAAGGAAGAGAAAAACGCCAAGGACGAAGACGTCCTCGTTTCGCTGCAGCTCGTCAACGAGATGCTGGTGCGCGGCTATGAGTTCCTGCCCATCGAACTGGGTAAGAGCCGCGGTTCCAGCTACATCGTGGAGGATGGCAAAGTTCGTCTGCCGTTTTCGTCGCTGAAGGGTCTGGGAGGTGCCGCCGCCGATGCACTGGAAAAAGCAACCATCCAGGGGCAGGAGTATCTGTCCATCGAGGAATTGCAACAGGCGTCCGGCGTCAGCAACGCCATTCTGGACCGCCTGCGCCAGGTGGGTGCCCTCGGCGACCTGCCGGAGAGCAGCCAGGTGAGCTTTTTCTAAACTATAAAAAACATCTGTAGTCTACTTCGTTGAAGAGAAGCACTTGAAGTGCACCATGTCAAGTAGACAGAAAAATATTAAGAGCGACGTCAGTATGCGGTTGACGTCGCTCTCATTGTGCGCCTTTCGGCGCGGCTGATATTGTGGCCCCTATGGGGCCGTTCTGCATACCCCCGCGTTTCCACGCGGGGGTATAATTATTCCGGTTTGACCTGCAGCTCCTGCTCGCAGTAGATGCAGCGATACTTGCCGTTGGAGCTCAGCTCAAAGATCTGGTCGCACTCTTCCTCAATGGAGGAGATGCAGCGCGGGTTTTTGCACCGCACGATGTTGACCAGACGCTTGGGGGGCTGGGGCTTCTCCTTCTTGACCGCCTTGCCATCCTGGATGATGGTCACGCTGATGTTGGGGTCCAGGTAAGCCAGGACGTCCAGGTTCAGCCAAGAAGCGTCGCCCTCCACCTTGATGATGTCTTTGCGGCCGCATTCGGCCTTGTGGGAGCGGGCGTTCTGGATCAGCGCTACATTGGCGGTGCGGTTGCCCTTGATGCCCAGCAGATCCATCAGGCCCATAGCGGTGCCTGCTTTGATGTGGTCGATCACGATGCCATTCTGAATCTCATCAATGTTCAGCATTTCAATGTTCCTCCTTGGTTTTGGGGTCGGCCAGACCCAGCAGCGTCATGATGAGCGCCATGCGGACGTAGACGCCGTTCTGCACCTGCTCAAAGTAAGCGGCGCGGGGGTCGTCGTCCACGTCCAGTGCGATCTCATTCACGCGGGGCAGGGGATGCAGCACGGCCATGTGTTCCTTGGCCAGCGCCATCTTGTCGCTGGTCAGGATGTAGCTGTTTTTCAGGCGGACGTAGTCTTCCTCGTTGAAGAAGCGCTCCTTCTGCACACGGGTCATATAGAGGATGTCAAGCTCCGGCATGGAGTCCTCCAGGCTACGGGTCTCGCGGTAGGCGATGCCGTTGGCTTCCAGCACATCCTTGATGATGTAATCGGGCACACGCAGCTCTTCCGGGCTGATGAGCACGAAGCGGATGTTTTTGCAGCGGGCCATGGTCTTGATGAGGGAGTGGACGGTGCGGCCGAACTTCAGATCGCCGCACAGGCCGATGGTCAGATCGTCCAGACGGCCCATCCGGGTGCGGATGGTCATCAGGTCGGTCATGGTCTGGGTGGGGTGCTGGTGGCCGCCGTCGCCCGCGTTGATGACCGGGATGCGGGAATAGCGGCTGGCGCGCAGGGGTGCACCTTCTTTCGGGTGGCGCATGGCCACGATGTCGGCGTAGCAGGAGACCACGCGGATGGTGTCGGCAACGCTTTCGCCCTTGGAGGCGCTAGAGACGTTCTCACTCGGAAAACCCAGCACATGGCCGCCCAGGTTCAGCATGGCCGCCTCAAAGGAGAGGCGGGGGCGGGTGGACGGCTCGTAGAACAGGGTGGCGAGCTTTTTGTGGGCCGCGACGTCCTGGTAAGCAGCCGGGTCGCTGCGGATGCGGTCAGCCAGGTCCAGCAGGGAAGTGATCTCTTCCGGGCTGAGATCCAAGGGGTCGATCAGATGGCGCATGGATTTTTACCTCCGTCAAAGTAATTTTCGCAGAATGGAAAAATCGAAGAAGTTGGTGTAATAACTCAGCGAGCGCATGACCGGATGACACAGCCGGTTGAAACAGATCTCGTCGAGCAGCAGCATGGCCTCGCCCGGTGCCAGCCGCATGGCAGCGCGGATGGACTCGTCGCCGCAGCTGGCCTTCAGGTGCGCTACGTTGGACGAGATCTGCTGGCTGCACTCCTGCTCCAGGATATCGAACACGCCGCCGCTCAGGTCGATGCGGGTGTAGTCCCGGTTGCCAAACAGGGCGCGGGGCAGATAATCGATGGAGTAGATGACCGGGGTGGTGTCGGCGAGGATGCGCTTTTTGATGCAGATCACCTCATCCCCCGGTTCAATGGCTAGGTCGCGGGCCAGCTCGGCCCCGGCGCGGATGGGATAGATCTGGATGCCATCGGCGTGGGGGTAGCTGCCAAAACTGCGGATCAGCGGGTAGTATTCCAGCTTCTGGTCCAACCGGCTGCGCAGGTTGAGCACCGTGCGGTTGACCACGGTGCCGATGCCGCGCACCCGCTCGATGTAACCGGCGCGCTCCATCTCGCTCAGAGCATCGCGGATGACCGTGCGGCTGACGCTGAGCTGTGCAGCCAGATCGACCTCTGCGGGCAGACGGTCTGCGTCGGCGTAGCGCCCGGTGCGCAGTTCCTCCAGCAGGGCCGACACAATGCGGTCGCTGATGACGGCCCCGCCCAGGCGGATAGACGAAGAGCTGGAATCTTTCATAGGTTGTATCCTCCGGTTCACGGGCGGGAAGCTCCCGCCTGGACTTTCCGAAAAACTGCCCGGCAACCCCAAAGTTTTACTGGACAAATTTTCTTGTATTCATTATAACATAAGATGAGATGATTTCAAACGGCAATTCTACTGGAATCCGGAAGAAAGTATGATTTTATTTTGGAGGGTCTTGGAAATGGAACTTCTGCTGAACAAAGTGTGCGGTCAGCCCGCTGCACTTCCCGTTGCGGTGCGCCGGTGCGGCCCGGCGGACGCCGCCGCCTTCTTCGCGCTGCAAAATGAAGTGCGGGCCGCCATGCCGCACCCGGAGCAGTTCGTGCCCGACACACAGGAAAACATCACAGCCTATCTTGCACACGATTTGTGTCTGGGCGTGTTCGATGGAGAGCGGCTGGGGGCCTATTTCATCCTGCGCTACTGCGGGCAGAGCGAACACAACTATGCGGCCTTTTTGGGCATCCCGCAGGCCGAGTGGGACCACTGGGCCAATGCCGACAGCGCCGTTGTCCACCCGGACTGGCGGGGCAACGGCTTGCAGCGGAAGCTGCTGGAAGCCGCCCTGCCGCTTCTGCGGCCCGGCATCGTGGGCATCGGGGCCACCGTCAGCCCGGAAAATCAGTACAGCTTAAACAACGCGCTCGCCTGCGGCTTCACCATTGCGGCCCGCCGGGAGATGTACGGCGGCTATGACCGGTATCTGCTCGAAAAAAGAATATGAAAAAGCAGAGCTGCGGCGAACGCTTTCCAGAATGAAAGCTGCCGCAGCCCTGTTCTTTTTTGAGTTTAAGCCGCAATCTTTGCCGGCCGCCCTGCGTTGTTCATTTTGTGCCGCACCACCAGCAGGCAGGCGAGGTGGACGGAAGCGGTCAGGAGCCAGCTGATGGGGTAGCTGATGTACAGCGTGGTCGTGGAGCGGAACAGCTGGAAGATGGTGGCGATCCACACCAGACGGAGCAGGCAGCTGCCCACCAGACTGACGATCATGGGCAGGACGGAGTAGCCCCGCCCGCGCAGGCAGCTGGCCAGCGTGTCCATGATGCCGCAGAGGAAGTAGCTGGTGCAGATGACCTTCATCCGGGCCAGACCGGCGGCGACGACCGTTTCATCGGTGGAATAGAAGTGGAGCAGCCCCTCACCGGCAAGGTAGGCACCGCCGCCCAGCACGATGCCGACCACTACGGCGCAGAGCAGGCAGTTCCGCATGACGCGGTCGAGGTTGTCATACCGGCGGGCGCCCACGTTCTGGCTGGTGAAGGTGACAGCAGCCTGAGCAAAGGCGTTCATGCCGGTGTAGATGAAGCCTTCAATGTTGGCAGCAGCCGAGTTGCCTGCCACGATCGTGGAGCCGAAGGAATTGACCGCCGACTGGATGACGACATTGGAAAGGCTGAACACAGTGCTTTGCAGACCGGCGGGCAGGCCGATCTTCAGGATCTGCACCAGCGCCCCCTTGTGAAAGCCCAGATGCCGCAGGTCGAGGTGAAGGGGGCCTTCTTCTTTCATGAGCAGGACGGTGACCATGAGGGCGGAGACCGTCTGGCTGATGATGGTGGCCAGCGCCACGCCCGCCACGCTCATCTGGAACAGGATGACGAAGACGAGGTTCAGCACCACATTGATGACGCCGGACACAGCCAGACAGTACAGCGGGCGGCGGGTGTCGCCCACGGCGCGCAGCAGCGAGGCGTTGAAGTTGTACAGCATGGTCATCGGCATCCCGATGAAGTAGATCTTCAGATACAGCGTCGAAAGGTCAATGACGTCTTCCGGGCAGGACATCAGTTCCAGCAGGCCGCGTGCTGCGAAAAAGCCGACAAAGGCCAGCAGCACACCGCTGACGAGGCTCAGCGTGACAGAAGTCTGAACGGTGTTCTGCACCCCGCGCTCGTCTTTGGCACCAAAGCAGCGGGCTGCGACGACATTCGCGCCCAGCGAAAGCCCTACGAACAGGTTGACCAGCAGGTTGATGAGCGCACCGTTCGAGCCGACAGCGGCCAGCGCGGTGCTGCCCGCGAACCGTCCGACGACCACCACGTCTGCAGCATTAAACAGGAGCTGCAAAATGCTGGATGCTGCCAGCGGCAGGGAAAACAGGATGATCTTTTTCAGCAGCGGGCCGCTGGTCAAATCGCCCGTCCGAGTCAGTTGTGCCATGAATCGCTTCCTCCTTGCATCAGGCTGGGATTAAAAATTTGTTGTTTGTCATCAGAAAGCACCGCCTTCCGGAGAGGGCGGCACAATTCCTTATTATAGTCCCTGAAAACGTAAATTACAAGGAAAATTTGGATAAAATCGAGCCGAAAGGCTGCATTTCCGGTGCGGACGGCTCAGCTCCGGATGAGCCGCCAGTGCTCCGGCGCGTCATAGTCGGTGGTGAAGCCGTCGTCGGTGTACATCCGGTAGGCGGCAGAGCCTCCGTCCGGGAGATAACTCCACAGGGTCAGCTGCGTGTCGTCCAGCTGGGCGGTGTTGTCGGCCGGTGCTGCCACCGGCACGATGCAGCCGGGCCGGAGGAAGAGCAGCACCTCATCCAGCGCACAGCGCAGGTAGTGGTGCCCGGCGGGGAGGACTTCCTCGTCGTAGTCGTCCACGCTGCGCAGGCGGAGCATCTTCATGGGCTCCGGCAGATAGACCATCCGGCCATGGGCGTTCTGGGTGTAGATGGGCGCGGCCATCAGCCCTTCGCCGAGCAGGAGCTGGTCCTGCACCTCGCGGGCGTCGGGGTCGGCGGGGTAATCAAAGGCCAGCGGGCGGAAGTAGGAGCCATTTTCAAGCGCGGCCTTCATGAATTCGCTGTACAGGTAGGGCAGCAGGGCGTAGCGCAGGTGCAGCATCCGGCGGATGGCGGGCAGCATCTCCGGGAAGCGGTAGTATTCCTGCATCCGGGTCCCGATGGCGGAGTGGTTGCGCATCAGCGGCGTCAGGAGGCCGAATTCCAGCCAGCGCAGGGCAAGGTCCGGCGTGGTGTCAGAGCTGAAGCCGCACAGGTCGGCACCGGCATACAAAAAGCCGCACATCTGCACACTGGGCATCATCTGGATGTTGGCCAGCAGCTGCCCCCAGGAGGCGTTGTTGTCGCCCAGCCAGATGCCGCCGTACCGGTGCGAACCGATCACACTGGAGCGACTGTACAGCAGCATCCGCTTTTCCGGGTGCTGCTTTGCGAAGGCTTCGCCCGCTGCGCGGGTCATGCTGCCGCCGTAGAGGTTGTGCACCCTGTCGTGACGAATCTTCTGGCCGTTCACTTCGTGGTAGAAGCTGGCATAGTCTTCGGGGCTGTTCATCAGGCCCATCGCGCCGCCCACGACCTGGCTGAAAAATTCCTCCTGCTCAATGTTGTCCTTTTCGCGCAGAGCGGCCATGGAGTCCAGAAAGGCCTGGAGCCGGTCCGGCGTGTAGAAGAGGGACGGTTCGTTCATGTCGTTCCAGAAGCCCTCGATGCCGAGGTCGGTCAGAACCTTGTACCGCCCGCCGAACCATTCCCGCACCTCTGGCCGCAGAAAATCGGCAAAGTAGGCTTTGCCGGGCCAGACCGCCGCCACGAAGGGGGTGCCGTCGGCCTTTTTGCAGAAGTAGCCTTTTTCCAGCCCCTCTTTGCAGGTCGCGTCGGCATCGTCGATGCGGACCCCCGCGTCGATGATGGGCACCAGCCGGATGCCCTCCGCCTTCAGCTCATCGGAGAGCTTTTTCAGGTCGGGGAAACGCTCCCGGTTGACGGTGAAATCGGCGTAGTCCTGCATGTAGTCGATGTCCATGCAGATCATATCCAGCGGCAGGCCGTTTGCCTTGTATTGGCGGGCGACCTCCCGCACATCTTCTTCGGTCTTGTAGCCCCAGCGGCTCTGCGCCAGACCGAACGCCCACTTCGGCGGGATGTAGCTGCGCCCGATGAGGGCACGGAACTCTTTGCAGAGCGCGTTCTCGTCCCCGCCGGAGAGGACGTACAGCTCGTAGTCCGGCTCCTCGGTGTGGAAACACAGCGTGTCGTGCCGGGTGTAGCCGATGTCGTAATGGACTTTTCCGGGGAAATCCACAAAGAGACCGAAGCAGTCCTCCCCGTTCCGGATGAGCAGAAAATTGTGCGCACCATAGTACGAGAGCTTGTCCTCGGTGTGGTGCGATTCATCGGTGTTGTTGGCGATGTAATGCCAGCCGCGCTTGTTCAGCCCGCGGGGCATCTCGCCCAGACCATAGACGACGCAGTCTTCCCGCATCCGATACGTCCAGCCTTCGGCGGCCGGGGTCAGAAAGGGGACGCTGCCTCCGCAGAGGGGGAGCATCTGCTCGACGCTCCCGGTGGGGATGGGATGCCCGAAAGAAAATCTCTGGATCATGATGGGACCCTCCTTTATGATAAAAAACGCACAACGTCATTCCAGTGGTATGATACGGCAGAACGCCGCCCGAAACAAGGGGGAAAACCGGCTGAAAAATGCAACAAAACCGGCGTTTGCCCGGCGGTGGGCTGCCCATACTCCGGATGCGGGTGTTCCGGAAAACCTTGCGCGATGAATTGAAAAATGTCGGAGAGCTTGGTATACTAGAACCGTTCCATCCACACCAATGAATAAGTGAATAAGGGAGAGAAAGTTCTATGTATCGTAACGGCATCAAGCGGCTGCTGGCGGTCATCCTGTCGCTTTGCGGCATGATCGTGTTATCGCCGCTGCTGCTCATCCTCTGCATCGCCATCAAGGTGGATTCGCCGGGCCCCATCCTGTTCAAACAGAAGCGGGTGGGCATCCACAAACAGCATTTCAACATCCTCAAATTCCGCACCATGCGCATGGATACCCCGCATGATATGCCCACCCACATGCTCAAGGACCCGGACCAGTATATCACGCGGGTGGGGCATTTTCTACGCAAAACGAGCCTCGATGAGCTGCCCCAGCTGTGGAATATCTTCGTGGGCGACATGGCGGTCATCGGCCCGCGCCCGGCGCTGTGGAACCAGTATGACCTGCTGGCCGAGCGCGACAAATACGGAGCCAACGATGTCCGCCCCGGCCTGACCGGCTGGGCGCAGATCCACGGCCGCGATGAGCTGGAGATCGACGAGAAGGCCAAGCTCGACGGCTACTATGTGGAGCATCTGAGTTTCGGCATGGACGTGAAATGCTTCTTTGGTACCATCGTCGCCGTGCTGGACCACGAAGGCGTCGTCGAGGGCGGCACCGGCACCCTGCACGAAAAGAAAAAAGGGTAAGGGACAGCGCAAAGCGTGAACGAATGGGCTGCAGCGGGGAGAAGTTGCGGACGAAGATGGGGGTTTTGGGTTGATTTCTCCCACAAAAAGGCTATAATAAAAAAGTACACAAGAATACGAAGGAGGATTTCCATGAACCGCACCTACATCAACGAGGTACAAAAGGAAATTGGCAATACGGTCAAAGTCCAGGGCTTTATCGAGAACCTGCGCAACAGCAAAGCCATGGCCTTTATCGTGCTGAAAGATATTACCGGCAAGCTCCAGATCACTGTCGAGAAGGCCGACCACCCCGAACTGGTGGACACCATCGACCAGCTGACCCCGGATTCCGTCATCACCGTCACCGGCAAGGTGGTGGAGAACGATTACGTCAAGATGGGCGGCATCGAGATGATCCCCACCGCCATCGAGATCGAGAGCATTTCGGATGCACTGCCCATCGTCCGCAAGGAGATCGCTGCGACCAAAAAGAAGAAGGCCGTCGAGCGCTCCAGCATCGACCAGCGCATTGATTACCGCTGGGTCGATTTGCGCACCGATGAGAACCAGCTGATGTTCAAGGCCCAGAGCTGCATGGTCAACGCCATGCGCAAGTTCCTGCTGGACCAGAACTTCATCGAGATCCACACCCCCAAGCTGATCGCTGCGGCCAGCGAGAGCGGCTCCGAGGTGTTCAAGGTCGATTACTTTGACCGCAACGCCTACCTGGCGCAGAGCCCCCAGTTCTACAAGCAGATGGCCATGGCGGCCGGTTTCGAGCGCATCTTTGAGACCGGTCCCGTCTTCCGTGCCGAGAAGAGCTACACCAACAAGCACGCCACCGAGTTCTCCGGCTTCGATCTGGAGTTCAGCTACATCACCTCCTTCCGCGATGTCATGAAGATGGAGGAAGAACTGCTGAAGGCTGGCCTTGCCGCCGTCAAGGAAGCGTACGGCGAGCAGATCAAGGAAGCCTTCGGTCAGGAGGTCATCGTCCCGGAGACGCCGTTCCCCGTGGTCAAGCTGGCCGACCTGTACAAGGGTCTGGAAGAGGAGTTCGGCTACACCGTCGATGACTCCGAGAAGGGCGACCTGACCACCGAGGCCGAGCGCCTGAGCTACGAGTGGGTCAAGAAGCACTATGGCCACGAGTTCCTGTTCATCACCGATTACTCCGCCGAGAAGCGCGCGTTCTACCACATGCGCGACGAGAACGGTGTGCCTCAGGGCTACGACCTGATCTGGCGCGGTGTCGAGATCACCACCGGCGCACAGCGCGAGCACCGCTATGAGGTGCTGAAGAAGCAGGCCGAGGAAAAGGGTCTGGCCGAGGACGTTAAGTTCTATCTGGAGTTCTTCCAGTATGGCTGCCCGCCGCACGGCGGTTTCGGTCTGGGCATCGACCGCCTGACCATGCTGCTCTGCGGTCTGCCCATCAAGGAAGCCGAGTTCCTGTTCCGCGGCCCCAACCGTCTGACTCCGTGATGATGGGGCGTTATCATGAACGCCGCAGAACATTATACCACCCGCTACCTCGAACCAAAGGATCTGGACCAGTACAACGCGCTGCTGCGGTATACTTTTCAGGTCACGGAAGAGGAACTGACCGCCACCGGCTGGAAGGACGATGAGATCAAGCAGTCCAAGTTCCCGGTGCTGGAGCGCGCCGATGTGCTGGGCTGCTTCGATGGCGAAGACCTCATCTCGCAGTTTGCGGTCTACCCGCTGAAGATGAACATCTACGATACGGTGTACCATGTCGGCTTTGTCACCAGCGTCTGCACCTACCCGGAGTACACCGGGCAGGGCATCATGAAAAAGCTGATGATCCAGGGCCTGACCCAGATGCACGAGGAGGGCAAATCCTTCGCGCTGCTCTACCCGTATTCCATCCCGCTGTACCATCATCTGGGGTGGGAGATCGTCTCCAACAAGATCTCGTTCAACATCAAGGACCGGCAGATCCCCACCAAGGTCAAAGCGCCCGGCTACGTCCGCCGCGTCTCCTGGGACAACACCGAGTTCCATGAGCTGCACTCCCACTTTGCGTCCATCACCCATGGGTGCCTGTTCCGCAACAGCCTCGCGTGGGAGGAATACTGGCGCTGGGATGAGGACGACACCAATGTGGCCGTCTATTACAACGTCAAGGACAAGCCCTGCGGCTACATGGTCTACCTCATCAAGAACGACATCATGCACATCAAGGAAATGGTCTATCTGAACCGCGAGGCGCAGAAAGGCCTGTGGGAGTACATCCACGCTCACGATTCCATGATCGACGAGGTGCACGGCAGCACCTATTTCAGCGAACCCATCGCCTTTGAGATGGACGATGGCGACATCAAAGAGAGCATCCGCCCCTATGCCATGGGCCGCATCATCGACGTGGAAGACTTCCTCGCCGATTATCCCTGCGACCCGGACGGCGGCACCTTGACCATCGCGCTGGAGATCGAGGACAAGCTCCTCCCGTGGAACGACCGCACCTTCACGGTGAAGTTCAAAAATGGCGAATGCACCCAGACGCGGGAACCGCCGGAGCATCATCTTAAAATGGGCATCGGCACCCTTTCCACCCTGCTGCTGGGCTATAAGACGGCAGAACGTCTGTATGAGCTGGAGCGCATCGAGGGCAGGGAAGAGGCCGTTGAGCGTCTGGACGATGTGCTCTTCCACAAGATCCCGTACATCTCGGATTACATCTGATCGAACCATAAAAACCCTCTCCGTCATTGCTTCGCAATGCCGCCCCCGCCCAAAGGGCGGGGGCTGGTGCTGTATATTACGGCATCAAAAAAACTCCCCCTTTCGGGGGAGCAGGCATGCGTCAGCGTGGCGGAGAGGTTTTTTATTCGCTCAAAGGAGCGTCGGCACCACTTCGGCCAGCTTTTCAGCCAGTTGCGCGTGGCCGTGGCGGGTCAGGTGCATGAAGTCGATCTGGTTGAACTCGCACCCCTCTGCATCGAGGAAATGCACATGGTTGCGCGCGGCGATCATCTGGAACTGCGCGGCCACCCCGCGGGACTTCTCCACGCAGCCGTCGCCCATGACTTCGTCATGGAAGCCCTCCTTGATGCGGGGCGGTGCCACGATGAGGATGTTGGGCTCCTTGCCGCCCCAGCAGTCCACGCTCTTGCACTTCTGGATCAGCCGCTCCATCCCGGCGCCGATGCAGGCGGCGTTGGCACCAAAGCGCTCCTTGACGTCGTTCGTGCCCAGCATGATGATGAGCAGGTCGATGACCTCATGGCTTTTCAGCAGGGCATACGCGACGCTCAGAGCGTCCATGGATTCGTGGATGGGGTCCACGAAAACGGTCGTCCGGCCGGACAGGCCCTCTTCGGTGACGAGGTACTGGCTGCCCAGCGCGGTCTGCAAACGGCAGGTCCAGCGCTCGTCCTCGTTGAAGCGGATGCCGCCGTCGGCGTTGTCCTTCGGGTCGGCGCAATAGCCGTGGGTGTTGGAGTCGCCCAGGCAGAGAATGTGAGTTTTCATCGCAAATACACTCCTTTTTGAGTTATCGTTCCGGATGGTTCTGGCGGAAATAGTAGATGGCGCCGACCATTCCGGCGTCGTTGTGCAGCTGGGCGGCGCGGATCTCCAACCCTTCGGCAAAGGCAGGCATCACGGAGGCTCTCACCTTGGCCGCAATGGGGTCGATGAGCAGCTTCTGCTGGGCGCTCACGCCGCCGCCGATCAGGATCAGCTGGGGGTTGAAGATGTGCACCATGCCGGCAAGGCCCTGCGCGATCTCATCTGTCCAGTGGTCCAGCAGGGCAAGGACGGTTTCATTGCCTGCCTGCGCGGCGGCGAAGATCGCGCGGCCATTCGTCCAGGCGGGGTCTTTCTCCTGCGCAGCACGGACGAGTGCGGTGGTGGCGGCGTAGCGCTCCCAGCAGCCCGCAGCCCCGCAGGTACACGGCACACCGTCGAGCGCGTGGAGCCGGTAGTGGCCCAGCTCGCCGCCCAGACCACGGGCACCTTCCAGCAGGCGGCCCCCGGTCAAGATGCCGCCGCCGACGCCGGTGCCCAGCGTCACGCCGATGACGTCGGTGTAACCCTTTGCGCCGCCGACCCAGACTTCGCCCAGGCACATGCAGTTGGCATCGTTCGCTACGGTCACGGGCAGGCCGAACAGCGATTCGAGTTCCGCTTTGATGGGGGAGCCGATGTAGTGGGGCAGATTGCCGCAGGTGCCGACGACCGTTCCGGCGCGGCTGTCGATCTGGCCGGTGGCCGAAACGCCCACGCCGACAAGGGCGGCAGGGGAGAGGTTCTGCGCTTCCACAAAGGCTTTGGCTGCCTTGCACACCGTGGTCAGGATGGGCGTCTCGTAGCCGTCAAAGCTGACGCTCTCCTCGGCTTTGGCCAGCACGGCACCGGTCTCATCCACGATGCCCAGCTTGACGGAGGTACCGCCGATATCAATGGCAAGATACTGTTTTGTCTTCATAAAAACGTCTCCGCGTCAGTGGTTCATGGCGTTGATGGCACCGGTGAAGCGGGCCGTGATCTCGGCGGGGCGGGTGGTGGGCCCGCCGACCACGAGGGGGAATGCACCGGCTTCCAGTGCCTTGACGGCCTGTTCGGGGTAGTGGATGTGCCCCCCGGCGGTGATCTTGGCCGGGCACTCGGCGGCCAGCTTGTGGACGAACGCGAAGTCGATGTCGTTGATGCCCTGAGTCTCCGGGGTGTAGCCGCGCATCGTGGTGCCCACAAAGTCAGCACCGGCTTCGGCGCAGGCCATGGCATTTTCAAAATTGTCGCAGTCGGCCATCAGCAGCTGGTCGGGATACTTCGCCTTGATGGCGCGGATGAATTCCGCAGAGGTGGAGCCGTCCGGGCGGAGCGCACCGGTGCCCTGCACGGCGAGGATGTCCACACCGCAGGCCACCAGCTCGTCCACTTCCTTCATGGTCACGGTGATGTACATCGGGGTGCCGGGGTAGTCCTTTTTGATGATGCCGATGACGGGCAGGTCCACGACGGCCTTGATCTGGGTGATGTCGCGCACGGTGTTGGCGCGGATGCCGACGGCTCCGCTCATGGCGGCGGCTTTGGCCATCAGGGGCATCACGCCGCCCTCCTTGGTGTACAGCGGCTCATGCTCCAGCGCCTGGCAGGAGACGATCAGGCCGCCCTTGATCTGAGCAAACAGTTTTTCCTTATCCATGGTATTTATCCTCCATTCTGATCTTTACGACTGCTTTGCGCACATTCCTGCAATCGGGCTGTGCAACGCCGGGCTTGTGCAGCTCGCCGGGGAAGAAGAGCACGAACCGCCCGCCGCCCAGAGTGCCGAACACGGCGTCCGGGCTGTCCTGAAAGCCGATGTCCGGGGCATAGGGTTTCACTTCGGTGCCGGGTGCGGTCTCGTAGCCCCAGCCCTCGCTGCCGGTCAGGTCGATCTGCAGATCGGCGTAGATGCGGTGGTATTCCGGATGCGAGCCTTCGTTGGGGTGGAGTTCGGCATCCATCACGTTGATGAACACCGTGTCGCCGTCCACTTCGGTGCGGCCCAGCGGCAGGCTATTCAGGTCGCAGGCCATCAGGAAGGTGATGGCCGTGTCGAGGTTCTTGTGGAAGCCCTGATACAGGGTCAGGTGCTCCAGAGTATCGCAGATCATAAGGTCCCTCCATCAAAAAGAGCGCCGACCCTCTCCCCTCAGAAACGAGACGGAAGAGGGGGCGCTTTTTCAGTTTACAGATTTACAGTTTCGCAATGGCAGCTTCGATCATGGCCTGTGCCTCGGCCACGATGGGCTCGTCTTCGGGGATGAGGCTGGGCATCGGCTCACGGACACCGCCCAGCTCTAGACCGTACATCCGGCGCAGGATCTCTTTCTGCACGGCGTACAGGTTGCCGTGTGCCTCACACATCTTATAGATGATGCGGTCGGCCTCGTACTGGAGGGCCTGAGCTTCCCGGATCTCGCCCTTGTTGATGTGCTCGTTCATGGCCAGATACAGTTCGGGCATGACGGCATAGGTGCCGCCGATGCCGCCGTCGGCACCGATGACGCGGCCGGAAACGAACTGCTCATCGGGGCCGTTGAAGACCACGAAATTGCCCTCGCCGCGGGCAGCGATGCCGGCATCCTTGAACATCTGGATGTCCTGTGTGGGCATGGAGCTGTTCTTGACGGCCACCACGTTGGGGTTCTTCAGCATTTCCTTCAGCAGGCTCATGGTCAGTGCCGTGCCTGCCAGCTGGGGGATGTTGTAGATGACGAAATCGGTGTGGGGGGCAGCGGCGGACATGGCGTTCCAATACTTGGCGATGGCATACTCCGGCAGGTGGAAGTAGATCGGGGGGATGGAAGCAATGGCGTCCACGCCCACGCTCTCGGCGTGTTTTGCCAGCTCGACGCTGTCGGCGGTGTTGTTGCAGCCGACATGGGCAATGACGGTGATCTTGCCCTGGGCTTCGCTCATCACGGCCTCCAGGACCTGCTTGCGTTCATCGGGGTGCTGGTAGATGCACTCACCGGACGAACCGCCGACATACACGCCCTTGACGCCCTTGGTGATCAGGTGGCGGGTGAGGGCCTTGACGCCCTCCACGGAAATGTGGCCGTCCTTGTCATAGCAGGCATAGAACGCAGGGATGACACCCTGATACTTGGAAATGTCTTTCATGATACTTGTCTCCTTCTCTATCGAATCATGGTTCAGACGTTGTTTGTTGGGGGGGAGGGAAACCAAAACAGCAAGCTCGTACGCTCTCTGTTCGGGCAACGGGAGCAGCGCCCTCTTGCGGTGCCCTGCATCCGCTTCAGCCCTTGAGCGGGCCTCGCGTCTTGCAGACCGCTGCGCCAAAAATCCCTCCCTGTTTCCGCCGCAGGCGGCGGTCGGGATTTTAGCCCTTGACCGCACCCATTGCGATGCCCTTGGTGAAGTACTTCTGGAAGATGAGGAAGATGATGATGATGGGCACAGCAGCCAGTGCGGCACCGGCCATGATCAGGCCGAAGTCGGTGCTGTTCTCTGCCTGCAATTTTGCAATGCCCAGCGAAATGGTCAGGTTGCTGGTGCTGGACAGCATGATCAACTGCATGAAGTAGTCGTTCCAGCTGTTGATGAAGGTGAAGATGGCCAGCGCACCAACGCCCGGTTTGACCATCGGAAGAACGATGCTGATAAAGGTCTTTGCTTCGCTCGCACCGTCGATGCGGGCGGCTTCCAGCATTTCGGTGGGGATGCCCTCACTGAACTGTTTCATCAAAAAGACACCGAATGGCCAGCCGACGATGGGGAAGATGACGGCCCAGATGGTGTTGTACAGGTTCAGGGAGCTCATCTCACGCAGCAAGGGGATCAGGATGACCTGCTTGGGCAGCGCCATGGCGCAGACGATGAGGGTGAACAGCACCTTGCGGCCGACGAAGCGCTTCTTGGCCAGCGCATAGCCCGCCATGGCGGCGGTGATGCAGGTCAGGATCATGGAAGTGACAGCCATGAACACGGTGTTGATCATCCAGCGCAGCGCAGCCGGAGCCGTGGGGCCGACGGAGAAATAGGTGGGCTCGCCGTCGCTGCTGAACCGTGCGCTGAAGGGGATGGCCAGCTGCCACAGCGGAGCGCTCTTGCCCGCGAACAGCTTCTGGTAGTTGGTCAGCACCCACTCATGGGGCCACCACTCCGGGGTGGTGGAGTTGATGGTAGCGCCGGTCTTGAACGAACCGGTGATGATCCAATACAGCGGGAAAGCGAACGTCACCGCAACGATGCTGATGAGGATCAGCGTCAAGATGGTGTAGGCGCTGGCTTTCTTGAGCTTGCTGGGGTGCCGCTTCAACGGCTTTTGTTTCTTTTCAGTTGCACTCATTGTTTGGCACCTCCCTTAATTGTCCTGATTGCCCAGTTTGAACTGGACTGCCGACAGGATGGCGATGATGACCGCCAGCACAACGCCCATTGCATTGCCGTAGCCGTAGCGGTACAGCTTGAATGCGGTGTAGTAGATGTAGTACATGATGGTGTCGGTGCTGTGGTTGGGGCCACCGGACGTCAGCAGCTGGATCAGTGCAAAGCACTGGAAGGAGTTGATGGTGGTGATGACCAGGATGTACAGGGTGGTGGGCATGATGGCGGGCCACTTGATCTTCCAGAACGCCTGGAAATCGTTGGCACCGTCCACTTCGGCTGCCTCGACGATGGACTGGTCCACATTGCCCAGTGCGGAGACGTACAGAACGATGGGCTGGCCCACGGAGGTAGTCAGCAGGATGAGGATGATGCAGCCCAGAGCGAACCGCTCATCGCCCAGCCAGTTGATGTTCTTGTCGATGAGGCCAAGCGTTTTGCCCAGATAGTTGAAGATGCCGTAGTAGTTGTTGTACATCCACTTCCACACGACGGTAACGGCGACCGAACCGGTGACGACGGGGAGATAGAACACGCAGCGGAAGAGGCTGGTGGTCCACTCCGGCAGATCGACGATGGCCGAGCTGACCCACAGCGAGAATGCACAGGTAACAGGCACGGAGACCACGACGATGATGATGGTGTTCTTCAATGCGCCGATGAAGATGGGGTCTGCGAACAGCTCTTTGTAGTTCGCCAGGCCGACGAAGATGTCGGCGCGGTTCATGGTGGAATCGAAGAAGCTCGTGACCACGCACAGGACCATGGGGTAGATGACGAATCCCAAGAAGAAGATCAGGCTGGGCAGAAGGAAGAGGTAGGATGCGATGGTCTCCTGCCGGACCAGTGCGCGGCTGCGCTTCGGCTCTTTGATCGATGCAGTCTTTGCAGCCAAGAAAATCACCAAACCTTTCGTTTTGATCGGCTCCCGACGGATTTTTTGCAAAAGAATTGCCCCTCCCTCGCCGGGATTTTCGAGGAAGGGGCAAGGGTTTTATCAAGAGATGACGGTCAGGATGGGGTGTGCAGCTTATGCCTCAGCAGTAGCGGCAGCGTTTGCATTCTGAACGAAGGTCGCAACAGCCTGCTCGACAGGCTCGCCGGTGCCGACGCGCTGCAGCATGTTCCACCACTCGGTACGAGCCGTTGCCCAGCCCGGAGTGATCTGGTAGTAGTCGCCCAGGTAGGACATGAACTTGGTGTACTCGCTCATGATGTCGTTGCCGGCGTAGATGTCGCCAACGCTCTCACGAACGGGGAAGTAGGTGGAAGCCAGAACGCTTGCACCGACCTGGTCGGGGTCTGCTGCGATGAAGTCGATGAAGGTCTTGGCTGCTTCGATCTTGGCCTCGTCGCCGTTGTCAAAGATGCCGAAGCCCCAGATACCGCCGCACAGCTTCGGGTCGCCGCTCTCGGTGGGGAAGGCCATGGGGAAGATCTCGTCGCCGCTGTTGGTCAGACCGGCGTCGTTGTTGTCGGAGTTCAGCTGCTGTGCGATGTTCCAGCAGAATGCCATCTGCAACGTGCCGTTGCGGAACAGGGTGATCTCCTCACCGCCGTTGATGGAAGCATCAAAGTTGACGCCCTTTGCATCGTACAGAGCCTGGATGGCCTTGATGTTTTCGGGGGAGTCAGCAGTGTACTTGGTGTGGGCTGCATCGGTGAAGGTGCCGCCGTACATGTTGTTGATGATGGCGCGGGTGCCCTGGTCGCCGCCCTGGCCGCTGCAATAAATGGCTGCGACGTTCTCGTAACCGCCATTGTACAGTGCGTCAACGGTCTTCAGGAAGCCGTCGGTGCTCCAGGTGTGCTTGTCGGTATCAATGTACTGGTCTGCGCCCACTTCCTTGACCTTGGTCATGTTGACGGCCATGCAGTGTGCGGTCATGCACAGGGGATACTCGTAGTAGTCACCGGCCTCGTTCTTGCAGGCAGATTCGACCGATGCGTAGATGTCCTTCTTGGCATCGTCGGTCCACAGGTCGTTCAGGGGAGCCATGACGCCCTTCTTGCCCCAGTTTGCGACCAGACGCTCCGGGCCTTCCATGATCAGGTCGGGTGCGCTGCCGCCCTCGATGGCGGTGTTGACCTGGTCGTCGCCGTTGGTGTAGTCCAGATACTCGACGGTGACCTTGATGTCCGGATACTTTGCGTTGAAGCTGGAGATCAGCTCCTGCACAGTCTCATCCTTGCCCCAGCCGCCGATGGGGTATGTCCACAGCTTGATGCTTGCACCGGCAGAAGCGGTGCTGGAAGCAGCTGCGGAAGAGGCGGTCGAAGACGCTGCGGTGCTGGAAGAAGAGGAACCGCCGCATGCGGCCAGTGCGCCTGCCGCGCTCAGGATGCCGGCAGCCTTCAGGAAGGAGCGACGAGAGATACAGTTTTTCATAACGAAATTCTCCTTGCATATCATATGTTTGCGGCTTATCGTGTCGAGCCGCTGTTGTTGCCTTTATTATAGAAAAATATTTTCATTTTGTCTATCTATGTAATACACAATTTTGAAAAAACTTTCTTGTGAACAACTACCAAATCAAGCGAAGAGAACGACTCTTTTTCAAAAAACAGCGGGATTTTTGGTGATTGTAGCCATTTTGTAACCATTGTAAAAACACGGATTTTACATAGCCTGAAAAAAGTTTTCGAAGACAAAAGGGGCATTTTTGTCTGATTTTGAAAAGAATTTTCGAAAATAAGTCGTACTTTCAGGCTGAAATTGGACGCTCTGCACAGAAAACGACGGTGATTTGTGGTGAAAGCCACTCTTGCCAAGGAGGAAAGATTCTTTTATACTTTCATTAAGAAAGAGTCCCGGCAAAGGCGTCACAGCGGTATGTGCGGCGGAGCAGACGCGGATGCCGGGGAAAAAAGTAGGAGAGAAAGCTGACATGTCTACTAATTTCTGGGAGCTGCTGCACCAGCGGCAGGACGAGCTAACCAAATCCGGGCGGATGGTGGCGGATTACCTCATCCACCATGCCGACGAGGCGCAGTATCTTTCGATCTCGTCGCTGGCGCGGGAGTGCAAGGTGGCTGAGGCGACCGTTTTCCGGTTCTGCCGGGCGCTGGGGTTCGAAGGATATCATGAGATGCGCATTGCGCTGGCCCAGGCCAATGCGACCGCTTCGCTCATCAATCAGCAGGAGCCGGAGCCGGGCACGACCACCGACAAGCTCTGTGAGCATGCGAGCGCGTTGTTCCTCACGGCCATCAATGGCACCCAGAGCGCCCTTTCGCCGGATGCGGTGGACAAGGCCGTGGATCTGCTGCGGGCAGCAAGGCAGGTGTTCTGCCTGGGGCAGGGCGGCAGTATGCTGCTGGCCAATGATATCTGTGCCCGCTTTTCCAGCCTGTCCAACAAGTTCCGCACGGCAGGAGACAGCCACTTGCAGCTTCTCTCCGCCAGCCTGATGACGCCGGAGGACGTCGTGCTCTTCGTCTCCTATTCGGGCGCGACCCGCGACATGATGGAGACCCTGCGCACCGCAAAGGCATCCGGCGCAAAGATCGTCCTGCTGACCCACTACGAGGACTCGCCGGGCGCTGCGCTGGCGGACGTGGTGCTGCTCTGCGGCGCACAGGAAAGCCCGCTGGATTCCGGCAGCATCCCCATCAAGGTGTCGGTGCTCTACGTGGCCGAGGTGCTGCTGCTCCGCTACATGCTGGATGACCCCCAGCAGGCCAACGATGCCCAGGATCGCACGAGCGAGGCCGTGGCCATCAAGCTGCTCTAATAAAAAAGGAAACCCTCTCCGTCAGCCTTGTGCGCTGGGAGAGGGTTCTATTTTTGCGTTTTGAGAATATAGTGTCTCTGAGAACGCCAGATGCGGACAGGAGGAGACCATTTTGGAAAAGCAGGAACGTTTGGAAGCCACGGTCTGCCGCGAGATCGGTGCACGCACCGGCGGCGAGATCCTGATCGGAGTGGTGGGCCCGGTGCGCACCGGCAAAAGCACCCTCATCAAGCAATTTATGGAGCAGCTGGTGCTGCCTGCCATCGAGGAGGACGACGCCCGCCTCCGTGCACGGGACGAACTGCCCCAGTCGGCGGCGGGGCGCACCATCATGACGACCGAGCCGAAGTTCATCCCGGAGCACGCCGTCCCGCTCCAGCTGGAAGGCGGCGGTGAGTGCCGCATCCGCCTCATCGACTGCGTGGGCTATATGGTGGAGGGGGCCATGGGCCACGAGGAGAACGAAAAGCCCCGCATGGTCAAAAGCCCCTGGTTTGAGGAAGAGATCCCCTTTGACCTTGCCGCCGAGACCGGCACCCGCAAGGTCATCCGGGATCACTCCACCATCGGCATCGTCGTCACCACCGACGGCACCATCAGCGAGATCCCGCGGGAAAACTATCTTCCCGCCGAACAGCGGGTCGTGGAGGAGCTGGAAGCGCTGGGCAAGCCCTTTGTCATCCTGCTCAACAGCACCCACCCGGACGCCCCGGAAACGCAGGCCCTTGCAGCGCAGATGGAGCAGGCGTATGGGCGCAGTGTGCTGCCCGTGAGCTGCATCGACCTGGACCGCGCCGCCCTGCACGAGATCCTGCGGCGGGTGCTCTACGAGTTCCCGGTGCGGGAGCTGGATTTTGCCATCCCGCGTTGGGTCACCATGCTGGACCGGGGCCACTGGCTCCAAACGGAGATCTACACGGCCGCACTGGATTTTTCGGAGAAGATCTCCCGCATGAAGGATGTCCCGGCCCAGAACAGCGCCGGAGCCCTTGCCAGCGATTCGGTGGAGCGCTCCACCCTCAGCGGCATGGATCTCTCGGAGGGCATCGTGCGGGTGACGGTTCTGCTCAAGCCGGATGTGTTCTACCGGGTGCTCAGCGAGCAGACCGGCCTTGCCATCGGCGATGAAGCGGGCCTGATGCCCTGCATCATTGAGCTTTCCAGAGCCAGACGCGAATATGAAAAGATCCGCAGTGCGCTGGAACAGGTGGAGGCCACCGGATACGGCATCGTGATGCCAACCATCGACGAGCTTTCGCTCGAAGAACCGGAGATTATCCGGCAGGGCGGGCGGTACGGTGTCCGTCTGGAAGCCAGTGCCCCCTCCATCCACATGCTCAAGGCCGTGATCCACACCGAGATCAACCCCATCGTGGGCACCGAAAAGCAGAGCGAGGATCTGGTGCAGAGCCTTCTGGGCGACTTTGAGTCCGACCCGGAACGGCTGTGGGAGTCCAACATCTTCGGCAAGAGCCTGCATGAACTGGTCAACGAGGGCTTGCAGAACAAGCTGCTGCACATGCCGCAGGAAGCCCGCGGCCGCCTGCAGGATACGCTGGAAAAGGTCATCAACGATGGGTGCAGCGGCCTCATCTGTATTTTGCTGTGAACATTTCACTTCCCGCCAAACTGTGACAAAAATCTTGACATCCAGCCCGGCCCGTGGTATTATACACAAAGGTAATATCGTGCGTGGGTGGTTCTGCGCATCAAATCTTTTGAGCTAGAGAGGTTATATATTATGGAACGTATCAAGACGATCGCTACTCGTGACCTGACCAAGAGCGTTGTGACCGGTGGCTGCGGCGAGTGCCAGACTTCCTGCCAGTCCGCTTGCAAGACTTCCTGCGGCGTGGCAAACCAGAAGTGCGAGAACAGCAACAAGTAATTTCTGCAAATCGGATGCCGCCTTTGCCGGGCGGCATTTTTTTATGTAACAATGGAATGGAGACTAAAATGGTACATCAGTATCAATTGAACGGCTATAACATCGTGCTGGACACCTGCAGCGGCTCGGTGCATGTGGTGGACGATGTGGCGTATGACGTCATCGCCCTGTACAAGGAGCGCTCCGCCGATGCGATCGTAGCGGCCATGCTCGAAAAGTACGGCGACCGCCCCGACGTGACCGAGGCCGACCTGCGCCAGTGCCTGGAGGATGTGGCCGCGCTGGAACAGGCGGGCAAGCTGTGGAGCCCCGATACCTACGCCGACATGGCCTTCGACTTCAAGAACCGCAACACCGTGGTCAAGGCGCTCTGCCTGCATGTGGCCCACACCTGCAACCTGAACTGCTCCTACTGCTTCGCCTCGCAGGGCCGCTATCAGGGCGACCGTGCGCTGATGAGCTTTGAGGTGGGCAAGCGCGCCATGGATTTCCTCATCGAGAACTCCGGCACCCGCCGCAACCTCGAAGTTGATTTCTTCGGCGGTGAGCCGCTGATGAACTTTGAGATGGTGAAGAAGCTGGTGGCCTACTGCCGCGAGCAGGAGAAGATCCACAACAAGAACTTCCGCTTCACCATGACCACCAACGGGATGCTGATCGACGAGGATGTGATCGACTTCTGCAACAAGGAGTGCCACAACGTCGTCCTGAGCCTCGATGGCCGCAAGGAGGTCCACGACCGCTTCCGCAAGGACTACGCGGGCCACGGCAGCTATGACGCCATCGTGCCCAAGTTCCAGGAGTTCGTCCGGAAGCGCGGCGACAAGGGCTACTACATGCGCGGCACCTACACCCACTTCAACACCGACTTCACCAACGACATCTTCCACATGGCGGACCTCGGTTTCACTGAGCTGAGCATGGAGCCGGTGGTCTGCAAGCCGGACGACCCCAGCGCCCTGACCGAGGCCGACCTGCCCATCCTGAAGGAGCAGTATGAGATCCTGGCCAAGGAGATGCTCAAGCGCGACCGCGAGGGCCGTGGCTTTACCTTCTACCATTACATGATCGACCTGACCGGCGGCCCCTGCATCTACAAGCGCATTTCGGGCTGCGGCTCCGGCACCGAGTACATGGCCGTGACCCCTTGGGGCGATTTGTACCCCTGCCACCAGTTCGTCGGCGACCCCAAGTACCGGATGGGCGACATCTGGAAGGGCGTCACCAACACCGCCGTGCGGGATGAGTTCAAGCACTGCAACGCCTATGCCCGCCCGGAGTGCAAGGATTGCTGGGCCAAGCTCTACTGCTCCGGCGGCTGTGCGGCCAACGCATACCACGCCACCGGCAGCATCACCGGCGTGTACGAGTACGGCTGTGAGCTGTTCCGCAAGCGGATGGAGTGCGCCATCATGATCCAGGTGGCCAAGAACCAGGAGCTGGCCGCACAGGGCATCGAGGTGCCCATCGAACTGGGCAGCACCTGCAATGCCTGCGCGGACGGCGAAGCCTGCGAATGAGCATGACCACGCCCATCGTGGACTTTGTGCAGAACTACGCAAAGTCCGGGACTTCCCGCCTTCACATGCCCGGCCATAAAGGGCAGGCCCTGCTGGGGTTTGAAGGGCTGGACATCACCGAGATCCGGGGCGCGGATGAGTTGTATGAGGCCGATGGCATCATCGCCCAGAGCGAGGCCAACGCGACCCGGCTCTTCGGCACGGCCCACACTTATTACAGCACCGAGGGCTCGTCCCAGTGCATCCGGGCCATGCTCTGCCTGGCGATGCAGGCGGCCCCCGCCGGGCAGCGCCCGGTGCTGCTGGCGGCCCGCAACGCCCACAAAGCGCTGCTCTATGCCGCCGCGCTGCTGGATCTTGACATCCAGTGGCTCTGGCCCGCGCCGGACGCGGCCGGGGCGCTGTGCAGCTGCCCCGTGACCGAAGCTCAGCTTGCCGCCGCGCTGGACCGGTTGGCCGGGCAGGGGAGAACCCCCTTCGGCGTCTACCTCACCAGCCCGGACTACCTCGGCGGGATGCAGGACATCGCGGCCCTTGCAAAGGTCTGCGATGCGCACGGTGTGCCGCTGCTGGTGGACAATGCCCACGGTGCCTATCTGAACTTTCTGGTGGGCGGCAGCCGCCACCCCATTGCATTGGGGGCGGCGATGTGCTGCGATTCCGGGCACAAGACCCTGCCTGTCCTCACCGGCGGCGCCTACCTGCATCTGGGGCCGAAAGCGCCCGTGCAGGAGGAAACGGCAGTCCGCAATGCGCTGGCGCTGTTCGGCTCCACAAGCCCGTCTTATCTGATCCTGCAATCCCTCGACCGGTGCAACCGATATCTTTCGGAGGGGTATCCGCTGCGGCTCTACTCCTGCTGCGGGCAGCTGACCAGGATGCGCCGGGTGCTGAACGAGCAGGCCGCTGCGGCAGGCTGTCCGCTCCCGCTGGCGGTGGACGCCCCCGCCCGTGATCCGCTCAAATTCACGCTGGATGCGGCGGCACTGGGCATGACCGGCACCGCGCTGGCCGAGGCTCTGCGGCAGGACCGCATCGAGTGCGAATATGCCGACCCCCGGTATGTGGTGCTGATGTTCACCCCCGAAAACCCGGCGCAGGATTATGAGCGGCTGGAAGCGGCAGTGGCACGGCTCTGCGCGGCTCTGCCGTCGGCCCCGGCTCTGCCGGAACCGGAAGCAGATGTCTTCACGGAACTGGCGGCGGAAGCTGTGCCGGTCTGCACCGTGCGGCAGGCAGTGTTCGCCCCGCAGGAGCTGATCCCCGCTGAAACGGCGCTGGGCCGCGTCTGCGCGATGCCCACCGTCTCCTGCCCGCCGGCGATCCCCATCGTGGTGAGCGGGGAACGCATCGGCCCGGCAGCACTGAAACTTTTTGCACGATACGGCATCAAAAATGTCGCAGTCCTGAAATGAACAGAAAGCGGCACCGGTCTGTAAAGCAAAACTGCTTTGCGGGCTGGTGCCGCTTTTGCATCCCGACTTGCGCCGAAATGCTTGACAGGCACTTCCGCGGATGATACGATTTGGCTATCAAACAGGAGCGCATCGAGACCGAAAGGAGAGATCCGAATGCTGGAGATCCGGCATCTGACCAAACAGTACGGCGAGAAAACGGCGGTGGATGACCTCACACTGACCATCCGGCCGGGAGAGATCTTCGGCTTTATCGGGCCGAACGGGGCGGGCAAGACCACCACCCTGAAATGCTGCTGCGGCATCTTGCAGCCGGATCGCGGCGAGGTGCGGGTGAACGGCTGTTCCATGCGGGACGACCCGCTTGCGGCCAAGCGTCAGCTGGCCTATCTGCCGGATGACCCGGCCCTTTATGGCTACATGACCGGCATCCAGTATCTGGATTTCATTGCGGACGTGTTCGGCGTCCGCGAGGCCGCCCGCGCCGAGCGGGTGCAGGTGTACGGCGAGCGTTTTGCGCTGACCGAAGCGCTGGGCCAGCCCATCAGTTCCTACTCCCACGGCATGAAGCAGAAGCTGGCCATTCTGGCGGCACTGCTTCACGCGCCCAAACTCATCCTGATGGATGAGCCGTTCGTGGGGCTGGACCCGCTGGCCTCCCACCAGCTCAAGCAGACCATGCGGGCCTTCTGCGATGCAGGCGGGGCCATCTTCTTTTCCACCCATGTGCTGGAAGTGGCCGAAAAGCTCTGCGACCAGGTGGCCATCCTCCGGCAGGGGCGGCTCGTGCGGGCTGGCTCCATGGCCGAGGTGCGGGGCGATGCTTCGCTGGAATCGGTCTTTCTGGAGCTGGAAGGGGTGCAGGATGGACACTGAGACCAGACGTCTGTTCCGCGCTCTGTTCCGGAAACAGCTGCGGGAGCAGGGGGCCTTCCTTGTCCGGAGCGCCAGCACCGGCAGACACCGCACCAGAGCGGGCCGGCTGGCGTTCGGAGCGCTGTATGGGGGCATCGTGCTGCTGGTGATGGGCAGTTTCTTCTCGCTGGCGTGGCCGCTGGGGGAGCTGCTGCTGCCCGCCGGGCAGGAGGCACTGTACTTCCTGACGATGGAGCTGTTGGCGCTGGCTGTCGGCGTGTTTGCAGGGGCGTTTTCCAGCTATGGGAGCCTGTTTCAGGCCAGAGACAACGACCTGCTGCTGGCGATGCCCATCCCGCCGTGGATGATCTTTGCCGTCCGGATGAGCGGGCTGTACGCGATGTGCCTGTTCTATCTGCTGCTGCTCTGGGTCCCGGCAGAAGTAGTGTATGGGCTGTATGCAGCTTCTCCGCTGGGCGGGCTGCTGAGTGCAGTCCCCATGGCGCTGGTGCTGGCCGGGGCAGCGACCCTTCTGGCGGCGCTGCTGGGGTGGGTGGTCGCTCTCTGCACTGCGCGGGCCGCACACAAAACGCTGGTCACGGTCGTAGCAACCCTGGGGCTTGCGGTGGTGTATGCTCTCGTTTACCAACGGGGAATGGCTCAGCTTGAACAGGTGCTGGGGCAGGCGGCGCTGGGAGAAAATAACACGGCCTTAACGGGTGCGGGGCGCTTTTTGGGAGGTGCCGCCTGCGGGGAACCGCTTTTGCTGCTGGTGCTGGCCGTTGGCATCGTGCTGCTCTGCGCGGCGCTGGGCAGGGCGCTTTCCGGGCCGTATCTGACCCTGATGACGACCCGGCGCGGGGCCGTGAAACGGACGCGGGCGCGGCTGGCCCGCCGTTCCTCGCTGCGGCGGACGCTGCTGCGCCGGGAACTGCTCCATCTGGGCAGCAGCGCGTCCTATCTGCTCAACTGCGCCATGGGGTCGCTGGCGCTGCTGCTTCTCAGCGGCGCAATGGGATACAAGGCGGACGCACTGCGGGCGTTGGCGGCGCGGCTGCCCGCGCGGGAGCTGGGCGCGGTGCTGCTGACCTTCACGGTGGTTCTGGTGGCCGGGATGAACCTCCTCACCGTGCCGTCCGTCTCACTGGAAGGGGAACAGCTGTGGCAGCTGCAAAGTCTGCCGGTGACACCATGGCAGGTGCTGCGGGCGAAACTGGACCTGCATCTGCTGGTCACCCTGCCGCCCGCGCTGCTCTGTCTGGCTTGCGGGCTGGTGCTTCTGCGCGTGCCGTGGACTTCGGCCCTGCTGGCGGGTCTGCTGGTGGCATTGGATGTTGTTTTCACAGCTGCCGCCGGGCTGATGCTCGGCGTGACGATGCCGCGCTTTCACTGGACGAGCGAGATGGCCGTCATCAAGCAGAACCCCAGCGTTCTGCTGGCACTGCTTGTCAACTGGGCCGCTGGCTTTGTGCTGGGTGTGGGGGTGCTGGTGCTGGCGCAGTTCGTGTCGGCCGAGGCCGCATGGATGGCAGCATTGGGCATCCTTGCCCTGGCCGATGGGGCTGCGCTCCGCTGGCTGAAGACGAAGGGCGCAGAACGATTGCAGAGATTATAAAAGATGAAAAGACCCTCTCCGGGCATTGCAGCAGAGCAAGGACGGAGAGGGTCTTTTTGGCGGATGCGGCTTATTCGATGCCGGTCACTTTGTAGTCCTGGTCTTCAACGGCCTTCTTCAGGGTCTCGTTGGCGACATCGGCGCTCAGGGTGACGACGGCGGTGCCGGTCTCGTGGCTGACCACGGCCTCGTGGACTTCGGGCAGAGCTTCCAGTGCCTTCTTCACGCGGGCCTCGCAGTGGCAGCACATCATGCCTTCAACGTGCAGGGTCTTTTTCATGGAACGTTCCTCCTTGACAGTGGATTCCGAAACGGGTTCGGTCGTATCTTCAGCCTGCGGCTGCGCGGCAGCGGGCAGGGCGGAAGCCTTGATCTTGTGGTCGTGTTTGGTGCTGTGCAGGTCGAACAGATTCAGGCGCAGCGCGTTGCTGACGACACAGAAGCTGGACAAGCTCATCGCGGCGGCGCCGAACATGGGGTTCAGCGTCAGGCCGAAGGGGATGAACACACCGGCGGCCAGCGGGATGCCGATGATGTTGTAGATGAAGGCCCAGAACAGATTCTCGTGGATGTTGCGCAGGGTGGCGCGGCTCAGGCGGATGGCGGCGGGTACATCGGAGAGCCGGGAGTTCATCAGCACCACGTCCGCCGCATCAATGGCAACGTCCGTTCCGGCACCGATGGCGATGCCGGTGTCGGCGCGGGTCAGGGCCGGGGCATCGTTGATGCCGTCGCCGACCATGGCGACCTTGCCGGAGGCTTGCAGCTTGCGGATGACGGCTTCCTTGCCGTCGGGCAGGACGCCAGCGATGACCTCATCCACGCCTGCCTGACGGCCGATGGCGTCGGCGGTGCGCTGGTTGTCGCCGGTGAGCATCACGACCCGGATGCCCATGTTCTGCAATTCACGGATGGCGCGGGGGCTGTCCTCCTTGATGGTATCGGCCACGGCCACCACGCCCAGCAGACGGCCAGCGCCGCCGAAGTAGAGCGGCGTTTTGCCCTCGCCAGCCAGTGCGGCGGCTTTTGCCTTCAGGCTTTCCGGCACAGCGGCCTTTGTCGCAAGGAAGGACGCATGGCCTGCGTAAATTTCTTTGCCGTCCAGCGTTGCAGTCAGACCGTTGCCGGGCAGGGCTGCAAAGTCGGAGACTTCCGGGGCCTCGATGGCGTTGGCTTCGGTGTAAGCGAGGATGGCCTTGGCCAGCGGATGCTCGCTCCTGCGCTCCAGCGCGGCGGCAAGGGTCAGCAGCTCCGTCTCGCTCACGCCCTCGGCGGGCAGGATGTCGGTGACCTTGGGTTCGCCGCTGGTGATGGTGCCGGTCTTATCCAGCGCCACGATCTGGGTACGGCCTGCGGCTTCCAGCGAAGCGGCCGTCTTGAACAGGATGCCGTTCTTGGCCCCCAGACCGTTGCCGACCATGATGGCCACCGGTGTGGCCAGACCCAGCGCACAGGGGCAGCTGATGACCAGCACCGAGATGCCGCGGGCCAGCGCATAGCCGAACTCCCGGCCCAGCAGCAGCCAGACGATGGTGGTGACCACAGCGATGGAGATGACCGCCGGGACGAAGAAGCCCGACACGGTGTCGGCGATCTTGGCGATGGGGGCCTTGGTGGCGGCGGCGTCGCTGACCATCCGGATGATCTGCGCGAGGGTGGTATCTTCGCCCACGCGAGTGGCCTCGCACCGCAGGAAGCCCGACTGGTTGGTGGTGGCGGCTGAGACCTTGTCGCCCTCGGCTTTGTCCACCGGGATACTCTCACCGGTCAGTGCGCTCTCGTTCACGGCGCTGCTGCCTTCCAGCACGATGCCGTCCACCGGGATGTTCTCACCGGGGCGGACGACAAAAACATCACCCTTGCGCACTTCGGCGATGGGGACGCTGACTTCGGTGCCGCCCCGCAGGAGGGTGGCCGTTTTGGGGGCCAGCTTCATCAGGCTCTTGAGTGCGTCGGTGGTCTTGCCTTTGGAGCGGGCTTCCAGCATCTTGCCCACCGTGATGAGGGTCAGGATCATGGCGGCCGACTCAAAGTAGAACTCCATCATATAGTGCATGACGAGAGCGTCGTTGCCATCCACCTGCGCGCGGGTCATGGCGAAGAGGGCGTAGGTACTCCAGAGGAAACTGGCCGAGGAACCAAGCGCCACCAGCGTATCCATGTTGGGGGCGCGGTGGAGGAGGCCCTTGAAGCCGTTGATGAAGAACTTCTGGTTGATGACCATCACGATGCCCGCCAGCAGCAGCTGAACGAGGCCCATCGCGACATGGTTGCCGTCGAACCAGTGGGGGAGCGGCCAGCCCCACATCATGTGCCCCATGGAAAAGTACATCAGCACCGCCAGGAAGAGAAGGGAGGCGATGAGCCGCTTTTTCAGTTTGGGGGTCTCGTGGTCGGCCAGAGCGTCGAGGTCGGCGCTGGGGTCCGGGGCGGCGGTGGGCCCGCCCGCCTTGGGGCTGGCACCATAGCCTGCATCCTGCACCGCCTTGACGATGGCGGCGGCACTCGCGGTGCCCTCCACGCCCATGGAGTTGGTGAGCAGGCTCACCGAGCAGCTCGTGACACCAGGCACGGCGTTTACGGCCTTTTCCACCCGTGCAGAGCAGGCCGCGCAGCTCATGCCGGTAACGTTGTATTGTTCCATAGTCTTCACTCCTTGCGATGGGTCGGCTTGTCCGAAAAAGGGTCATTTCATGAGTTTGGGCAGCAATTTCAGCAGCTCATCCAACTTTTCGTCGCTGCCTGCGCGCAGGTCGTCCGCGACGCAGGTGCGCACATGCTGGCTGAGCAGCTCTCTGGAAAAGGCGTTCAGCGCAGAGTTTGCCGCCGCCACCTGCACGAGGATGTCGGCACAATAGACATCTTTTTCGACCATGCCGCGGATGCCCCGGATCTGGCCCTCGATGCGGTTCAGCCGGTGGATGAGGCTCTTGTACTCCTCCTCGCTCCGCTTTTTGCGGCGGCAGCAGCAGGCGTGCAGGGTCTCTGCTTCGGCCTGCGCTGTTTCGGCGGCTGCATCTTCGCAGCAGGGGGCAGGGGGCGCTTCGTGCAGGGCACAGCGGGGGCAGGGTTCCATCTTGCTGCTCATGGGAACAACTCCTTTCAAATTACCCCTTGGGGGTATCTTTTGTACAAGGGCATTGTAGCACAGCTTGTCCTACAGAACAAGTAGGAAATGAAAATTCAATTGTGAATTTTTCGTGAACACAGAAGACAAAAAAGAAGGAGCTGAAGAGACTCCCCCAGTCACCTTCGGTGACAGCCCCCTCGGAGAGGGGGCCTAAAGCCTCCCTCCTAGAGGGAGGTGGCATCGCGTGAGCGATGACGGAAGGAGTTTCTTCAGCTCCTGAAACACAAAAGCTTATTCGCAGAATTTCCGCATAAAGGCGATGTCGCTGGCGGCGCGGGCGGGGACGGCTTCCTCACGCAGGACCGGGAAGGCGGCCTGCGGCATCTGCTTCAGCATGGCGAAGCCGCCTGCATAGTCCACGCAGGAATCCTCCAGGCTGGTGGAGTACAGGGTGCCGTCCGGCCGGAAGTTCTGGCCTTTGAAGTGGACGGCGGCGATCTTGTCGCCGTACCAGCTGCCCACCTTGTCCCAGATGCGGCGCTGCGCGTCCAGCGAAGCGTCCTCCGGGCCGACGTAGTTGGCAAAATCGCAGAGGACGCGCAGATTGGGGCTGGCGATGGTGTCCAGCACCATCTTGACGGCCTCCGGGGTGTTCATAGCGTGGTAGTAGACGCACTCCACAGCGAACAGCACCCCCTGCTCCTCACAGACGGGCAGGATCTCGCCCAGGCTGCGGAGAAGGGCTTCCTGCGCTTCCTTGCGGGTGACACCGGGCTGCTTGGCCATGTTGGTGGTCTCGCTGCCCATGCAGCCAGCGTGCAGCACTTTGGCGACCGGGATCTGGCTCAGCACCTTGGCGACCTCGGCGCGGCGCTTGTCCTCGTCGGCATAGCTCAGCTCGACGTAGGTGCCGTTCACCGCGATGGAAACACCGGCAGCGGTGGCTGCGGCGCGGGTGGCCTCGACTAGTTCCGGGGTGACATCGGCATAGCTCTTCACGCCCTCAATGGCCTTGGTGTAGGCCAGCTGGGTGCAGGCAAAGCCCGCCTTGCCGATGGAAGCGAACAGCTCATCCGGGGTGTGACGGCCAAAATCATGCCCGCGGGCACCGATCACAAATTCAGGCATGGCTTCCTCCTTCTCCAAAGATGCGTTCTGCGAACAGGTGCAGCTCCTTGCCCCACCAGTACCAGTCGTGGGAGACATCACTGCCCCAGAACTCGCAGTGGGCGGGCAGACCGGCGGCGGTCAGGGCCTCGGAGAGGGCGCGGGTGTCGGCCTGTGCCTCTTCCTCGTAGCTGCCCTGCCCGGCGCAGAGGATGAGGTCGTTCTCCTCCGCCTTGGCAAAGGCCTTTTTGTCCACGAGGCCGGTCTCGGTCAGGTAGGCGAGGGGGGCATTGCGGAGCACGAGGTCGTCCTCGGCGCTGCCCAGAAAGCGGCTCATGTCGTACAGGCCGGACAAACCGATGGCACCGCCGAACACCTCCGGGCGGCGCAGGCGGCAGTTGACGGCCTGACAGGCACCGGTGTCCACGCCGACGCACCAGATGAGCTGGCCTTTCTCGGTCTGGTTCAGTTCCCGGATGCGGGCGGCCAGCTCGGTGGACAGGTAGTTGAAATACTTTTCCTGCATCTCGGCCCGGCGGCGGGGCGCAGCATCCCCGGCCAGCAGGCTCTCGGCGTCGATGCCGTCGGCGGTAAAGAGCTGGAGCTTGCCGTTGCTCAGCAGGGAAGCCACTGCTTCGGGCATCCCGTTGTTTTCCCAATCGTAGAAACGGCCCCCGCGGGCGGGCAGGGCCAGCACCGGCACACCGGCCGTGCCATAGACCTTGAACTCCATTTCGCGGCCGAGCATCCGGCTCCACTCTTTATAATAGGTACCTTGCATCATGAAAGCATCCTCCTGAATTTATACGAATTGATTCCGCACCGGGTCGTATCCATACCCGGCGGCAGCGAGCGTTGCGCACAGCGCGGCCTTGTCCTCGTCCAGGTCGTCGCACAGTGCGTCGAGGCTGGGGTAGAAGTCGCGCAGCTTCAGGTTCACCATGCTCAAAAGCATGATGGGGTCATGGGGCAGAGCCATCTGAAAAACCTCCTCCTGGAAAACAAAAAAGCCGGTCACTCGACAAAGTGACCGGCAGATGCAGCTACTTAGACAGCGCGGGTAACTTTGCCAGCGCGCAGGCAACGGGAGCATGCGTAGATATACTTGGGAGAACCCTCCACGACCGCCTTGACACGACGGACATTCGGCTTCCAGGTACGGTTGGAACGGCGATGGGAGTGGGAAACCTTGATACCAAAGGTAACGCCCTTGCCGCAGCATTCACACTTAGCCATGATACTTGCACCTCCTAGCAGTGAAGTAAGGAATTCAAAATAATCAGCTTGACTATTGTACCAGAGTCGGGCAGAAATTGCAAGCATTTTTTTGAAATTTCTGTAACCTTTTTTATCTGTGGGCCAAGCCCTTGTCTGAAATCGAAAAACATAGTACAATAAGACAAAATAATCCACTGTTAGGAGAATACGATGACCTCACGCGGACTGTACTATCTGATCCGGGCGCTGGTGACGCTGGTCGCCATCCCGTTCCACGAAGCGGGCCACGCCCTCGCCGCCTGGCTGCTGGGCGACCCCACGGCCAAGCGGGAGGGTCGGCTGTCGCTGAACCCGTTCCGCCACTTTGACCTGATGGGCACCCTGTGCATGGTGTTGGCGGGCGTGGGCTGGGCAAAGCCGGTCTCCACCGACCCGCGCAATTTCAAGAACCCCAAGGCGGGCATGGCGCTCACGGCGCTGGCAGGCCCGGTGGCGAACCTGCTCCTGGCCTACCTCGCGATGGTGGTCTGGAAGCTGCTGTATTACTGGGCCCCGGTCACGGTCGGAACCGTGTTTGCAGCCCGCTTCCTGCAATATCTGGTCATGATGGACGTCAGTCTGGCAGTGTTCAACCTCATCCCGGTGCCGCCGCTGGACGGCAGCCGGGTGCTGCTGGCGGTGCTGCCCCAGCGCATCTACTTCGGCATCATGAAATATGAGCGGGTGATCCTCATCGTCATGCTGGCGGTGGTCTGGAGCGGCTTTCTGGACGGCCCGCTCACCCTGCTGAACGATGCCGTGTGGGACCTGCTGGATCTGGGCACCGGCTACATCGACCAGATCGCCTATTCCATGTATTACGCATCCATCGGGACGGTGATCTGATTGGCAGAAGAGCTGACGTTCCATCTGGCGGACTTCGAAGGCCCGCTGGAACTGCTGCTGACGCTGGTGCAGAAGCATAAGATGGACCTGCACAACATCCCCATTCTGGAACTCATCGACCAGTACACCCGCACCGTGGCGGCGGACACCGGAGCCGACCCGGAGACGGCCAGCGCCTTCATCGAGATGGCGGCGCATCTGGTGGAGATGAAGAGCTATCTGCTGCTGCCCCGCAGCGAAGAGGGCGAGCGGATGAAACAGGAACTGACCGGCCAGCTCATCGAGTACGACCAGTGCCGCTGGATGGCCGGGGCATTGCGCGCAAAAGGGGAGCAGGCCCCGGTCTTCGTCCGGAGACCGCTGGAAGTGGAGCAGGACAACACCTACGACCTCTTCCACTCGCCGCAGGTGCTGGCGGACTGCTGGCAGGCACTGGCGGGCCGGAAAGCGGCCGTCGTCCGGCAGCTCACCCAGCAGCAGTTCGAGCCGCTGGTGTCCGCGCCGGTGGTGTCGGTGAACAGCCGGGTGGTCTATATCCTGCGCCAGCTCATCGGGGGCAGTGCCCGGAAGCTGGGGCAGCTGTTTTCCCGCCGCCAGAGCCGGAGCACCCATGTGGCCACCTTTCTGGCCCTGCTGGAGCTGGTGCGCGGCGGGCGTGTCACCCTCGGCCCGGACGGTGCGATGACCATGCGCCGCGGGCGGCTGGAACGCACAAAGGAGAACGAATGAACCAGAAAAAACTGCGAGCCGCCGTGGAGGCGATGCTCTTTGCCTATGCGGAACCCATCGGAGCCGACAAACTGGCCCAGGCGCTTCAGATGCCGGTCTCCAGCGTGGAGCCGGTGCTGGAAGAGCTGCGCACCCGCTATGCCCGCGAGGACAGCGGCCTGTGCCTGCTCCACCTGAACACCCACTGGCAGCTGGCCACCAAGGCCGACTTTGCCGAACCGGTCCGCCGGGTGCTGGATACCCGGCGCTCGGTGCCGCTGGGCCCGGCGGCGATGGAGACACTGACCGTCATCGCCTACAACCAGCCGGTCTCCCGCGCATTCATTGAGCAGGTGCGCGGCGTGGACTCCTCGTCCAGCGTATCCGGCCTGCTGGAAAAAGGCCTCATCGAAGAGGCCGGGCGTCTGGACCTGCCCGGACGGCCAGTGGCGTTCCGGACGACGGATGTGTTTCTGCGGTGCTTTGGCCTGTCCAGCCTGGACGACCTGCCGCCCATCCACAGCAGCGAAGAAAGTGGGGGAGAGGTATGAGTGTTCTGAGCGTTTTGGGAGCGGTGCTGCTCGTTCTCTTGAAAGGGATCGGCGTCCTGCTGCTGGTGGTCCTGACCCTGGCGGTGGTGCTGCTGTTCTGCCCCTTCTGCGCGGATGTGCAGTGGGAGAACGATGTGCTGACCATCCGGGCCGGTGCGCTGGGGCTGACCCTGCCGGTGTTCCAGTATCCTGCACCGGAAAAGCCGAAAAAGAAGAAAAAACCGGCCGAAAAGAAAGCGGACCAGAAGCCCAGGCCGGAGACCCCGCCCCGCAAAAAGGCCCGGCTGACCCTGAACATCCTCTGCACCATCCTGCGGGGGGCGGGCCGGCTGACCAGAGCCATCATCGGGTCGCTGCGCATCACGAAGATCGACGTCGTGCTGGGCGTCCGGGGCGAGGACCCCGCCGAAGCTGCCCGCAGCTATGGCAGGCTGAACGCCTGGCTCTATCCGGCACTGGGCTTCCTCGACCGGTTCGTCTATCTCGATTTTGAGCAGCTGCGACTGCTTCCGGATTTCGGCTCGGCCCAGCCGACGGTGCAGGACCGGGTGTCCTTCCGGGTGTCGGCACAGGCGTATGCCATCGTCTTTACGGCGGTGCGTGTGCTTTACGAGTTCTGGCGCGAAAAAGTGCTGGACGTCTTCCTATAATTTGGTTATAATATAACTGTATGGTGTGTTCTGCCTGTCCGCTGCGGCGGGGGCAGTTCCGGAGAAAGCGTTCCCGCTTTTTCCCACTCATTGAAATAAGGAGGCCGATTTTATGGCTGAGCATCCGATCCAGGGTTTAATGAACGTCACGATGGACAAGGTCCGTCAGATGGTGGATTCCAACACCATCGTGGGCAAGCCCATCACCACCGAGGACGGCACCACCATCCTTCCGGTGTCCAAAGTCAGCTTTGGCTTTGCATCCGCAGGCACGGACTTTGACGGCAAGAATGCTGCCAACAAGGACCTGTTCGGCGGCGGTTCCGGCGCGGGCGTCAACATCCAGCCGGTGGCCTTCCTTGTCATCAAGGACGGCTGTGTCCGCACCATCCAGCTGTCCGACGGGGCCAACACCGTGGACCGCGCCCTGACCATGATCCCCGAACTGGTGGAGAAGGTCAGCGCCCTCATCGACCGGAAGGGCGGCAAGGCGGCCCCCGCGGAGACTGGCCCCGAAGCGCCCAACGCGTAAGAAAAGGCGCATGAGCTTCCCCTTGAGGGGAGCAGCCGAATGAAGCAAGATGGATGAGGCAAACGCGCGAAAATGCGCACCCTCATCCGGCACTGCGTACCACCTTTCCCGCAAGGGCAGGGCTCTTCAGCGCGGTGCATTTTGAGCGCCGGGAGGCGCACAAGGAGTAAACGAACAATGGCAGAAGAACGTATTCAGAAGATCATGAGCGAGCAGGGCCTGTGCTCCCGCCGCGCGGCCGAGCAGATCATTGCCGAGGGCCGCGTCAAGGTCAACGGCCACCCGGTCAAGGTGGGCGACAAGATGGACCCCAACCGCGATGTGCTGCATGTGGATGATGAGCGTATCTACATCCAGAAGAACCAGCAGCTCTACTATCTGGCGCTGTACAAGCCCCGCGGCTATGTGACCACCGCCAGCGATGAGCTGGGCCGCAAGACTGTCATGGAGCTGGTCAGCGACATCCCCGCCCGCCTCTACCCGGTGGGCCGCCTGGATAAGGACAGCGAGGGCCTGCTGCTGATGACCAACGACGGCGCCTTTGCGCAGGCCGTCACCCATCCGTCCGGCGGCATTTCCAAGCTGTACCGCGTTACCGTGCAGCCCCGTGCCGACGAGAGCCAGATCCTGAAGATGAGTTCCGGCGTCGTGCTGGACGATGGCACCAAGACCATGCCCTGTGCCATCAATGTCGTGACCGACGAGCCGGGCCGCACCGTGATGGAGATGACCCTGAAAGAGGGCAAGAACCGCGAGATCCGCCGGATGTGCGAGGCCGTCGGGCTGGAAGTCGTCCGCCTGAAGCGGAACGCCGAGGGTGTCGTCAAGCTGGGGATGCTCAAGCCGGGCACCTACCGCGAGCTGACCAAGGCAGAGATCAACGGCCTGCGCGCCGCAGCCGCCAAGGGCCGCGCCCAGACCCGCAGCGCAGCGCTGCAATCCAAAGCGGCCGAGCGCCGCCCCCGCGGCCCGGTGGGGCAGGGCGCAAAGCGCGGCGAGCGCAATGCACCCGCAAAACGGAGAAAGTGATGCTCCCCACAGCATCTTTGTCGGGCAGACCAAGGCGGCCGGGCCTGAGATGGAAAAGATTGTGAGATTTTCCCTCAAAAATGGGGTGTTCGGCACTTGAGAATCCTGACAAAATATAGTATAATAAACCTAATTTTGAAAGCTCAAAATAGACAAAGCAGGAGGTCTTACCATGGCTTCAAAGATCAACAAAGGAGAAATCCTCGCCAAGTTTTTCGATGACGGGGAATATACCGCACTGTTTGCGGACGGCGCGGTGAGCGCTGCCTGCGGCTATGCGGCTGGCCAGCAGGCCTACGCCGTCTACCAGAACGGCGAGGCAGTCACCGTGAAGGACGTTGAGAAGAACATCAAGGTCCTCGAAATGGCTGCTCAGACGGGCTGCCCCGTGGTCACGTTCTACAACTCGGTCGGCGCAAAGCTGGCAGAGGGTCTGGACGTTCTGACCGCGACCGCCAAGCTGAACGCTGCCATCGCCAAGGTGTCCGGCGTCGTGCCCCAGGTGGCAGTCGTCACCGGCGTGTGCGGCGGTACCAGCGCTCTGAACGCTGCCAGCGCAGATGTCTGCGTCATGGCAAAGGACGCCGAGCTGTTCTTCACCGCTCCCTTCACCTCTGCCGCCAAGGGCGACAAGGTCGCAGATGCAGGCTCCGCTGAGGCTGCTGCCAAGGCTGGTGTTGCTGCCATCGTGGCCGAGAGCGCTGCCGAGGCTGCGGAGAAGGCTGCCCACATCGTGGGTCTGCTGCCCGCCAACAACCTGACCGGCCCCGCCATCTTCGAGTTCGAGCAGCCCACCGCGGTCCTGGCCGCTGGTGCCGCTCCGGAGAAGGCTGCTGCTGCCCTCATTGATAAGGACAGCGCCGTGGAGCTGTTTGCAGGCTTCGGCAAGAGCGTCTACACCGCATTCGCTACCATCGGCGGCAACGCGGTCGGCGTGGTGGCGACCGGTGAGCAGCTGTGCCACAACTGCGTGTCCAAGGCTTCCCGCTTCGTCCGCCTGTGCGACGCCTTCAGCGTCCCCGTGCTGACCATCGTGGACACCAAGGGCTTCGTCCCCAGCGCGACCGACGACATCGCCGGCGGCATCCGTGAGGCTGCCCGTCTGGCTGCCACCTATGCAGACGCCACCACCGCGAAGGTCGCTCTGCTGGCTGGCAAGGCTGTGGGTCCGGTCTACACCGCTCTGGCCAATGCCGACCTGAAGATCGCCGTCAACGGCTGCGTGGTCAGCGCTCTGGAGCCCAACGCTGCCGTTTCCGTTCTGTACAAGAGCGAGATCGACGCTTCCGACAACATCATCGCTGCGACCAACGCCAAGGCTGCTGCCTACACCGCTGAGGTGTGCAGTGCCGCCAATGCTGTGGCCTGCGGCGCTGCCGATATGACCTGCGACGCTGCCAACGCACGCGCAAGCGTTGTGGCTGCATTTGAGCTGCTGAGCACCAAGCGTGCTGCCCGCCTGCCCAAGAAGCACGGCAACATGGCTCTGTAAGCGTTCCGATCGTAAAACGTACATAGGATAAATGATTGATTCAGGAGGGTCCTTCCATGAAGTATTACAATATTACCGTCAATGGTGTTGCTTACAGCGTCTCCGTTGAGGAGACCGCCGCTGGCGCAGCTCCCGTTGCTGCTGCCGCTCCCGCTGCTCCCAAGGCTCCGGCTGCTCCTGCTGCCGCTCCCAAGGCTGCTGCTCCCGCCGCTGCTGCCGGTGCCGTCACCGTCAAGGCTCCCATGCCCGGCAACATCCTGGATGTCAAGGTCGCAGCCGGTGCATCCGTCAAGGCTGGCGACGTGCTGGTCATCCTGGAGGCCATGAAGATGGAGAACGAGATCGTCGCTCCGCAGGACGGCACCGTTGCTTCCGTCAATGTCAACAAGGGCGACACCGTCAACTCCGGTGACGTTCTCGTCTCCATGAACTGAGAACGAAGGGAGAGGTGACAACCATGGCTAAAAAGCCGATCAAGATCACAGAAGTCGTCCTGCGCGATGCGCACCAGTCTCTGCTGGCTACCCGTATGACGATGGACGACATGCGTCCCATCCTGCCCGAAATGGATAAGATCCCGTATTTCTCTGTCGAGTGCTGGGGCGGCGCTACCTTCGATAGCTGCATCCGCTTCCTCGACGAGGATCCCTGGGAGCGTCTGCGCATCCTGCGCAAGGAGCTGCCCCACCAGAAGCTGCAGATGCTGTTCCGCGGCCAGAACATGCTGGGCTACCGCCCCTATGCAGATGACGCTGTCGAGTACTTTGTGCAGAAGTCTGTTGCCAACGGCATCGACGTCATCCGCATCTTCGACGCACTGAACGATGCCCGCAACCTGCAGACCGCCATCAAGGCAGCCAACAAGGAAAAGGCACATGTGCAGGGCTGCATCAGCTACACCCTGAGCCCCGTGCACAACAACGAGTACTACGTCAAGTATGCCAAGACCCTGGAAGAGATGGGTGCAGACTCCATCTGCATCAAGGATATGGCTGGCCTGCTGACTCCGTACACCTGCTACGACCTGGTCAAGGAGCTGAAGAGCACCCTGTCCATCCCGGTCGATATCCACAGCCACTACACCGCCGGTCTGGCTTCTATGTCCCTGCTGAAGGGCATCGAGGCCGGTGCCGACATCGTCGATACCGCCATGAGCCCCCTGAGCGGCGGCACCAGCCACATGGCAACCGAGAGCCTGGTCGCAGCTCTGCAGGGCACCGATTACGATACCGGTCTGGACCTGAAGCAGCTGAACGTCGTCCGCGCATACTTCGCAAAGCTGCGCGAGAAGTACATCGCCAACGGCCAGATCAGCCCGAAGTCTCTGGGCGTCGATGCCAACACCCTGCTGTATCAGGTGCCGGGCGGCATGTTCTCCAACATGCTCAAGCAGCTGAAGGATGCCGGCAAGGAAGACAAGCTGGACGAAGTGCTGGCTGAGATCCCCCGCGTTCGTGAGGACGCTGGTTATCCTCCGCTGGTCACCCCCACCAGCCAGATCGTTGGCACCCAGGCCGTCTTCAACGTCATCCTGGGCGAGCGCTACAAGATGGTCACCAAGGAGTTCAAGGGCCTGGTCCACGGCGACTACGGCAAGACTCCCGCGCCCATCAGCGCCGAGTTCACCAAGAAGATCCTGGGCGACGAAAAGCCCATCACCTGCCGCTTCGCCGACACCCTTGCTCCTGAGATGGACAAGCTGAAGACCGAAGCCGCCAAGTGGGCAACGCAGGAAGAGGACGTTCTGACCTACGCCATGTTCCCGCAGGTCGCACCCAAGTTCTTCGAGAAGCGCAATGCCAAGAAGCAGGGCGTGGACGCTGACCACGCAGACTACACCAACCAGTCGCATCCTGTCTAATTGAATCCCTCTGGCCCCTCGCAGTTTTGCGGGGGGCTTTTTGTGTCTGCGGAGCAGCGGTGCCGTTTGTGTGACTTTTTCGTGGCAAAAGCTGATTTTTTCGCCGCATTGCTTGCAAAAACGGGGCCAGCAGAGTAAAATGATAGCATATGTATCGTAACATGGGCGGGTGTGCCCAAAAGCGGATACATATACTGGAATTTGTCCGCAAAAAACCTATGTCAGAAGAGGAAATTTGACCATGATTTTAAGTATGACCGGTTTTGGCCGGGGCACAGCGGTGCGCAATGGCCGTGAGATCACGGTGGAGCTGCGCAGTGTCAACTCCCGGTACTTTGAGTATTCGTCCCGGATGCCCCGGACCTGCAGCTATATGGACAGCCGCCTGAAAAAGCAGCTGAACGAGCAGATCACCCGCGGCAAGGTGGAACTAAGCCTGACGGTGCAGAACGTGGACGCCGCCGACACCGTCGTCACCGTGAACCGGGAGCTGGCCAGAAGCTACCAGCAGGCCCTGCGGGACCTGTCCGAGGAGCTCTGCATCAAGAACGACACCTCCGCCAGCCTCATTGCCCGCTTCCCGGACGTCCTCGCCACCCGCCACGCGGATGTGGACGAGGAGCAGCTGTGGGAGGATGTCTCTGCCGTCACGGCGCAGGCGCTGGAAACGTTTGTGCAGATGCGCGCCGCCGAGGGTGCCAAGATGAAGGCCGACGTCGAGAGCCGCCTGTGCTTTCTGGAAGAGTGTGTCGGCAGGGTGGAGACGCTGAGCGCGGGCCGGGTGGAAGCCTACACCAACCGCCTGTATGAGAAGCTCAAGGTCATCCTGGAAGACCGGAACATCGACGATGCCCGCGTCCTGACCGAGGCCGCCATCTTCGGTGACAAGACCGCAGTGGACGAGGAGACCGTCCGCCTGCGCAGCCACATTGCCCAGTACCGCTCCATTCTGGAGCTGGATGAGCCGGTGGGCCGCAAGCTGGATTTCCTGACCCAGGAGCTCAACCGCGAGACCAACACCATCGGCTCCAAGTGCCAGGATCTGGACATCACCCGCGTGGTGGTGGATATGAAGGCGGAGATCGAAAAGATCCGCGAACAGATCCAGAATCTGGAGTAACGCATTGATACATTCAGATCGGAGGAGAAGATGAAGCTCATCAACATCGGTTTTGGCAATCTGGTCAGCGCCGGGCGCGTGGTGGCCGTCGTCAGCCCGGACTCTGCGCCGGTCAAGCGTCTGGTCAAGGAAGCGCGGGAACGCGGGATGCTGATCGATGCGTCCTATGGGCGCAGCACCCGCGCGGTGCTCATCATGGACTCCGATCATGTCGTTCTGTCAGCCCTTCAGCCGGAAACGGTGGCCAGCCGCGCTGCCGGGCAGGCTGAGGGCAAAGGCTCAGAGGAGGAACAGAAATAAAGATGGAAAACGAAAAGTATCTGTTTGTGGTATCCGGTGCAGCGGGTACCGGCAAGGACAGCGTGGTCAATGCACTGCGCGCTGCGCACCCGGAGATCGAGAAGACCGTCTCCGCCACCACCCGTTCGCCCCGCCCCGGCGAGCAGGAGGGCGTGGATTACTACTACCGCAGCCAGGAGCAGTTCCAGCAGCTCATCGCAAACGACGAGGTCGTGGAATACAATTTCTACAACGGCAATTACTACGGCACCCTGAAAGAGGAGATCCACAAGCGGCTGGAAGCCGGCAAGCTGGTCGTGCTGGTCATTGATGTCCACGGCGCGGCCAACATCCGCCGGATGTTCCCCGGTGCCACCACCATCTTCCTGCTGCCGCCGTCGGTGGAGGAGCTGGAGCGCCGTCTGCGCGGCCGCGGCACCGAGACCGAGGAAAGCATCCGTGAGCGTCTGGCTACGGCCCGGAACGAGCTGGCCCAGCAGGACGACTTCACCCTGAAGCTGGTCAACAATGAGGTCGCCGCCTGCGCCGATGCGCTCTATCAGGTCATCTGCCAGCGGGCGGGCCTCGCACACTGAAACCAAACCCGGAGGAAGCTGAATGCCAAAAACGGTCGGAGTCGCCGTGAGCAACGCGACGTTCCACTTCGATAAACTGTATACCTACGCAGTCATGCCCGACCAGCAGGACGCCGTCCGGCTGGGCAGCATGGTGCTGGTGCCGTTCGGGCGGGGGAGCCGTGCCCGGATGGGCGTGGTGCTGGCCTGCGACGCCGAACCGGAGAACTCGAAGCTGAAATTCCTCTTCGATGTGGCCCCCGCTTCCGCCTGCCTGACGCCGGAACTGCTGCGGCTGGTGCATTTTTTGAAAGAACGCACCTTCTGCACCTACTATGAGGCCGTCAAGGCCGTCATCCCGTATGGGGCGCAGTACAAGCCCGCCGTGGCGGCGGACGGTGTGACGCCGGTGCTGCAAAAGCAGCTGGTCCGCCACACCGAGAATGCTTACAAGCTGGTGGGTACCCTGCCGCCCAAGCCGAAGCCGACGGCCAAGCAGCTGGCGGCGGTGGCCCTGCTGGGCGGGGGAGAGCGCACCCAGACCGAACTCGAAGAAAAGGGCATCAGCCGGGCCGTGCTGGACAATCTCTGCACCAAGGGTGTGCTGGAATGCAGCAAGGTGAACAAATCCATCGACCTGTATGCGAGCATCCCGCTGAAAAACGAACCCATTCTTCTGACGAGCGAACAGCAGGCCGCATACGATGCCCTGCTGCCGCACCTCGAAGATGCCGAACCCCATTCGGCGCTGCTCTACGGCGTGACCGGCAGCGGCAAAACGCTGGTCTTCCTCAAGCTCATCGAGCGGTGTTTGCAGCTGGGGCGGCGGGCGCTGGTGCTCGTGCCGGAGATCAGCCTGACCCCCCAGATGATCCTGCGGCTGAAGAGCCAGTTCGGCAGGCGGGTGGCCGTGCAGCACTCGGCCCTCAACCACACGGAACGGCTGCTCCAATGGCAGATGATCCAGGACGGCGGGGCCGACATTGTGGTGGGTACCCGCAGCGCCATCTTCTCGCCGCTGGAAAACATCGGCCTCGTTATCATCGACGAGGAGCAGGAGCACACCTACCGTTCCGAATCCGCGCCCCGCTACGCCGCCCACGAGGTGGCCCGGCAGCGCGCGGCCGAGAATGGGGCGCTGCTCCTGCTGGCCAGCGCGACCCCCAGCACCGAGAGCTACTTTGCAGCCCAGCATGGGCGCACCCAGCTGGTGCGGCTGACCCAGCGGTACGGCGGCAACCCGCTGCCCCATGTCGAGATCGTCGATATGCGGGCCGAGCTGGCCTCCGGCAACCCGCGCGAGATCAGCCTGGCGCTCGAAGATGCCATCCGCCGCAATCTGGAAGCGGAAAAGCAGACCATCCTGCTGCTCAACCGCCGGGGATACCAGACCATCGCCCAGTGTGAGGACTGCCGCGAGGTGCTCAAATGCGCAAAGTGCAGCGTCCCGATGGTCTACCACAAATCGGCGCACAAGCTGCTCTGCCACTACTGTGGCAGCCAGCTGGACCCACCCCCGCAAAAATGCCCCGCCTGCGGCGGAACATTGCAGTACCGCGGCTTCGGCACCCAGAAGGCTGAGGAGGAGCTGGCAAAGCTCTTCCCGGAGGCGCGCATCCTGCGGATGGACCAGGACTCCACCGCCGCCAAGGACGCCCACGAAAAGCTGCTGGCCCGGTTCGCCCGCCGCGAGTACGACATCATGGTGGGCACCCAGATGGTGGCCAAGGGGCTGGATTTCGAGAATGTGACCCTGGTGGGCGTCCTCGGCATCGACTCGCTCCTGTTCGCCCAGGGCTTCCGAGCGTATGAGACCGTGTTCAGCCTCATCACACAGGTGGTGGGCCGGAGCGGCCGGGCCAAAGACCCCGGTTTTGCCATCATCCAGACCACCGACCCCGACAACCCGGTGCTCAACCTCGCCGCCGCGCAGGACTACGACGCCTTCTTCGAGCAGGAGATCGCCTACCGGAAGCTGGGGCTGTACCCGCCGTTCTGCGGGCTGTGCGTTGTGGGCTTTTCAGGCCTGAAAGAGAGCGAAGTGGCCCGCGCCGCCGCCCGGTTCGCGGCCCTGCTGGGCCGGCAGGCGGCAAAACAGCCGGAGCTGCCCCTCCGGGTGCTCGGCCCCACCCCCGGCAATATTGAAAAGATCAACGGAAACTACCGCTACAAACTCACCGTCAAGTGCCGCAACGACCGCCGCTTCCGCGACCTGATGCGGGAAACGCTGGGCCTTTACGAGCAGGAAAAGCTGCCCGCCAAAGCCACCGTCGTCGTAGACCTGCACTCGGACGGAGATATCTGATACGAACAACTGATTTGGAGGTACCAACTATGGCTATCCGCAACATCGTGAAAGAGGGCGACCCCATCCTGAACAAGGTCTGCCGCCCGGTGACCAATTTTGACGACCGTCTGGCGACTCTGCTGGACGACATGCGCGAGACCATGATCGACGCCGACGGCGTGGGTCTGGCCGGCCCGCAGGTGGGGATGCTGCGCCGCCTGTTCGTCGTGTGGGATACCACCGACGCCCCGGAGGAGATCCCCGCAGATTACGAGTACAAGTTCATCGACTTCGTGAACCCGGAGATCCTCGCGGTGTCCGAGGATGAGGAGACCGCCTACGAGGGCTGCCTGTCCTTCCCCGGCCACAACGGCGCAGTGACCCGCCCGGCCGCTGTCAAAGTCCGCGCACAGGACCGCAACGGCAACTGGTTCGAGCTGGAGGCCGAGGGTCTGCTGGCCCGCTGCATCCAGCATGAGAACGACCATCTGGACGGCATCACCATCATGCAGTCCAGCGAGTATTTCTATGAGGACACCGAAGAGGGCAAAAAGGCTGCCCGCGAAGCGAAAGGAAACAAGTAATGCGCATTCTGTTCATGGGCACACCGGACATTGCCGCCGAGTGCCTGAAGGCTCTGTATGCCGCCGGGCATGACATCTGCGGCGTATACACCCGCCGCGACAAGCCGGTGGGCCGCAAGCAGGTGCTCACCGCACCCCCGGTCAAGGAAGTGGCGCTGGAGCACGGCACACCGGTCTTCCAGCCCCGCACCCTGCGGGACGGCGGCGAGGATGCCAACATCCAGGCGCTGGCCCCAGAACTGATCGTGGTGGTGGCCTATGGGTGCATCCTGCCCGCCAGCGTGCTCCAGGCCCCCAGGTATGGCTGCATCAACCTGCATGTTTCGCTGCTGCCGAAGTACCGCGGCAGTGCCCCGGTGCAGTGGGCCGTCCTGAACGGCGACACCGAGACGGGAGTTTCCATCATGCAGATGGACGAAGGGCTGGACACCGGCAATGTTCTGGTTTGTGAGAAGATGGCCATCGGCCCCGAAGAGACCAGCGGCGAACTGTTCGACCGGGTGACGGCAGTCGGTGCCCGCGTCCTCTGCGAGACCATCCCGCAGATCGCGGCAGGCACCCTCCGGCCCCAGCCGCAGGACCACGCCCATGCGACCCTCGCGCCCATGCTCGACAAGGAGCTGGCCGAGTTCCGGCTCACCGACTCCGCCGCCCACATCCACGACTGGGTGCGCGGCATGAACCCCTGGCCCATGGCCTGGTTCACTACCTCCGGCGGCAAAAAGGTCAAGGTGACCGAGTGCCGCGCGGTGCCTTCCCACGGCGAAGCGCCTGGCACGGTGCTGGCGACCCGGCCCCTGACCGTGGCCTGCGCCGAGGGTGCCATCCAGCTGCTGCATGTGGTGCCGGAGGGCAAGAAGCCCATGGACGGCACCTCGTTTGCGGCGGGTCTGCGGCTCAAAGCGGGGGATTGCCTGTGAGCGGGCCAAATCCCCGCGCGGCGGCGGTCTCGGCGCTGGTGAAGCAGGAGCAGGACGGCTTTTCCAACCTCGTCCTGGATGCCGAACTGAAGCGTCAGCAGCTCGAAGGCCGCGACAAAGCGTTTGCCAGCGCCATTTTTTACACGGTGCTGGAACACCGGGGCACACTGGACTATATGCTCGGCCAGTTCCTGCCCAAGGGCCTTGCCAGGCTGGACGCTCCCGTCCGGGAGATTTTACGCTCCGCTCTGGCCCAGGCCCGGTATATGCAGGTGCCCGCATCGGCGGCCGTCAATGAGGCGGTCAAGCTGACCCGTGCGTTCCGAAAATCCAGTGCAGCGGGGCTTGTCAATGCCGTGCTGCGCCGCGCCTGCACCTACGACCTGAGCACCGCCCGGTTCCGGAATGAGACCGAGCGGCTGATGGTGCTTGGTTCTGCCGGGAAGGATGTGGCGGACTTCCTCCGCATCCATTACCCGGACGAGGCGCTGGGCATCCTGACCTATGCGGCTGACGGCGGCAGGACCAGCCTGCGGGTCAACCCGCTCAAGGCCGATGCCGCCACTCTCTGCGAAAAGCTGGCGGCGCTGGGCGCAGCGGCCGAGCCGGGCCTTGTGCCGGGCAGTGTGCTGGCCGCATTTGAGGGAAGCCCTGCCGAGAACGCGTGGTTCCGGCAGGGATACTACCACGTCGAAGGTCAGGCCAGCCAGTTGGCGGCGCTCTGTGTGGAGGCAAAGCCCGGCGAAACGGTGCTGGACCTCTGCGCGGCCCCCGGCGGCAAGACGCTTCTGCTGGCCGAGGAAATGCAGGGGACCGGCCGTCTCGTCAGCTGCGATGCAGCCGAGAACCGCGTCCGCCTCATCCGCACGGCAGTGGAGCGGATGGGCTTTGCCAATGTCGAAACCCTCTGCAACGATGCCACCCGGCAGAACCCCAGCCTGCCCCAGGCCGACCGCATCCTTGTGGACGCCCCCTGCAGCGGCCTGGGCATCCTGGCCAAAAAGCCGGATATCCGCTACAAAACGCTGGACAAGGCCCGCCACGATGAATTATTGGCCACCCAGTCGGCCATTCTGGACACAGCGGCCTCTCTGCTCAAGGCGGGCGGGCGGCTGGTCTACTCCACCTGCACCATCGACCCGGCCGAAAACGAAGAGCAGGTGGCGGCATTCCTTGCCCGCCACCCGGAATTTTCCGTCGTGACGCCAGAAGTGCCGTTCCCGGCCGGGATGACAGTGGGGGAGCACGGAGCCCTTTCGGTGCCTACCCGCACCGGGATGGACGGCTTTTTCCTCTGCGCGATGCAAAAAGCGCAATGAGTCGGCCGCCTGAATCGTATCAATAGGAGAACACCATGGAACAAAAACGCTGCATTTCCTCCCTGACGCTGGAACAGCTGGCCGCAGAGCTCAAGGCGCTGGGTCAGCCCGGTTTCCGGGCCAAGCAGATCTTCCACTGGGTCCACCAGAAGCTGGTCACGGAGTTTTCCGCCATGACCGACCAGCCCAAGACCCTGCTGGCGACGCTGGAGGAACATTTCTACATCGCGGCCCCGCAGATTGAGCGCCGCCAGGAGGCCAAGGACGGCACGGTCAAGTACCTGCTGCGGATGGCCGACGGCAACTGCATCGAAACGGTCGTCATGCGCTACCACTACGGCAACACGGTCTGCGTCTCCACGCAGGTGGGCTGCCGGATGGGCTGCCGCTTCTGCGCGTCCACCCAGGCGGGCCGCGTCCGCAACCTGGAAGCCGGGGAGATCTGCTCCGAGATCTACACTGCGCAAAAGGACATCGGGGAGCGCATCTCCCACATCGTGCTCATGGGCATCGGCGAACCGCTGGACAATTTCGACGAAGTGATGCGATTCCTTGAGAATATCACCTCGCCCGAAGGCGTCAACATCGGGATGCGGAACATCAGCCTTTCCACCTGCGGTCTGGTGCCGAAGATCGACCAGCTGGCCGAGAAAAAGCTGCAGCTCACCCTTTCCGTCTCGCTCCATGCGCCCAACAACGAGATCCGCAGCGGCATGATGCCCGTGAACGATGCCTACCCCGTGGAGCAGCTGATGCAGGCGGTCCGCCGCTATCAGGACACCACGGGCCGACGGGTCAGCTTCGAGTATTCGATGGTGCGCGGCGTCAACGATTCCGATGCCTGCGCAAAGCAGCTGGCAAACCTCATCCGGGGCATGGGCGCACATGTCAACCTCATCCCCATCAACCCGGTGGACGGCAGCCCCTACTCCGCCACCGATGCCGCCAACGTCCGCCGGTTCCAGCAGAAGCTGGAGAGCCTCGGCGTCAACGCCACGGTCCGCCGCCGTCTGGGCAGCGAGATCAGCGCCGCCTGCGGCCAGCTGCGCCGCGACGAGATGAACGGCAAAGCCTGACAAAAGGAGAATCCTATGAAACTTGCAGGAAAAACAGATGTCGGCCGCGTCCGTCAGGAGAACCAGGACGATTATCGGGCCGGGGAGCTGCCCGGCGGCGCGGTGTGGGCGCTGGTCTGCGACGGTATGGGCGGCGCAAAGGGCGGCCGTGAAGCCTCGCAGGGGGCGTGCAATGTCATCGAGAATTTCTTTCAGGAGCAATACGCCCAGTGCGGGGCAGGGCAGGAGGAGCCGTTTCTGAAAAAAGCGCTCCTCTACGCCAACCGCTTCGTGTTCCAGAAGGCTGCGCATGAAGAAGCGCTGGCCGGCATGGGCACCACGGCGGTCTGCGCACTGGTGCGTAGCGGCAATGTCTACCTCTGCCATGCAGGCGACTCCCGCGCCTACCTCATCCGGGACGGGAAGCTGACCCAGCTCACCCACGACCACTCCTACGTGCAGGAGCTCGTGGACTGCGGCACCATCACCGAGGAGGAAGCCGAGCATCACCCCCAGAAGAACATCATCACCAAAGCTCTGGGCGTGGATTACCGGCTGGAGCCGGAGTTCACCGCCGCGAAGCTCAAGCGGGAAGACCGGCTGCTGCTCTGCACCGACGGCCTGACCAACATGGTGCCGGTGGAGGAGATGGAAGAGCTGCTGGCGCAGGGGACGTTCTACGACCTGCCCGACCGCCTCATCGAGGCAGCCAACGCCCACGGCGGCTCGGATAACATCACGGCGCTGCTGCTGGCCGTGGAGCCGACGGAGGTGGAGCATGGATAATCTGATCGGCAAGACCCTCGATGGCCTGTACACCGTCCGGGAGCTGATCGGCACCGGCGGCATGGCCAACGTCTACAAGGCGGTCGTGGGGCCGGGCGGGCCGGTGCCGGAGGGCACGGTCGTAGCCGTCAAGGTGCTGCGGCAGGAGCTCATGCACGACCCCGACCTCGTCCGCCGTTTCAAGAACGAATCCAAGGCCATCTCGCTGCTCAATCACCCCAACATCGTCAAGGTGTACGATGTCTCGGTCAGCGAGAAGCTGCAATATATCGTGATGGAATACGTGGACGGCATGACGCTGCGGGAGTACCTCAACGAGCGCGGCGGCAGGCTGACCAGCCGGGAGACGGTGCATTTCATCTCCCAGATCCTCAAAGCGCTGGACCATGCCCACCGCAACGGCGTGGTGCACCGGGACATCAAGCCCCAGAATATCATGCTGCTGGACAACGGTCAGCTGCGGATGATGGACTTCGGCATTGCCCGCATTTCCCGCGCCGAGAACCAGCTTTCCGGCGGCAAGGCGATGGGCAGCGTCCATTATATCAGCCCGGAACAGGCCAAGGGCGACGAGACCGATTTCACCAGCGACATCTATTCGGTGGGCGTCATGATGTACGAGATGCTTTCGGGGCATCTGCCGTTTGACGCCGACGATGTGGTGGAGGTGGCCATCAAGCAGATCACCGACAAGCCCAAGAGTCTGCAGGAGCTGGCCCCCACCGTGCCCCACGGCCTGGTGGAGATCACCGAACGCGCCATGGCAAAGCGGCCCGAAAACCGCTATGCCAGCGCCGCCGAGATGCTGGGGGCACTGAACGCCTACGTGGAAGACCCGTCCATCGTGTTCAATTACACCTATCTCCCCGATGAAATTCCTGAAAAGGTGGTGGAGCACCCCGTGAAAACCAAAAAAGAAGCCCCAGAACCGAAAAAGACCCGCAAAAGCAAAAAGAAAAAGCCCATCTTCCTGCCGGTGCTGTTCGGCATCACCGTTGCGTTCGCGCTGGCCTGCATGGCGCTGTGCTGGACCATCCTCAACGATTCCAGCACCCTGATGAGCGAAAAGGCCGACATCGTGCTGGCCGATTACAGCGGCATGACCCAGGATGAGGTGAACGCCCAGCCGCAGGTCTCCTCCGGCCAGATCACCGTGAACTGGGAGCAGTCGTACAGCAACGACTACGCGGCCGGTTATGTCTACCGGCAGTCGCCGGTGGCGGGCCGCACCGTCCGCGAGGGCCAGAGCGTGACCCTGACCATCAGCCTCGGCATCCAGTACGTCACCGTGCCGGATGTGACCAACTATCTGCAGGCCGATGGAGAACAGCAGCTCAAGAGCCTCGGCGTCTCGGTGCTGATCACCCAGGCCGTGGACGACACCGTGGCGGCAGGCTCCATCATCCGCACCGACCCTGCCGCCGGCAGCCAGGTGGCGGTGGGTTCCACCGTTGTGGTCTACGTCAGCCGCCCGCAGGTCAGCACCACCGCCAAGGTGCCGTCGCTGGTGGGCCTGTCCAACGTGAACGATGCCCGCACCCTGCTGGTGCAGAACAAGCTGGGCCTGGGCAGCACCACTGAGCAGTACAGCGACAAGCCTGCCGGTACCATCATCGGGCAGAACCCTGCCGCCGGTTCCACCGTCAAGGTGAACAGCCGCGTCAGCGTGACCGTCAGCGCAGGTCCCGAACCTGTGCCGGAGACCCCGGCCGAGGAGCCCGGCAGCACCTCGGAGAGCGGCAGTTCCAGCGCCAGCAGCTCCAGCGGCGACTGGTGGAGCGGCCTTGTGGGCGGCGGCAGCTCTTCCTCCTCCAGCGACTCTTCCGGTTCCAGCTCTGGCACCAGCCTGAGCGACTGGTGGAGTTCGCTGCTGTCGTAACGGAGGAGCCATGAACGGTTATATTGTAAAAGGCATCGGCGGCTTCTACTACGTCCGGACCGAAGCGGGCATCATCGAGTGCAAGCCGCGCGGCATCTTCCGCAAACAGAAGATCACCCCTGTGGCGGGCGACGAGGTGACGGTGGAGACCGAGAACGGCGCTTCCGTCATCGCGGAGATCGCGCCCCGCAAAAACGTCTTCGTCCGCCCGCCGGTGGCCAATCTGGATGTGCTGTTCCTCGTGGCCAGCACCACCCAGCCCACCCCCAGCACCCTCGTGCTGGATAAGCTGTCGGCCATCGCGGTGGACAAGGGCGTCCAGCCGGTCATCGTCTGCACCAAGGCAGATCTCGGCGAGGCGGAGTTCCTCCGCAAGGCATACGAGCGTTCGACCCTGCCCTTCATCGCCATCCACTACGACACCGGCGAGGGTCTGGATGAGGTGAAGCAGTGGATCGCCGGGCGGCTCTGCGCCTTCTGCGGCAACTCCGGCGTGGGCAAGTCCACGCTGCTGAACGCCCTGCTGCCGGAGGCCGAGCGGGAGACCAGCGCCATCAGCCAGAAGCTGGGCCGCGGCCGCCATACCACCCGCGAGGTGACCATCTTTGAGGCGTTCGGCGGCCGCATCGCCGACACGCCCGGCTTCGCCAGCCTGGAAGCCAACCGCGCCGGGTTTATCCCGAAGGAGAACCTGGAACATGCGTTCCCGGAGTTCGGGCCGTATCTTGGTGAATGCCAGTTCACTGGCTGCTCCCACCGCACAGAAAAGGGCTGCGCCGTCCGCGCGGCACTGGCCGAGGGCCGGCTCTCCCAGACTCGGTACGACAGCTACTGCGCCATGTACGACGAAGTCAAGGACGTCAAGGACTGGCAGCGGCCGAAGTTCTGACCGCTGCATTGCAAACCAGAGAAAGCTCCTCCGGCCGGGGGAGCTTTCTTCGAGTGAAGAGAGGAAACTTATGTCACGCTGTGTGATCGTATCTGCCTGCCCGGTCTCGCCGGAGCTGAAGCGCCTGCTGCGGCCCGATGACCTCATCATCGCCTGCGACGCGGGCTACCGCAACTGTGCGCCGCTGGGCTGCAAACCGGACATCATCGTCGGCGACTTCGACACCGCGCCCTGCCCGGAGCAGCAGGATGACGTCATCGTCCTGCCCCACGTCAAGGACGACACCGACACCGAATATGCGGCGAAGCTTGCCTCCGAAAAAGGCTGCTCCGAGGTGCTGCTGCTGGGCGCGCTGGGCGGCAGACGGCTGGAACACACCCTTGCGAACCTCTGCACCGGTCTGGGGCTGGAGCAGCGGGGTGTGCGCGCCACGCTGCAAGATGAGCGCAGCCGCATCACCTTCGTCCGCGCCGGCGAGGAGCGCACCTACCCGAAGGCGCAGTTCTTCTATGTATCCGTCTTCCCACTGGAGGGCCGGGCCGAGGGCGTCTGTGAGCGCGGCTCCTACTATGAGCTGACGGATGCCGTCCTCACGGCAGGGTATCCGCTGGGCGTCAGCAACGAGTACGCCGAAGGCTCGGACCGCATCACCATCTCCACCCGCAAGGGGGCGCTGGTCGTGGTCGAGACCCTGCCGGATACGCCCATCCTGCGCTGAGCGATGCACGTTTTGCGCCGCTGCCGCTTATACTGTGGTATCACACAACGAAAGGCGGGAGTTGGATGCAGGTCGTCGTCATCAAAAGCCCGAAGTGTCTGCGCGGGATCCTGCGCCGGTTGTTCGGCATCAAAACCTGAAGAAACAACAAGACCCTCTGTGCCGTTCGCACAGGGGGCCTTGCATTTTTATTCCTTTGTGGCATACGTCAGGTCGAGCACCGGGCCGAAGGGGTCAAAGATGAGGTTTTTGATGCCCGAAGCGATCAACAGACGCTTCTGCTGGGAGAAGAGGGGGACCACGACGCAGTCGCTGAGCAGCTGGCGTTCGCATTCGCCCAGCAGGCGGCAGCGGGTGGAACCGTTGGCGTGGGTGCTGGCTTCCAGCTGGGTGGCGTACAGGGCGTTGGAATAGCCGGTCAGCCCGCCGCCTGCGGGGGTGAACTGGGCCAGCGTGTTGTACACGCTGCCGCTCTCAGCGCTGACGGGGGCCAGCGCGATGGTATAATCTCCCTCGGCCAGACGCTTGCGGAAGGTCTCCTCGTCCACCTCCTCGATGGAGAAGAAGAGGGAAAGCTCCTTCTGCCAGGCCCCGTTGATGGTCTCGGCGGCCTCGTTCAGGCCGCACCCGGCGGGGAGCATCAGAGTGATCTTATTGAAGTCGGAGTTTGCCATGCCCTGCCGCGCGGCAAGGTAGAGCGCCTTGACATCCACGGCGGTGGGGGAGACGTCTCCCACGGTGTCGCGGTAGTTCATGCCGTCTACATTCAGACCGGCGGGGGTGAGGCTGTCCGCTGCGGCAAACAGCTCGGGGGGGGGGACCTCGGCGGCGTCCCGCGCCACCCCGGCCAGTGCCTGCCGCAGCTCGGTGGAGGAAAAGATCGTATTGCAGTTGAACAGCAGGCTCCAGGTGGTGTCGGAGTAGGAGATGGAGGACAGCGAGGGGGTGCTGCCGGTGGCGTCCACCGCTGCCGAGCACTTTTCGCTGTTGATGAGCTCAATGGCCGACTGGTCGGCGTTGTTGGTGTTCGGGACCAGGCGCAGGCTGTCGATGCGGGTGCCGGAAGGCTCCCGCCGCAGGAACAGGCCGCTGGACGTCCAGTTGTAGAGGTAGAACGGCCCGCTGGAAAGGGTGGTCTTGGCGGTGAGGCCGTAGGTGCCGCGGGTGGAGTCGAAAAACGCTTCGTCGCAGGGCATCGCGCCGGGCAGCGTCAGCTTGGAGAGAAAATTCTCGTCCGGGCTGCTCAGGCGGAACACCAGCGTCAGCGGCCCGCTGGCCGAAACACCGAGGGCGCTTTCCGGCAATTGCCCGGCCAATACTTCGGCGCTGTTCTCAAGGGCCGAAAACTCCACGGCGTAGGGGGAGTTCGTGGCAGCGCGGAACATCCGCCGGAAGGCGAAGACGAAATCCTCCGCCGTGATGGCGCAGTCAGCAGCCGTACCCTTGGCAGCCGTGTAGGTCAGGCCGTCCTTCAGATAAAAGGTATAGGTCTTCCGGTCGGCGGAGACCTCCCACCGTTCGCACAGGGCAGGTTCCAGCTGGCCGTCCGGGTCTTTGCGGACAAGGCCGCTGTAAAGGTTCTCGCAGGCGATGACGTCCGACGCAGCCGAAGCCACCTGCGGGTCAAGGTTCGCGGGGATGGTGTCCACGAACCAGGTAAAGCTGTTGGAGCCTGAACCGCAGCCGGTCAGGGTCAGGAATAGAAGGGCCGTCAGAACCGCGGCGGCCAGGCGGAAACGGTGTTTCAAAAAAAGCGCTCCTTGCAGATGATGATGGATACGTCCAGTATAACGGAAAGCGTCGAAAAAGACAATTATCTTTTTGTGAATTTCGATGACCTTTCAGTGCATTTTTGCGGCCTGTGCGGGTTGGGCGTTGCGTATTGTGCGGAAAAGGTGTAGAATGAAGAGCAGCAAGAGCTTGTTACAGAAACACTTTATAGAGGAGGTTCTGTTTTTATGCAGAAAGAACAGCAGCAGCTCGCAGAGCTGGTCAAGGGCAAAAAGGTCGCATTCATCGGTGCGGGCGTCAGCCACAAGACCCTGATCGAAGAGTTCGTGGGCCTGGGTGCGCATGTCACCCTTTGCGATAAAAAGAACAGCGTGGACGACTTTGGCAGCTACGCCGAGACCATCCGCCGCCTGGGCATCGACCTGAGCCTGGGCGAGCACTACATGGACGGCTTCCGGGGCCAGGACATCATCCTGCGCACCCCCGGCTTTGAATATTACCAGAAGCCGCTGCAGGACGCCATCGCCGCAGGCACGCTGGTCACGAGCGAGGTCGAGCTTTTCTTTGATTACTGCCCCTGTGAGATCGTGGGCGTGACCGGCTCGGACGGCAAGACCACCACCACCACCCTCATCTCCAAGTTCTACGAGGCTGCGGGCCGCAAGGTGCATCTGGGCGGCAACATCGGCGCAGCCCTGCTGCCCATGCTGCCGGATGTTGCCCCGGAGGATGTGGCGGTCGTGGAGCTGTCCAGCTTCCAGCTCATCAGTATGCGCAAGAGCCCGAAGATCGCGGTCGTCACCAACGTGACCCCGAACCATCTGGACCACCACAAGGATATGCAGGAGTACATCGACGCCAAGCGGAACATCCTGCTCCATCAGGTGCCGCCCTGCCGCGAAGTGCTGGGCTATGAGAACGACATCACCCGCAGCATGGTGCCCGACTGCAAGGGCAAACAGGTCTGGTTCACCCGCCTGCACGACACCGACAACGGCGCGTTCCTGCGCGGGGACGGGATGCTCTGCATGGCCGAGGACGGCGTCGTGACCCCGTTCCTGGCCCAGAAGGACATCAAACTGCGCGGTCTGCACAACATCGAGAACCTGCTGGCCGCTGCCGCCGCCGTCTGGGGTGAAGTGCCCATCGAGGCCATCCAGAAGGTGGGCAGCACCTTCACCGGCGTGGAGCACCGCATCGAGCCGGTCCGTGTGCTGGACGGCGTGACCTACTACAACGACTCCATCGGCACCAGCCCCACCCGCACCATCGCGGGCCTGCGCAGCTTTGACCAGAAGGTCATCCTCATTGCAGGCGGCTACGACAAGCACATCCCCTATGAGCCGCTGGCCCCGGAGGTCATTGCGCACGTCAAGGACCTTGTGCTGATGGGTGCCACCGGCCCCCGCATCGAGAAGGCCGTCTGTGAGCATCCGGATTTTGCAGCGTCCGGCCTGACCATCCAGCATGCCGACACCATGCAGCATGCTGTCGAGCTGGCCCGCGCCGCCGCACAGCCCGGTGATATCATCATCCTGTCTCCGGCCAGCGCATCCTTCGACCTGTATCCCAACTTCGAGGTGCGCGGCCGCGAGTTCAAGAAGATCGTCAACGAACTGAAATGATCCGACAGGCCACGACATCCCGCGCAAAACTGCGCTTTTACAACGCCTGCCGGGGCAAGCTCTGCCTGGGTGCCACGATGCCGCTGGCGCTGGAGCTGCTGGGCAAGAGCCAGCCGGGCCGCTTTTTTGCCGGACCTACGCTGGCGCTGGACATCGGCGGCAGCACGGCCTGGATGGCAGGCCACGCCAACCCCGAAGAGCTGGCCGGGTTCCTGACCTTCTGCGGGTGCGGCGCCGTTGTGCTGGACGAAGCCGAGGCGGCCCCGCCCGCCGGGTGGACCCGTGCAAGACCCCACACCATCTTCGGCCTGACGCCGGGGCGGCAGCTTCCGGAGCCAGAGGCAGACGAAGCGCTCTGGGCCTCGCTGACCTTTGACCGGGACCCTCCGGCCCGCCCGGTGGCAGAGGCGCTTTTTCCGGCCCGGCCTGCCCGGCGGGATGACTTTTACTCCGAGCTGTGCACCAAGCGCAGCCGTGGCAGGGCCCGCGTCTGGGCGCTGTGGCAGGGGGAGACGCTTGCCTGCACCGTCGGGGCCTATGCCCTTGCCAACGGCCAGGCCTACATGGCCTGCGGGGAAACGGCCGAGCCGCTGCGGGGCCGGGGCATCGGCGGGCGGCTCATCGTCCGGCTGGCGAACGAACTCTCGGCAGAAGGCTTCCAGCCTGTTTTCCTCTGCGCCCCCGAACGAGTGCACTTCTATACCCGCCTCGGCTTTGAAAAACTGGGCGAGTATGCGCGCTATGAAGCGCCCGCAAAGTAAAATCGGCGGGGATATCTCTACGTAAAAAATAATAAGAAATCCAAAGGATCTAATATGTCAATGTTAAGCCATTTTTTTGATTTCAAACCCGAAGCCCTGGCTCTGGATGAACAGGCCATGGAACTCTGCCAGCCCTATTTCCGGCACATGGAGGAGATCCGCGACTTCAACCAGCTCAAGATGCTGAAAGCCTTTGCGGACACCCAGATGTCCTCCACCGATATGCTGGGCACCACCGGTTACGGCCTGTGGGATACCGGCCGCGCCAAGCTGGAGCAGATCTTTGCAGAAGTGATGGGGGCCGAAGACGCCCTCGTCCGCAGCCAGTTCCAGAGCGGCACCCATACGCTGGCCGTGGCCCTGTTCGGCCTGCTGCGGGCAGGGGACACCCTGCTGGCTGCCACCGGCCGCCCCTACGATACGCTGGAAGGCGTCATCGGTCTGGACGGCAAGGGCAAGGGCACCGGCACCCTGATGGACTACGGCGTGAAGTACGACGAAGCCCCGCTGAAGCCGGACTTCACTCCGGATTATGACCTCATCGCCCAAAAGGCACCGGGGGCCAAGGTCTGCCACATCCAGCGCAGCCGGGGCTATCTGCAGCGGAATGCGTTCGATCTGGCCACCATCCGGAAGATCGCCGACACCGCCCGCGCTGCCAACCCGGAGATCATCGTCTTCGTGGATAACTGCTACGGCGAGTTCACCCAGACGGAAGAACCCTGCCAGGCCGGTGCCGACCTCGTGGTGGGCAGCCTCATCAAGAACCCCGGCGGCGGCATCGCCCCCACCGGCGGCTACATCGCAGGCCGCAAAGACCTCGTGGAACTCTGCGCCTACCGCCTGAACGCACCCGGCCTCGGCAAGGAGCTGGGCTGCACACTGGATACCCCCCGCGATCTGTATCTGGGCTTCTACTATGCGCCCGGCGTCGTGTGTGAGGCCATCAAGACGGCCATTTATGCGCAATGCCTGCTGGAACTGGTGGGCAAGACGCCCATCCCGCGCTACTGCGAGGACCACAACGACATCGTGACCTGCTTCGACGCCGGTACGGCGGATGCCCTCATCGGCTTCTGCCGCGGTGTGCAGGCGGCCAGCCCGGTGGACAGCTATGCGGCCCCGGAACCCTCGCCGGAACCGGGCTATACCGATGAGGTCATCATGGCCAGTGGCAGCTTTACGCAGGGCAGCACCATCGAGCTTTCCTGCGACGGCCCGCTGCGGGAACCCTACACCTGCTATCTGCAGGGCGGCCTGAACTTTGCAGCCAGCCGCGCCGGTGTGCTGCTGGCCGTGCAGAACGCTTACTTTGGAGAACGTTGACGTAACGATCCCGGCCTGCTTCGTTCCATGGGCGCAGCGGGCCGGGCGGTAAAAGAAGAAAGTGTGAAACCAATGAACAAGGTAACTCCCATTGACGCTGAAATGCTGGCACGTTTTGAGCAGGTCTATGCGGCCCGCCCGGAGCTGCAGGTGATGTCCAATGCCATCTCCCGCACGGCTCTGCCGGATGCCGCCTTTGTGCCCGCTGCCGCAGCCAAATTGCAGATGGATTTCTCCGTTCTGGTCCAGACCAGCAACATCACCAACCAGAAGCAGAGCGGCCGCTGCTGGATGTTCTCCACCCTGAACGTCCTGCGCGAGCGGGTCATCCGGCAGTGCAAACTGGAGGATTTCTCCATCTCGCCCACCTATCTGGCCTTCTACGACAAGCTGGAAAAGGCAAACCTCTTCTTTGAGAACATCCTTCACTTTGCCGCGCAGGAGCTGGACGACCGCGAGACCTTCACCCTGCTGGGAAACCCGCTGCCCGATGGCGGCCAGTGGGATATGGCGGTCAGCCTCATCAAAAAGTACGGCGTCGTGCCCTCCTGGGTGATGCCGGAGACGGTGCACTCTACCGGCACGGCCAAGTACCTGCCCATCCTGAACCGCAAGCTGCGCGAGGATGCGCTGGAGCTTCGCGCCCTTGTCCGCGAAGGCAAGGACCCCTCGGCCCGCCGCGAGGAGATGCTGGCAGAGATCTACAACGCTCTGCGCATCCTCTACGGCCAGCCGCCCAAGACCTTTGATTTCGAGTACACCGATACCGACAAGGTCTACCACTGCGACCGCGGCCTGACCCCGAAGCAGTTCCTCGACAAGTACGTCGGCAGCGACTTCGACGACTATGCCGTCATCATCGCTTCGCCCATCCATGCAGTCAACCGCACCTACTGCCAGCCGTTTATGGGGGATGTGGTCGAGGACGGCATGTTCTGGCTTAACCTCTCGCAGGAGGAGCTGGAAGACCTGACCATCCGCCAGCTGCAGGCCGGGGAGGGCGTCATGTTCAGCTGCGACTGCCACCCGGACGGCGACCGCGCCAACGGCTACTGGGACCCCGACTGCTTCCAGTACGGCGAGGTGCTGGGCGGGCTGACCTTTGGCATGACCAAGTCGGAGCGTCTGCTCACCCGCGACAGCACCATGAACCACTGCATGATGTTCTGCGGCGTCAATCTGGACGAGAACGGCACCGCCAACCGCTGGAAGATCGAGAACAGCTGGGGCGAGGAGTCCGGCCAGAAGGGCTACTACATCGGCAGCGAGAAGTGGTTCCAGGCCAACGTCTATCAGGTCACCGTCCGCAAGAGCCTGCTGAGCGATGCCCAGCGCGCCCTGCTGGCGCAGGAACCTCTGCCCATGAAGCTGTGGGACCCGCTGGCATAAACCGACGTTCAACTGCAAAAAAATGCTCTGCCTTTTCCGGCAGAGCATTTTTTGTTCAGTCCGCGAGCAGGGGCAGCTTCAGCGTGAAGCAGCTGCCCTTGCCCACTTCGCTTTCCAGCAGGATCTCGCCATGATGTAAGCGGGCCAGCTCCTGCGCAATGGTCAGGCCGAGGCCGGTGGAGTCGTGCTTGGTGTTGGCCGTGGTGTGGAAGTAGCGGTCAAATACGGCAGCCTGATCTTCCGGGGCAATGCCGCAGCCGGTGTCCTGCACACAGACGAGAGCAGAGCCCTCCGTCTCCCAGCTGTGGACGGTGATGGTGCCGCCCGCAGGGGTGTAGTGGATGGCATTGGTCACCAGATTCTGCAAGATCTGCTGCAGCCGCACCGCATCGCCCCAGACAGGCAGTGCGGCATCGAATTGTGCGCAAAGGGCAACGCCCTTGTTCTCCGCTTCGCTCCGGCAGTTCTCGCAGACTGCCTGCGCGGCCTCGCTCAGGGAAACGCAGTCTTCGTTCAGCAGGACCTGTTTCTGTTCCAGCTTGGCCGCAAGGAAGAGATCTTCGGTCAGCCGCCGCAGAAAGCGCATCCGCTGCTGCAAAGCAGGCAGGAGGGCAGGCAGGGCCTCCGGGGCCGCTTCCAGCGTGTCCAGCCCGCTGGACACCGCGAACAGCGGGCTGCGCAGGTCGTGGAAGATGTTCAGCATCATGCTCTTGCGGGCCTCGGTCTCCTCGGTCAGGGCGCGGGTGCGGTCGGCCACGCGCTGGTCCAGCTCCCGCGCCAGCTGCTCGGTGCGGTCAAATTGCAGGGCGAACCGGCGGCAGACGAAGGTCATGCAGCCCAAGGTGAAGGGGATATCGTAGATGCGGGCACACCGCATCACATAGAAGCGGATGCTCTCCGAGAAAAAGGGAAGCTCCAGCCCCGGCAGAATGACCAGAACCCGCAGGCCGACCGTTGCCGCACAGGGGAAGAGGAGGAGCAGCACCGCGCGGTCTCCCCGGCAGTAGGCCGCGATAAGCAGCCCGATGCAGTAGGCCATGCCGCCCAGCAGCCCGATGGCCCGCACCGGCGGGCAGGTGCTGAGGGAGAGCAGAACATACCCGGCCGTCAGTGCCAGCGAGAGGGACTTCTGCTGTCTGGTCCTGGGGGCTATGCCGGTCAGCGCCGCGCTCAGCCAGATGGGGGCCAGCACCGTGAGGGAAAAATACCCCTGCCGCAGAAACCGCACCATACCGCTGCCCCGCTCCGGCAAGCGGATGACCGTAGCTGCCCAGGCGATGAGGATGACGAGATAAAGCAGGAAATACCCCAGCTCCCGCTGCGGCTTGTAGTGGTGCAGTGCCAGCACGGTCGCCGCCAGCGTGCAGAAGACCGTGATGGCCATCCACTGCAAGGTCGTGCGGATGGTGCGCACATCGGAACCTTCGTCCGGGAAGGCCCCGGCCCATTCCTGAAACAGGACTTCGGCATCCTGTCCGCTGGCGGCGGTGCCCGGTTCCAGGGGCGGAAGCTGGGCGTTGTACCAGATGCCGGCCAGCGCGATGCCCAGCGCCAGCACCACCGCGCTCAGTGCAGTGAGAAGATGTTTGGTTTTCATAGTTGACCTCCCCCGAACGAACGGAACTTCCGGAAAAACAGTTGAGAAAGCCCGTAAAATAAGGTATACTAACTCTAGTATAGCAAAGTTTTGCGAAAAAGGGGAGAGCAAACAGGAATGATCCGTGTGCTTCTGGTGGAGGACGATCCCGTGATCCGGGACACGACCCGTTACTTTTTGAACAGCCAGCAGAATTATGAAGTGGTCTGTGCGGAGACCGGCGGCGAGGCGCTGAGCCATGCCCGCGAGAACTTCGATGTCATCCTGATGGACATCCTTCTGCCGGACACCAACGGCATGGACCTGTGCCAGCGGCTGCGGAGCTGGCATCACTGCCCCATCATCTTTACGTCCTGTCTGGACGATACTGACACGGTGGTCCGGGCGCTGGAGCTGGGCGGCGACGACTTTCTGGCTAAGCCTTACAACCACAAGGTGCTGTTGGCCCGCATCATGGCGAACATCCGCCGGGTGCAGATGGACGCCGCCGAGCCCAGCGTCAACGGCTACCACTGCGTGGCCTTTACGCTGGACTCCAACAGCCACTGCGTCGAGAAGAACGGCCGGAGCATCCATCTGGCCGACATGGAGTTCCGCATCCTCTCCCTTTTCGTCCGCTACCCCAACACGTTTTTCACGGCCAACGAGCTGTACCAGAAGATCTGGGGCAAGGAAAGCCTTGGCGATGTGCGCACGGTGCAGGTGCACATCCACAATCTGCGCAGCAAGATCGAGCCGGACCCGGCAAAGCCCATCTACCTGAAAAATGTCTGGGGGAAGGGGTATGTGTTCCGGCCGGATGGCCAGCCGGAGCTTTGACTCGCGCCCAAACCTGAAGGATCGTTAAGCGGAATGCGCCCATTGTTTAAGGAAACTTAAGCGGTGGGCGCATTTTTTTGCCTGAATTTGACCGTTATTTGACAAACGAAGTGCAAAATCGACGTTCCAAAGCAGAGAAACAGCGGAGATGCTTAACAAATCTTAAAAGACAGGGGCAAAACTTTGTGTTAAATTATTATCGAACGAAGTCTGCGCAGGCACACGCTGCACAGACCGAAGAAGCATTGGAAGGCAAATGAAGAACACACGAAGAAAAGAAGAAAGGAACCCCGCAATGAACAAGATCTCGCGCAAAGGCTTTTTGAAGATCGCTGCCGCTGCTGCCATGTCCGGCGTCACGGCCGGTGCTCTGGCTGCCTGCAACTCTGCAAGCTCCTCCTCCACCGCCGCTTCTGCCGCATCCGGCACCTACATCCCCGGCACTTATGAGGGCACGGCAGAGGGCATCTCCTCGACCGTCAAGGTCACTATGACCTTCTCCGACAGCGCTGTCACCAACGTGGTCGTCGATACCTCCGGCGAGACCGCTTCCTATGGTGCCGCCGCAGCCGACCAGCTCAAGGAGCAGCTGCTTGCTGCCGGTTCTGCCGAGATCGACGGCGTGTCCGGCTCTACCGTGACCTCCGATGCCGTTATGAAGGCAGCCAAGAGCTGCTTTGCACAGGCCAAGGGCGAAGCCACCGTGTCCAGCGTTCAGCTGCCTACCGGCGACGAGACCGACTGGCTGGGCAAGGAGCCGGACATCGACGAGGCTGCCATCACCGAGACCGTGGACACCGACATCCTCATCGTCGGTGCCGGCAACGGCGGCATGTTTGCTGCTGCTTATGCAGCCGCCAACGGCCTGAACTTCCGCATCATCGAGCAGAATGCGGCCGTGCAGGATACCCGCCACTGGTACGGTGCCATTGATTCCGCTGCCGCCAAGGCTGCCGGTGCCCCTGCGACCGACAAGGCCAAGCTGCTGAGCGAGATCTCCCGCTATGCTTCCGGCAAGTGCGACCAGCGGGTCGTCAGGACCTGGATCAATGAGTCTGCTGCGATGCACGATTTTATGCGCAGCATTCTGGAAGACAAGTTCGGCTGGGAATGCGAGTTCACCTCCGGCGATGAGGCGGAATGGCCTGCCGAGAACGCCGAGCACAACACCGATTACCTCTACCCGGTGCAGGAGCACAACTACCGTGCCAGCGAGTCCGCTTCCGGCCTGCAGCGCAACGAGGCCCTGCAGCAGTACATCGAGGAGCTGGGCTACGGCATCGACTTCAAGACCAGCCTCGCCAAAATTGAAAAGGATTCCTCCGGCCGCATCACCGGCATCATCGCCCAGAGCACCGAGGACGACCATTTCATCCGCTACAACGCCAATCAGGGCGTTCTGCTGGCCTGCGGCGGCTTCCCTGGCAACCCCTACATGATGGAGCAGCTGGACCCGCTGGGCACCTCCGTCACCACCGCCTGTTCCTACTCTCCGTCCGATAAGGGCTACGGCATCCGTGCCGCCGTCTGGGCCGGTGCAAATCTGGACAAGGAAGCTGCCCCCATGCTGTTCGACCGCGGCATCGTGGCTCCCGGCGTGGATGGAGGCTATGTTGACAGTGAGAATGCGTTTGGCGGCAAGGCGTTCCCCGGCAAGATCAAGCAGTACAACCCCGGTACGCAGCCGTTCCTGAAGGTCAACCGCAACGGTGAGCGCTTCGCCAACGAAAGCTGCCCCTACAACGACATCGTCTATGCCGCTGCCCACCAGCCGGGCCGTGTGTATGCCCAGATCTGCGACGCCAACATTCTGGAAGACGTCAAGCGCTTCCACACCATCGGCTGCTCCGCACAGACCCGCAACGCAGGCGAGGACTATATCAAGAAGCAGATGGAGAATGCAGAAACGGAAGGCTGCTTCTTCAAGGCCGACACCATCGAGGAGCTGGCCGACAAGCTTGGCTTCACCGGCGACGCCAAGGAGACCTTCCTCGCCACCGTCGAGCGCTACAATGCGCTGTACGATGCCCAGGAGGATACCGATTTCGGCAAGCCCGCATACCGCCTGAGCGCGATCCGCAAGGCTCCGTTCTATGGCTGCTGGCTGGGTGCCTCTCTGCTGACCACCGAGCAGGGCATTGCCATCAACGAGAAGGGTCAGGCTCTGGACAACGACAATAAGCCCATGCCTGGCCTGTACATCACCGGCGATATGTCCGGCAGCTTCTTTGCCAACAACTACCCCTGCCTGATGGCAGGCGTGGCCATGGGCCGCACCCTGACCTTTGCCATGAAGGCCGTCAAGCAGATGGCTGGTCTGGAGTAAGGCGGATTTCCCCGGAAATCAAATTCAAAAAAGAAAGCAGCGCCGCAGAAGGTTCGAAACCCTCTGCGGCGCTGTTTTTTCCCTCTATACACAAATCAAAAAGCCGGTCTGCCTCAGCACACGGCGCGGGAAACCGGAACGACCGGCTCCACAAGAGCGGGGTGCATCCCCTCGCGGTAGTCCAGGTCGCCCTGATCCAGACCGCGCAGCAATACTTCGGCGGTTGCAATGTTGGTGGCGATGGGTACACTGTGCATGTCACACAGGCGGAGCAGGTTCTGCTCGATGAAGTTACCGCTGTCCGTCTTGAGCGGGTCGCGGAAGAACAGCACCAGATCGACTTCGTCGCAGGCAACGCGCGCTGTGATCTGCTGGATGCCACCCAGCCGCCCGGAGAGGTAGCAATGGACTGGCAGGCCGGTGGCCTGGTTCAGCATACGACCGGTGGTGCCGGTGGCGATGACCGTGTTGCGGGAAAGAATGCCGCTGTACGCGGTGCAGAACTGAAGCGCGAGTTCTTTGCGGGAATCATGTGCAAGGATTGCGATGGTCATAATTCACACTCTCCTTTGTCTCAATGTCTGGTTGCGGACGAACACTTTTTTGGATTGGATTCACTGAGCGTACAATTTCAAATTTGAAACATTCAACCCACAACATTTATTCCAAACTTTCCACTATAGTTGTACCGCGCCAAAATGGGCCTTGTCAAGAGAAAAATCGTCTTTTTCTACGATTTTCTGCCCGGAAGTATGACTTTTGTTTTGTGGAGAACGGCGAAAACTTGGATGCAACCATCGACAAAGACGAAAGACACATTCGAACCATCGAACGAAACTGTTTTCGACGAAAAAACAGTCCATGGAAGAAAACAAATGTACAAATGGCATTGCGAAGCAATGACTGAGAGGTTTTCACCGCACCTGCCCATCTCCATGGATGATGTACTTATAGCTGCACAGCTCCTGCAGCCCCATCGGGCCGCGGGCATGGAGCTTCTGGGTGGAGATGCCCATCTCACAGCCCAGGCCGAACTCGCCGCCGTCAGTGAAGCGGGTGGAGCAGTTGACATAGACCGCCGCACTGTCCACGGCCGCTGTGAAGAGGGAGGCATGGGCCTCGTTCCGGGTCAGGATGGCCTCGCTGTGGCCGGTGGAGTGCTCGGCAATGTGGCCGATGGCTTCTTCCACGCTGTCCACGACCTTGATGGCCAGAATGTAGTCGAGAAATTCGGTATCGAAATCCTTCGGCCCGGCGGGGGTGCCGTCAATGACAGCTGCCGCCCGCTCATCCAGCCGCAGTTCGACCGGGTGCAGGCCCCGTGCCACGCGGGCCGGGCCAAGACGCCGGGCCAGCTTGGGCAGAAACTCCGCCGCAATGGCGGAATGCACAAGGCAGACTTCCTCAGCGTTGCAGACACTGGGGCGGCTGGCCTTGGCGTTTTCGATGATGTCCAGCGCCTGGGTCTGGTCGGCGGAGTCATCGACGAAGACGTGGCAGATGCCGGTGCCGGTCTGGATGCAGGGAACTTTGGCGTTCTCCACACAGGCCCGGATGAGCCCGGCCCCGCCGCGCGGAATGAGCAGGTCCACAAAGCCAACGGCCGTCATCAGCGCGTTGGCGGAGGCATGGGTGGTGTCTTCGATGAGGGAGACGGCGGCCTCCGGCAGACCGTTTTCCTTCAGGCCGCGGCGCAGAGCTTCCACGATGGCGTGGGCCGAACGCCAGGCCTCCCGGCCGCAGCGCAGGACGCAGACGTTGCCGCTCTTGATGGCGAGGGCGGCGGCGTCGCTGGTCACATTGGGGCGGCTCTCGTAGATGATGGCGATGACGCCCATGGGCACGGCGGTCTTTTCGATGACCAGACCGTTGGGCCGCTCGATGCGCTTGAGCACAGCACCCACCGGGTCGGGCAGATTGGCCACTTCCAGAATGCCCCGCGCCATGGCACCGATGCGCTCCGGCGTCAGAGCCAGACGGTCGAGCATCACGTCGGAGATGTGCCCTCTGGCGGCAGCCATGTCCTCGGCGTTGGCGGCCAGAATGGTCTGCATCTGGTCGGGGTGACACAGCCAGTCTGCCATGCCCCAGAGCGCCTGTTTACGGGTCTGTTCATCCGCCAGTGCCAGTGCAGACTTCGCGGCGCGTGCGGCTTCCAGAATTTCCTGTGTCGTCATGGTTCAGCCCTCCTTCCGGCCTGCAAAGCGGGTGCCCACCGGTCTGCCCTCGGCAATGTCGTACAGCAGCTCCGGGTGGGAGCCGTTGGCGATGACCATGTCTGCGCCAAGTTCCGTCACCAGCTGGGCGGCGCGGAGCTTGGTGGACATGCCGCCGGTCCCCAGCGATGAACCGACCCCGTCGGCCAGCGCCAGGATCTCCGGCGTGATGCGTTCCACCAGCGGGAGCAGCCTTGCCTCCGGGTGGGTGTGGGGGTTGGCGGTGTACAGGCCGTCGATGTCGCTCAGCAGCACCAGCAGGTCGGCGTGGATGCAGCGGCAGACGATGGCGGCCAGCGTGTCGTTGTCGCCGATGGAGGTGATCTCATCGGTGGCCACAGTGTCGTTTTCGTTGATGATGGGCAGTGCACCCAGTTCCAGCAGGCGGTTCAGGGTGTTTTCCACGTTTTGCCGCCGGCCGGCATCCTCAACGTCCACACCGGTCAGCAGCACCTGGGCCACGTTGTGGTTGTAAGCTGTGAACAGCCGGTCGTAGGTGTACATCAGCTCACACTGGCCCACGGCGGCGCAGGCCTGCTTGGTGGCCATATCTTTGGGGCGCTGGGGGAGCGAGAGCTTGCCCACGCCCATGCCGATGGCACCGGAGGAGACGAGGATGACCTCGTGCCCGGCATTCTTCAGGTCGCTGAGTACCTTGACCAGATCTTCGGTGTGGCGGATGTTCAGCCGCCCGGTGGGGTGCGCCAGCGTGGAAGTGCCGACTTTGACGACGATTCGCATATCCTTACCCCTTTCCCATCTCTTTTGTCCGATCGTAAGCGGTGAGGACGGCGTCCATCACGGCACCGCGGAACCCCTGCTCTTCCAATACACGGACGCCCTGAATGGTGCTGCCGCCGGGGCTGCACACGGCATCCTTCAGCTCGCCGGGGTGCTTGCCGCTCTCCAGAACGAGCTTGGCGCTGCCCAGCACCATCTGGGCGGCATATTCCTGCGCCTTGGCGCGGGGCAGGCCGCAGGCCACGCCGCCGTCGGCCAGCGCCTCGATGAACTGGTACACCCAGGCCGGGCCGCAGCCGGAAACGCAGCTGGCCGCGTCGATCAGGGCTTCCGGCACCGGGTCGAGCCGCCCGGCGGGGGCCATCAGCTTGCAGAATTCGGCCTCTTCTTCGGCGGTGACATGGCTGGAACAATACTGGATCATCCCTTCGCCCACGGAAGCCGGGGTGTTGGGCATGATGCGGATGACGGGGTAGTCCTCACCGGCCAGCTCCTGAATGCGGGAAATGGGCAGGCCCGCCGCCATGCTGCACAGGACGAACCGGCCCGGCCGCTCGGCCAGCGTGAACTTCAGCGGGGTCAGCAGGGCCTCCATCATCTGCGGCTTGACAGCGAGGAAGATGAGGTCGCACCGGCCTGCCACCTCGTCGTTGATCGTGGTATTGCAGCCCAGTTCGGCGGCCAGCTTCTCCGCCTTGGCAGCGGTGCGGTTGGCCAGATACACGTTCTGCGGGTCTGCTGCTTTGCACACCGCGCGGGCAATGGCCCCGCCCATGTTGCCGCAGCCTAAAAATCCAATGGTCTTGAGCATAACAAAAACCTTCTTTCTTGAATTCCACCCGGCCTGCCCCCGCATTGGGGCAGGGGAGATGCTGTTTCATCTCCGCCTCCATTGTAAGCAGACGGGGGCTGAAAATCAAGAGGGGAAGGGCCTGCTGAAAAAAGAATGTTTCAAAAAATGGGCTGGAATGGGAGTACAAACGGTACAAAATTTCGCAATACGGAGCCGTAGTAACAGAAAATTTACCCTGAATTTGGAATTTTTGCTTGCAAATTGTCCTCGGAAAGAGGTATATTATAAAAGGAAGTGTTCTCACTTCTCCGGCTGGGAGGCCGGCCACCACAAACAGCAGTGCGCGCGGCGCGGCTGGGAAAGGATGGAGGTTGTGTCACAGACGACAAAGAGGGCTCTGGAAGCATCGCTGAAAAAGCTGCTGCTCCAGAAACCCCTGAACAAGATCACGATCAACGATATCACGGAGGACTGCGGGGTCAACCGCATGACGTTCTACTACCACTTCAAGGATATCTACGATCTGGTGGACTGGATCATGGTCGAAGACGCCGCAAAGGCGCTGGAAAACAAGCCCACGTTCGATACCTGGACGGAGGCGTTTCTGGACCTCCTACACCAGGTGCAGGAGAACAAGGTGCTGGTGATGAACGTCTACCGCTCGATCAGCCGGGAGCAGGTGGAACAGTACTTATATAAGCTGCTGGACCCCATGCTGCGGGAGTTCATGGAACGCGGGATGCAGGAGATCACCGTGCAGGATGACGATGTACAGTTCATCGTGGATTTCTACAAGTATGCGCTGGTGGGCATGGCACTGGAATGGATCCGCAAGGATATGAAGGAGGACCCCGTCCGGATGACGGAACGGCTGAATCTCCTGATCCGTGGCGATTTCCAGCGTGCGCTGAACCGGTTCCGCACAGACCGCAGCCCCTCGGAACTGGATGATTGATGAAAATTTAGACAGAAGAAGCATTGTGATGGGTTTTCCATCACGGTGCTTTTTCTGTTTATGGAACCTTTTTTGACAACATGGTACAGTACCATCAGCGCAAACTATAAGATGAAAGAAACCACAACAAACGGAGGGAATAACATGTATTATTCCAGTGGTAACTATGAAGCATTTGCGCGGCCGCGGAAACCAAAGGACGTAGACCGCAAGTCGGCCTACCTCGTCGGCACCGGGCTGGCTGCCCTCACGGCGGCCTGCTATCTGGTGCGGGATGGTCAGATGAAGGGCGAACATGTCCACCTCTTTGAAAAAGGGGCCATCCCCGGCGGCGCATGCGATGGTTATCAATACCCCGGCATCGGCTACGTGATGCGGGGCGGGCGCGAGATGGACGATCATTTCGAGGTCATGTGGGACCTGTTCCGCTCCATTCCGTCGATCGAGACCGAGGGCGTCAGTGTGCTGGATGAGTACTACTGGCTGAACAAAAAAGACCCGAACGTCTCACTCTGCCGTGCGACCGAACAACAGGGCCGGGATGCCCACACCGACGGCCGGTTCGGCCTGTCGGACAAGGGCTGCATGGAGATCCTGAAGCTCTTCTTCACCCCGGACGAGCAGCTGTACGACAAGCGGATTACCGACGTGTTCGACGCAGAAGTCCTCGGCTCGAATTTCTGGCTCTACTGGCGGACGATGTTCGCCTTTGAGAACTGGCACAGCGCATTGGAGATGAAGCTCTACCTCAAGCGCTACGTCCACCATGTGGGCGGACTGCCGGATCTCCGGGCGCTCCGGTTCACGAAGTACAATCAGTATGAGTCGATGATCCTGCCCATGATCCGCTATCTGGAGGGCTATGGGGTCCGGTTCCACTACAACACGAAGGTGACGAATATTGAGTTCGACTGTGCGGACGGCAAAAAGCAGGCCCGCACCATCTGCCTTCTGGTGGATGACCACGAGGAGCGGGTGGACCTGACCGAAAACGATCTGGTCTTCATCACCAACGGCGGCTGCGTCGAGAACAGCTCCATCGGTGCGCAGGACCAGCCCGCTGCGCTGGACACGGTGCTCCACCCCGGCAATGGCTGGGATCTGTGGAAGAAGATCGCCGCGCAGGACCCCGCCTTCGGCCACCCGGAGAAATTCTGCTCCGACCCGGAGCAGACCAACTGGATGAGCGCCACCGTGACCACGCTGGACGAGCGGATCGTGCCCTACATCCAGAACATCTGCAAGCGGGACCCCTTCAGCGGCGGGGCCGTCACCGGCGGCATCGTGACCGTCCGGGACTCCAACTGGCTGCTGAGCTGGACCTTCAACCGCCAGCCGCAGTTCCGAAATCAGCCCAAAGGCCAGCTCGTGGGCTGGCTCTACGGCCTGTTCAGCGACACGCCCGGCAACTACGTGAAGAAGCCCATGCGGGACTGCACCGGCAAGGAGATCTGCATGGAGTGGCTGTATCACCTCGGTGTGCCGGAACCGGAGATCGAAGATCTGGCCGAGCACAGCGCCAACACGGTGCCCGTCATGATGCCGTACATCACGGCCTTCTTCATGCCCCGCGCAGCAGGCGACCGGCCCGCTGTGGTGCCGGAGGGCGCGGTGAACTTCGCGTTTCTGGGGCAGTTCGCAGAGACCCCGCGTGACACCATCTTCACCACCGAATACTCCATGCGCACCGGCATGGAGGCGGTGTATACCCTGCTGGACATCGACCGGGGCGTACCGGAGGTCTGGGACAGCACCTACGACGTCCGCGACCTGCTGAACGCAGCCGTGCAGCTGCGGGATGGACGTCCGCTGAGCGACCTCAAGATGCGATGGATCGAGCGGTTCGCGCTCGGCAAAGTCATCGACAGGGTGCAGGAGACCGACCTCGGCCGTCTGCTGCAAGAATATAAGATCATCTGAACGCCGGGTCCTGATCCCGGCGGGGGAGGATGCTCCCCACATCAGACAACGCATTGGAGGAAATTGGAATGAATACCACATTTGATTCTCTGACTCATAAGATGCAGCGCGCCGCACTGGGCAAGACGGCGGATATCGTGCTGTCCCACGTCAACAAGGACCGCGAAAAGGCCATGACCCAGCTGGTGGATGTCGCCAAGACCTTCTATGGCGATTCCTTCAGCGAGGAAACATACAATCATGCCCGCCAGACCCTCTCAAACCCGGACAGCAAGTGGTCCAGACTCATCAACTGCATGCTGGACCAGCTGGACCCCAATGTGGCCCGCACCACGGCTCTGAACCTGGGCTATGAGGCCTTCTTCCGTGGCACCAAGACCATCCGTGAGAACCGCGTCAAGTACCAGTGCAACATCCCTTGGCTGATTTTGTTCGACCCCACCTCCGCCTGCAACATGCACTGCGTGGGCTGCTGGGCCGGCGAGTACGGCAACAAGAACAACCTGAGCTTTGACGATATGGACAAGATCGTCTCTCAGGGCAAGGAGCTGGGCGTGTACCTCTACATGCTCACCGGCGGCGAGCCGCTGGTCCGCAAGGCCGACATCCTGAAGCTGGCCGAAAAGCACAACGATGTGCAGTTCGCCATCTACACCAACTCCACCCTGATCGACGACGCCTTCTGCAAGGAGGTCGTCCGTCTGGGCAACATCGCCTTCATGCTGTCCATCGAGGGTACCCCGGAGACCAACGATGCCCGCCGCGGCAGCGGCCATTACGCCGCCGTCATGCACGCCATGGACCTGCTCAAGCAATACGGTATCCTGTTCGGTACCTCCATCTGCTACACCAGCGCCAACATCGAGGCCGTCACCAGCGATGACTTCATGCGCTTCCTGTGCGACAAGGGTGCGCACTTCGGTTTCTATTTCCACTACATGCCCGTCGGCAACGAGGCAGCCCCCGAACTGATGCCCACCCCGGAGCAGCGCAAGTACATGATCGACCGCATCCGCTATCTGCGCAGCGAGGCGTGTGATATCCCGTTCTACCCGATGGACTTCCAGAACGACGGCGAGTTCGTCGGCGGCTGCATTGCGGGCGGCCGCAACTACTTCCACATCAACTCGGCCGGTGATGCGGAACCCTGCGTTTTCATCCACTATTCCAATGCCAACATCCACGACAGCAGCATTCTGGAGATCCTTCAGAGTCCGCTGTTCATGGCATACCACAACGGCCAGCCCTTCAACAAGAACCACCTGCGTCCCTGCCCCATGCTGGAGAACCCCGAACTGCTGCGGAAGATGGTCCACGAGACCGGCGCCCACAGCACCGACCTCCAGAGCCCGGAGACGGTGGATCACCTGTGCGATAAGTGCAAGGCCTACGCCGACAACTGGCAGCCCATGGCCGACGAGATCTGGTCCCACACCAAGATCCGCGAGAGCCGCTACGAGAATTATAAGGACTGGAAGCCCGGCCAGCAGTAAGCACACAGAAGCGCTGGGTCTGCATCGGGTGTAGCCGTCCTGAACCAAAACCTCCCGCTTTCCGGAGCGCTGCAACAGCGCCGGGAAGCGGGAGGTTTTTTGCGCGATAAAATGGCCCCATCTCCCGCAGGAGACAGGGCCGGGGCATTTGATATAGAGGGCTGGATTTATTCGTCGTCGGGGTCGCCGAAGTTGTCGTGGTAGGTCGTGACCAGTTTCATCTCCTCGTTGCGGCGCAGGCCGTGGAAGACGAACTTCTTGAGCACGTCGTAGATGACAGCGAAGAGCGGCACACCGATGATCATGCCCACAAAACCCCACAGGCCGCCGAACAGCAGGATGGCGAACAGCACCCAGAAGCTGGAAAGGCCGGTGGTGTTGCCCAGGATCTTCGGCCCAATGATGTTGCCGTCCACCTGCTGCAAAACCAGAACGAACAGAATGAACCAGAGCGCCTTGATGGGGTTCTGGATGAGGATGAGCAAGGTGGCCGGGATGGCACCGATGAAAGGCCCGAAGAAGGGGATAACATTGGTCACACCGATGATGACCGAGACCAGCAGCGCACTGGGGAACTTGAAGATGAGACAGGCGATGTAGCACAGCACACCGATGATGGCAGAATCCAGGATCTTGCCGTTGATGAAGCCGCCGAACATTTTATCGGCATAGAGGATCTCTTCCAGAATGACATCCGCCCAGCGGGGCTTGATGAGGCTGTACAGGATCATCTTGCACTGCTGGCCGAACTTCTTCCGGCTGGCCAGCAGATACACCGAAACGATGACGCCGATGATGATGTTCTTCAGGAAGGTCACGACGCTCATCACGCCCAGCGCTGCACCGCTCAGGAGGCTCTGCATGGAGGGGACCAGCTTCGTCCGGACGATGTTGTCCAGCGTGTCCTGCAGGTTGTCATAGGACGTCTCGATGAAATCCAGCAGCTTCTGGTTGCTGGCGATGATCTCCTGATGGGAAGCCCAGTCCACGAAGTCGTTCAGGTTGTTCCGCGCCGTGTAGTACAGCGTCGTCACGCTGGTGATGAGCTGCGGCACGATCATCATGATCAGCGCATACACCACCAGGATGCCGAACAGCAGCGAGATGGTGACCGCCAGCATGTTGGCCGCAGTTCCCATCTTTTCGGGCAAAAGGCGGCGGAGAAAATCCTCCACGCAGTTGCACACCGGCTTGAGCAGATAGGCGATGACCGCGCCGTAGATGAACGGCATCAGGATGCCTGTCAGCTTCGAGATCGCATCCCCGAAGCCCTGAAAGCGGTAGATCAGGAAGAAGAAGAGGATGCTCAGTGATATGGCACCGAATCCCGCGAGCATCCCATACAGGTAGGGTTTGATGTGTGGCTTTTTGTCCATCATGTTTCCGTAGACTCCATTCCTGCCGCGGGCAGCAGGAATGCCCGCAGCATTGTTTAGCGCTTGTTGCTCCTGCGCCAGATGTGCAGTTTTTCAGCTTCGGCGATCAGTTCATCCCGGAAATCGGGGTGTGCAACGCTGATCAATGCTTCGGCCTTTTCCCAGCTGGTCAGGCCCTTCAGGTTCACACAGCCGTACTCGGTGCACAGATAGTGGATATTGGCACGGGTATCGGTGACGATGCTGCCGGTCTCCAGCGTGGGGCGGATGCGGCTCTCGACCTTGCCGGTCTTCTTATTCATAAAGGTAGAGGACAGGCAGATGAAGCTCTTGCCGCCGTTGGAAAGGTATGCGCCCAAAACGAAGTCCAGCTGACCGCCTGCACCGGAGATGTGCTTGATACCGGCACTCTCGGCGTTGACCTGACCGAACAGGTCGATATCGACAGCATTGTTGATGGAGATGAAGTTGTCGATGGCCGAGATGCTGCGGATGTCGTTGGTGTACTCCACAGGGGCTGCCATGCACTCCGGGTTGTTGTCGAGGTAATCGTACATCTTCTGGGTGCCGGCACCGAAGGCGTAGACCTGACGGCCCTTGTCCAGATTCTTGTGGCGGCCGGTGATCTTGCCGGCTTTGGCGATGTCCACAAAGGCATCGACGTACATTTCAGTATGGACGCCCAGATCCTGCAGGTCGCTCTGCGCGATCAGGTTGCCGATGGCGTTGGGCATTCCGCCGATGCCCAGCTGCAGGCAGGCACCGTTCGGGATCTGCGGGACGATGAGGTTCGCCACGGCGAGGTCCACCTCAGTGGCCGCACCGGGTGCAGCCATCTGGCCCATCGGCGGGTTGGTGCCTTCCACGACACCGGCCACCTGGGAGATATGCACCCAGTTCTCGGTGCCGCCCAGGCAGCGGGGCATATTGGTGTTGACCTCGACGATGATCTTTTTGGCCTTTTCGCAGACGGCGCCCAGATGAGAAGCACAGGGGCCGAAGTTGAAGTAGCCATGCTCGTCCATGGGCGTGACCTGGAACACTGCCACATCCACGGGGTCCTTGCTGTCGCGGTAGTAACGGGGCAGCTCCGAATAACGGATGGGGGAGTAGAAGGAGAAGCCCTGCGCAATGGCCTTGCGCTCAATGCCGCCCATGTGCCAGCTGTTCCAGGTCATGTGGGCAGCCGGGTCGTCAATCTGGAAGATCTCCGGCACCCACATCAGGATGCCGCCGCGGAAATTGACGTTCTCCAGCTCCGGCAGACGCTTTGCAATGGCAGCATCGACTGCCACCGGGGTGTTCACAGCCCAGCCGTAGTCCACCCAATCGCCGCTCTTGACCAAAGCAGCGGCCTGATCGGCAGTCATCTTTTTCTGCGCATACAGTTCCGTATAATCCATTATAAACCATCCTCTCCTATAATAACATAAAGGAATTGTAAATTCTTACAACCCGATAACTTAGTTATAACATTAACAAAAGAAGGAATCAATACTTTCGGAGCAAATCGGGGCAAAAAAGTGACTGGATGGCAATATAACTAAAATTCTTAGCGATTCAACCGAATTCTTTGGTTCGATAAAAACAAAATTTTTCGAAAAAGGACTTGATAAAATTTTGACGATGTGGTTTACTTATAGCGTAGCAGGGCGGTGCGGAGCAGTGCGTCATGAATCGTTAAAAAAATAGCGATGAGACGCGGCGCCGCAAACAACGTCTTGCAACCCGAACTGGAAAGTGCTATCATGGCAGGACCGAGCGCGCTTTTCATACCAGCGCGCACCAAGGAGGACACGATGGCAACAGCAGTTTATCCCGGATCGTTCGATCCGGTCACCAAAGGGCACCTGGACATCATCAAGCGTGCCGCAAAGATCAACGATCACCTGATCGTCGCCGTGCTCATCAACAGCGCCAAGCACCCTCTGTTCACCGTAGAAGAGCGGGTGGCCCTGCTGCAGGAGTGCTGCAAGGGCATCCCGAACGTCACGGTGGAGAGCTTTGACGGCCTGACCGTGGAGTTCGCCAAAAAGCGCCACGCTTCGGTCATGGTGCGGGGTCTGCGGGCGGTCACGGATTTCGAAAACGAGATCCAGCTGGCGCAGACGAACCATGCACTGATGCCCGGCATCGAGACGATGTTCCTGGCGACCAGCATCAAATGGAGCTACCTTTCCTCGACGATCGTGAAAGAGGCTGCCCGCTACGGCAGCAATATCTCCAAGTTCGTCACGCCCAATGTGGAAGCCGCCGTCGAACAGAAGATGGCCGCGCTCCGGGCGAAGGGGGAGCAGCCCTGAACCTGTTTCTCATGTGCAAACGCCGCAGGCGTTTCTATAAAATTGGTTCCTAAAACCCACCAATATACACACAAATCAGGAGGCTATTAACATGAAGAAAGTTGTTATCGCATCTGCATGCCGTACCGCCATCGGCAAGTTCGGCGGCACTCTTGCCAACGTCCCCGCTGCTGAGCTGGGCTCCATCGTCATCAAGGAGGCACTGGAGCGCGCACACGTCGCACCGGAGCAGGTCGATCATGTTTACATGGGCTGCGTCATTCAGGCTGGTCTGGGCCAGAATGTCGCGCGTCAGGCTTCCCTGAAGGCAGGCCTGCCCATCGAGACCCCCGCTGTCACCGTCAACGTGGTCTGCGGCTCCGGTCTGAACTGCGTCAACATGGCTGCGCAGATGATCGAGGCTGGCGATGCCGACATCGTCGTTGCAGGCGGCATGGAGAACATGGACATGGCTCCCTTCGCTATGATGAAGGGCCGCTACGGCTACCGCATGGGCGCTCCCATGGGCAAGAGCGAGCTGGTCGATACCATGGTCAACGATGCTCTGTGGGATGCCACCGGCTTCAACAAGCACATGGGCATGACCGCTGAGAACGTCTGCACCAACGAGACCTATCAGAAGAAGTACGGCTACAACCCCATCACCCGCGAGCAGCTGGATGAGTTCTCTTACAACAGCCAGGTCAAGGCAGACAAGGCCATCAAGGACGGTGCCTTCAAGGACGAGATCGTTCCCGTTGTCATCAAGGGCAAGAAGGGCGACACCGTGTTCGATACCGATGAAGGCCCCCGTCTGACCCCGGTCGAGAAGCTGGGCACCCTGAAGCCCGCCTTCACCAAGGACGGCATCGTGACCGCCGGCAACTCTTCCGCCATCAACGACGGCGCTGCTGCTCTGGTCGTGATGAGCGAGGAGAAGGCCAAGGAGCTGGGCGTCACCCCGCTGGCAACCTGGGTCGCTGGTGCTCTGGCTGGTGTTGAGCCCGAAGTCATGGGTCTGGGCCCCATCGCTGCAACCAAGAAGGTCATGGCAAAGACCGGCCTGTCCGTTGCCGATATGGACCTGATCGAGGCAAACGAGGCCTTCGCAGCACAGTCTGTGGCCGTCAGCCAGGCTCTGCACTTTGATATGAACAAGGTCAACGTCAACGGCGGCGCAATCGCTCTGGGCCACCCGGTCGGCGCTTCCGGTGCTCGTATCCTGGTCACCCTGCTGTATGCAATGAAGCACCGTGGTGCCCACAAGGGTCTGGCTACCCTGTGCATCGGCGGCGGCATGGGCTGCGCTACCATCGTCGAAATGGACTAAACGCTGGAGGCACTCCAGATATCAGGATCGCCCGCGCAGGCGGACTTCTCCTGCGCGGGGCTGTTCTGAAACGAAGAATAAGACTTTGAATGGAGGTCTTCACAATGGCATTTGTTAAAACCGAAGTGCAGGGTGCTGTCGAGATCATCACCATCGACCGCCCCAAGGCACTGAACGCACTGAACCCTGAAGTTCTGGCAGACCTGAAGGCAGCTTTTGAGGCTGTCGATCAGGACGCCATCCGCTGCATCGTTCTGACCGGCGAAGGCGACAAGAGCTTCGTGGCCGGTGCAGACATCGGTTCCATGAGCACCATGACCAAGGCAGAGGGCGAGGCTTTCGGCAAGCTGGGCAATGATGTCTTCCTGATGATCGAGCATTTCCCCATCCCTGTGATCGCAGCCGTCAACGGCTTCGCACTGGGCGGCGGCAATGAGCTGGCCATGAGCTGCGACATCCGCATCTGCTCGGACAACGCCGTCTTCGGCCAGCCGGAAGTCGGTCTGGGCATCACGCCGGGCTTCGGCGGCACTCAGCGTCTGGCACGTCTCGTCGGCATGGGCATGGCAAAGCAGCTGGTCTATTCGGCCCTGAACATCAAGGCCGATGAGGCTTACCGCATCGGTCTGGTCAACGCCGTGTATCCCCAGGCTGAGCTGATGGAGAACGTCCTGAAGCTGGCCAACAAGATCGCAAAGAACGCCCCCATTGCAGTGCGCAACTGCAAGAAGGCCATCAACGATGGCATCAGCCTTCCCATTGAGAAGGCAGTCGAGGTCGAGGAAAAGCTGTTCGGCGACTGCTTCGAGACCCACGACCAGAAGGAAGGCATGGCCTGCTTCCTGTCCCGTGAGAAACCGAAGCCCAAGGCTGTTTTCACCAACAACTGAGAAGTACATTTGAATTTGTAATCTGAACCCTTCTGCATCCCGGTTCCTGCCGGAGAGGGAACCGGGGAGCAGGGGGATATGAATAAAGGAGAGATATCCTATGAAGATCGGTGTTATTGGCGCTGGCACGATGGGCCAGGGCATTGCAAAGGCATTCGCTCAGGTCGAGGGCAACAGCGTTGCTCTGTGCGACATTAAGCAGGAGTGGGCTGAGAAGGGCCTGGCAAAGATCAAGGCTGGCTATGACAAGCTGGTCGCAAAGGGCAAGATCCCCCAGGAGAAGGCGGATGCAATCGTCGCCGCTATCACGCCGGGCCTGAAGGAAGACCTGTGTGCAGACTGCGACCTGGTCGTCGAGGCTGCATTCGAGGACATGAAGGTCAAGCAGACCACCTTTGGCGAGCTGGATAAGATCTGCAAGCCGGAGTGCATCTTTGCTTCCAACACTTCTTCTCTGTCCATCACTGAGATCGGCAAGGGCCTGAGCCGCCCGCTGGTCGGCATGCACTTCTTCAACCCCGCCGACCGCATGAAGCTGATCGAGGTCATCGCAGGCTGCAACACTCCTGCTGAGACCGTTGAGAAGATCAAGGAAATCTCGGTCGCCATCGGCAAGAACCCCGTTCAGGTCAACGAGGCAGCCGGCTTCGTCGTCAACCGCATCCTGATCCCCATGATCAACGAAGCAGCCTTCATCAAGATGGAGGGCGTTTCCGACATCGCTGGCATCGACACTGCTATGAAGCTGGGTGCAAACCACCCCATGGGACCCCTGGAGCTGGGCGACTTCATCGGCCTGGATATCTGCCTGGCCATCATGGACGTCCTGTACCACGAGACCGGCGACAGCAAGTATCGTGCCTGCCCGCTGATCCGTAAGATGGTTCGCGGCGGCAACCTGGGCTGCAAGACCGGCAAGGGCTTCTACGTTTACAACGCAGACCGCACCAAGACTCCGGTCGACCAGCTGTAATTTCTGAAAACATTTCTCCCGGCTGCGGGGAAAGCGGTCGGGAGGAATTTGTTTGCAAACCGGGTTCGCCGCAACAAGCGCCCGGCCTATGAAAAACTAGACCCGTTAGGAGGATATAGCGATGGATTTTACTCTGTCCAAGCAGCAGCAGATGGTGCAGAAAATGTACCGCGAGTTTGCTGAAAACGAAGTCAAGCCTCTGGCTAAGAAAGTTGATGCAGAAGAGTACTTCCCCAAAGAGACCGTCGAAAAGATGGGCAAGCTGGGCATGATGGGTATTTACTTCCCCACCTCTGTCGGCGGTGCAGGCGGCGACGTGCTGTCCTACGTCATGGCTGTGGAAGAGCTGAGCAAGGTCTGCGGCACCACCGGTGTCATCGTCTCTGCTCACACCAGCCTGTGTGCTGCTCCCATTTATGAGAACGGTACCCCGGAGCAGAAGGCAAAGTATCTGCCCAAGCTGTGCAGCGGCGAGTGGCTGGGTGCATTCGGCCTGACCGAGCCGGGTGCCGGCACCGATGCACAGGGCCAGCAGACCATTGCAAAGGAAGAGGATGACTGCTGGGTGCTGAACGGCTCCAAGATCTTCATCACCAATGCAGGGTTCGCCGATGTCTTCATCGTCATCGCAGTCACCGACCATGTGCTGGACAAGAAGGGCCGCCCCACCAAGCTGTGCTCCGCCTTCATCGTCGAGCGCACCGATCCGGGCTTCTCGGTCGGCAAGGCTGAGGACAAGATGGGCATCCGCGGTTCCTCTACCTGCGAGCTGATCTTCGAGGACTGCCGCATCCCGAAGGACCGTATGCTGGGTGTGCGTGGCAAGGGCTTCCAGCTGGCAATGGCCACTCTGGACGGCGGCCGTATCGGCATCGCTTCCCAGGCTCTGGGCATCGCCGAGGGCGCTCTGGATGAGACCGTTGCTTACGTCAAGGAGCGCAAGCAGTTCGGCCGCCCCATCGCTGCATTCCAGAACACCCAGTTCGAGCTGGCTGAGATGAAGGCCCGCGTCGAGGCTGCCAAGTATCTGGTCTATGCCGCTGCTCTGAAGAAGCAGCAGGCTATGGACGGCGCAAAGGTCCGTTACAGCGTGGAAGCTGCTCAGGCCAAGCTGATCGCCGCCCGCACCGCAAGCGACGTGACCCGCCGCTGCCTGCAGCTGTTCGGTGGTTACGGCTACACCCGTGACTATCCCATTGAGCGCATGATGCGTGATGCCAAGATCACCGAGATCTACGAGGGCACCAGCGAAGTGCAGATGATGGTCATTTCCGGCGCGCTGCTGAAGTAAGGGAGGTAAGATTTACAATGAAAGCAATCGTTTGTGTAAAGCAGGTTCCTGATACCTCCGGTAAGGTGTCCGTCAAGCCGGATGGCACCCTGGACCGTGCCTCTATGGCAACCATTACCAACCCCGATGACCTGAACGCTCTGGAGGCTGCTCTGAAGCTCAAGGACGCCACCGGCTGCGAAGTCGTTGTCGTCACCATGGGCCCGCCGCCGGCCGAAGGAATGCTGCGTGAGCTGCTGGCCCGCGGTGCCGACAAGGCCGTTCTGGTCTCCGGCCGTGAGTTCGGCGGTTCCGATACCTTCGCGACCAGCCAGATCCTGGCCGCTGCCGTCAACAAGATCGGCGTTGGCCCGGAGGATGTCGTCTTCTGCGGCCGTCAGGCAATTGATGGCGATACCGCACAGGTCGGCCCCCAGATTGCTGAAAAGCTGCATCTGCCCCAGGTCACCTACGTTGCCGACATCCAGAAGGATGGCAACACCCTGACCGTGAAGCGTATGCTGGAAGACGGCTACATGATGGTCAAGGTCCAGACTCCCTGCCTGCTGACCTGCATCAAGGAGCTGAACGAGCCCCGTTACATGAGCGTCAACGGCATCTTCACCTGCTACGACAAGCCCATGGAAGTGTTTGATTACAACGCTCTGAAGGATGATCCGCTGATCGAGGTCGATACCATCGGCCTGAAGGGTTCTCCGACGAACGTCTTTAAGTCCTTCACTCCTCCGCAGAAGGGCGCAGGCACCATGCTGACGGGCGACGACACCGCCGCACAGCTGGCTGGTATCCTGGCCAAGAAGCACCTGATCTGATGAAAGGAGCATAGGATTACAATGGCTGATTTTAACGATTACAAGGGCGTTTGGGTCTTCTGTGAGCAGCGCCAGGGCAAACTGATGTCCACCGATTTCGAGCTGGTCAGCGAGGCTCGCAAGCTGGCTGACGAGCTGGGCTGCGAGGTCACCGGCCTGCTGCTGGGCGACAACGTGGAAGGCATCGCCAAAGAGCTGGGCGGCTATGGTGCCGATCAGGTCATGGTCTGCGACAGCCCGCTGCTGAAGGACTACACCACCGACGCATACGCCAAGGTCGTCTGCGATATGGTCAATGCGTACAAGCCTGAGGTCCTGCTGATCGGCGCGACCAACATTGGCCGCGACCTGGGCCCCCGCTGCGCAGCCCGCCTGCACACCGGCCTGACCGCAGATGCGACCCATCTGGACATTGACACTGCAAAGTACATCGATTTCCTGAAGGAGAGCTCCACCATCGACCTGTCCAAGCAGAAGTTCGATATGGAAGACCGCAACCTGAAGATGACCCGTCCCGCATTCGGCGGCCATCTGATGGCTACCATCATCTGCCCCCGTTTCCGTCCGCAGATGTCCACCGTTCGTCCCGGCGTCATGAAGAAGGCTCCCTTCGATCAGGCCAAGGCCGATGCCTGCCAGATCGTGAAGCCCGCCTTTGAGCTGGCTGCTTCCGACATCAAGACCGAGGTCCTGAGCGTCGAGAAGGCTGCTGAGAAGCTGGTCGATCTGATCGGTGCCGACGTCATCGTCTCGGTCGGCCGCGGCATCAGCAAGGATGTCAACAAGGGCATCGAGCTGGCCGAGCAGCTGGCAGCCGCTCTGGGCGGCGGCGTGGTCGGCGCATCCCGTGCCGTCACCGATGCAGGCTGGATGACCGCTGACCATCAGGTCGGCCAGACCGGCAAGACCGTCCACCCCAAGATCTACGTTGCTCTGGGTATTTCCGGTGCCATCCAGCACACCGCTGGTATGCAGGATTCCGAGTGCATCATCGCCGTCAACAAGAACGAGTCTGCACCCATCTTCGGTGTGGCAGATTACGGCATCGTCGGCGATCTGTTCAAGGTTGTGCCGGAGCTCATCAAGCAGGTCGAGGCAGCCAAGGCCGCTGAATAATTTGATCTTCTGAGATCCTGATTTGTGGAACACCGCCGCACAGTGGAAACGCTGTGCGGCGGTGTTTTTTGCGCATATCTGCCCGCCGCAGTGCATACAGTCTGGTATGTGCCATGCCAAACGGACAGGAAAGGAGCGCACAGGATGGAACTGAAGATCTTTCGGGATGCGCTGCCCGCTGCGGGTGCGAACTGCACCGTCAAGGCGGAGCTCCCGCTGGAAACGGAGATCCTGATCTCCGATTATCTTCCGCCGGTGTTCAAGCTGGTCAAATGCTTTGCGAAACCGGTGGTACTGCAAAAGCAGCTGCAGCCCGGCAAACTGACGCTGGAAGGCTATCTGCGCTGCATCGTGTATTATCAGGGTGAGGATGACGCGGGCCTCTGCCAGACGGAGCAGAAGCTGCCCTTCAACAAGGTGTTGGAACTGCCGGAGTTTGCCTTTACAGCATGGACGGCTCAGGTGGAGGGCCAGACCGAATACCTGAACTGCCGCTCGGTCACGCCCCGCCGCATCGAGGTGCGGGGAGCCTTTGGTCTGGTGGCGTCGGTCTACACCCAGCAGAAGACCGAGGTGCTCACGGCGCTGGCCGACGGCGGCATCGAGCAGCAGCTGACCACACTGGAGGGCGTCCGCCGCGCGGCCGTGCTCGACAAGCTCATCACGGTGGAAGGCGAGCTGGCCTTTCCGTCGCCGCCTGCCGCCATTCTGGACATTGCCGGGACAGCCTCCCTCCACGACCTCAAGGTCCTGAATGCCAAGGCTGTGGCCAAGGGGACGCTGCACGTTCTCTGCGCCTGGCGGGCAGAAGGGGAAAGCGCCCTGCAGAGCCAGAGCCTGGACCTTCCCTTCAATCAGGTGTTGGATGTGGAGGGCCTCAGCGAAGACTGCCGCTGCCTCTGCGTGGCCGAGCCGGTCGGGTTCACGGCCACACAGGGGGAGGGGGAAGCCCCCGGCTCCCTCAGCGCCACCGTGATGCTGCGTCTGCGGGCATGGCGGCCCTACCAGCTGCAATGTGTGGCCGATGCCTTCTCGACGCAGTTTGAGACGGAGCCTGTGATGCAGAGCCTCCGTACCGAAGCGCTGCTCTGTGCCCTGAACGAGACGGCCACCCTGACCGGGTCCGGCCCGCTGCCGGATGCCGGGGCAAAGATCCTGGCCTGCTTTGCGGCCATCGGCCCGGCGCAGCTGGTCTGGCAGGAAACCGGCTGGGTGGTGGTGGCGCGGGTCCTTGTGACGGCGTTTGGCGAGAACAGCCTTGCCGAGCTGGAAAGCTACGAAAAGCCGCTGGAGCTGGCCCTGCCCATCCCGGCCGAAGCCGCCGAGACCGCAGCGCTCTATCCGGAGTGCTGGCTCAGCGTCGAGGACCTGCAATGCAGCTGCACGGGCGGTGCGCTGGATGTCTCGGTGACGGTGCGGGTGGAGGGGGCCATCCTCAGCCGCAGGCAGGCTTCCTGCGTGGGCAGCATTGCACTGGGGGAGAAGCTGGCCCCTGCCGACCCGGAGATCTCCCTCCGCATCTATTACGCACAGGCCGGGGAAGCGCTGTTTGCCATTGCAAAACGCTACCATGTTTCGCCGGGGCAGATGCTTGCCGCAAACGACCTCGCCGAGGGCACAACGGCCATCGAAAAAGCACAGCGGCTTCTGATTCCCGGTGCATGACCATAAAAATGTCCGCACTTGTATCTCACGTGCGGACATTTTTGCTGGTAAAGTATGACTTATGAACAAAAAGTGAACAAAAAGACAACAAGCCCTCTCCCAATTCGACACAGGCTTTGTTATAATAATTCCTGTCGTTTGAAAACCGGTTTGTTCAAAGGAGAAGTTTATGATCAAGAATATTGAGTTGGAGAAGGCGGCTTACGACTTCAAAGCCAAGATGCCCCTTCGCCAGGCGATCCCGCTGGGCCTGCAGCATGTGTTCGCCATGTTCGTCGGCAACCTGACCCCGCTGCTCATCATCACGAGCGCCTGCGGTCTGGCGGGCGGCGAGTTCGCTGACCTGCAGATCAGCCTGCTGCAGAACGCCATGTTCGTGGCCGGCATCGTCACGCTGGTGCAGCTGTTTTCCATCGGCCCGGTCGGCGGTCAGGTCCCCATCATCATGGGCACCAGCTCCGGCTTCCTGGGCGTGTTCAACAGCGTTGCGGCTTCCATGGGCGGCGGTGTGCTGGCCTATGGTGCCATCATGGGTGCGTCCATCCTGGGCGGCCTGTTCGAAACCGTGCTGGGCTTCTTCCTCAAGCCTCTGCGCAAGTTTTTCCCCTCGGTGGTCACGGGCACGGTCGTGCTGTCCATCGGTCTGTCGCTGATCTCGGTCGGCGTCAACTCCTTCGGCGGCGGCAACGCAGCCAAGGACTTCGGCTCCATGGAGAACCTGCTGCTGGCCGTCTTCGTGCTGGTGGTCATCCTGTTCTTCAAGCACTGGACCAAGGGCTTTTTGAGCTCTTCCTCCATCCTCATCGGCATCGTGGCCGGTTACATTGCCGCCTTCATCATGGGCTTTATCCTGCCCACTACCGGTGTCACCGCCGACGGTGTGGAGTTCACCAAGGCATGGGTCCTGAACTGGAATAAGGTCGCACAGGCCAGCTGGTTCGCCATCCCCAAGCTCGTCCCGGTCAAGATCATCTTCGATATGCGCGCCATCCTGCCGGTGCTCATCATGTTCATCGTCACGGCCGTTGAGACCGTCGGCGACATCTCCGGCGTGATGGAGGGCGGCATGGGCCGCGAGGCGACCGATAAGGAGCTGTCCGGCGGCGTCATCTGCGACGGTCTGGGTTCCTCCTTTGCCGCCTGCTTCGGCGTCCTGCCCAACACTTCCTTCAGCCAGAACGTTGGTCTGGTGGCCATGACCAAGGTCGTCAACCGCGGTGCACTGGCGACCGGTGCCATCTTCCTGATTCTCTGCGGCCTCATCCCCAAGCTGGGCGCACTGGTCTCCATCATGCCCCAGGCCGTTCTGGGCGGTGCGGCCGTCATGATGTTCTCTTCCATCGTGGTATCGGGCATCCAGCTCATCACCAAGGAAAAGATGACTCCGCGCACCCTGACCATCGTTTCGGTGGCGCTGGGCGTGGGTTACGGCATGGGCGCCAACGCCAGCATCCTGGCCCACACGCCGCAGCTGTTCCAGCTGATCTGCGGCGAGTCCGGCATCGTCCCTGCAGCCTTCGTGGCCATCGTGCTCAACGTTCTGCTGCCCAAGGACGAAGAGAACGCCTGAGCTTCCTCTTCAGATCAAAAACTGTTTTAGTTCCCGCAGGGCCTCCGGTGTGTCTGCGTCCAGAAGCTCTGCACGGTCTGCGGTGAATACATTGCAGACCCGCTCCGGGTAACGCCGGAGCAGCACACTGCCGCCTTTGCCTTCGGGCAGGGTGCGCAGGGCGGAAAAATAACCGCATCCAAACAGAACGGGGCTTCCGACAAGCAGTTCCGGGTCGTTTTCGGCCTGGAACGCCAGCCGGAAGATTGCCCGCTCTGTTTCTTTTTGTGTCCGGGTGTCGGCCACAAAGGCGCACACCAGCGCCTCGACCGTCTCCCGCCGCAGCAGGGGCTGGTCGCCGGGCAGGAAGATGCAGCCCGCAAGGCCGGGCTGAAGAGTGAGCAGTGCTTCCAGCCCCAGCCGGACGGTGTCGTTCCGGCCCGGCAGTGCGTGGCGCAGGCAGGCCACCCCCAGCGTTTGGCAGAGCGTTTCCACCTCTGCCGACCGCGTCACGACGATGCGGCAGGCCAGCTGCGGGGTATCGGTGGCGTCCGGTGCCCGGCAGAGCAGCGGCCGCCCGCCGAAATCGGCCAGCAGCTTGTTGGAGCCAAACCGCCGGGCCAGCCCGGACGCCATGATGACACACCCGATCGGATGAGAAGTTTCAGACATGTGGATCCCTCCGCGTTGACGGTTCCGCTTCTCCCCTGGGAGCACGGCGGCAGCGCAGGGCGGATGGAACCGATAATTCTAGTGGTATTATAGCGAAAAATGTGTTAAAATAAAAGCAAACAGCAAAAAAGAGAGGTACTGCGTATGATGACGATCCGGGAATACAAACGAGCGGAAAGTCTTGAAGAAGCTTGGCAGCTCAACCAGAAAAAGAACAATCGGGTCATCGGCGGCATGATCTGGCTCAAGATGGAAAAGATCAACGTCGGCACTGCCATTGATCTGTCCGGTCTGGGGCTGGATACCATCGAGGAGACGGAGGAGCAGTTCTCCATCGGGGCCATGGTCACCCTGCGGCAGCTGGAGCTGGACGCCGGGCTGGCCGCATACACGAACGGAGCAGTGCGGGAGTCCGTGCGGCATATCGTGGGTGTGCAGCTGCGCAACCTTGCCACCGTGGGCGGCAGCATTTACAGCCGCTTCGGGTTCTCGGATGTGCTGACCCTGTTCCTGGCACTGAACGCCTCGGTAGAGCTGTACAAGGGCGGCATCGTGCCGCTGGCCGAGTACGCCACCCGCCCCTACGACCGGGATCTCCTCGTGCGGGTGATCGTGCCGAAGGAACCGGCTGCGTTCTGCTACCAGTCGGTGCGGAACAGCCAGACCGATTTCCCGGTGCTGACCTGCGCCGCCGCCAAAACGGCCGAGGGCTATCGCTTCGCCATCGGTGCCCGGCCGGGCAAGGCAGTGCGGTTTGACCTGACGCCCAACGCAGCCGAGACGCCGGAGCTGCTGGCAGACCGCTTTGCCGCAGAAGTGCGGGCAGCGATCAAGACCGAGAGCAATCTGCGCGGCAGCGCCGAATACCGCAACCATCTGGCCGGAGTTCTGGTCAAGCGTGCGGTCCGCCAGCTGGAAGGGTAACGGAAAGGAGACCACGATGCAAATCACCATCATTCTGAACGGAACCAGAGTTTCCGCCGAGGCCGCCCCGGATACTCTGCTCATCGACTTTGTCCGCAGCCACGGCTGCTACAGCGTCAAGCGCGGCTGCGAGACTGCCAACTGCGGCCTGTGCACCGTCTTTCTGGACGACAAGCCGGTGCTGTCCTGCTCGGTGCTGGCAGCCCGTGCCGACGGCCACCGTGTCACCACGCTGGAGGGTCTGCAGGACGAAGCCGCAGAGTTCGGCGCGTTCATCGCGGATCAGGGAGCGGAGCAGTGCGGCTTCTGTAACCCCGGCTTCATCATGAACGCCTTGGCCCTCTTCCGCGAGAAGGAGTACCCCACCGAGGACGAGATCAAAGAATACCTTGCGGGCAACCTCTGCCGCTGTTCCGGTTACGAGGGCCAGCTGCGGGGCATTCAGGCATTTCTCGCATGGAAACGATCGAAGGAGGCTGCCGAATGAAAAACGTCAACAAACCGTTCCGGAAAAAGGACGCGATGCAGCTCGTGACCGGTAAGCCGGTGTACATGGACGATCTCGCTCCTGCCGACTGCCTCATCGTCAAGCTGCTGCGCTCGCCCCACCCCAACGCCATCGTCAAGACCATCAACACCACGGTGGCCAAAAAGGTGCCCGGCATCGAGGCCATCTTTACCTGGGAGGATGTGGACCAGAACGCCCGCCGCTACACCCAGGCCGGCCAGACCTACCCGGAGGCCAGCCCCTACGACCGTCTGGTCATCGACCGGCACGTCCGCTTTGTGGGCGATGTCGTGGCCATCGTGGCCGGTGCAGATGACAAATGCGTCGAGAAGGCGATGAAGCTCATCAAGGTGGAGTATGAGGTGCTGGAGCCGGTGCTGGATTTCCACACCGCCAAGGACAACCCCATCCTCGTCCATCCGGAGGACAACTGGGAAAGCCTGTGCCCCGTGGGTGCGGACAACAAGCGCAATCTCTGCGCCCACGATGAGTGTGGCAGCGGCGACATCGACGCCGTGCTGGCCGACTGCGACGTGGTCATCGACCATGTGTATCACACCAAGGCCTGCCAGCAGGCGATGATGGAGACTTTCCGCACCTGCTGCTATATGGACCTCTACGGCCGTCTGAACATCCTCAGCTCGACCCAGATCGTCTTCCACACCCGCCGCAACGTGGCCAACGCGCTCCACATCCCCAAATCCATGACCCGCGTCATCAAGCCCCGCATCGGCGGCGGTTTTGGTGCCAAACAGACGGCGGTTTCGGCCATCTCCCCGGCCTTCGTTACCTGGAAGACAAAAAAGCCCAGCAAGCTCATCTTCACCCGGGAGGAGAGCCAGACCGCTTCCTCGCCCCGCCATGAGATGGAGATGCACGTTCGCCTCGGTGCCACCAAAGAGGGCCTCGTGCGCGGCATCGACCTGTACACCCTCTCGAACACAGGCGCTTACGGCGAGCACGGCCCCACGACGGTGGGCCTGTCGGGCCATAAATCCATCCCGCTGTACGGCAAGGCCGAGGCCTTCCGTTTCGTCAGCGATGTGGTGTACACCAACCACATGTCCGCCGGTGCCTACCGCGGCTACGGCGCAACGCAGGGCCTGTTTGCCGTGGAGTCTGCCGTCAACGAGCTGGCGGCAAAACTCCACATGGACCCGTTCAAGATCCGCGAGATGAACATCGTCCGGGAAGGCGATGTCATGCCCGCCTACTACGGCGCAGTGAACACCAGCTGTGCGCTGGACCGCTGCCTCAAAAAGGTCCACGACATGATCGACTGGGACAACAAGTATCCCGCCCGCGACCTCGGCAACGGCAAGGTCCGCGCCGTCGGCATGGGCATGGCGATGCAGGGGTCCGGCATTTCGGGCATGGACGTCGGCAGCGCGACCCTCAAGGTCAACGATGACGGCTTCTATTCGCTGATCATCGGTGCGGCGGATATGGGCACCGGCTGCGACACCACTCTGGCGCAGATCGCCGCCGAAGTGCTGGACTGCGAGCTGGACGACATCATGGTCTTCGGTGCCGACACCGACGTCTCGCCCTACGACTCCGGCTCCTATGCGTCCAGCACTACCTACGTCACCGGCAAGGCCGTCGAAAAGTGTGCGCTGAAGCTGCGGGCGCAGATCTGCAAGCTGGGCGCGGAGCTGCTCCACTGCGAGGAGAGCGAAGTGGTCTTTAACGGCAAGACCCTCTCTGTGGACGCCGACCCGACGAAAAAGGTCTCCCTGAGCGAGGTGGCATTCGCCTCCCAGTTCGGCCACATGGTGCCGCTGGAAGTCACCGAGACCCACACGTCGCCCTTGTCGCCTCCGCCGTACATGGTGGGTGCTGCCGAGATCGAGCTGGACAAAGAGACCGGCGAAGTCAAGGTCGTGGATTATGCCGCCTGCGTGGACTGCGGCACCCCCATCAACCCCAATCTGACCCGTGTGCAGGCCGAAGGCGGCCTGCTGCAGGGCATCGGCATGGCGCTGACCGAGAACATCACCTACGACAGCAGAGGCTGGCCGATGGAAAACTCGTTCATGCAGTATAAGATCCCCGCCCGTGTGGACATTGGCCGCATCCGGGTGGAGTTTGAGAGCAGCTACGAGCCCAACGGCCCGTTTGGTGCCAAGTCCATCGGTGAGGTGGTCATCAACACGCCGCTGCCCGCCATTGCGGATGCAGTGTACAACGCCATCGGCACCCGCTTCTATGAGCTGCCCATTACCCCGGAACAGATCGCTATGGCCGTGGAGGAAACCCGCTGAATGCTGCCCGAAGCACCGTTCCCATTTCTGGCTGAAAAGGGCCATGTCGTCTCGCTGGTGGGCGGCGGCGGAAAAACGACGCTGCTCTATCAGCTGTCGGCCCACTGCGCCCGCAAGGGCTGGCGGGTGCTGGCCGCGACCACGACCCACATCCGGCAGCCGGACCACAACATGGCCCATACAGAAGCCGAATGCAGCGCCCTCTGGGCTGCGGGGGAATATGCTGTCCTGGGCACACCGGACGGCTGCGGCAAGCTGACCGCCCCGCCGCCGGACGTGCTGCACCGCTGGATGCGGCAGGCCGACACCGTTTTTCTGGAAGCCGACGGCGCGAAACGGATGCCCTGCAAGGCCCCGGCGTCGCGGGAACCAGTGCTGCTGCCGGAATGCGACACCGTGCTGGCCGTGGCCGGGCTTTCAGCTCTGGGCCGCCCTTTGCGGGAGGTCTGCTTCCGGCTGGACGAAGCCTGCGCACTGCTGCATACCGCACCGGACGCCCCCCTGACGCCGGAGCTTCTGGCCGCACTGCTGGCCAGCGAAGCCGGTGGGCGGAAGCTGGTGGGAGAACGGGCGTTTTATGCAGTGCTCAACCAGGCGGACGACCCCGCCCGGCGGGCGCTGGGCGAGACGACCCGGACCATCCTGTGGGAACGATATCATGTGCAAAGCGTTCTGACGCATTTTGCAAAAGGAGAACGAGCCGAATGAGCGAAGAAAAGATCGTGTTTTGTACAGGCGGCGGCTGCACCGCCAAACTCGGCGCGGGGGTACTGAGCCGCATTCTGGAAAAGCTGCCGCGCGGCGAGCAGGACCCAAACCTGCTGGTCGGCTATGACAGCAAGGACGACGCGGCGGTCTACCGCATCACCGATGACCTTGCGTTGGTGCAGACGGTGGATTTTTTCCCGCCCATGGTCGATGATCCCTATACCTTTGGGCAGATCGCCGCAGCCAACGCCCTCAGCGATGTCTATGCGATGGGCGGCGAGGTGAAGACGGCCCTGAATCTGGTCTGCTTCCCGGAGAGCATGGACCTGAACGTCCTGGGCGAGATCCTGCGCGGCGGTGCCGAAAAGGTGGCCGAAGCGGGGGGCATTCTCGCGGGCGGGCACTCCATCGCGGACGCCGGCGTCAAATACGGCCTCTCGGTGACGGGCCTTGTGGACCCGCACCGCCTGACCGCCAACGACACCGGTCGCCCCGGCGATCGGCTCATCCTGACCAAGGCGCTGGGCGTCGGGCTCATCTGCACGGCCAACCGTGTGGGCGAAGCCGCGCCGGAACAGATGGAAGCCGCCATCCGCTCCATGACGACGCTGAACAAAACGGCGGCAGAGATCGCGCGGAAGTATGAGGTCCACGCCGCAACGGATGTGACGGGCTTCAGCTTCCTCGGCCACCTGCACGAGATGATGGGCGGGCGGCTCTCCTGCGTCGTGGATGCCAGAGCTGTGCCGGTGTTGCCCGGCGCATGGGAGGCGGCGGACGCCTGCCTGTACACCGCTGCCGGGCAGCGCAACCGCAACCATACCGGCCCGTTCGTCCGGTTTGAGAACGTGCCTTTCCCGATGGAAGAGATCCTGTTCGACCCGCAGACGTCCGGCGGGCTGCTGCTGGCGGCGGCCCCGCAGAAGGCGGAGGCGCTGGCGCAGGAGCTGCGTGCGGCGGGCCTGCCTGCCGCCATCGTGGGCGAGATCCGGGATGCACAGCCCACGGAGATCACAGTGAAGTATTGAGAGGATAGAACGATGATGTTGAACGTAGATGCACGCGGGGATGCCTGCCCGCTTCCCGTTGTCAAGGCAAAAAAGGCCATCGCTGCGCTGAACGGTGCAGGCGAGGTGGAGGTTTTGGTGGACAATGAGATCGCCGTCCAGAACCTGACCAAGATGGCGCAGCAGAAGGGCTATGGCTCCAGCGCGGAGAAGCTGGCAGAGCGGGAGTACCGTGTCCGGTTCACGGTGGGCGATGCCTCCGCTGCGGCCGAAGAGCCTGCCGTCTGCACACCCGATGCCCGCACCGATACCGTGGTGGCCATCGCAGCGGATACGATGGGCGAGGGGGCCGAGGAGCTGGGCAAGACCCTGCTCAAGGCATTCGTCTTCTCGCTGACCCAGCAGGAGAAGCTGCCCAGGACCATTTTGTTTTACAACGGCGGCGCGCACCTGACCTGCGAAGGCTCCCCGATGCTGGAAGACCTCAAGGTGCTGGAAGCTGAGGGTGTGGAGATCCTGACCTGCGGCACCTGCCTGAATTTCTACGGTCTGACCGAGAAACTGCGCATCGGCACCGTGACGAATATGTACGTCATTGCGGAAAAAATGCTGAATGCCGGGAACGTGGTCAAGCCGTGATCTACCTCGATCATGCCGCCACCACACTGCAAAAGCCGCCGGTGGTGGGGCAGGCGATGCTCGCGGCTTTGCAAACGGCGGGCAACCCCGGACGCGGGGCGCATGAACCGACCCTTCACGCGGCCCGCATCGTTTACGACACGCGCACGGCGCTGGCAGAGCTCTTCCATGCGGAGGACCCGGCCTGCATCGCCTTTGCGGCCAACGCCACCCAGGCGCTCAACACCGCCATCGGCGGGCTGCTTTCGCCCGGCGACCATGTCATTGCAACGGTCTGTGAGCACAACTCGGTGCTGCGGCCCCTCTACCGCCTGCGGGAACAGGGGGTACAGCTCAGCTTTGTGGGGGTGGATGACCGCGCCGTTCTGCGGTATGAGCAGTTCGAGCAGCTGGTCCGGCCCAACACCAGAGCGATCGTTGTCACCGGGGCGTCGAATGTGACCGGCCATGCCACCGACCTGCCCTTTGTGGCGCAGGTGGCAAAAAAGCACGGCCTTCTGTTGATCGTGGACGCTGCCCAGACGGCGGGGAGCCTGCCCATCGACGTGCAGGCCCTCGGCATCGACGTGCTCTGCTTCACCGGGCACAAGGGGCTGATGGGCCCGCAGGGCACCGGCGGGCTGTATGTCCGGCCGGGGCTGCGGGTCGCGCCGCTCATTGTGGGCGGCAGCGGGGTGCACAGCTTTGACGAAGCCCACCCTGCAGAGATGCCCACGGCGCTGGAAGCCGGTACGCTGAATGTCCCCGGCCTTGCCGGGCTGGGGGCCGGGGTGCGCTGGCTGCTGGAACAGGGGGTCGAGGCGCTGCACGCCAGAGAAATGGCGCTGACCCGGTCGTTCTGGGAGGGCGTCCGGGAGGTCCCCGGTGTCGTTCTGTACGGAACGCTTGCAGCCCCCCGTGCGCCGATCGTCTCGCTGAACCTTGCCGGAGAGGACTCCGCCCGTGTGGCGGATGTGCTCTGGGAGGAATACGGTATCTGTGTGCGGGCCGGTGCTCACTGTGCCCCGCAGATGCACCGGGCGCTGGGCACCGTGGAGCAGGGCGTGGTGCGGTTCAGCTTTTCGCACCAGAACACCGAAGCCGAGGTGCGGTGCGCCGTAAAGGCGATCCGTGCGATGGCATTGGAGGAATAAAATGCGAGCAAAACGACCGTATATCGTGCTTTCGTTCCGCGCCACGGTGGATGCCATGGCGTGGGAAAAGCGCTGCCTTGCCGAGCACATCCCCGGCCGGCTCATTCCGCTGCCGCGGGAGCTTTCCGCCGGGTGCGGTCTGGCGTGGCGGATGCTGCCGGAGGACTGGCAGTGCTGGCGGGAGCGCTTTGACCCTGCCGCCTACGATGCCGTTGCGCAGGTGGAACAATGATTTGAAAAAAGGAGACCCTTGCATGGAACCCCGAACTTTTTGTGATGCTTTGAACCGTGAGGCGGGCGATTACCTATTGGCTACGGTGCTGGAGGGCGCGGCGCAAGGGGCGCAGCTGCTGTTGTGCGGCGGTGTGCCCGTCTGGCCGGAACATCCGGCGGCGTGTCTGGAAGCACAGCTGCCTGCGCTGCAGCAGGTGACTGCCAGCGGAGTGCAGACATTTGGGGCGCTTCGTGTTTTTTCCGAGCGGTTCGGTGCGGCCCCGCGTCTGGTGGTCTGCGGCGGCGGTCATGTGGGGGCATCGGTGGTGCGGCTGGCAAAGCTGCTGGGTCTGCCTGTCTGCGCCTTAGAGGACCGCCCGGAATTTGCCGGGCAGCTGCGGCAGGCCGGGGCCGACCCGGTGCTCTGCCTGCCCTTTGAAGAGGGTCTTGCAGCAGTTTCCGGTGGGGCAGAGTGCTATTTTGTGGTCGTTACCCGCGCCCACAGCTGTGATGTCCAGTGTCTGACGGCCATTCTGCAAAAGCCCGCCGCCTATGTCGGCATGATGGGCAGCCGGGGCCGCGCGGCGCTGGTGCGCCGTCAGCTGACCGAAGCCGGGCTGGACCCGGCGCGGGTGGAACAGCTCCATGCGCCCATCGGTCTGGCCATCGGGGCCAAAACGGCGGAGGAGATCGCGCTTTCCATCCTCGCACAGATCGTGCAGGTCAAGAGCACCCGCTCGCTGACCGAGGGCTTCCCGCCCGCCATTCTGGAGGCATTCCGGGCGCTGCAAACGCCTGCAGTGCTGGCGACCATCGTGTCCCGCCACGGCTCCACGCCGCGGGAAGTCGGCTCCAAAATGCTGGTCCTGCCGGAGGGCAGGGCCGTGGGCAGCGTGGGCGGCGGCATCATGGAATACCGCATCCAGCAGCTGGCCGTGAAGATGCTGACCGGGGCGGCAGCGCCCGCCCAATTGGCCAATCTCACTACCGATGGCACAGGCGATGATGCGGCCATTGCGGCCTGCGGCGGCTCCATGCAGGTCTTTTTACAGCGGATCAAACCGGAGGAATGAACGATGAAACAGGAAAAACGGATCGTGGTGCGGGGCGGTGGAGACCTTGCCACCGGCACCATCCACCGGCTCTGGTCTGCCGGGCTGCGGGTGCTGGTGCTGGAAGCGGAGCACCCCGCCGCCATCCGCCGTCAGGTGTCCCTGTGCGAGGCGGTCTATGAGGGCGAGACCACTGTGGAGGGTCTGCGGGCCGTGCGGGTGGCTTCGCTGGCTGAGGCAGATGCCGTCTGGGCACAGAACGCCGTCCCGGTTTTGGTGGACCCGAAGGGCAGCTGCCTGGCTGCGGCAAAGCCTGCCGTGCTGGTGGATGCCATCATTGCCAAGAAAAATCTCGGAACCACGCGGGATATGGCTCCGCTGACCATTGCCCTCGGCCCCGGCTTTGTGGCCGGGCAGGATGTGGACGTGGTGGTGGAGACCAAGCGCGGCCACAAACTGGGCCGCATCATCCGGGTAGGCTCTGCTGCGCCGAACTCCGGTGTGCCGGGCGTCATTGGCGGTTATGGGGCCGAGCGGGTCATCCATTCGCCCGCTGCTGGTGTGTTCCGGAATCGCCGCGCCATTGCAGATTTTGTGGAGGCTGGCGAGACCATCGCCCTGCTCGAAACGCCGGAAGGGGAGACCGTCCCCGTCACGACGCAGATCTCCGGCATCCTGCGGGGCCTTCTGCGGGATGGCTACCCGGTGCCGAAGGGCTTCAAGGTGGCCGATGTAGACCCTCGCCGCGAGGAGCTGGAAAACTGCTTCCTCATCTCCGACAAGGCCCGCTGCATCGCGGGCAGTGTACTGGAGTTGGTGGCTGCTGAGCTTTGGAAATAACGAAAAAACGAGCAAAAGAAAAACCGCCGCCTTCCGGTCTTCCCGGAACAGCGGCGATTTTTGCTTGCAGGGGTCAGTTCGTCTCTTCGGTGAGCTTGGTGATGAGCATCTGGTAGATCTCGTTGCCCTTGAGGATGAACTGCTTTTTTACGAGGTCAGCGCTGAGCCGGTCGGGGGTGCCGATGTTCAGGCAGAACAGCTCCTGATCCAGCGCTTTGATGGTGCAGCGGATGGTGCAGTGCCCATCCGGCTTTTCGGTGATGCGGGCCGCATACTGTGCCTCCTTGCGGGCCCAGGTCTGGCTGCGCAGCACGGCGGCTACGGCGCGCTCCCGCACACTGCGGGGCAGGTCATAGGCCAGCTCCTGCGCGACCTTGCGCCCTTTTTCGGTGATGGTGTAGCGCCCATCGGTCAGCGTGACCAGCTTTTGCTGGGTGATGTCATCCAGGCAGGAGCCGATCTCAAAATAATTGACCAGCGCTTCCTCCATCAGGGCGTTTTCAATCTCCGTGCGGGTGATCGGCCCGGCATTCTTCACGAGATAACACAGCAGCAACCGGATCTCGGTGCTGTCGGTCAGCCCGCCGGGGCGGACACCGGCGGTAAAAGCATCGTTAGCGGCCATTGTTCTGCACATCCCCCTCAAGTTTCAGATTGCGGAAAATCATCTTCTCTTTATAGTATAAAGGGTTTTACGCCGGATTGCAAGCCGCAACCGAAAAATCGGTCTCGATCCGCTTAGGGCTGTCGGGCGTGGAGTAGAGCCAGTGGTCCAGGTGGCCTTCGGTGATGAAATAATGCAGCTCGAACCGGTGGCTCTGGCCGAGGCTGTGGTTCACGATGACGAGTTTGATCTTCATTTTCTCCGGCAGGATGTTCTTGATGTAAACACTCACAGCCTGGCCGGGGTGAAGATCCTGGCAGCTCTCGGCCAGCCCGGCCAGATTCGGTGCGATCTCGATGAAGGTTCCGTATTCTTCCACGCTGCGCACGATGCCCACCACCGTTTCGCCCACGGTAAAACCGGCGGCGTTCTCGGCCCAGGTGCCCAGCAGCTCCCGGATGGTCAGGACAAATCGCCCCTGCACATCCCGACTCTTGATGACGCACAGGATCTGTTGCCCCACGCTGACCCGGTCGGCGGGGGAGGAGATGCGGCTGACCGACATGCAGTCGATGGGGAGCAGGGCGCTGATGCCGCATCCTACGTCGCAGAAAGCTCCGAACGGTTCGATGTGGGTCACGGTGCAGGGCAGGATGTCGCCGGGGCGGAGGGTGTCGAGGTAGTCTGCCTTGCACATCCGCTGCGCCTCGGCGCGGGAGAGCCGGTAGCAGGGCTGGCCGGCCTCATCGGTGTCCAGCTCTTCGATGACAAAACAGGTGGGCCGCCCCACCCGCGTGAGCACGGCAATGTCCCGCACACTGCCCGTCTCGGCTCCGTCGGCACACTGCTCAAAGGGCATCACGGCCCGCACCCCGCCCAGTTCGAACCGCAGCTGGCGGGCCGTGTCGAACGCCAGTGCAGTGCTCTGCAAAATTTCACGGCTGGCCATGGCCGCCCGCAGCTCCGCAGCCGAAAGCCGGTCTGCACTGCGGTAATTTCCTTCGGTACGATAAGTCTGCATCATTCTTCATTCCTCTTTCTGTGCTGTTTTTGTCTTGCGCGCCCGCCGTTTTGCCCGGCGGCAGTAAAACCATATGCGCTGACAATTGCATTTTATACGAGTTTGGATTATACTATATCTGTATGCGGCGGCCGATGCGAAATCGGTGCGGGCCGCGATACGGGCCTGTGCCGGAGGGCACAGGCAGGAGGGAGAGCTGTTCATGGATATCGCAGTTGGAGATACCATCCTCACCCGCAAGAAGCACCCCTGCGGAGCGTCCAGCTTCGAGGTGCTGCGGGTGGGCATGGATTTCAAGATCCGCTGCACGGGCTGCGGCCGCGAGGTCATGCTGCCCCGCGCAAAGATCGAAAAAAACATCAAAAAGGTCCAGAAGCCCGGTGCCGCCGAGTGACGAACCGCCACATCCCATGAGAACGATAAGGAGAACTGCACAAGTATGTCAAAACTGTTTTCTCAGATGGATGCGGTCTGCCACCGGTTCGAGGAGCTTTCGGTCCGCCTGAACCAGCCCGAAACAGCGGCGGACCCGGCACTGTTTCGCCGCCTGATGCAGGAATACCATGAGGCCGAGCCAGTGGTGCAGGCCTATCAGGCCCTGACAACGGCGCAGGATCATCTTGCTCAGGCAAAAGCCCTGCTCGAAGGGGAGACCCTCGACCCGGACTTTAAGGAAATGGTACAACAGGAGATCAGCGAAAAAAGTCAGGATGTGGAAGAACTGGAAAATTCTCTCAAAATTTTGCTCCTGCCCAAGGATGTGAACGATGGCAAAAGCGTCATCGTGGAGATCCGCGGCGGGGCAGGTGGCGAGGAAGCTGCCCTGTTTGCCCACAGCCTGATGCGGATGTACACGATGTATGTGCAGAGCCGTGGGTGGGAGCTGGAAGTGCTCAACCTCAACGAGACGGAGCTTGGCGGCGTGAAGGAAGCCATCTTCGCGGTGAACGGTGCAGGGGCATACAACCGCCTCAAGTATGAGAGCGGCGTCCACCGGGTGCAGCGGGTGCCGGAAACGGAGACGCAGGGCCGCATCCATACCTCCACGGCCACGGTGGCCGTGATGCCGCAGGCGGAAGAGGTGGACTTTGCGCTGGACCCGAAAGACCTCCGCATCGACACCTTCCGCTCCTCCGGCGCGGGCGGTCAGCACATCAACAAGACGTCCAGCGCCATCCGGGTGACGCACCTGCCCACCGGCATGGTGGTCGAATGCCAGAACGAGCGCAGCCAGTTCCAGAACAAGGATAAGGCGCTGGAGATCCTCCGCAGCCGCCTGTTGGCCCAGAAGCAGAAGGAACAGCAGGATGCCATCAATGCCGATCGTCAGGGCCAGGTGGGCACCGGAGACCGCAGCGAGAAGATTCGCACCTACAACTTCCCGCAGGACCGCTGCACCGACCACCGCATCGGCCTGACCGTGCACAATCTGGATAAGATTTTAGACGGCAATCTGGACGAGATCATTGATGCGCTGGCGACCCATGAGCAGGCCGAAAAGCTCCGCCAGCTCAACACACAAAGCGACAAATAATGCGCCTGAAATGGTGTAAAGAACATATACTTTACAGATAGAAAGAACGATGATTCGTATGGAAATGAAAACTGAGATACTACCCGCCAAGGGCGAGGGCATTGCAAAAGCGGCTGCGCTGCTGCAGCGCGGCGAACTGGTGGCCCTGCCCACGGAGACGGTCTACGGCATCGCAGCCGATGCCCGCAATGGGGAGGCTGTGGCAAAGATCTTTGTGGCCAAGGGCCGCCCGCAGGATAACCCCCTGATCGTCCACATCACCGGCCCGGAGATGCTGCCCGGCCTCGTCAGTGAGGTGCCGGAGCGGGCACAGCTGCTCATAGCGGCGTTCTGCCCCGGCCCGCTGACCATCATCATGCCGCGCGGCCCGGAGGTGGCGGCGGAGTGCTGCGCCGGTCTGGACACCGTCGGCATCCGGATGCCCAGCCACCCCGTGGCCCGTGCGGTCATCGAGGCCAGCGGCTGCGCCTTTGCGGCCCCTTCGGCCAACCTGTCCGGCAAACCCAGCCCCACCAACGCACAGGACGTCTTCACCGATATGAACGGCCGTCTGCCTCTGATCTTGGACGGCGGCGAGTGCGACTGGGGCGTGGAGTCCACGGTCGTGTCGGTCGTGGGCGATAAGCCCACCCTCTTCCGCCCCGGCCACATTACATTGGAAGACCTGGAACGCGCCCTCGGCGAAGAGGTCGAAGTCTCCAAGGCCATCCTCGAAAAGCTCCCGGAGGGCGCGGTCGTCCGCAGCCCCGGCATGAAGTATAAGCACTACGCCCCCAAGGCGGATGTCACCCTGCTGGACGGCACCTTCGAGCAGTTCAAGGCTTACGTGGAGGCCCACATGGACCAGAATCCCAGCTGCCTCTGCTTCACGGGCGAGGCCGAAAAACTCGGTGTGCCCTGTGTGGAGTATGGCCGCGAGGGCGATGGTGCCGACCAGGCAAAGCACATCTTCCGCAGCCTCCGCGCACTGGATGAGCAGGGCGACGGCGTCGTCTATGCCCGCTGCCCGCAGAAAGACGGCCTGTCCATGGCGGTGTACAACCGCCTCATCCGGGCGGCGGCTTTCCGGGTGATCGCGCTATGATCACGCTTGGCATCACGGGCCGCAGCGGCTGCGGAAAATCCACCGTGACCGCGGTGTTTTCGGCCCATGGGGTCCCGCTGGCCGACGCAGACCAGATCTCGCGGGAGATGCTGCTGCCGTCTTCGCCGCTGCTGCCGGTGCTGGCCCGGCGGTTCGGGGCAGACATCCTCCGGGCGGACGGCTCGCTGGACCGCCGCCTGCTGGCAGACCGTGCGTTCGCATCGCCGGATGGCAAAGCGGCGCTGGATGCCATCACCCACCCGGAGATCGTCCGCCTCATCCGGCTGGCAAAACACGCCGCCGAAGAGGCGGGGGCTTCGCTCTTTGTGCTGGATGGTGCGGTCATCGTCGGGACGGAGGCCGAAGCCGAGTGCGACCGTCTGGCTGTGGTAACGGCTCCATTTGAAACGAGTGTGGCCCGCATCGCAAAGCGGGACGGCATCGCGCCCGAAATGGCAGCGCGCCGCCTGAACGCCCAGACGCCCGAAGAAGCCCTGCTGGCCCGCGCCGATTACGTCCTGCGCAACGACGCAGACCTTGCCGCACTGGAAGCAGCTGCGAACGCGCTTTGCGAGCAGCTGCTGGCGGAAGGCGGCACGAAAGGTGGTGCGCGACCCTCGGTTTGAATGCGAAGAGATTTTTGAACGGCCTCGTTCTGGTGTTTCTGGTGACGCTGGGCATCCTCTGCCTGCCGCCGGTGCGGACGCGGGTGGAAAAAACGCTCTATCCCTGCAAGTATTCCGCCCTTGTGGAGCAGTATGCCGCCGAGTACGACCTCGATCCGCTGTTGGTCTACTCCTTTGTCCGGACGGAGAGCGGCTTTGACCCGGATGCTACATCCAGCGTCGAGGCCCGCGGCCTGATGCAGATGACCGAGGAGACCTTCCTCTGGCTGCGCAGCAAGATCGCGGAAGGGGAAAACGTCACCTTCGGGGATCTGTATGACCCCGCTGTCAGCCTGCGGTTCGGCTGCTACTACCTCCATCTCTGCATGGAGCGCTACGGCGGCGATGTCGCCACAGCGGCTGCGGCCTACCACAGCGGCTGGGGCACGGTGGATGCGCTGCTGCAAAAGGAAGAACACTCCGCCGACGGCATCACGCTGCAGGGCTTTCCCTACAACCAGATGCACCACTATGTGGAAAAGATCACCGCCTGCTATGCAGTGTATCAGAATCTGTATGGCACTTGATCCGCTTGAACCGGGTCTCCCGGTTTGAAATATTTAGGAATATGGAAACAGAAAGGCAGGAGAAATTCTATGGCAGAAAAAACTCCGACCCAGCAGCTGGCCGAAAAGCTGCTCTATAAGCCTGCTTACGTCGCCGACAAGGATGCAGACGTCAAGCAGAAGGCACATGCTTTTGCCGAGGGCTACAAGAAGTTCCTCGACAACGGCAAGACCGAGCGCGAAGTCGCCGCCGAGAGCGAGCAGATGCTCAAGGATGCCGGCTACGTGGAGTTCGACCCCAAAAAGACCTACCAGCCCGGCGATAAGGTCTACTTTGTCCAGTTCAAGAAGGCCGTCGTGGCTTCCACCATCGGCACCCGCAGCTTTGAGGACGGCTTCCGTCTGGTCATCGCGCATACCGACAGCCCCCGTCTGGACCTGCGCCCGACCCCACTGTATGAGTCTGACCACCTGAGCTACTTCAAGACCCATTACTACGGCGGCATCCGCAAGTATCAGTGGGGCACCATGCCGCTGTCCATCCACGGCGTCTTCACCCGCGACGACGGCACCACCGTTACCGTCCGCGTCGGCGAGGACGAGGGCGACCCCGTCTTCTGCATCACCGACCTGCTGCCCCATCTGAGCGCCGAGCAGAACACCCGCACCCTGAAGGACGGCATCAAGGCTGAGGAGCTGAACATCCTCATCGGTTCCGATGCTGTGGAGGATGAGGACGTCAAGGAAGCCGTCAAGCTGAACACCATGATCCTCCTCCACGAGAAGTACGGCATCACCGAGAAGGAGTTCATGCGGGCCGAGATCGAGATCACCCCGGCTTACAAGTGCCGTGACGTCGGTTTTGACCGCTCCATGGTGGGCGGCTACGGCCACGATGACCGTGTGGACGCTTACCCCGCACTGATGGCTGAGATCGAGACCAAGGCCCCGGCCTACACCACCGTCTGTGTCCTCACCGATAAGGAAGAGATCGGTTCTGATGGTGTGACCGGTATGCAGAGCATGTATGCCTTCCACTTCATGCAGGAGCTGTGCCGCACTGCCGGTCAGGACGACATCCTGGCCTTCCGCAACAGCGTCTGCCTGTCCGCAGACGTCACCGCTGCCTACGACCCGTCCTGGGCCAGCGCCTTCGAGCCGATGAACGGCACCTATGCAGGCCGTGGCGTGGCGATCTTCAAGTACACCGGCGGTGGCAGCAAGGGCTCCGCAAGCGATGCCTGCGCAGAGCTGGTCAGCGATGTCACCCGGATGCTCGACAAGGGCAACGTGGCATGGCAGATCGGCGAGCTGGGCCGTCTGGATCTGGGCGGCGGCGGCACCATTGCCAAGTATGTGGCCAATCGCGGCATCCCCGTGCTGGACATCGGCGTGCCGGTGCTGTCCATGCACTCTCCCTTCGAGGTCATCCACAAGAGTGACCTGTACATGGCATATCGCGCCTTCAGCCTCTTCAACAACGCACAGTAAGCGCCATTGAAAAACCAGTGCCCCGGCAGGTCTTGTGCCCGCCGGGGCATTTTTGCGCTATTTTTGGGAAAATACTTGACCTTCTACCGACTTTATGGTGTAGTGTAAGGGCGGAGGTGAAGCAAATGAACATCAAACAGGCTTCGGAACAGAGCGGGGTCTCCAGCCCCAACATCCGCTTTTACGAAAAAGAAGGGCTGCTGACGCCTGCCCGCAACCGGAGCAATGCCTACCGGGATTACACCGCCGAAGACGTCCGGACCCTGAAGCTGATCCGGATGCTTCGGATGCTGGATCTGCCGCTGCCCACCATTCAAAGCGTTCTCCGTGGGGAACAGCCGCTGGCCGAAGCAATCCAGGCGCAGCAGGCAGTGCTGGAACAACAGGCCGCCCGGCTGGCGGGTGCGATCCGCTTTTGTGCAGAACTGACCCGGCAGGCACCCCGGATGGAGCAGCTGGATGTGGACGACTGCCTGAAACGGATGCAGGACCCGCAAGAGCCGGACGGATTCTTCACCGGCTGGCTCAAGGACTACCGTACGGTGGCAGAAAACGAACAGAAAAAGCGTTTTTACATCGTATCGGAGCAGTCCATCAACACCCCGGAGGACTTTGCGGAAGCGCTGCAGCGCTATGCCGAAGCGCAGGGAAGCCCTCTGTGCATCACAAAAGGCGGGATGTATCCAGAGTTTGAGTGGAACGGCATCCGATACAAAGCGTGGCGGGGGCAGGGCCGCTATTGCGATTCTATCTGCTGCGAAGCGGTCTTCCCGGAATCGCTTCAAACGGGGCTGCCGCCCAGACGGGAGCGCCTGCTTCGATGGCTTTGGCGGCTGCTCCCTGCGGTGGTGGCCGCTATGGTGTTGGCAGCACTTGCTCTACGCGGCAGAATGTGAACCCCTGATCCCGATACCACTGGATGATGTCCGGCAGGGCTTCGGCGGTGGTGTGGGTGGTGGCGGAATCGTGCATCAGAACGATGCACTGGGTCTGTTCGCCGGTCTCCCGCACCACATTGCGGTAGATGGTGGATGCGCTGGGTTTGCCGCCCACAGCATCCTCGGCGCAGACGTTCCAGTCCACAGAGGTGAAGCCTTTTTCAGCGGCCTGCGCTTTCAACTCGCTCATGATGCCTTTGCCGCCGTAGCGTCGGCTGACGGTGTTGGTGCTCCCGCCCGGAAAGCGCAGATAGTGGATGCCCTCCGTGTGGACATAGGGCGCGATGCGCTCCTTCAGCAGGGCAAGGTCCTGCCAGTAGGCATCCGGGCTCCGGTAGATGTCGCTGTACTCGTGCGAGGCAGAGTGGAATGCGATCTGGTGCCCGGCGGCTTCTGCCTCAGCGAGAAGCGGCAGATACTTCTCGTTGTACCCGGTCGCCACCACAAAAAAGGTGGCCCGGACTCCGGCAGCGTTCAGCGCGGCCAGAACGTCCGGCGTCGTCTTGCTGGGGCCGTCGTCGAAGGTCAGACAGACCCATTTGTCCGGTGGTGCGGGCGGCGTTTCCGGCACCGATCCGGCCGGCACTTCGCTTGCGGCAGGGGAGACGAAACCTTCGTCCGGGATGGGCGTCAGGTCATTTTCCCGGCACCCGATGACCGGCGCAGAAGCATAGAAACTCCCAAGCCAAAAACCTAAGCCCAGCCCCAGAAATAGAAGGATCGCGCCCTGTAATAAAAACTTTTTCTGCACCTTCACACCAAAAACCTCCTCATGCTGTGAATTTATGAAAAAGCGTCTCCGTACAAGATATGAGAGCCGAAAAATTCTATGAAAAACGCTTGACTTTTCCAGGAGATTATGGTACTATACTTGAGCAGTCCGCACCACGGTTTCAAACCTCAGGAATCGGAGATTGCACCAAAACAGTATGCGAAGGTGGCGGAACTGGCAGACGCGCACGTTTGAGGTGCGTGTGGTTTATCCTTGGGGGTTCGAGTCCCCTCCTTCGCACCAAACAATGAAAATCCGAACCTTTTCTCGATAGGAGAAGGGTTCGGATTTTTTGTATTCTTCGGAAAAGAGAACAATGGCTCTTCCCTGACGGCTGTGTGTCCGAAACCTTATCAGAAAAAAGACCGTGTCACAAAGGTCACAACTGTAAAGGTGCCGTAAGGCAGAAAGGACACAAACATGAAGTACGATGAAAGAGCCTGCAAGTTCAACATGGATACCGGCTGCGTGGAACTACTGCTCCGGGATGGGAGAATGATCTCCATTGACTGTACCGGGGTCGAGGATGCGTTGGATGTGACCATGGCGCAGAGGTCAGAACTGGATTATCTTATCTACAATGACCCGCTTGGCTATGCCGATTTGATTCTGAACGGAGACCCGGAGAAATATTTGAGGAATGTAGCTGAAAGCCATGGATTAGAGGATTGATCGTTTAGAGATTAACTCGATATAAGGAACAAGCCCACAGGTCTGCCGTATTTTTATGCGGTCTATCCTGTGGGCTTGTTTGTTATTATCGACTCATGATTGAATTTGAAATTTCAAGCACGACCGTATCATGTTTATAGGTGGTAACAACCATCGGCAGGCCTCCAGCCTTCAAAACTTATGCAGACGTTTGATTTTCGTATCGTTTAAGCCAGAGGAAAAAGCCTATATTGAGCAGAATGCCCACTACGGTGGAGGTGGGTGCGGACAGACCGATCATAGTCAGGCTGGCATTAGGCTGGATGCTCATAATATATGCCATGGGAAGGCGCACCAGCAAAGTCTGCACCAGCCCCTGTACCATGACCCAGAGCGTTTTGTCGTTACCGTTGAAGTAACCCACCATGCTGAACAGGATGGCGGTGGCGATGGTCTCGGGCGCAAAGCCCTTGAGGTAGGCGTAGCCGTTGGCAATGACAGAGGCATCTGCCGTAAAAAGGCTGGAGAGAACGTCACCCTTGCACCACACCAATGCAAATACGACGCAGCCGAACACCAGACCGATGCCAATGCCGGTGAACATGGACTGCTCGGCGCGTTTTTTGTTGCCGGCACCCACGTTCTGCGACACAAAGGACGCCATGGACTGCATCAGAGAACTGGGGATCAGCATGGCAAAATTAACGATCTTGCACGCCACACCGTAGCCGGAAGATGCCTCCAGCCCCAACCGGTTGACGAAGGCGCAGAGCGCCAGAAAGGAAAGCTGGGTCAAAAACTCCTGCAAAGCCAGCGGCAGACCGATGCCCAGAAATTTTTTGCACTGGGGGTTCAGCTTGAAATCAGAGCGATGGATTTTGAAGGGCAGCTCCTTCTTCAGCAGCATTGCGATTGCACAGATTACGCTGACAGCTTGTGCTGCTACCGTAGCAATGGCGGCACCGGCAGCATCCAGATGAAAACCAGCCACCAGCACCAGATCGCCAATAATATTCACAATGCACGCCACCAGCACAAAGATCAGCGGAGAGCGGCTGTCGCCCAGACCGCGGAAAAGAGCCGAGAGCATATTATAGGCTACAATAAAGAAGATGCCGCTGCCGCAAATGCGCACATAGCTGGCGGTCAGGTCTAGGGCTTCGGCAGGAGCCTGCATCAGACTGGCAATAAACCGTGCAAAAAACACCAGCACCACGAACAGTGCAGCTGCCAGAAGGGTGAACACAATAGCTGCCCCGCCAATGACTTGCCCGATGTACTGCGGTCGTTTTTCGCCCAGATAGCGGGCAATGAGCACTGTGACGCCCATGGCAAGCTGGGTGACAACAAAGGTGACGAGATTGAGTACCTGGCTACCAGTAGAAACCGCAGACAAGCCTGAAGTGGAGCCAAAGCGCCCCACTACCAGAAGGTCTACTGCGCCGTAAGCGGCCTGCAGCACCAGCGCACCCAGAATGGGCAGCATGAAAAAAGCGAGCTTTGGCAAAATGCGGCCTTGGGTAAAATCGGTCTTATCGTTTTTCAAGAGAATCTTTCCTTTCGCGCATAATAGCATAGAATTTTTCCAGCGTTTGGATGGTGCACGCTGCATCCTCCTCGGAAATGCTGTCCAGATACGGGAGCAGTTGCGAGAAGTAGTCCGTATTGTACTTCTGGGAAAGCGCTTGCCCGCTCTCGGTGAGAAACAGATAGGTCACGCGGCCATCTTCAGCGGATACCTGTTTTCTCAGATACCCTTTGTGCTCCATCTCTTTTACGGTACGGGTCACACCGGGGCGGGGCAGGTTCAGTGTATCGCTGAGATCAGAGATCTTCGGCCAGATGCCACGGGTCTGCAATTTCTGAATAACATCCAGACACTGGATATAGGAGGATGTCACACCCTCCGGCAGGGCAGGCAGCATCTCCCGTGCCCGCTTTGCCAGATAGCAGGCATCCAGCAGCTGCTTGATCAGTTCGATGGTCATAATGAAATTCCTCTCCAAACGATTATCGAAGGTAATTAACATTGATAATTATATAGAACTACCCGGGAATGTCAAGTCTTTTTGAAAAATCGGAGATGTCGGCAGCTTTGAGGCATCTGCTTCCGGCATACCATTCTAGAGGGTGTTTGAGCGAATACAGTCTGAACCATGGATTAGAAGATCAAATACAAAACAAAAACAGGGTGCGTCCCTGAATAGGACGCACCCTGCCAGCGTAATTCACGATTTGATTCGTTGGCAACAACCGTGAATTGCATATCGCAAACAGGTCGTTGAGAATTGCTCTGCTTGTAAAACTTGCGATTAAAGCCACAGATAACAGCGATATGTACAACAGGGCGTTCCCCGTCGGGAACGCTCTGCTTTTCTTTGCTGGGGGCATGATGAGCCTGCTCCGCCTGCCATGCAGCAAACTCCCGCTGTCCTACCTCGCTGTTCCAGCAGGCAAGGATGGCCGGGTAGAACGCCCGTGCCAGACGGTCGATGACATCATCGGGGTAAGGGGAAATGTTTGTGGACTTTTTCTTTTTGTTCAAACGCACGCTCCTTTGATC